>DATKPQ010000131.1:0-3113 GCA_035523995.1 Acetobacteraceae bacterium | reverse complement strand
ACACATGGTCATGAACCTGCTGCGCTCCGCCAAACCGGGCAAGAGCCTCAAGGTCCGCCGCAAGCTGGCCGCATGGGACCCACATTACCTCCACGCTATCCTGCTCGGCACAGGCTGAACTTTTCGAGCGATTCCCCTGGCTCTATCAGGGGCTCCGCGTCATCCGCAGCGGCCTCGCGGCGAGCGACCGGGTCGTCATCGACGGCCTGGTGCGAGCGCGGCCGGGGGCGAAGGTCACGCCGGTCCCCGGCAGGATCGCCCCGAACAACACGCCCAGCCCTTCAGGCGATGCAGGCTCAAGCTAGCGAGATCACCATGCGCTTCACACACCACTTCATCGATCGCCCCATCCTGGCGACGGTCATCAGCGTCTTCCTCACGCTGATCGGGCTCGGCGCGCTGGCGATCCTGCCGGTCGCGCAATATCCGGACATCGTGCCGCCGACGGTGCAGGTAACGACGACCTATCCCGGCGCGTCCGCCCAGGTGGTCAGCCGGACCGTGGCCACGCCGCTCGAGCAATCGATCAATGGCGTCGAGAACATGATCTACATGAGCAGCCAGTCCACCGGCGACGGCAAGCTCACGATCACCGTGACGTTCAGGATCGGCACCGACCTGAACATCGCGCAGATGCTCACGCAGAACCGCGTGGAGGACGCGCTGCCGCGGCTGCCCGAGGATGTCCAGCGGCTCGGCGTGCAGGTGCGCAAGGCAACGCCGAACATCCTGCTCGCGGTGCACCTCTATTCCCCCGATGGCTCGCGCGGCAATCTCTATCTGTCGAATTATGCGACGCTGCATGTGAAGGACGCGCTGGCGCGGCTTCCGGGCGTCGGCGACGTGCAGTTGTTCGGCGCACGCGACTACGCGATGCGCATCTTGCTCGATCCCGACAAGGTGGCCGCCTACAAGCTGAATGCCGATGAGGTGCTTGCGGCGTTGCGCGCGCAGAATGTGCAGGTGTCCGCAGGGATTCTCAACCAGCCGCCGGTCGCGGGACAGCCGGCCTATCAGCTCAATGTGCAGACGCTTGGCCGGCTCACCACGCCGGAACAATTCGCCAACATCGTTCTGAAGAATGACGGGCATGGGCACGTGACCCGCCTGCGCGATGTCGGCCGCGTGGAGATCGGTGCGGCCGATTACGGTTCCACCGCCTACGTGGACCGCTACGAGGGCCTGCCGCTGCTGATCTTCGCGCAGCCCGGCGCGAACTCGCTGGCGGTCGAGCACGAGGTCCTGTCGACCATGCAGCACCTCAAGAAGGACTTTCCGCCGGGCGTCAGCGACATCGTCATCTACGACCCGACGATCTTCGTGGCCAAGTCCGTGCATGAGGTGGTGACGACGATATTTGTTGCGATCCTGCTGGTCGTCGGCGTGGTGTTCTTGTTCCTGCAGACCTGGCGCGCGTCGCTCATTCCGGTCATCGCCATTCCGGTCTCTCTCGTTGGTACTTTCACGATTCTGTACGCGCTCGGTATCTCGCTGAACAATCTCTCGCTGTTCGGACTGGTGCTTGCGGTCGGCATCGTCGTCGATGACGCGATCGTGGTGGTTGAGAATGTCGAGCGCAACATCGCGACCGGCATGACGCCGAAGGCGGCCGCGCACCGAACCATGGACGAAGTGGGCAGTGCGCTTGTCTCCATCGCCTTGACGCTGTGTGCCGTGTTCGTCCCGTCCGCATTTCTCTCCGGCATCTCCGGGCAGTTCTTCCGCCAGTTCGCCGTCACCATCGCGGCCTCGACCGTGATCTCCTGCTTTGTCTCGCTGACGCTGAGCCCGGCGCTGTGCGCGCTGCTGCTGCATCCGCATGATCCGCACAGTGCCGGCCATGGCGCGCTTGCGGGGCGGCTGTTGCGCGGCGCGTTCAGCTATTTCAACCGCGGGTTCGAGTGGCTGTCGGAAGCCTATGGTGCGCTGACCAGCCGGCTGGTGCGCGCGCTCGCGATCGTTGCGCTGGTCTATGCCGGCCTTATCGGAACCGCGGGCTTTGAGTTCGCCCACGAACCGACCGGATTCATTCCGGAGCAGGATCAAGGCTATCTCATCACGGTGCTGCAACTGCCGCCCGGCGCGAGCCTGCAGCGCACGGAACGGGTGGTGAAGCGCGCGACCGATATCATCCTGAAGACGCCGGGCGTCGAGCATGCTGCGCCGTTCGCGGGGCTGGACGCGACCACGTTCACGGTTGCGTCCAATGCAGGAACCATCTTCTCCGGCCTGCCGTCGCTGTATAACCACCACATCCCGGGGATCACGGCGAACTCGGTGCTGGCCGCTCTGCGCAAGCGCCTCTCGGTGATCCAGGGAGCCTATGTCCTGACGATCCCGCCGCCGCCAGTGCAGGGCATCGGCAATGCCGGCGGTTTCAAGATGATGCTGGAGGATCGGCCGGGCCTCGGCACCAGGGCGCTCGTCAAGGCCGCCAACGCACTGGTGGCCGCGGCGAACAAGGACCCCAGCTTCGCCGGCGTGTTCACGCTGCTCAATGCCGGGTCGCCGTCGGTCTATGCCGATATCGACCGGCTGAAGGCCGAGAAGGTTGGTGTCACGCCGACCGAGGTGTTCGACACCCTGCAGCTCTATCTCGGGTCCCAATACGTCAACGACTTCAATTTCCTCGGCCGCACTTACGAGGTGATCGCTCAGGCCGATGCGCGGTTCCGCAGCGACCGGCAGGATCTGATGGGACTGAAAGTGCGCAATTCGGCTGGCGAGATGGTGCCGATCGGAACGGTCGCACAATTGAAGAATACGACGATCCCCTACCGCGTGCCGCGCTACAACCTGTATCCGGCGGCCGAGGTGTCGCGGCGCCTGGTGTCGCCACCGGCACCGCGCTGCACAGAATGGAGGTGCTGGCCGCGCGGGTGCTGCCACCCGGTATCGACTATGAATGGACCGACCTCGCCTATCAGCAGGAGCACAAGGGCACGCCCACAAGGCCCGATCACCTCGTAGGTTCATTTTCGGCCAAATTTTCGAACATATGGCGAACGAAGCCGTATTTGGGCGCGAGTCGGCCGCCCTATGGCCAATTCGGGCACCAAGTCTGTTGCAGAAGTCTGTTACCTTTCTCGAAGGGACGGCAACAGGATTGTGCG
>DATKPQ010000130.1:0-15438 GCA_035523995.1 Acetobacteraceae bacterium | reverse complement strand
CACCGATGCGGTCGAACACATCCGCTGGCGCCTTTGGCATGGCCAGACCCGGCGGGCACTCTGGCTGATCCAGCGCACACTGCCGGCCGTCACAGCGAAGGCGGCAGGAAAAACCGCGGCGGCGAGATCGGCAGCGAACCTTGCGAAGGCATTGACCGCGCTGGAGACCTACGTGTCCGGTCTCGCCGATCTGATCATCGATTATGCGTCCGCCCGGCTGGATGACGAGCCGTTCTCGACTTCACCGACGGAGGGCGCCGTGCAATGGTTGCTGCACCGCCGGATGGGAGCGTGCCAGCAAATGCGCTGGTCGTCACGTGGTGCTCATCTGATGCTCCAGGTTCGAACCGCCACCGTCAACGCAACGCTTGAAGCGGATCACGGCAGCATGAGCCGGCGTCGCCTCTCATTTCGCATGGCAGCGTGATCACCCCCATGTTTGGGACGGTCTCAGGGTTCTGTCGTCCAATTCTGCGGATCAGTTTGAGCGCCCTGAGTCGGATCGAGCGAATTGAGTCACAAGGTACGCTCGGCCGCCCCACAGCCGGCGGGATCGGTTGGGCGTCAGAACGGCTTCTCCCACGCGCCGGTTCGATCGGGGGAACTCAGTCCAACAGGCTGCTGGCGTTGTCTATCTGACAACCGACGCTGTGACCTCTACTTGCTCCAAAGCAATTTGCTTGTGGAGTGAGCACGGGCTGCATGCCAATTACTCATCGACTCACCTCGGTCATCGCCGGCTGGTGTTTTATCCGCAACTCGATCTGGCACGAGTCTTGGATGCGACGATTTGCATAATCACTGCAACAAGATATGGGGACGCTGCATGGTTCGGAACCGCCGCGAAATTCTGCAATCGGCTGCAGCGGTGGCAACCACCGTGCTCGCAGCACCGTTCATTCGCCGGGCGGAAGCCGCCGAACCGATCAAGGTCGGCAGCTTGCTTGATCTCTCAGGGCCGATCGGCACATCCGGCCAGCCCATGTTCGATGCGATTCAGTTGGCGGTCGCCGAGGTCAACGCCGCCGGCGGCCTGCTGGGACGGCCGATCGAGCTGATCAACTACAACACCCAGTCCACCATTCAGCTCTATTCGCAATATGCCCAGCAACTCGCGCTGAAAGATCGGGTTGCGGTGGTGCATGGCGGCATCACCTCGGCCTCGCGCGAAGCGATCCGGCCGGTGTTCGACCGCTATCGCATCCTGTACTTCTACAACGTACTGTACGAAGGCGGCGTCTGCGATCGTGACATCTTCTGCACCGGCACCACGCCCGCACAGACCGTGAACAAGCTGGTGCCGTACGCGCTGAAGACCTGGGGAAAGAAGGTCTACATCCTCGCCGCCGACTACAACTACGGCCAGATCACCGCCAAGTGGATGACCAAATACACCCGCGACGGCGGCGGCACAGTGCAGGCAGTCGACTTCTTCCCGCTCGACGTCACCGGCTTCACGGCGGCGGCGACCTATGAAGGCTTCCATCTATGGGCTGAGGGCGTGAAGAAGGCCAACAGCATCGAGCGTATGCCCGTGATCAAGGCGCTGGAGACCGGACTGAGCTTCGACGGCCCCTCGGGCAAGGTCACCATCGACCACGCCACCCACCACGTGATCCGCAACGCCTATCTCGGCAAGGCCGTCGACAAGACCTGGGACGTGATCGCGTCCTATCCCAACCAGCCGCCGTCCGACACCGCCGCGGTTTGCAATCTGATCAAGGCCCCCAACACCGACAAGCAGTTCGTGATCGACGTCAAGTCCTGAGCGCCGCCATGGCCCTGGCCGCACTGATCGGCTTCAACGTGCTCAACAGCATCGCAGCGCTGGTGCTGTTGAGCATCGGCCTCGGGGTGATCTTCGGCATGATGAAGATCATCAATTTGGCGCATGGCGAATTTCTGATGCTCGGCGCCTACGCAACTGTCATCACCACCAATGCCGGCCTCAATCTGTTCTTTGCCATGCTGGTGGTGGCACCGTTGTTCGTCGGTGCCGTCGGGCTGATCGTGGAGCGTGGCATTATCCGCTTCCTCTACGGCCGCATGATCGACACGATGCTGGCGACCTGGGGCTTGAGTTTGTTCCTGGTCGGCATCATCACCACCATCTTCGGCACCACGGTGAAGGGCGTTGCCGCGCCGTTCGGCGGGTTCGCCATCGGCCGCTACCAGGCCAGTGCCTACAGCGTGTTCATGATCGTCATGGCGGCGGCGGTCTTGCTGGGAATCTGGGCAACACTGCGCTTCACCCGCTTCGGCCTGATCGCGCGCGCCACCATGCAGAACCCCGATATGGCGGCTGCCCTCGGCGTTTCACCGCCGCGGATCTACATGGCGACCTTCGTCCTCGGCGCGGCGCTGACCGGACTGGCTGGCGGCGTGCTGGTGCCGGTGTCCGGCGTCGCTCCCACCATGGGCGCTGCCTATATCGCGCGCGCCTTCATCACCGTGATCGGCGGCGGCGCCGCGATCATCACCGGCAGCGGCCTGGCTTCGGCCTTGTTCGGCTTCATCGATCAGGTGGTAACATTCCAGACCACCCCGGTATTCGGCGAGGTCGCGCTGTTGATCTCCGCCCTGGTGATGATCCGCATCCTGCCGCAAGGCATCACCGGCCGCTTCTTCCGGAGAAGCCTGTGAAGCCGCGTCCCGCCTGGCCGGGATTATGTGCGGTGCTCGCCGCCATGCTCGTCGTCATGTTCGGCCTGCCGCTGGTCACCGGCTTGTTCGGGCTGGTGCAGGCAACGGTGTTCATTGCGATGGCAGTGCTGGCGTTGAGCCAGGGCTTCATCTGGGGATATGGCGGCATCATGAGCTTCGGCCAGTCCGCCTTCTTCGGCCTCGGCGGCTACACCTATGCGGTCGCCGTCATGAACATGGGTGATTCCACCATCCCTTTCTTCCTCTCGATCCTGCTGCCGGCGGCGTTCGCCGCCTTGCTCGGCTATTTCATGTTCTACGGTCGCATCAGCGATGCCTATGTCGGCGTCATCACGCTGACCGTCACGGTGATCCTGTTCAACGTGGCGAATTCCACCGCGGGCGATGTCTATCACATCGGCAACGCGCCGCTGGGCGGTTTCAACGGCATGCCCTCGATCCCGCCGTTGAACATGCCCGGCGATCCCTCGTCGCCGCTCGACCCGCAGCAGCTCTATTACGTCTGCATGGGCTTGCTGGTGCTGGTCTATCTGATGCTGCATTTGATCCTCGCCAGCAAATTCGGCCGCGTCGTGGTCGCCATCCGCGAGAACGAAACGCGGGCCATGCTGCTCGGCTACGACCCGCGCCTGTACAAGCTGCTGGTGTTCGCGATCGGCGGCGGGATCGCCGGCCTGGCTGGCTGCCTGTTCACCAACTGGGGCGGTTTCATCAGTCCCACCGTGTTCGGCCTGTCGCAATCGGCACAGATCATCATCTTCGTGCTGGTCGGTGGCCTGGGAACCCTGGTCGGACCCATCCTCGGCGCCGTCGCGATCGAATACCTGATCACGGTGATCGGCTCCCAGCAGACGTTCAACGCCGACCTGATCCTGGGCGTGGTGCTGGTCGCCTTCGTGCTGCTGGTGCCGCAGGGTGTCGTGCCGGTACTGCGCGGCGTGACGCTGCGCGTGTTTTCGCAGCGTCGCGTCGCGGCCTTGCCGGAAGCCAAGCCGGTGCGGCCATGATCGTTCCGCTGCTGCAGACCAGCGGACTGACCATGCGGTTCGATGGCGTCACCGCCGTCGATGCGGTGGATTTCGCGCTGGGCGAAGTCGAGTTGCGTTGCCTGATCGGCCCGAACGGCGCAGGCAAGAGCACGTTCTTCAAAATGCTGACCGGCCAGCTTAAACCGAGTGCCGGCGCGATAAAATTCCGCGGCCATGACATCACCGGCGCCAAGACGCACGAGATCGCCCGCCGCGGCGTCGGCATCAAGACGCAGGTACCCAACGTGTTCAATGGGCTGTCTGTGCACGAAAACATCTTCGTCGCGGCGGCGCGCACCCATTCGCCCAACCGCGCCCGCGCGATGGTCGACGAGGTGCTGACCCGCACCGGCCTGACGGACATCGCCTGGCGCACGGTCGGTCAATTGGCGCACGGCCAGCGGCAATGGGTGGAGATCGGCGCCGTGCTGGCCCAGGAGCCGGATTTGATTCTGCTGGACGAGCCCGCCGCCGGCATGACCTATGACGAGGTGGTACGCACGTCCGAACTGATCCGTGAAATCAACCGCACGCGGGCACTGATCGTGGTCGAGCATGACATGCAGTTCGTCCGCATGATCGCCAAGACCGTGACAGTGTTCAACCAGGGGCGTGTCCTGGTGGAGGACAATGTGGACGCGGTGCTGACCAACCAGACCGTGCGTGATGTCTATCTGGGCAAGCGGGCGGCATGAGATGCTGAAGGTCTCCGGCTTGCGCGCGGGCTACGGCCGCATTCCCATCCTGGGCGGCATCACCCTGAGCGTGGAACGTGGCGAATTCGTCGGCGTGCTCGGTCACAACGGCATGGGCAAGACAACGCTGTTGAAGGCGCTGATGGGCTATCTGCCTGCCACCGGCGGCCAGGTTTTGCTGGAAGATCGCGACATCACCCGTGCCACGCCCGCGATGCGCGCCCGCCGCGGCCTGGGCTATGTGCCCCAGGGACGCGAGATCTTCCCCGCACTGAGCGTGCACGAGAACCTGCGTATGGGCTGTCTGCTGGCGCCCGCCGGCGAGCGCAGCACCATCGAAAATGTGCTGACCGCGTTTCCGCGTTTGACCCGCTTGCTCAACCGCCCGGGCGGCGCGCTCTCCGGCGGAGAGCAGCAGTTGCTGGCGCTGGCACGCTGCCTGTGCGGCGGTCCGCGCGCCATCCTGCTGGACGAACCGACTGAAGGCATCCAGCCTTCGATCGTCGAGGAAATCGTCGAGACCTTGCAGTCACTGCGGGCATCTCACAGCCTTACCATGATTCTCGTAGAGCAGGACTTGCAGTTTATATCGGCTTTGGCGGATCGCGTGTTGATCATCCAGAAGGGCGTCATCACGCGCGAGATGCAGCCGCAGGATGCCACCGATCCTTCGTTGGTGGCAGAGTTCGTTGGCATGGGAAGCTGACAATGGTTGGCGCACGACAGGGAGAAGGAACATGACGGTCAGGCGGCCCACAACGGCCCAGTTGCAGGATATCGTGTTCGATCTCGGCATGGATATGCAGCCGGAGCTGCTGGAGCAATTTCGCGAATTGATGGAAGGCACGATCGCGTCTTACGACGTGGTTGACAGCCTGCCCGACGAGAAGCCGGCCGTGCGCTACCCCCGTACCCCGGGATATCGCCCGGTGGGCACGGAAAACCCGTTCAACGCGTGGTATATCAAGACGACCGTGACGGGCGCGCCGGGTGGCAAGCTGGCGGGCAAGCGCGTGGCGCTGAAGGACAATGTGTGCCTGGCCGGCGTACCGATGATGAACGGTGCGGCGACGCTGGAAGGCTTCGTCCCGGACATCGATGCGACGATCGTGACGCGCATGCTGGACGCCGGCGCGACGATCCTCGGCAAGGCGCATTGCGAGTGCTTCTGCCTGTCGGGCGGCAGCCACACCAGCGCCGCCGGCCCGGTGCACAATCCTCAGAAACACGGCTTCTCGGCCGGCGGATCGTCGTCCGGCAGCGGCGCACTGGTGGCCGCGGGCGAAGTGGACATGGCGATCGGCGGCGACCAGGGCGGTTCGATTCGAATTCCCGCAGCGTTCTGCGGCGTTTACGGCATGAAACCGACCTGGGGTCTGGTGCCCTATACCGGCGTGATGCCGATCGAGTCGACCATCGACCACACCGGTCCGATGACCGGGACTGTTGCCGATAACGCATTGCTCTTGGAAGTGCTGGCTGGCGAAGACGGACTCGATCCGCGGCAATATGCGCCGAAGGTCGCAGCCTACACCGAAGCCTTGGGCATGGGCTGCGCCGGATTGAAGATCGGCGTGGTCAAGGAAGGCTTCAGCTGGGCCAATTCGGAAGCCGATGTCGACGCGAAGGTGAAATCCGCAGGCGCGCGGTTTGCCAGGCTGGGCGCCAAGGTGGAGGAAGTCGATCTGCCGATGCACCGGATCGGCAAGGACATCTGGGCGCCGATCGCCCTGGAGGGCCTGCAGGTGCAGATGATGAACGGCAACGGCATGGGGTTCAATTGGAAGGGCCTCTATACGGTCGGCCTGCTGGACGCCCATGCCGCCTGGCGCGATCGCGCCGACGCCCTGTCGGATTCGCTGAAAATCTCGATGTTCCTGGGCGAGTATTTCGTTCGCCATTATCGCGGACGCTACTATGCCAAGGCGCAGAACATAATGCGCCGGCTGAGGGCAGCCTACGATGCTGCGTTGGGCAGCCATGACCTGCTGCTGATGCCGACACTGCCGATGAAGGCCACGCCGTTGCCGCCGGCGGACGCACCGCTCGCGCTGTACCTGCAACGGGCCTTCGAGATGATCGCCAACACCGCCCCATTCGACATCACGGGTCATCCGGCGATGACCGTCCCCTGCGGCATGTGTGACGGGCTCCCGATCGGTGCAATGCTGGTCGGCAAGCACTGGGACGAAGTCACGATCTACCGCGCGGCCGCCGCTTTCGAAGCAGCCGGCGATTGGAAGGAGTTCTAGAGCGTTTTCGCCGCGATCGGAATCGTGGAGACCACTGTCCTGGAGACCACTCTCGTGCAGACCACTGTCATTGCGAGGAGCGAAGCGACGAAGCAATCTCCCGCGGCCCGAGCTTATTAGCGGCTTGGTGGGCGAGAGACTGCTTCGTCGCTCCGCCCCTCGCAATGACAGCAATACCGCGGGTCCCTCGGAATCCTGATCCGTCCGGCACCGACTGGAGGAGAAGCAAAATGCCAAAGCAAATAAACTGTGCCTTCGGCGTCGACATCGATGCGGTTGCCGGTTGGCTCGGGTCTTATGGCGGCGAGGACTCGCCTTCCGACATCCAACGCGGCGTCTTCGCCGGCGAGGTCGGCACACCGCGACTTCTCAAACTATTCGACAAATTCAAGATCAGGGCGAGTTGGTTCATCCCGGGCCACTCGATCGAAACCTTCCCCGAGCAAACCCGCATGATCGCCGCAGCCGGCCACGAGATCGGCGCGCATGGCTACTCGCACGAGAACCCTGTTTCCATGACGCGCCGGCAGGAAGAGGATGTGTTGAAGAAATCGATCGAACTGATCGAGCAATACTCCGGCAAGAAGCCGCGCGGCTATGTCGCGCCGTGGTGGGAGATGTCCAACGTCACCGCCGAACTGCTGCTGCAGAACGGCTTCCGCTACGATCACAGCCAGGCCTACAATGACTTCCTGCCGTTCTACGCGCGGGTCGGCGATACCTGGACCAAGATCGATTATTCGAAGGCTGCCGCCGATTGGATGCATCCGCTGAAGCGCGGCAAGGAGGTCGACCTGGTCGAGATCGGCGCCAACTGGTATGTCGACGACTTGCCGCCGATGATGTTCATCAAGAAGTCCCCGAACAGTCACGGCTTCGTCAATCCTCGGCATTTGGAGGAGATGTGGCGCGACGAGTTCGACTGGGTCTATCGCGAGATGGAGTATGGCGTGTTCCCGATCACCATCCATCCCGACGTGAGCGGCCGCCCGCAGGTGCTGCTGATGCTGGAACGGCTGATCGGCCACATCAACGCGCATGATGGCATTCGCTGGATGACCATGGAGGAAATGGCCGAGGACTTCCGCGCGCGCCGGCCGTTCCCAGCGGTATGACGGCAAGCGGTCGGAACGCTATCTTATGTGCGTGCTGTGCGGCCAGATGTTCAGCGAGATCCACTGGTCTGAGCGCCTGCTGGATCCGCAGCAGGTAAGCCAGGGCGAAAGTGAGACGAAGCGGCGGCAAGACCGCTACGCCCGCACCCGGCTGATCGCCAAGGTGTTGGCGCATTATGGCCTCGATATCAGCGACGACTGGAGCGCCACGAACTACGTGCTTGGCAACCGGAAGGGCGTGCAGCTTGTTGCCGCGAGCCTGGCGGAAGTTTGGCCCGCTGCCGCGAGGATGGCCGGCCGGGCGGTCGATCCGCTCGATGGTGCATTACTCCGCCACTTGCGGCGCCTCGGGGCCGGGAGCGACGCATGACCGCGGCCGGACGCCGTGCAGTCACGGTGCTTTCGGGCTTTCTCGGCAGCGGCAAGACCACGCTGCTGCGCCGCTACCTGGCCGGACATTCAGGCGCCGGCGTCGTCGTCATCATCAACGAATGCGGCGCGGTCGGGGTCGATCACCACCTGGTCCGGATGGTACAGGAGCAATCGGTCGTGTTGCAGGGCGGTTGCGTCTGCTGCACGCGCCGCGAGGACCTGGTGGGCGAACTGCGCGAGCTGCTGGACCTGGAACAAAGCGGCCGCCTCGCCCCGTTGCGGCACGTCGTGATCGAGACCAGCGGCATTGCCGATCCGGTGCCCGTGTTATTCTCGCTCGCCACCGACCCCGTGCTGCGACATCATTTCGCGCCCGCGTCCGTTGTGGTCACGCTCGACGCGCTGAACGCGGCGGCGCAAATCGACCGGCAGCCGGAGGTGCGCAAGCAGATCATCGCCGCCGACCGGATCGTGGTCACCAAGGCCGATCTTGCCCCGCGCGAGGCGATCGCGCACCACCGGATACGGGTGCGGCAACTGAACCCGACGGCGAAGATAAGCGTCTCCCGCATGGGCGATGCAAGCGAGGTCCTGGCTGCAGGTGCGGCTGCGGATGCGGATGCGGATGCGGACCACGTGCGCCGGCTGCCGGCCGATTACGACCCGGGTGCACTGTCGACGCACGCAGGCGTGCGGTCGATCGCGCTCGGATTCAACGTGCCGCTCGACTGGCCGGTGTTCGGCGTCTGGCTCGGCATGTTGCTGCAGGTGCGTGGGCCGGACGTGCTGCGGATCAAGGGGCTGCTGGATATTGGCGACGCTGGCCCGGTGGTCATGAACGCCGCCCAGCACGTGGTGCATCCGCCGGAACATTTGCCGGCCTGGCCCGCCGGCGCGGACCGATCCTACCTGGTGTTCATCACCCGCGGCATCGATCCCGCGCGCATTGCCGAATCGCTGGAAACGTTCCAACGCGCTGGCGGGCGATCCGATCTGCGCGTGCGGGAACTGGCCTGACGCGGGGCACGCCGCACGTCTCGCGCCGCATGGCATTAGGCGATGACACCGCCATGCTGACCTGGAGACCGCTGTCATTGCGGGGGGCAAGCGACGAAGCAATCTCCTACCTGACGAGCCGCTGAAACGCTCGCACCGCGGGAGATCGCTTCGTCCCTGCGCTCACAGACCAGAGGATTGACTATGGGCAACAGCTCTGTGCGGTCTGCCGTGGTGGTGCTGTTATAAGCGAGTTACAGTCACGCGTCCGTCATCTGTGGCACATTGCTCCGTTGTTTTGTTCAAATGCTTAGGATTTAGGCAGGTAAATCAGTCAATCTTAGCCGTGCTGCTGTCACATCGGGCGGTTCCGCGCCCGTCTTCCCGGTACGCGGTTTGCAGAAGCGCTTTGCGGAAGTGTCGGCGCAGCCTTGCGCGGCTGGCCAGCCGCGCGGGCTCCGCTGCAACGACGGCGACGTGGAGGGCGAAGAGACCATGAGCAACCCCAACAGCAGAAAAGCCACGTTATCGCGCCGCGCAATGCTCAAAGGCAGTGCGGCGATCGCCGGAGCAGCGATCGGATCAGGCGCGGCAGGCGGCTTCCCGACGATCTGGGCGCAGAACATCAAGGACGTCACGCTGATCAACATCGGCGGTTCGTTCGAATGCATCAAGCAGATCGCGGACCAGGTGGAAAAGGACCTCGGGTTCAAGGTCGAGATGCAGGCGGTCGATCCGGCGACACAGCTCCAGCGCACGCTGACCCAGCCGAAGAGCTTCGACGTCAACTACAGCGACAACTCCACGATCAAGTACTTGCAAGGCAAGGGCGTGGTGAAGGCGATCAACGTCAAGGACTACAAGCTGTGGGACAAGACCCTGCCGATTTTCACCGACGGCAAATTGCCCGACGGCAAGCCGATTTCCGACCAAGGCTGCTCGCCGCTCATCAGCGGATTCTGGACCGGCCCCGACGCCAAGGCGTTCGCCGACAAGCCAACCGAGTGGCTGACCATGGTGCCGACCTTGTTCAATGCCGACACGCTGGGCGTGCGACCGGACCTGGTTGGCGGCAAGAGCGTCGTCACCAGTTGGAAGGACCTGCTTGATCCAAAATACAAGGGCAAGACGGCGCTCAACGACCAGGCCCAGATCGGCGTGATGGATGCCGCCATGGCGCTGCAGGCACGCGGCGACATCGAATACAAGAACATGGGCAACATGACCCGCGCCGAGATCGACAAGACCGTGGATCTATTGATCGGCATCAAGAAGTCGGGCCAGTTCCGCGCATTCTGGACCAATTTCGATGAATCGGTGAACCTGATGGCATCGGGCGAAGTGGTCGTGCAGTCGATGTGGTCGCCAGCCGTCACGGCGGTACGCGCACGCGGTATTCCCTGCTATTACGCGCCGCTGAAGGAAGGCTACCGCGGCTGGTTCACCGGACAGACGCCGATGGCGCATCTCACCGGCCTGAAGCTCCAATGCGCCCTGGAGTACATCAACTGGTTCAATTCCGGCTGGCAAGGCGGCTTCATCGCCAAGCAAGGCTATTACACGCCAGTGCCGTCGACCGCGAAGAAGTTTCTGACCCAGGCCGAGTGGGACTATTGGTACGAGGGCAAGCCGGCCGCGACCGACATCAAGGATCCGTTCGGCAACCTGATCGACAAGAAAGGCGCGGTCCGCGACGGCGGCTCGCTGTGGGAACGCGAGGGACATATCGCCGTCTGGAACACGGTGATGGACGAGGACCGCTACCTAACGCGCCGCTGGATCGGGTTCGTCGCCTCGTGAGCGCCCACGCCGCCAGGGCGGGCCTGGCCGGCTCCCCCAGCTCTCCCATCGAGGCACGCGGCCGCATCAAACTGCCACCCTCGCTCGCTTCATGGCTGCAGGTGGGCCCGCTCGCACTCGTGCTGCTGTTGTTCTTCGGCGTGCCGATGATCGTCGTGTTCATCGTCAGCTTCTTCGACTTCGAGCAAGTCACGATCATTCCCACGTTCATCCTGGACAATTACCACGACATTTTCACGTCCAACCTCACGATAGAGCTGTACTTGAGCACGCTGCGCTTCGCCGTTGTCGTCTGGGCGGTGACACTGGTCATCGGCTTCACGCTGGCGAACTTCCTGGTGTTCCATGTCCGCAGCCTGATCGTGAAACTTGGCCTGTTTGCTCTCGTGTCAGTTCCCTTCTGGACATCCGACATCATTCGCATGATCGCTTGGATTCCGTTCCTCGGCCGCGACGGGCTGGTGAACTCGGCGCTGCTGGACGTCCACGTGATTTCGCACCCGCTCACCTTTCTGCTGTTCTCCCGCTTCGCCGTGGTGGTTTCCTATGTTCATCTCTTCACCCTCTTCATGGTGGTGCCGATCTTCAACTCCATGGTTCGGATTGATCCGGCGCTGATCGAGGCCGCGAGGGACGCCGGCGCCTCGCGCTGGTGGATTTTGCGTGAGATCGTCATCCCCCTGTCCAAAAGCGGCATCGCGCTCGGCACGATCTTCGTTGTCACTCAGGTGATGGGCGATTTCTTCGTGGTTCAGGTCATGAGCGGCGGCCAGAGCGCTTCGGTGGTCTCGGCGCTGCAGCAGGAGATCGGCGCTATGCAATACCCGCCCGCCGCGGCCAGCGCCGTGGTGCTCGTCATCGTGGTGCTGCTGATGGTCGCTGCCGTGCTGCGTGTCGTCGATGTGCGCAAGGAACTCGTAGCCTGAGGAACGCCAACATGCGCGCATCCGCGTCCGGCGGCCGCCCCTGGACCTTCTACGCGTTGGCCGCCTTCTTCGCACTCTACGTCGCGTTCGTCTATGGGCCGATGGCGGTGATCTACGTGCTGTCGTTCCAAGGTCCGAACGGCGGCATGACGTTCCCGCTGCACGGCCTGTCGCTGCACTGGTTCCACACCCTGCTGAGCGGCGGCAACCGGGCAGTGGACATTCCCGGTGCCTTCCGCCGTTCGATCGTCCTGGCCACCGCCGTTGGATTGCTCACCGTGGTGATCTCCGTCGCCGCCGGCCTGGGCTTCCGTCGGCGCTTCCCCGGCTCGGGATTCGTTTTCTATATGGCAATCGCCAGCCTGGTCCTGCCCGGATTGTTCGTCGGCCTTGGCGTATCGCTGGTCTTCCAATTGCTCGGCTGGACGACCGAATGGTACATATCCGGTCTGTTCACCCAGCTCACCTGGACCTTGCCGTTCGGCCTGCTGATCATGATTTCGGTGATCGGCCGTTTCAACCGCTCTTGGGAAGAAGCCGCAACAGATCTCGGCGCCACGCCATGGGAACGCACCCGAGAGGTCACCTTGCCGATCCTGCTGCCCGGCATCATCGGCGTGGCACTGTTCGGATTCACGCTGTCCTACGACGAATTTCCGCGCACCGTGCTGACTGCCGGCAGCGTGAACACCCTGCCGCTGGAAATCTGGGCAATGACGACGAACGTCACGTCGCCGGCGCTGTACGCCCTCGGCACGATCACCACGGTGGTGTCGTTCGTCGTCATCATCGTCGCGCTCGGCTCCATCGCCCTGATCCAGCGCCATCGCTCGCGCCGCGCCGAGGCAGAATGAACCACGACGGAGACTTTCATGACTGCCGCGACTTTTCCCAACGGCAAGATCGAACTGGTCAAAGTTACCAAACGCTACAAACCCGGCGCACGCCCTGCGGTCGCCGAACTGGATCTGACGATCGACGACGGCTCGTATGTCTGCTTGCTGGGCCCCAGTGGCTGTGGCAAGACCACGATTCTGCGCATGATCGCCGGTCACGAAACGCCGACCTCCGGCCAGGTGCTGATCGGCGGCCGGAACGTCGTCGGGCTGCCACCGGTGCAGCGCGGCACCGCAATGATGTTTCAGAGCTACGCACTGTTCCCTCACCGTAGCGTTCTCGACAACGTCGCCTTCGCCCTGAAGATCCGCGGCGCTTCGAAATCCGAACGTCATGCCAAGGCACGCGAACTGCTGGAAAAGGTGCGGCTGGAAGCATTCGCGCAGCGACTGCCCTCGGAACTCTCGGGCGGACAACAGCAACGCGTCGCGCTCGCACGGGCACTGATCACCAACCCCAAGGTGCTGCTGCTCGATGAACCGTTATCGGCGCTGGATGAATATCTGCGGTTGCAAATGCGCGGCGAGTTGCGGCGCATGCAGCGCGAATTGGGAATCACCTTCGTGCACGTCACGCATACCCAATTGGAGGCGATGGGCGTCGCCGATATCGTCGTGGTTATGGAACACGGCAAGATCGAGCAGGCGGCGTCCGTACGCGACATCTTTCTGCTGCCCCGCACCGCTTATGTGGCACGTTTCATGGGTGGACAGAACGTATTGTCCGGGATGGTCGAGACTGTCGCCACCGGCTTTGGGACCATCGTCACCGCTACCGGGGCGCGGCTCGAGGTCCCGCTGGACGGTGTCTATGTTCCGCCTGAACAACGCGCATTCGTCGCAGTGCGCCGCGATCGCATCGCCGTGCGTCGGCTTGGCTTCAGCGACCAGCGGCGGGGTGCGATGAACAGTTTGGGCGGCGAGGTTCTGGCGATCGAGAATCAGGGATCCTGGGTCAAGGTTACACTCGATATCGGAGAAGATGAGGAGTTCGTCGCCAACGTCAATGAGAAGGATTACTTCGCGGATACGATCGACATCGGCGAACGCGCGTTGGCGAGTTGGCATCCCGGCGATGTGCGCCTGCTCGAGGACGGACGCACGCAAGGTGCGATAGCACCGCCCATTCGGGAAACCACCGCCGCTATCTGACCGGACTCTACGAAGGAGACAACAGCATGGATATCGGACTCTTCATTCCGATTGGCAACAATGGCTGGCTGATCTCGACGACCTCGCCGCAATACAAGCCAAGCTTTGCGTTGAACCGGACCATCGTGGAGAAGGCGGAGAAGTACGGTCTCGATTTTGCACTCTCGATGATCAAGTTGCGCGGCTTTGGCGGCAAGTCGGAGTTCTGGGACCATAACCTGGAAAGCTTTACGCTGATGGCCGGACTTGCCGCGGTCACGCATCGTATCCGGCTCTACGCCACCGTCGCGACGCTGACCATCCCGCCGGCGATCGTGGCCCGCATGACCACCACGATCGATTCCATCGCGCCCGGCCGGTTCGGCGTGAACCTGATCACCGGGTGGGCCAAAGCGGAATACGACCAGATGGGGCTGTGGCCGGGCGACGGCCACTATGAGAATCGTTACGACATGCTCAGCGAGTACACCACGATCCTACGCGAACTCTGGACCACGGGCCGCTCGGACTTCAAAGGTCGGTTCTACACAATGAACGATTGCCGCCTCAGCCCGCCGCCGTCCGGCCACGTGCCCCTGGTCTGCGCCGGGCAAAGTCCGCGCGGTATGCAGTTCGCTGCGGAATTTGCCGACTACAATTTCTGCGTCGCCGCTGGCCTGAACACGCCGGCTGCCTACGCCGCGACCAATGCGCGCCTGCTGGACGGATTGGCGAAAACCGGTCGTGATGTCGGCAGCTATCCACTCTTCATGGTGATCGCCGACGAGACCGATGAGGCCGCCTTCGCGAAATGGCATCACTACCAGGCGGGAGCGGACGTCGACGCGCTGGCGTATCTCGGCCTGCAGGCGGGCGGTGATGTGACGGCTGGCGAAGGCTCCACCGCTCGATGGATGACGCAGGCCACCAGCCCGGTGAACTTCAACATGGGAACGCTGGTCGGGTCCTACGCCAATGTCGCGCGCATGCTGGATGAGGCGGCGAGCGTGCCCGGAACGAAGGGCATCATGCTCACGTTCGACGATTTTGTCATCGGCATGGAGCAGTACGGGCAACGTATCCAACCGCTCATGGCTAGTCGCGGCCGGCTGCTCGCGGTGGCCTGACGCGTGGTCTATGGTGCGAGGTTTGTACGATGCACTGTAGGACTGGTGCAAAACTGGGGTCAGCTGGCAATAGCGGTTGGCGGGCGTGAGTCATTGGCTGGATGGAATTTCTGTCCGAATTCGGAACCGAGCGTACCATTATAGACCGCGCACCGAACCTGAAGCAGTAGGTCGGCGCCGCGCCGTGACCAGCGCATTTGCTGACTTTTGTTCATCCGGCGGTTCACCAGAAAATTGGCTGCCCCTTCTGTGATCGCGGTCCCGACCCTCACCCCGGCGCGGTGGCGTTCGGCGTGGTTCTGTCGCAAATTTCCTTGGCGTGCGAGTTCAACCCAGCCTCTGGGATGGCTTACCCCGCCAGCGAATAGAATTGCTGCGCCGGACGCAATTCGCCTGTCGTCGGCAGCTGACCCTTGTAGATCATGTGCATGAGTTC
>DATKPQ010000129.1:0-9943 GCA_035523995.1 Acetobacteraceae bacterium | reverse complement strand
AAGTGTTTGGGGCTGGATCGCGGAACCCATCTGGGCCAGCGGACATGGTGCCGCGTCAACAGGCCGGACACATGCTCGCAATCGACACGACCGTCAGAATTCTCCCTCAAGCTCTTGCATCCAGGGGGCCGTCCACACATGGCGTTAAGGAAGTTTGGCGATTTCAATGAGTTACAGTGGGCGCTGTGGGACCACCTCGAAACTGGGGGTGGCAGTGCGCGCCGGGTATTCTGGGATCCGTCTTTGTGGACCGGGGGTAGGGCGTGCGGTGGATTTTGAATCTGGTCGCGGTGGGCGCCAAGGACGCCTGCGTCGATGTCATGGAAATCAGCAAGTCGGCACCAGTCCCACCGTCCGCGCAACCCGCTCTACCTTTGACAGTCGCGTCTGGGCCAAACCGAAGCCTATAGCGCTGGCAGTTGCCCAATCAATAGGCTTTGTCGCCTCGCATTCACGAGCGCCGCGCTGGAAATGGCAAGGCTCCGGCCGGGGCGTGCTAACCAGCCCGATGAACCGCAGGCTAAGCTGTGTGGCGCTCCAGGGCCATCCCTGGCCCTAACGCCGAACGCCAGGCTGCGCACGCCACACGAAGGCACGCGCCCGCCTGGCCGTCCACCGTGCCGCAACGGAACATTGCCATGACCTTGCTTCGCGACGACCAAACGACAGAACGTTCCCAGCCGCGTCCGGCGCTGCACGATTTGCCGGCAACGCCGAAGACCGTGCATTGGGGCTATTTCGACGCCTCGCTGCCGCCGGTCCTTAGGGTTGCCAGCGGCGACATCGTGCGCGCCGAGGCGATCACGCACCACGCCGGCGATGCGCCAGAGCTGATGATGGATGCCGGTGTGACTGCTATCTACGACGGCATCCCGCCGGATGACCGCAATCCCGGGGTCCACATCCTCACCGGGCCAATTTTCGTCGCGGATGCCCGCCCCGGCGACATGCTGGAGGTGCATTACCTGCAAATGACGCCGCGGCTGCGCTATGGCTCGAACCTGGCCGCAAACTGGGGACACCTCTATCGCGAGTTCGGCGAGAAGGAGCGCGTCACCATCTACCGCATGGACGCAGCCAGCCAGACCGCGGAGGCCGTCTTCGCCTTTGATTTCCCCGGCAAGTACCTGGTTCCCGGCACGATCACGCATGAACGGGACTGCTGCCGCCAGCCGGCGCTGTGTGGCGTGCGGGTACCGGTGCGGCCGCATCTCGGCACGGCCGGCGTGGCACCCGACGTTGCCGGCCGCGTCAGTTCTATCCCGCCTGGCCGCCATGGCGGCAATATCGACAACTGGCGCATCGGCGCCGGCGCAACCATGTTCTACCCGGTGCAGGTCCCCGGCGCCTTGTTCTCGATCGGCGACCCGCACATCTCCCAGGGCGATGGCGAGATCAGCGGCACCGCCATCGAGGCCTCGCTCGACGTGATGTTCCAGGTCTTCATCCGCCGCGACTTCAGCTTTCCCTCGCCGCTGCTGCGCACGGCGGACAGCTTCATGACGCACGGCTTCGACGAGGACCTGAACCAGGCGATGCGCAACGCCAGCCTCGACATGCTGCGGCTGCTGACAGAGCATCGTGGCCTGAGCAAGGATGATGCGTATTCGCTGATGAGCGTCGCCGCGGATTTCGCGGTCACCCAGGTGGTCGATGGGCGCCAGGGCGTGCATGCGCGCATCTGCCACGCCGTGTTCCCGCCCGACTGACCGCCATTGCCGAGCAGAGTGCCGTCATCGGCGGCGCGGCGGCCAACACACTGGCCCACCTCGTGGCTGCGTGGGCACGCGCCTTGCTTGCATCCGGCGTCGCAGCAGGGCGTGATCGATGAGCGTCGAGTGGTTCAGCACTGACCCGTTTCCGCTGGATCGCCGTACCAGCGTCTGGGAGCATGCGCTGGCACAGGTTGGCCTCGCTGCTGGCTCCGGCTCCGGCACCGCGGAGGGCCGATTGCTCCGGCACTGCGCGCCGCACGGGACCGAGATCGTGCTGATTGCCGGCCAGGCGCAGCTTCTGCGCCGTACCGGGCGCGCCGACGGCAGACACCACTGGGTCGGCATGATGCTCGACGGCACGGCACGCCTGCCGGGCGAGGCGATGGTACGGGATCGCGAGTTGCTCTGCTGGCCAGCCGGGGCTGGTCCGCTGCTGGCATTGTCCGGGCGGTTCCGCCTGCTGCTGCTGCGGCTGCCATTGCTCGATCTGCGCTTCGCTGACGACGCTGCGGAGACGCCGATCCGGCTTGGCCGACAGCCGGTGCTCGCCGCATTGCTCGCCACCATCGCCGAGGCGATGGATGCATCGGCCGATGTTGCGCTGGCGGCGTTGGAAGTCACCCTGGCGGAACTCATCCCATCTGCTTTGGGATTGCTGGCCGGCGGACGCACGCATCGGGCCGCGCTGCGCCAGCGCATCCTACGCGGACTGGAACGCCGGCTGGACGACCCGCATCTCAATCTCGCCCGGTTCGCCGAGGCGGAAGGCCTGTCCATGCGGGCCGTGCAGAAATTGCTCGACGACGAAGGGCAAAGCTTCAGCCAATACCTGCGCCACCGACGGTTGGAGCGTGCTGCCGAGGCGCTCGGCGACCCGGCCCAGGCCTCCGTGCCGGTGGCCGAAATCGGTTTTCGCTGTGGCTTTCTCGATCCGGCACATTTCAGCCGGGCTTTCCGCCATCAGTATGGCGTGGCGCCAAATGCCTATCGGGCGGACGCCGTTCTCCACGGGCCGGCCGGCGCACCGCAGTTGTTGCGCAGCCGCGGCTATCCGCAGGCCGGCGGTCGCCATCCGGCGCCAGCCGCGCGCGGCGCGCAGCTTCCCTCGGTGCCACGCGGCGATGACCCCGCACACCACCACCTACACGCCACCCCGGCCACGGTGCACTGGGGTTATTTCAGCAGTGCCTTGCCTCCAGTGCTTGCAGTGCGTTCTGGCGACACAATCACCGTAGAGACCCTGACGCAGCATGCCTCCGACGATGCCGCACGCATGATCGCCGGCGATCCCGACGCCGAGGCCGTGTTTGCCTGGACGCCGCAGGCGAAGGGGGTGGATCGGCGCGGCGCGGGTCCTATGAACGCCTCGATCTATGGCCGGGGCGCGGGTGAGGGGTTTGGCGTGCATATCCTCACCGGCCCGATCACGGTGGAGGAGGCGCGGCCGGGCGACGTGCTGGAAGTGGAGATGCTGGACATCGTACCGCGGCCAAGCGCCGCCCCGGGCTTCGCGGGGCGCTGTTTCGGCAGCAACGCCGCGGTCTGGTGGGGCCGGCATTACGACGACCTGTTAACCGCGCCGAAACCGCGCGAGGTCATCACGATTTACGAAATCGTCACCTGCGGTGGGCGTCCCTGTGCCCACGCGGCGTACAGCTACCGCTGGACGCCGCAAACCGATCCGTTCGGTACCGTGCATAACACGATCGACTATCCCGGGGTGCCGGTGGACCACGCGACGATCGAGCCACGCGATCCGGTGCTGCAAGGTGTGCATGTTCCCGTGCGGCTGCATTTCGGGACGATCGGGCTGGCGCCAGACCATCCGGAGCCACTCGATTCGGTGCCGCCGTCGGCATTCGGCGGTAATATCGACAACTGGCGCCTGGGGCCGGGAGCGAAAATATATCTTCCGGTCGCGGTGCCGGGCGCGATGCTGTCGCTTGGCGATCCCCATGCCTCGCAGGGCGATGCGGAACTCTGCGGCACCGCAATTGAATGCTCTTTGACCGGCATGATCCGGGTGCGCGTGCATAGCCGCCAGAAGGCTGCCCCGATGATCCGCGACCTGACCTATCCGCTGATCGAGACACCCGAGAGTTGGATCGCCCAAGGCTTCAGCCATGCCGACTATCTGGCCGATCTGGGGGCGGCGGCACAAAGCGAAGTCTACAAGCAATCCTCGCTGGACACGGCGATGCGCGATGCCTTCCGCAAGGCACGACGCTTTCTGATGACGGCTCATGGGTTGAGCGAGGACGAGGCAATTTCGCTGCTGTCAGTCGCGGTCGATTTCGGCATCACACAGGTGGTGGACGGCAATTGGGGTGTGCATGCGGTGATCCCGAAGGCCATGTTCAGGCAGGTTCCTTCGGCGTCCGGCGAGTAGCTGGTACCGGCCGCTGGCCTGAATGACATCGAGCAATACCCGGCGCGCGTCCAGCAGGGGTCGTCCGGCTTGCGCCACTGCTACCAGGGGACCGCGGTGGATCGGCCGCCCTTGTCTGCTGACAACTTGTGCAGTTCCGCCGGCAACTGACTACAAATTGGCCTGTGCGCCAGCCCGGGACCGATTTTGGCAAGCGTCGGTCTGGGGCATCCTAAAGCGCTGGCGCCTGCGACCGTACACTCGATGCACAACCTATAAGAAGGAGGTCGCACGCATGGTCGTTCCCTCAGCCATTACGCCTTGCCGGCCGCGCGGCCGAAAGCGCATGGCCGCATCGTATGTTCTCACTCTTTGCGCCGCAGTGGTCGCGACGATCTGCCTGGTCGCCATGGCCGCTCCGGGCCGCGCCGTCGCCGCCGAGACCGCGCTTCCTCCGGTGCCTGCGTCCTGCAATGCGATACAAGCGAAATATCCCGGTTTGAGGGGCAAGACACTGGTCGATGCGCTCACGCCGCACACCCCGGGCTACGAGGCACTCGATCCGCAGGACCCCAGTCACTACATCGGGTTCGACGTTGACCTGGCGGAGGAACTTGGCGCCTGCCTCGGCTTCAAGGTCACCTACAAGCCAGTGGCATTCGCCGCGCTGCTGACGACGCTGCAAAGCGGCCAGGCCGACATCGTCATCTCCGACATCTACGCAACGAAGGAGCGGGCGAAGGCGGCCGATTTCATCACCTACTCCAAAGTGTTCGACGGCGTGCTGGTGGTGAAAGGCAACCCGAAGCACATCACCGGGATCAATACGTCGCTGTGCGGCGACGCCGCGGCTGAGAACACCGGCTTCGTCGAGGTGCCGCTGGTGCAGAACCTGGATCCGGTGTGCAAAAAGGCGGGCAAGCCAGCGCCCACCTTGCAGCTCTATGACAACAACGCCGATTGCGTGCAGGCGATCCTCGCCGGCCGCGCCGACACCTACATCAACGATGTCAACACCGTGGACCAGGCGGTCAAGGCCTATCCCGACAAGCTGGCCAAGGCGGTCGCGGTGACGCTGCCGTATTCCGTCGGCATCGCGGTGCGCAAGACCGACCACGAACTGCGCGACGGCGTGGTGGCGGCACTGACCGCCCTGCAAAAGGCGGGCATCGAAGTGACGCTGCTGAACAAATGGTCGCTCGGTGCCGGCCATCAGGAGGCCCCGCACCTGCTGACCGATTGATGGACTTCTTCCTTCACTACCTCAGCCTGCCGTACTTGCTCCAGGGCATCGTCGTCACTTTGGAAGTGACATTGCTTGGGCTGGTCGGCGGGCTGTTGGCCGGGTTGGCGCTGGCCGCCATGCAGCTCAGCCGCCTTGCTCTGCTGTCCGCGGCGGCTCGTGCCTACAGCGTGATCTTCCGCGGCACGCCGCTGATCCTGCAAATGGTGTTCGCGTACGACGCATTGCCGCGGATCGGCCTGCGACTCACGGCGGTGGCCGCCGCGGGCCTGGCGCTGTCCGCCAACGAAGCGCCGTTCATCGCTGAAATCCTACGCTCCGGCGTACTGGGTGTGGATGCAGGGCAGGTGCTGGCCGGCCAGGCGCTCGGCATGACGCCGCTGGTGCTGATGCGCCGGGTGATCGCACCGCAGGCGATACGCAGCATCGTGCCCGCATTGGGCAATGAAGCGGCGACGGCGCTGAAGAATTCCTCCCTCGCCTCGGTCATCGCGGTGCAAGAGTTGACGCTGCGCAGCACCCAGCTCGCGTCGTCGACGTTCGACTTCTTTTCGATCTTTTTTGCCTCGGGCGTCATGTACCTGGCGCTGACCGGCGCATTCGCGGCATTGCAGTTGCTGATCGAGGGCTTGCTCGACCTCGATCGGCCATCGGGACGCGATTGGCTGTCGAGGCTGCTGCCGGGACGCCGGCTAGGGCCGTCCAGGCCAGCGCATTCCACTATTGTGCGGCCAGTTCCGGTGCCCAGCCGGCCGGCCCGTGTACCAGCGGCGCTGGCCGGCGGCAAAGCCGCTGCCCCGGTCTGTCGGGACAAACGGCGGGTCGTGTCGCGTGCACGCGACAGGGTAGCCGTGGAAGTATTCGGCCTGCACAAGCAGTACGGCGATCGCATCGTGCTGGCCGGCCTCGATCTGACCGTGCAAGCCGGGGAGGTGATCGCCTTGCTCGGCCCGAGCGGCTCCGGCAAGAGTACGCTGCTCCGTTGCATCAATCACCTGGAGGATTGGGAGTCCGGCGTGATCCGCGTCAGCGGCCGCAGCCTGGGCTATCGCGAGGACGGCAGGAAGCTGCCGCCGCGCGGCGTCGCCCTAGAACGGGCGAATTTAGGCGTGGGCATGGTATTTCAGCAGTTCAACTTGTTCAGCCACATGACCGCCCGAGAGAATGTTGCCGGCCCGCTGCGCTGGGTCCATGGCGTGGCGCGGGACGCTGCGGATCGCCGGGCAATGGAAATGTTGGCGCGCGTCAGCATGACCGACCGAGCCGACGCGCTGCCGCGGCATCTGTCCGGCGGCCAGCAGCAGCGCATTGCCATCGCGCGCGCCCTGGCACCGAACCCGACGGTCCTGCTGTTGGACGAACCCACCTCGGCGCTGGACCCGGAACTAGTCAACGAAGTACTGGAAGTGATCCGGCAATTGGCAATGCAGGATGGCCTAACGATGGTCATCTCGACACATCAGGTCCGCTTCGCGCGCGAGGTGGCCGACCGGGTCGTCTTCCTGAGCGATGGCGCCATCCGCGAGCAAGGATCGGCGCGAGAAGTGTTCGCCAATTCGCAACATCCGTTGACGGTGCGCTTCCTGCAAGCGCTTGGCGAGGATGCCGCTGCCAACAGTGCCATCTGATCGGGTCGTTGTTTTGTCTCTCGGGTTCTGTGGGAAACTCGCCTGACCGGAGGGACGGAATCCGCCGTGAATGGGACAACCGGCGATCGATCGCGCCATCGCGAAAGCTTCGGACGACCTTGCGGGAGCTGAACAAATACCTTACCGGCCAAAGCGCCTGGCTGGCGAATTACGCCGAACGTCAACGCCGGGTTGAGAGTTGGAACCTCGATTACCGAAGGGACGGCCAATTTTCTGGTGACCCGCCGGATGAACAAACGCCAGTAAATGCGCTGGTCACGACGCGGCGCCGACCTAATGCTTCAAGTCCGGTCCGCGGTCTATAATGGTACGCTCGGTTCCGAATTTGGACAGAGATTCCGTCCGGCCAATGACTCCTACCTGCCAACTGCCATGGCCGCATGACCCCCAATTTCGCGGTGGTCCCCATACGAATGTCCGCAGTGGTGAAGGTTTTCGGACGCCGGCCGTCGCAGGCCGCGCGTCTGGGCATGGGGCCGGCGTACGAAAACCGCCCAAGCACGAACCCGCGGGGATGCGGCAATGGTCTATGAAGAGACCCTGAAATCACTGCCGCGACACTGCTGGTAGACCGCCGCGAGGCTGCCGCGAGGCAGTCGGGAGACCGCAAAAAAAATCTCGGGGGCGGATCTCATTCGCGTCGCATGGGGGGACCATCGCTCCATGAACGACAGAGCGGCAGCCGACCCCCTCTCGGGCATTAGACCCTATCGCCGGCGATCGGACATGTACCGGTGGCTGCGCCAGCACCACGGCCAGGTGGCCGAGCTGTTGGCGGCAACTGAGCCCTCGTGGCGTGAGGTCGCCGAGCGCCTCGGTCGGGCAGGTGTGCGGAACACCAAGGGCGCACTGCCGAGCGCCGACTCCATTCGGCGTGTCTGGCGCGTGGTGTGTCGTGATGTGGAGGGGACCAAGGCCCGCCCCATCCGCCAGGGGCGCTGGCCGCCATCTCGCATTCCTGCGGGCACGCAGCCGACAGAAACAGAGAGACCGAGGGCAACCCCGCCGGCTCCGGCATCGGACCGGCCATGGGCGGTGTCGGTGCCCTCAGTTCCTTGGAGGAAGCCGGGGACAGGCGCTCCACCGACGGTTGCAGCGAGTAGCGGCGGTGCGGAGATGCTCGCGCGCGTCAAACGGACGCTGGCGAGGGAGAATGACGACAACGCGAAAGGAAGCTGAGAATGGATACCATCGAGAGCATCACCCTGGCGCCGGCGCCGGATGTTGAGTCATCCCGCCAGGTGCTGGTCGTCCGAATGGGGCGCGGCAGGACAGGCGGCACGACCGTCCTTGATGTCATGATCCAATGGGCGCGCGTAGCCGGACGGCGCGTTCTGATTGCGGACGGCGATCTCCGCAATTCGACCCTGTCGTCGCTCTACCCGCCCGAGGCGGCGAATGGGGCCATGAAACCTCACTCGGACGACCTGGACGACATGAAGGACTTGTTTACGACGAGCTTGAGCAAGGCTGTGCAGGCGAAAGCGTCGCTGGTCGTCGATTTCGGTGGTGGTGACCGAGTGTTGTTCGAATATGGCCGGGAGGTGTCGTTGGTCGAGATGGCCGAGGGTCTCGGGATGCAGCCTCTTGCTCTGTATGTCACTGGCCCGGACCCGGACGACTTTGAGCACATACTGTCGCTTTGGACCTCGGGCGTATTCCGGCCAGAGCGTTCTATCCTCGTTCTCAACGAGCATTTGGTCCCTAGTGGCCGATCGCCGCAAGGGGCATTCCGCTACGTCCTGGGGCGTCCCGAGATGGAGCGGATGGCCGACGAGGGACTGAGGATTGTTGTCATGCCTCGGTTGCCATCGATGCAGCAGGTCCGGGAGGCAGGGCTGAGCTTGGTTGACGCGATGGTCGGCAAGCTCGGGAACAAGGGGGTGCCGCTCGATCCGGTTCGGGCCTTCATGGTCAAGTCGTGGTTTCGGCGGCTCGAGGCGGCATTCGCAGAGGTCGGCGCCCTGGAGTGGTTGCCGTGACCGGGGCCGCGTCAGTCAAAGAGGCGGCAGCGACCGGAAAGGTCGCTGCGCTGCCGAACGTGTCGCCGGCCCCGGAGGCTTTGGCGGAAATGCGCGCCGCGTTGGACAGGATGGACAGGGCGGCGCGCGCGGCCGGTGTCGAGGAAGATGATGCGCTTGCCGCTTGGATTGCGACCCTGAAGGCGGCGCTGGAATGCTCCGCAACGATCACCCTGGAAGGGGAAGGGCGTATTCGGGGATTTCTGGAAGCACTAGAGATCGTCACGCGGGAGGACCGCCTGCGGATGAAGCAGGCAACGGAGCGCTGCACGGTGGAGACGCTCAAGCTGGAGCGGATGTTCGGTACGATGGAAGTGCGGTCCCATAACTTGGTGACACAAACTATTCACAGCATGGCCGACCGCGTTGCGGAGCAAATGCGTGATCGGATGGTGATCGTGGAGCGCCGGCATAACCGGATCGCGCTCTGGCGGCGGGCGGGTGTGCTGACGGCGGCTGTGGCCGCAATCTTCCTCGTAGGATTCGTTGCGGCCGAATACAGCGACCGCGGCGCAATCACTCTCATGGACCGCTGTATGGCACACCCGTTTGTGAACTCGGATACGGGCGGCCTGGTTTGCGATGTGGGGTCACCCCGACCTGGCGGCTGATTTTTGCCGGTTCCTATTCGCGTCGCGGGGCCGGACAAGGCAAGTCCGAAGGAAAGGAGGAGTCATGCGTATTACGAAACTGATGGTCCTGGCTGGCGTGAGCCTGAGCGTGCTCGGCGCCCCGGCGCTTGCGCAGCAGAGCGGCGGGTTCACGCCGCAGCAGCTCGACCAGATGTCGAAGCAAAGATTGCAGGAGTTGGGTCCCCGGAATTGGGGGCCTCCTGTTCCGCAAAGCGCCGTGCCGAAAGCGGACATCCGTCAACCCAACGAGTTGCTGGTCTGTATGAGTGCGGATCCTTGGAAGAATGTCTATGCAGCGCCTACTGCATCGTCCGG
>DATKPQ010000128.1:0-14412 GCA_035523995.1 Acetobacteraceae bacterium | reverse complement strand
TCTGCTACCGGAACATATGCGGCGAAGCTACTCGCCAGTATGAGAAATCCGGGCTAGGATGGCAACCCCCGAATTAGTCGAAAATAGCTGCTTGATTGCATAGTAAGGCAACCCTGCTACATCCGCCTTTCCAGTGGCGATACGCCAAGCAGTCGTTTGGCTAATTCTGGTGCCATGCTGCACCCACATGTCATCAATGATGTCACCAGTCTCGAGGCCGAGACCAAGCTTGAGGTACTGGAGTAGGTAGCGTCCTTCATGAAACATTTAGGATTTCCTCTCTAGCCGGAGAGCGGAGCCAAGTGAGGCAAAGGAAACCGAGCGAGCAGCTTCCCAACCTCGAATTTCCGCATCTGAACCCGGCTTCGAAACGTATGAAGCCCCAGGCTCCATTCAATGCCTCTCTCAGGGCAGAAGTTCTTACTCCGGTATAGTGGTATATTTGTCACAATCACGGGAACGTGCGGCCGAAAAGAGGGAGCGCCATTTCCTGCTGAAAAAAACGGACCGATCGACCGTGGATAAAGCGTCGGCACCAACGCGGCGATTCCCAGGAGAAAGCACATGCCTCGCGAAACCGGGCACAACGGCAAAACAGATCGGAAGGGCCTTTCGCGGCGTCGTATGATTGCCTTCGCCGCGACAGTACCGGGAGTGATTGGTGCGGGTTGTGGGTACGACTGGATTGAGAGCCAAAACGTCGCCCTGACGAAGCCGCCCGTGCGCAGCACGTCGGAACTTAAGCTGCCCGACTGCGAGAGTGTTGTCTCGCTGTGCGCAGATATTCCGCTGTCGCTTATCCGCACTGCTGCGAACCGGGCTATCCCGGCCGAGTACCACTTCGAAGGTATTGGGCCGGATGTCGGCGGCACAATAAACCTCGGTGGCTGGAACATTATCAAGTTCGATGTGAAGGTTGGCACACGATACGAGGGCGACGTCCGCAAAGCAGGCGACTTGTCGGTTACTGGCAGGGACGACAAGATCACCGTGGCGTTGCCAATCGCGGTTAGCGGAAACGGCGGCTTTCGAGGCGATGGCGCGCGCCTGCTCAAGCTTGACGCGAAAAACTTCAGAGCGGGTTTGATCCTTAAGGTCCACGTGAGCATTGGCCTCAATACGAACTGGACGCCTGCCATCACCATCACGCCCGATCTCGAGTGGACCGACAGCCCAAAGGTCGAGATTGTGCACAACGTGTGGATTGACATTCGCAGCCACGTTGAAGGGCAGATGCGCGAGCAACTATCGGCGATGGCGCAGAAAATCCGGGAGAGCATCCCAGACGACATCGTACGCCGGAAGGCCAAACAGGCATGGCATGCCTACTCCATACCAATCCTGGGCATCGCCGCCCTTCCCGTCTGGGCTAACATCGTGCCTACGTCAATCGGCACGAGCGGGGTTGTAGTTAAAGACGAAGAGATTCGCGTCGGCCTCATGCTCAAGGCGCGCACGGAAATCTCGACTGATGCGGGCCCGAATATGACGATGCTTCCTCTGCCCGCACTCGTGCGCATTCCGGCTATGCCGGGCCTGCTAACCATCGCGCTCCCGGTTCGCGCCAGCTATGACTGTCTGCGCACAGCGATTTTGGAGGAGATTGCCCACAAGCCCTTTGCTGCCGGTGTGGTTGGTGGGATGGCGACGGTGATCGTGAACGATGTGTACCTCTACCCGTCGGACGATCGTGTCGTCCTCGGGCTTGCTTTTAGGGCGCAAATACCAGGTCGCTTGTTCGACGCATCGGGCAAGGTATTTCTTACGGCCAAACCGGCTACCGAGAACGGTGGTATGGTGGTTCGGATGTTAGATGTCACTCTCGCTCGACAGCTCGACAATCCGATCTGGGACCTGGCCAGCGTCATTCTTGAGGGGCAAATAACAAAGTCCATCGAAGATAAAGTTCGTGTGAACCTGACGCCGCAGATCAACAAAGTGATCCTGGATCTCAAAACCAAGCTCGCCGATCCGGCAATAACTCGCAGCGTCCGCATGACGGTGCGGGATGTGAAAGTTGACGTACCAGAGGTCATTCCGGAAGCAGGCGGCCTTGCCGCGTTAATTCGCGTCGACGCTGGGGTTGATACGGAACTGCTGTCTCTGCCGGCCAAAAGCTAGGCAATGCCAAAACCCCGGAGAGAGCGAGAGCATGGCCAGACGCAAATTTGCTATCGCGGTAACGCTCATGTTGTTGCTCCCGCTTGCCGCACATGCAGGAGACTCTAACGTCGCCGGAAGCGCTGCTGCTAAAATGGCCTTCGGCATGATTGCTCGCTACACGTGTGGATTTACCGGTACAGCCAGCATGATCTTCGGCTCTTTGAACGCATTTCTTGGAGTCATCCTTGCGCCGTCTCAGATTGGATGTGGAGTCAGCGAGCAGTGCGACCAGCCAAACCTGACGAACCCGCACATTCCTGGTCAGTGCACTCACTAAAGGAGGCATACAGATGCTTAGAAGAGCCTTTCTGATCGGAGTCACGTCTGTCGCTCTCGCTATCCCCTCCTTGAGTCATGCGCAGCGGATGCAAGCTTACAAGGCCTGCGTGGCTCGCGAGGAAGCAGTCGGAAATCAGCGTGCCCTCGCGTTCAATCTGGGGTTCCTAGAAAATCCCTTCGCTGCTGTGGTCGGACTAGCCGAAACCTTCATGGGTCCGCAGCCAACGGATTGCACAAACGTTCTGACTGATGCCCAGAGGAAGGTGGTCGCGGACCAATACGCCAAAACCCATATGTCTCAATCGCGCTACGAACAGCACGCTCTCATGTTCCACACATTCTAACCCAGCGAGTTGTTCGGATCGTGGTGAGAGCGGGCGCGCCAGCACGCTTGCGGCATTCCAGAAAGAAATTTGTGTCTGGAAAAAAGTCTACATCTCTCGGTGGTCCTCAGGTGTCCGGGGAGATTTGGCCAGAATATCGTTTCAACGCTACTCAGTCACACGGCTAAACGCCGTTTTCGCTTGCGTGCTGCGTGGTCATGGCTCAAATCTCAATTACTGAAAACAAAAGGGCCGCCCGCGAGATCACCGAACGCCACCCGCGCAGCGGCGCCGGCAATCACCGGGATGCCGACGGCCAGGACAGATCCTACCGCCCCAGGCTGAGACCACGTGACCGCCTGACCGTACGTTCCTGCTCGTGGCGCTGTTCGAGCGCCTGGCGCTGCCTCTCGCGCCGTTGCGCGATAGACCAATGCAGCGCCGGCTGCATCGCCGCCGTGGCACGGGTCGCGGCCTGTCGCACCGCCGGCACCAGCCGGCCCAACACGTCCAAAGCAGCGCCCTGCTCGCGCGCCACACTTCCCAGCCGTTCGGCCAGCTCTGCGACACGCGCCACGACACGCCGCCGCTGGCACGCGTGGTGCAGCGTGGCCTGCGGCAGCCCCTCGGCGACACGCTGCTCGGCCGGCTGCAACCCGCGCTGTAATGCGTGTGCCGCGCCGCGATGGAGCCGATGCGCCCGCTCCAGCAGACCCAGTGCCGCCGGCATCTCCGGCTGACGTGCCAGGTTGCGCGCCATGTTGGTCCAGACATCGGCTTCGCGGATCGGCCGCGGATCGCCCAGTGGCCGGCGTGCGGCGATCTCCCGCCGCTCGGCCCCATCCGACGTGACAATGTAGCTTGCGACCCGGTGGCGGCTCGCCGCGGTGTACGCCTTGTAACCGGTGACCGCCTGCGTGCCGCCCGGCATGGCCTGGATGTGCTCGGTGCTGGTCAGACCCTGCGCAGCGTCGATCGTCAGCACGTCGCCATAGCTGAGCCGGACGCGCCCATTGGCGGCGTCACGCAGCGTGTCCCATTTCACCAGGCCTTCGCTGCCCTGCGCATTCCGCAACGTGACGCCGGCGGCGCCGATGTCGCACACCGTCAGGACCGACCCGTTGTTGCCGATGATGCCGCGGCTGCGATCGGCATAGGCAGCGTTGGTGCGTGCGAACAGCCGCACCCGGTCGCCCACCGCCAGCGGCAAACTATAAATGCTGCCCAACTGATCGCAGGCATCGACCACCACCCGGTCAGATCCGATCTCGCCGGCATCCCGTCGCCGTTCGCGGATCGCCGCGCCGATCGCGCGCGCATCGGCATTGCTCGGCGCGCTGACCGTCAACGTGTAACCCGGGTCGTGCACGTGCGCCGCGTGCCGTGCGGCCCATAATGCGGCGACGTGCGCCACCGCCTCCCGGTGGCCTCCCGGTACAAGCTGCGCGGTGCCGTCGCCGCGCTTCAGCGCCAGCGCCTCCGCCGCGCGGCCGTCGCGGAACATCAGGCTGGTCTCCCGCTCGCGCGCGCTCTGCTGGCGCACCGTGCTGAGCAGCTCCGGCACCGCCTCGGCCCCGAGCGCCCGGCGCAGCAGCTCAATCACCGGCCCGGCCTCGATCGCCTGGCACTGCTTCGGGTCACCTACCGCCACCACCTGGCAGCCCGTCGCGGCTTGCACCCGCAGCAGGTCCAGCAGCTGCCGAGTCCCCAGCAGGCCCAGCTCGTCCACCACCACGACGCTGCGAGCGTCGAGGCGAATCTGTCCCTTGCCCACGCGATCGAGGAACACCGAGACGGCCGCCCGATCCTTTTCCGCAATGCCGGCCGCGGCCAGGTCGTCCGACTGCCGCCAGGCCAGCGCGGCGCCATAGACCTGCCGCCCGTCGCGCTGCCAGGCATCCACCAATGGTGCCAGCACCGTCGATTTGCCCGACCCGGCGACACCGATCGCCACCGCCAGCCGCCCGCCCTGCCCCAGCCGGTCGATCAGCGCCCGCTGCGCCTGCCCGTGCTCCGTCCCCCCGAAATCCCGTCCCGCCCGCGCCACAGCCGCCGCAATCGCATCGCTGCCAAGTGCGCCGCTCTGATCCGCGGCCGCCTTCTGTGCCAGCGCGATCAGCTCGGTCTCGCGGTCGACATGCAGGGTGGTGGTCAGCTTCACCCGCTCGCGGCCCTGGGCATCAGCGGTCTGTCCCCAGATCAGCCCCACCGCATGCCCGTCCTGGCGCGCCCCGCGGCGAACGAAGGTGCGCACCACGTCGTCGATCTCCGCGGCGCTCTCGACGCCTGACGCGATCAGCCCCCGTGCCGCCGCCACCCGTGCCACCGAGGCGTCCGCCACCGCCCGCCGCTGCAGGTCGCGGTCCAGCAGTGTGAGCGCGGCCTGATACGCCTGCTCGATCCGCTCCTCCCGCGCTGGCAGCGGAATCGGCTCCGGCCGCACCACGCTCGCGTGCTGCCACCCGAGCGCCGCCGCCTCGCGCCGCCAGGCCGCCCAATCGCTGAGGTCATCCTGCTTCGCCTGCCGCGGATCGCCCTGCACCCCACGTTTGGCCAACCCGATTCGCCGCTCCGCGTCCAGACCGTCCCAGTCGAGGCCGAGTCCCGCCGCATAGCTGCGTGCCGCCTCGGTCCCGTTCATGGTGCGTTTTGAGAACGCCGCGCGCGCCGAGTCGGGGATCGCGGTGATTCGTGCCGCGCCGGTCGCCTCGTCCAGCGCCACGTCGATGCCGTGCCGGCGCAGGTTGGTCGCCAGATGCGCCTGGTACAGCGCGCCCCATTCATGCACCCGGCCTTCCAGCCGCTGCAGGTCCAGCCCGCCGACCCGGCCGCTTTCGGTGAGCACGGCATTCGGCACCGCAACATGGGTATGGAGCTGAGGATCGCCGGCGACCTTCAGGGTCACCAGCTCGGTGTAGGCCGCGCCGGTCGCCGCATCGCGCCGCGGCACTTCCACCGTCGGGCGGCTGGCATAGTGCTCGAAGCGCAGCCATCCGATCCGCCCGGGTTCGAACCCCTCCCGGCCTGCCTTGCCCTTGCGGGCGCGGCCCAGTTCCCGCTCCACGTGGTGCATCGCCGCGTCCACCGCATCGTGATGCGCCGCGGCGATGATCGCGCGCTCCGCATCCGTCGGCGCGAACGCCCAGGCCAGCGACACCGTTTTGTCCGCCGACCAGCACAGATCGACATAGCCCACGCGTGATCGCGTCGCCGACAGTCCGTCCAGCAGCGCCGCTCGCCCGGGCGCCGATCCGTCCGCCCGCTGCCAGGCGAGCAGATTCTCCCGTTCCTCGGCACGCGGCTCCCGGTTGGCGTGGAACCCATAGAGCGCCAGGACGCGCGCCCGGATGGTCGCCGCCCGGTCCTCGGGCAGCGCTGATCCGTCCGCCCGCCTTCCGTCCAGAATGTTCGCCATCTGCGCCGCGCTTGGCAGCGTGCCGGGTTCCAGCCTCAACAGCGCGGCCAGGCTCTCGCTCGCCCGCTGCACCTGCTTGCCCCGGATCGGCGCGCCGTCCGCCCGGTTGCCCGCCAGGAGCTGGGCGATGGCGTCGACATCCGGTGCCCGATTCGGGTCGATCCCCAGCAGTTCAGCCACACGCGGGTCCATGTCCCGCCGCGGTTCTGCGAGTGTTACCGTATGACCGGCCTCCGCCGGCGCCACGCCGCGCTGGTAGTAGGCGGCAAGGTCCGCCTGGGCTGCGGGGAGCGTCTGCTCCAGCAGATGGTCCGCCATGGCGCGTGCCGCCGACGGCGCGCCGGCGGCACCGGTCCGGTAGGTCAGCATCGGCGAAGTCTTCCCCTAGCCACCGGACAGTGCCTCCCGCACCCCCGCCGCCACGCTCTGTCCGACATCCTCCGGCAGCCGCAGCAGCACCGCCTGGACCGCCTCCAGTCCGCTGGTCTGCCGATTGAGGATCGCGGCAATCTGCGCCAGCGCCTCCGACAGCGCGGTCTCCGATTCGCTCGGCGTCGCCGCCGCCGCCATCAGTTGCCGCAACATCTCCGTCTGCGTGGCCTGCGCCTCCAGCATCAAGGCCAGGGCCTGCCGCAGGGCGGCGACCTCTGCCCGCAGGGCTGCCAGCACAGCGGCGGTCTCCGTATCCGCCGATGACGCTGCTGGTGGTGCTGATCCTGCTGCTGCCCTCGCCATCGCCGGTTGCCCTCGTCTTGTGGGTGGCGCATCCTACATCGGCTTTTGGCGATCAGCGGCACCAAGGGTGCCTTGGTCTGTAGAGACCAACCTAACATTCATGTGACACACCCCTTACGACGTTGAACGCGCTTCCCCGCGCTCGGTAGGCTCCACCCGCCGCCCCTCGGGCGACACGCCATCCGTTCGGGGACTGCTGCCGTCATGAGCCGCCCGCCGCGTCAGGACCGCCGCCTGAGGAAAGTGCTGGCGACCTTGCGCGCCCATGGCGGGCCTGCCCGCTCCCCGCTCTATCGCTGGATGCGCCAGCACCACGACGCCCTCGCCGCTGCCTTCGCCGAGACCCCGCCCGCCTGGGGACCGCTTGCCGCCGAGCTGGCGGCGGTCGGTCTCACCGACGCTGACGGCAAACCACCCGCCGCCACCAACGCGCGCCAGACCTGGTATCGCGTCCGCCGTGATCTCGCCCGCGCGCGCGAGCAACCGGCCACCACGGCTTCTGTCCTGGCACCCGATGAAATCGCCCCCGCCGTGCATGCTGTGACGCCGCCGACCACTGCGGCCCATGATCCGGCTGCGCTCCCCCGGCCGCGTATGGCCCTCGACATTCGCCCGGCACGCGCCGCAACCGGCGAACCGCCCTTGGCGGCGCCGGCGGCCACCGGTGCCAGTGCACCGGGCGCGGCATCCGCAGCCGGGGCCGCCGCGCCGGACGCGGGCGTGCCGGGTCCGGCACCCGTCGCCCCTGCCACCGAAACCGCCGCCGCGCAGATCCGGCGCCTGTTCTCCACCATCGATGCCGGCAAGGTCCCACTGCCCAAGATCATGTGAACGGCCGCGACGACGCTTTTGCGCCCGACCCACAAGAGCGCTGACGCCATTCGCATCCGCGCGTGGTGACTGGGAACCACACAACAGAGGGGAGTCCCGCCTATGGTCGACCGCGAACCAGCCATGACCGCCGATGCCGGCAGCGCACCGGCGGCCGAAACCACCACCAGCGCTGCCGGCACCGCCGCCACGCCGCTGTTCCTCCTGCCGCTCGGACGCGGCACCCGCGGAAAAACCTGGTGGGTCCGCTGGGCCGTCGATCGTGCCCTGGCCCGTGGCCGCGAGATCGTCATCGCCGATGCCGACCGTACCAACGCCACCCTCTCAGCCTATTTCCAAGGGGTCGTCACCCCGCCCAGCGCCGACGATGCCGAGATGCGCGACTGGTTCGCCGCGTTCGTCGAGCGCCAGATCGCTGAGCAGTTCAATGCCCTGATCGACCTCGGCGCCGGCGACCTCATCCTCAAGCAGCTCGCCCGCGAGATTGGCCTCACCGCCTTCCTCGATCGCTATGGCATCCGTCCTGTCGCGGTGCATCTGCTCGGCCCCGATCCCGACGATCTCGCCTACCTCCACGATGTCGAGCAGGGAGAATTGTTCGCCCCCGCCGCCACCATCCTCGTGCTCAACGCGGCGCTGGTGCCGCGCAACCGCGCGGAAAAGGCCGCCTTCCAGGCCACCGTTCTGGAACATCCGGTATTCCTCAAGGCGCTCGAACGCGGCGCCACCTTGGTCTGGATGCCGCGCCTCGCCGTGGCGCACGAAGTCGATGCCCGCCGCATCGCCTTCACCGCCGCCGAGGACGGCAAGGTCAAGCCAGGCCAGCCGCCGATCGGGCCGTGGAACCGTCAGCTCATCCACAACTGGCTGCGCGATATGGAGGAGAATTTCGCGCCCGTGGCCCATTGGCTGCCATGACCAGGTCGTTGTCCGACGCGATCGGCGACCTGCTGGCGCGTCGGCCGCCCGCGCCGGCAGCGGGATCTCAGGCGGCCTTGCCGCCACCGGACGGCGCCACGGCGCCCGGCGAGGCGGACATGGCCGACCTCGTCGAGCGCATGCGCACAGCAGCCCACCAGGCCGGCATCAATGATGACGGGCCGCTCACCCCGCTGCTCGAAGCTTTCATGCTGACCCTCACGCGTCTCGGCGGCCTCACCGACCGCAATGCGCAGATCAGTGCCGATCACGCCGCGGCCCTTGCCGCCGCACTCGACCAGGCGCGGCAGGCGGCCGATGCCGAGACCGCGCGGTTCCACGCGCGTCTCGATGCCGTCAAGGCCGAGACCATCCGCGATGTCGCCCACCACATCGCGCGCAGCGCCGATGCTGCCCTCACGCGTCGTGTCCGCGTGTTCGACCAGAACTCCGCATTGATCGCCGCCGCCGTCCTGGTCGGCAGCATCCTCGCTGCCGCCGCCGGCGGTTACTGGTGGGGCAACAACAGTGCCACATCAGCCATCCGCGAGACCGAAATCGGCTTGCAGGCCGCGTTCAACGACGGACCAACGGCCGCTCGCGAGTGGCTCAACCTCATGACCTGGAATGACGTGATCCACTCCCTGTCCTTGTGTCACGGCGATTCGATCTCGATCCAACAGGGCCGCCGCGCGTGCATGGTCCCGCTCTGGATCGAGAAGCCGGTCAGTCCACCGCCGCCCGGGACTGGTGGATAATGCCGAACGGCGGGGGAGACCGCGGCAAAGTGGGGGCCAGATGGTTCCCATCAGACGCGATAGCCGAGGGCGGCGTAGATTCCGCCAATGGCGTGTTCCTGCCACTGGCGACGAACGCCAACGGCCGACACGGTCTGATCTTTATTTGCAGCGTGACACGAAAAAGCCCCACCGGACCGGCGGGGCTTTTTGTTATCCGGCAAGGGCCGGCATCGCAGGCAATCGTCAGGCCACGGCGCCTTCCGGAATCCGTTCCATCGTGACTTTGAACCGCAGACCCACCTCACGGGCCGCGCGGGTGAGCGTGGTCAAATGCACCGCGGCATTTTCTGGATCCAGAAGGCGATCAACCTGAGTCCGACTGGTATGCAGCCGCTCGGCCATAGCCTTCTTGGTGATGTGCTGTGCCCGCATCTCCTCGTGGATCTGCCAAGCGATCACACGCTTGATCGCCACGGCGTCCACCTCCTCGAGGATGCCTTCCTCCTCGAGGAAGGAATCGAAGCTGCTGCCAGTGTTGCGATCAACCATCTCTCAAGCCCTTCTTATGCTCCGCCATCCTGGTGCGGGCAATCTTCAGATCTGACTTCGGTGTTGTCTGGTCTTTTTTCACAAAGCCATGCAGCAACACCATTCGTTCGTGCTCGTCCACGTAGAAGAGGACGCGGGCAATCTTCTTCGGTAGATCGGTGCGCACCTCATGCAGCCCGTCTCCCATTGGGCGGCAGGTTGGCATACCGATCGGCCAACCGTACTCGACCGTCTTGATATCCTCGCCGACCAGCTTGCGCTCTTGGGCGGTTAGGTCGTCCTTCAGCCAAGCGCGGACCGGCTCGTTGCCTTGCGCGGTCTTGAAGAAGAAAGCAGGAACCTTCTTCGTTGGCCTGTTGAGGTCGGATGTGGCCGGCGGTCCTGCAGGCCTATGGCTCATCCGCGCCCCCATATGTACCTTGCAAGGTGCATTGTCAACTACCTTCCCTCCGCTGGCCTGGAAAAAAGGCCGGCTGCCGTGCCGCAATGCTCCGGCAAATCCCCTACTGACAACCAGCTTGTGCGCACCGTATGGTCACAGAACCGAAATCATGGCGACGATTTTCAGCTCGTGTGACGCATACAGGTTGTGGCTTGTAGCGGTGCCAAGGGGCGCACGGGCCGTTTACTGCCCTGCTGGCCCCGTCCGGGGGGCGATGCGCAAGGGCGCAGGTAGCTGGAACGGCATGTCCAGCGTCCGGCCGCAGCATTGCAGCCGGGGGCCACCACTTCGGCCAGTTTGGTGAAGCGAAGATCGAGCAGGAAGGACGGTTGGGCGCGCACCGCACACCGCTAGTTCCGGTGACGCCAGACCTATCGTTTGGGGGCGCTGGCGGGAACGCGCCGGACCGGTGCCGTGGCCGTGGCCGTGGCCGTGGATTTAACCCCAGCCGCCGCAGAAGGAGCAGCGACAGCCTGTGCCTTTACAACCCTGAGCGCTTGAAAATTGGCGGTGGAAAGGCTGTCCTGACGCGCTATGCCGGTTTCGGTGAGCGGGCTAGGCGACGCTAAAGGTTGCCGCCGGGCAGCACCAAGAGCCTGAAAGTTGACGATAGACAAACTGTCGTTCGCCATAGGCCAAATGGGCTTTCTGCGATCGTCGGTCATTAGCGAAGTCCCTTCTGGATTGCGTAGGATTTGGCCTGCCTGGCTATCTCGCGGTGCCGCCGCTGCTCGAACGCCTTTAGCTCCATGTACGTCTCATCCCCCGTCACGGAGTCGGCCATGAGCTGCTTCATACCTTCATCGCTGCGTATCCATGCTAGGCATTCATCAAGAAATTTACGAGTGATTCTTTTCGTCGATGGGGCAATCTTACCATCGTTGTGCAGCATGGCGAGTGCTTCAAGCAGATTCAAAAGTTCGATGAACTCGAAGCGGTAATGCTCTTCGGTTGCGTCGCGCACACGGCGCATCGCGCAACCAAGCCGTTCGATTACGTCAACACAGTTTGCAAAGTCTGCCGACCGTCCTTGAATCCGCTTTGCGTGCCAAGCCACCACCAGGGACACCGTGGCCGCGATGGCAGAACACCCTGCCGCTACAGCGGCCCATGCATTGGCGTCCATCAGGACTTGGCTGGTGTACCCGTGGTTGCCGGGGATGGACTGGCGGGCGCCGGTGCTGTCGCCGCGGGCTGAGCTGGAGCTGGTTTCGGCGCGAGGGAATGAAAGTTCGTCGAGCTGAGGGATCTGCCCAGCGCATCCCCGGCGGCAGGCACGTTACCCATCACCACTGGCCTGCCGTCGATTTTCCGAATCACGTCATCGACTCCTATAAGGGGCGCAGAGAAGTGGCCCGCATGTAGGGACGGCATAGACGCCGCTCCAGTGGATGCGGGGCGCGGCTGGCGACTCAGTCCTTCTTAAGCGACTGGCTCAGCGATGGTGCGCCGGTGCGTTCCAGGACGGTACGCAGGTGCGCATCGCCGCGGATGCCGGCGGCGAACCCCTCCCCGTAAATCTCACGCAATGTATCCACCCGCGTGTTGCCGTGCTTCTCGCTGATCCGACCATTTGCGTCGCGGTGCCGGCCATCAAGGCCCGGCTGATGCCTCTTCGCCATCCTCTTCTCCGTGGTGGTGTTGTCCCGAAAAAAGAAACGGCAGGGCCTACCCCTGCCGCTATCGCCGTCACGCCCCGACGCACTCCGGAAGGGCGAGCAGGTTGTCGTTCCACTTCCCATCCGCATGCGTGCGGACGTATTTACTGCCCGGCCCGTCCACGACGGCAACATCCGCCCGAGTCCCGCCGACCAGTGTGAAGAACGTATTGGTCCTCGCCTCGATGGAGGCGACGACCTGCTGCCGCGTCCACTTCCAGCCCTCGCCGCCAAGGTGGGTGATGCCGTGATGCGGGTCCAGGCGGGGCTGCTTGTTAACACAACGAACTCGCACGTCTGCCACGGGCAGATTCTCCTTCTGAAAAGCGTTCCCGAATCCTCTCCGGGCTTTGCGCCACTCGATCACAGCTTGGCTCGCCGTGTCAAGTCAGCACGCGTGCGCTTGTATTACTGTCACTAAGCGCGCCCACCCACGCGGTAGCCAGATGCTTGGCTGGTTGACACTGGCGGGGGTAGAGTCCAGTTTCCGCGTATGGCAGGGGTCGGAGCGGCACACCGAGTTTACGAGGCGTTTGGTGCCGAGGTGCGCAAGGAACGCGACAAGCTGGGCTGGACCCAGCTAGAGCTTTCCCGGCGCATCGGCCTGACGCGCGGGTCGGTCGCCAACATAGAGGCAGGCCGTCAATCTGTGCTGTTGCACCAGTTCCTCGCCATCGCTTCCGCGCTGAAGCTGGAACCGTCGCACCTCCTGCCCGCCGCCACAGAAACGCCGCCAGCGGAGGAACCTTCTGATATGCCCGAAACCGTGCTGAACGCTGTCCAGACGATTCGCAGATCCGCCGCCCCGCGCTTGCCGTCCCGGAGATGACGCCGGTACGCCCACGGTACGCCCGCATCGAGCAGCTAACCGACGCGCTGTTGACCGAGGCCGGTGTTACCGCGCCGCCTGTCCCGATCGAGAACATCGTGACGGCGCGCGGCATCTCTATCCGCTTGATGGACCTCAAGGAGGTCTCCGGCCTCGTAGTCCGCGACGGGAACGCCATCGTCATCGGTGTCAATAAGGCGCATCCGCTCACGCGGCGGCGCTTCACCATCGCGCATGAATGCGCCCACGCACTGCTGCACGAGGGCAAGGAGGTGCGCTACGACAAGGACTTCCGGGTAGATTTCCGCTCCGGAATGTCGTCGCTCGGCGTCGATGTCGAGGAGATGGAAGCAAACTTCTTCGCGGCGTGCATCCTGATGCCCCGCCGCTTTCTGGCTGCGGACCCACTGGTGTCTGAGCTCGACATGGAGGACGCGGCGGGCACGGTGAAAGCTCTGGCGGCGCGCTACAAGGTCAGCACGCAGGCGATGAGCATCCGGCTGGGCAACCTGGCGACCCGTCCCGGTCCAGCGGCGGCGCTGCGCTAGCCGCGCCGAAGCGGCGTTTGCCGGCGTCGGGATCGCGCTCGAAATAAGGGGCACCAACGGGCGAGCCGCGTTGATAGCATGCCGAATAATTCCTCTAGGCGCGATAACCGCGTTTATCGCGCCTTATTGGCCGCCGCCTTCAGTCGGAGCCGCCCTGCCGGCTATCGGCGAGGGCGCGGATGACGGCGTCAGGCTCGCGGGCGATCACCCGGAGCAGGGTGCGGACCGGGCCGGTTGGGATGCGGCGGCGGCTTTCATATTGGCGGATCGCGTCGACCGAAAAACCGAAGCGCGCCGCAAACGCATCCTGTGACAGGCCGAGCCGGGTGCGCAGCGCGCGGACATCCTCGACCGCAGCGGGCACAATGCGCCGTCCGGCCGCGAGGATCTCCTCGGCCGTGAACACGGGGGCCGTATCGGCGTCCTCCGCCGCCTGGCGGGCGATGTCTTCGTCGGTGGCGGCATCGACTTGGCGCCAGTCGACCTTGGCGAGGTCGAGCTCACTGCGGGAATGTGGTGCGGTAGGCATGGCTTTCACCCTTGTTGGCCGGGCGCAGACTGATGATCCAGCGCAGTGGATTCTCCGCTGTGCCGCGCCACGTGTAGACGCAGACCAGGACGCGGCTGGCGACCGCGCCGTAGGCGATGATCCGCCGCTCGCCGTAGTCGCGGCGGGTGTCGTCGAACTCGATGGTCGGCCCGTCAAATAGCGCCATGGCGATCTCGAACGGTAGGCCTCGCTCGCTGGCGTTGCGGTCGCTCTTGGGCGGATCCCAGCCGAAGCGCATACGGGACATACTAGGTCATTGACCCAGTATGTCAATGACACGGGGAGATATTTCGTCCGCAAAGGCCGCTTATCGGAATGGTGGCGGCTCCGAAGCGGGCGGCGCGGCGGCGGAATCGGCTTACCACGCCTTATGACGGGGTGCCGCAATCGGCTGGAGCGCGCGGGTTGGCGGAGGATCTGGCGATCACGCCG
>DATKPQ010000127.1:0-33156 GCA_035523995.1 Acetobacteraceae bacterium | reverse complement strand
GTCGAGGCCGACATATGCTGTAGTCTTGCCCATGACCCGTCTCCCTATGCATGAGGCTCGGTGCCGGACCATCCGACACAACCCTCGAAACCTGCATACTGTGAGACGGGTCGCCCTATCTCAGGCGAACATATGGTCTAGTGTTGTGATCCAGACGGATGGTGGCCGCTCCACATGTCATTGCCAGGGAAGCGAAGCAATCCACAACGGGCAACCGTGCGTTCTTCTCGGGGGAGATTGCTGCGCTTCGCCCGCAATGACAACAGGCACGATCCGTCAGAGTCGCAACACTAGGTGTCGAGCCAAACATCCATCCCAATGGCACTGCGAACAATTTCTGTGTGGCGGAACGGGATCTGCTCCAGCATTCTCGCAAAATCATCAGTGCGCCATGCGCGTGGCAACAACATGTATCGAAAGACCAGCTTCATGACCAGGCGGTTGAACAAGGAGACCCCAAGGCCATCGACATATGCGGCGATTTCCGCCAGTGCAGCGTCCCGCCGCAAATCAATGATGAGACCGCGGCAGCCGGGCTTGAGCACACGCTGCATTTCATTAAGCGCGCCAATCGGATCGGAGAAATTCTTGAAGGCGGCACGACATACCAGAAAATCGAAAGTCCGGTCGGGAAACGGCATCCGGGACGCGTTGCCTTGTTGGAACCGGGCATCGACATTCGCCCGTCGGGCATTTTTGCTCGCAAGATCGACGAATGTCCGACTGATATCGAGGCCGGTAACCGCAAAGCCGCGCCGGGCAAGTTCGACGGCAAGGAACCCGGGCCCTGGGGCCACCTCCAGAACAGCGCTTCCGGCGGCAAGCTGGCTCGCAATACGGCCGGCCAGCCGGCGGAACTCCTCCATGTCTTTGGCGGTGTTCTTCTGGTACCAGCGGGCGACCGCCCCTTCCATGCCCATGCCGATATAAGACTTCGATGCCATTCGCGCTCCGGTAGAATATCTTGCTGAACAAGATAAATGCACGCTAGGTCCGCCATGTCGATCGAGTCAAGTGAAAAGCGCGCCGCCCTGTATGCCGATCTCAACCGCGCGGTGCGCCTTTTCATTGCCGGCAGCAGCCTGCACAGCCAGCGAGTCGCGGAGAAACTACGCCTGCACCCGACGGACCTTCAGTTCCTCAATGTGCTGGAACTTCTGGGGCCGCTGACTCCCAAGATGCTGGGGCAATGCAGCGGCCTCAGTTCGGGCGGCGTGACCTTGGTGCTCGATCGCCTGGAAAGGGCTGGATATGTGCGGCGCCGAGCCAACCCCAAGGACGGTCGCAGCATCGTGGTGGACTTTTCGCCAGCCAGGCGCCGTATGGTAAAGGCACACTACGAAGCGGTGGAACAGCGGTTTGCGGAGCTTCTGGACGCCTCACCAACAGAAGAGTTGGAAACCGTGCTCGCCTTCTTCACCAGAATGAACACGGCACGCCCAGCGGATACGTGAACCTCCGGCTTGACCCCACTGTCCACGATTATCGCGAGGCTTGTGCAGCTCGTTTTGGCGTAAAAAATTCGCCACACAGACACAAAGATAACGAAGCTGGTATCGTGCCGCCCCACATGTCATTGCGAGCGAAGCGCAGCAATCCCGAACGGGCGATCGCACGTTCTCTTGGCGGAGTTGCTTCGCTCGCAATGGCAACAGGACCGTCTGACCTGTCAGCCATTCCGCGCGCTGGTATCAGACTTCGTCAGGCTCCCCACGTCAGCGACGCGGAATGCGGCCCGCGCCGCCGTCGCAGTGCAATGGCACGTGCGAACCCACCGCGTGCGCCCACAAACTTTTCTGTCCGAAGGGGAGTTTCCTCCCCGCCGTCAATTCCAATAGTGCCAACGGCCGTGATACCAGCGGCGATGATGCCAGTGATGGTGGTGCCAATACCAATCCGCCTGCACGACGTGTGCCGGCGCGGCGGCGTGCTGATCCACAACGCCAGCCACCGGGGCCGCTGAGGCTGTAAACGCTGCCAAGGTCATCACACCGCCGGCAGCGGCGGTAGCGAGCAAAAGCTTACGCAAGACACGATCCTCCTGGTCGATCGGAGGGAAAGAGTGGCGATCGATCGTGCCGCCTTCGCGTCGAAGTCATGGCCGGATCGCGATGTGCACGCCACACGACCGCCCTGTTCGCATCACCACGCCACGTTCACGTCTTCGTTCCTGCTCATCAGGTAGAGATCGAAATCGTGCCGCAACTCCGGCTTGTTGGTAGCGAACTCCAGCACCCCGGAGCTGTTGCGCTTCAGGTCCTCGTGCGGATCGAAGCCATGGCGCACGAACATCTCCCAGCGCGACTGGTAGCCACGCTCGGTTTTGCGGCCATGGAACAAGTGCTCCAACGTGCCGGGGACGTAGCCGATATTGAAGTTGATGTGGCGCAGCGCGCGGGCCTGCCAGCGCAGCACTTCCTCACGGTACGAACCCGAGGTGCCGGCTGGCATCGATGCCTCCGCATGCCCGATCAGCCCCAGCGCCATGTGGTGGTCGCCCGATCCCATGCCGCCCAGTTCGAACAAGCCGCCGACCCAATCATAAGCATCGCGGGTGATCGCCCAGGCATAGCCGCTATGCGGATAGACATACGGCCCGCCATCACCCTGCCAGTAGCCGGAATGCGTCGCCACCACCGGCTGGCGGTGGAACCACTGGCGGCAGAAGCTGCGATGATGCGCCAGGTGCTCGCCATTCGGCCCCAGGTCATACGCATCCGACCAGGGCTGCACGATGTCATAGTGTTGCAGGGCGCGCACGGTGGCCTCGGCCCAGTCGGGGCGGCGGAAGATCACATCGGAATCGATCCAGGCGATGTAGTGCGCCTCAGGCGTGCGCTGGATGCCGAGATTGAGCAAGTTCTCCTTGTTCCAGCCGCGGGTCTTGGCGCGGGCGCCGATATGGCGGACGCCGTCGATGATGCAGCGGAAATCGTCCTCGCCATAGGCGCATTCGACGACGGTAAGGTTGACGCCGGAGTCCAGCATGTGGTGCGCAAACCGTTCCCAATTGCGGTGCGGCGCTGACCAGTTCAGCGGATTCGAGCGAGCGGTAAAAACGTACAGGCGGGAAGCATCGAGCATGGCGGTTTTCCTGGTTATGGCAGTCATATATTCTAACTAATGCGTCACAGCGTATCGCTCAGCACGACGCCGGACGACGTGTTCATCGGTATATGCACCGGCATGTTCAGGCTCCACGAACTGCCGAGATCGCCCGCGATGTTCCAACCAGCCGGCGGCGTAACACTGGCAAGATTGTCGGTCACCGCGTTGCCGCGCCCGATCATGTACGTGCCGTATGGGTAGAACAGCCGGCACGATGCGCTGGGATTCGCCAGCGGCTGCGCCAGGGTGATCTGCAACTGCGTATTGCTCAGCCGCACACAGGCCGTGGCCGGCACAACCGTGCCCGGCGACGCCACGGAACCGCCGTCCATGACAGCCCATCCGGACCCTACCGCCGCCTGCGTCGCAGGCACGATCAGGTCCGTGCCGCAATCGTGTTGCACCGTCACGACCAGCGTGGTGTTCGACTGGCGGTAGACCTTGGTTACCACCGGCCCGCCCATTGTCGGGATACCGCCGGGGATGGCGGAAAGCGTATCGCCGCCAGAGCATGCCAGCACGACGCGCGCCACCAGCGGTGCCGCCAGCATGCCGAAACGCTGGTTGTCCGGGATGTCGCGGTGCAGTGGGTCGCCACCGCTCCAGATGCCGGTGGTCGGGTCGTAGACCAGCGGCGGTCCACCGATGCTGCGCGGCAGGCTGTCGGCGGTCTGCGGGAGCACCACGGTGACGTTCTGCGTTGGATCGGCTGCCATGTCGGCGACCACCTCACGCTGCATCTGGGTGCCTGAATCGTTGCTGTCGTAGTCGAACGGGATAGCCGACCACCACACCTGCGGCAGGGTCGCCGCGGTGCGGCTGATCATCCCACGCTCCAGGGCCAGGAACTGGCGCGCGGCGGCTTCGTAGGTCGCCTTCTCCGGATACTGGCGGGTGCTGTCGTTCTCCGACCACGGCCAGATCAGCGCGACGATGTCGGCGGAGTCCTCGGGTGCGGTGTCCATCGCGGTAGTCAACCAGGTCTGCACCGCCTGCCCGTCCGCGCCGAGGGCCCAGATGGACGGGCTGCTGCCATCGCCCGGATCCTGCAAAAACGAGCCGGTCAGGCTGAGTGCCGGCACCGGATAGATACCCTCGCCATGAATGCAGGTAGCGGCGGGTGGGCTGCCGTAGGCGCCAACCACGCCATAGGCGAGCGCCCCGAGATGCCAGGCCACGCCCTGCGCCAGCAGGTGCCAGGCGCCGTCGTTCAGCCCGTTGCCGGAATTGGACTGGCCGGTGACCAGGATCTGCACGCCCTTGCGGGCGCCAAGGGTCCAACGGGTCTGGTAATTCAGCAGGTTGCCGATATCGCCGGCGGCCAGAGCGAGCCGCCAGGTTGCCGCCTCATGGAACCAGCACTCCGCACCGCCGTCCGCAGTCCCGCTGTGAAGGAACAAGACCGGCGCGGTCAAGGATGCAGCCAGCGGATTGGGGACCAGAGTGGCAACCTGAGTCGCGTCCAGCCATACATCAACGCCGCTGCCCCCGTTGTTGCGCAGGATCACCGCGTGGGTGTGCCGGCGCTTGAGCGTTGTGGTGAGCACGGTCTGCTGTGCTCCAGGGAACAACACCAGCCGGTTGGTGCCGGCCGTGTTGTCGGCCGCCAGGACGACGGTGCCATTGACGCTGAGCAAGGTGCTTGCGGCGGCGGAGGCCTGCCGCCAGTTCGGCCGCGACCAGACCAGCCAAAACGTCCAGGCGCCACCGGACCCTGTGGCGAGCGGCGCCGAGAGCAAGCCTTGGTCCGGATCCATCAGCGGGAGCTGCTGGCCGCTGCCGGGAAGCGAGGGTGGAACGATGGTGCTGCGCCCGACCCCGCCAAGCAATCCGTTCAGCCGCGGCGCGGCGATCGGCGCGATGGCGCCATTGCTCGCCGCGTGGAACACGCTCAGGGCCGCGCCCGCGCCTGACCTGTCCGCCACACCGCCGACCGATCCGCCGAATGCGCTGAGTGCGGCACCGGTCGGACCAAGGATGTCCGACGGGGTGCCGGCATCCCACCAACCCGACAGTCCGGCGATGGAGGCGGGCGTCGACGCGGGCCCCGTGCCACCGCCGCCGCCTGCACCCAAAAGGGGGCTGAGCAATGCGGGCTTTCCCGGCGCCAGCATCATGGGGCGTCCGGGCGCGATCAATGCCATGGTCATTATGCGGCAGCCCGGAACGGGGCTGGAGAAGCAGTCGGATCGGAAGCGGTCGTCATGGGAGGTTCCCTGGCTGAGGTCGGCGACGGCCGGCGCTGAGCCGGGCGGCACGGTCTCTAACATATTCTAACGATATACGCAAGAGAAAATAACTAAACCTCTCCCGCGACGCGGGTGAGGTCGAGATGCGAAGCATCGAGGGTGAGGCTGATCGGGTCGGTACCCGCCTATCACCGCTCCCTTCCCGCCTCCTCCCCCGCTTTGCAGGTAAAGGAAGGTCCCTGTCCCCCTCTCCCGCCGGGTGGGGTCGGGGTGCTAACGTCCCCTGGGTGCGCCTGTAGCTCAATTGGTCAGAGCGGACGGCTCATAACCGTTTGGTTGCAGGTTCGAGTCCTGCCGGGCGCACCAATGAGACTGTACGGACAAGAGATGACGCCGGCGCGAAGCGAGAGGGTCGCCCCGGCTCGACGCATCGGCGTGCTACTGCGCCTTGGAGAGGAACACCGTCCCCGTTGCCCCACAGCCATCTTTACTGCTGCCTGTCATGGCACTGTCGCTCAGCAGATTGAGCGTGTAACTATCGGCGCACCAAGGTCCGCTCGCATTATGCCCGCGCATCGTCACAATCCCATGCGCGACCGCGATGTCGAACGACTCGGTCACTGCCGGATCGGAGCCACACTGGAACGTGGCAATGCCGGTGTATTCCCCCGATGACGCACCGGCGGAATTGATCTGCAATTTACCCGGGCAGGAATTGGGCGCGCTGTTAGAGATCGACCAAGTGCCGGCCAGCGATTGCGCGTTTGCGCGATGTGCCCCCAGCACGAAGCACGCCAACAGCAATGAAAATATCAGCAAACCGGCGCGGCGCATTGGTGCTATCCTCGACAAACCTGAATCCCCGATATCCCGACGCCACCATTCGCACCGGCGCCATGCCGGCGACGCTCGGAGCAAACATCAAGGGAACTCATGGCGACTTGTCCTTGTTCAATTCCGTAAATATCAGGACCCTGCGGGTAGCACGACAACGTGCATCCAGCCGAGTCGAATTGTTGCATAAGGTATTGTACGCTCGCCAACGCGGACGAAGCAATCAGCGACGGCACAGTCGCCAGCATCCGGTGGGTGGCGCTGCTGCCAAGGGCGCCCCTGATCGAACTCTCCCGGCCGGCGCTAACCTGCTGTGGTCGGACTCACGGTCGCCTGGGCGGCGCACCGGGCCAGAGGTTCCCCAAAGACCTGGCCTCCCCCCACACGGCGAGCCCTATGCCGGGCCGGCACATTACCCTTTCCCACCTTCGGCAGGCGTTTACTATTTGCTAAGAATCTTCCCGTATTCCTGTCCGGATGACCGATGCACTGCATCCGGCACAGTCAGCCGACGCGGCGGACTCCACCACCGGCCATCACGCGCGCCGCCACGACCGCAGTCACGCCCACGCGCCTCTCAGCTTCCAGCAGGTGCTGATGCATGCCTTTCAGGGGAAAGTCGCCACCGGCCGCTTCCGCGGCTCAGTCCATCGCGCCGTCGTCCGGGTCCCCGCCCCTGCCCCGACAACATCCACCGCAACGCTGCCAACCACCGCGACCGCTGCGCTCGGCAAGGCCATGGAACTGGAGGGCGCGCCGGCCTCGTGGCAGCCCAGCCTCGCCTTCATTATGGGACAGGAATCCGGCGGCAGGGTCGGCGTGCATAGCCCGATCCACTCGGCCCGCGGCCTCTATCAGCTCACCGCCGCCAACTACCACTACAATCCCAACGGAGCAGCGTCCTTCGGCAACGCGGTGGAGGAGGCACAGGGTGGCATCCGCTACATTCGCGCCCGCTACGGCACCGCCGAGAATGCGGCGGCCTTCTGGCGCCAGCACCACTGGTATTGAAGCAACGCCCAACCCGGGCGCGCGGCCATGTATCCCCGCAGTCCGGTCCGTCGCGGCCGCCGTTAATCCGCCGCCGCGGGAATAAGATCCCCAGGCACCAGCTTCCCAGGCCGCCCTTCCTCCCTCCGGAATTCCAGCCGCTGGTCATGGAACGCGGCGACGGAATCCTGGTGGGCAATCGAGACAATCGTGGCCTGCGGCAGATGCCGGCGCAGGCTGCGGTACAACTCCGATTCCGCTTCCGGATCGAGGTTTGCCGTCGCCTCGTCCAGGAACACCCAGTCCGGATTGGCCAGAATCGCGCGCCCCATCGCAACCCGCTGTTGCTCGCCGCCGGAGAGCCGCATCGGCCAGTTGGAGTCATGGTCGATCTCGTCCACCAGATGGTGCAGCCCGATATCGTTCAACACGTGCGCGATGGCCTCTCTGGTGTACGTGTTGGTCGGGTGCGGATAGGTGAGTACGTGCCGTAGCGTGCCGAGCGGGATGTAAGGCCGCTGCGGTAGGAAGAACGCATTCTTCGTCACCTCCACGCGCCCATGGCCGAACGGCCAGATACCGGCAAAGCAACGGAACAATGTGGACTTGCCGGTGCCGGTCCGTCCGGTGACCACCACCGAATGGCCGGGGTGAAGCACAAGATCCGCATGCTCCAGCAGGTTGTGGCCGTTCGGCAAGGCGATCGTGACGTCGCGCAGCGCCACGGTGCCGTCCGCCGCTTCCACCCGCTCGAAGCCCTGCGCGGCGGCGGCACGCGCATTGACGATCGCGCCGTGGAAGGTGGTCAGACGTTCGACGATCGCGCGCCAGTTGGCCAGTTGGGCGTACGCGCCGACAAACCACGATAACGCGCTTTGCACCTGGCCGAATGCACCGACCGTCTGCATCATGCCGCCCAGTTCCATCAGGCCGGCGAAATAGCGGGGCGCGGCGACCACCACGGGAAAGATCACGGCCACCTGGTCGTAACCGACGGTCAGCGTGTTCAGCAGCTTCATCCGCACCATGATGGCGTACCAGTTGCCGATCACCGCGTGGAACCGGTGGTTCAGCACACCTTTTTCTTCCTCCTCGCCGCGTTGCAGCGCGATGCCTTCCATGTTCTCGCGAATGCGCACCAGCGCGTAACGGAAGTCCGCTTCCACCCGCTGCTGGCGGAAATTCAACGCCGATAGCGGCCGCCCGACCAGGTGCGTCAGCCAGCTTCCCACCACGGCATAAATGATCGCGACCCAGACCATGTAGCCGGGGATGGTCAGGCCGAACAATTTTATGTCTCCGGACAGGCCCCACAGGATACCCACGAAGCTGAACAAGGAGACGACGTTGGACAACAGTCCCAGGCCGAGCGAGAGGGTGTTGTCAGTGAAATCCCGCAGGTCCTCGGCGATACGCTGGTCCGGGTTGTCGGTGCCGACGGCAGCGCGGTCGGTGGTGAGGCTGATGCGGTAATAGGCGCGGTCCGCCAGCCATTCGTCCAGGAACACCGTCGTCATCCAGCGCCGCCAGCGGATCTGCAGCCACTGGTTCAAATAGACGGAATACACGGCCATGCCGATGAACACCGCCGCCAGCTCGCAGAATCCCGGCATCAATCCGCTGGGTGTGAACCGGTACAGGAAAATCAGGTCGGCAAAGGCATGCCAATTCTTGTGCTGCAACGAATTATAGAATTGGCCCCGCCAGAAATTCAGTACAACCGAAAGGCCAACCTGCGCCAGGTTCAGAACGATGATGGCACTGAGCAAGCCCCAGGCGGACAATCTCTCGTCCGAGCGGGTGAAATACGGCTTTGCCAGCCGAAACGCATCGTGCAGGAACGAGCCAATACCACGCATGTAACCATCATCTTTCTTTGGCTGGGTTGAGCGTTCGGTCGAGTGCGGCGAGCCACGCCACCACCCGCCGTCGGTTGACGCCAAGGTCGGAATAGCCGTAAATGCTGCGCGAATATAGCACGAGTGTGGCACCGCCTAGTCCAGCCGGCACAATTTGTGCCGTGACCAGGTCGGGAAAATTAAACACAGCGCTGCGCACCACCCAATGCGCCTGATGATGGCGGGAATAGATAGCGGCGGACCAAGTGCGCGGCTGCGCCGCCGCCACCGCCGCCACCGCGGTAAAAAGCTGCTCCGCTGATATCGGATAGACTGGGGTAACAATGTCAGGGGCTGGTTGGAATCCGGCCGGCGCGGCCAGGGCGGTGTTCGGGCTGGCGGGGCGGCTGATATGCGCCATGTCCAGCAGCGGCGGCCTCGGCAAACCGCCGGCGCCGATCGCTGCACAGGCGGGCAGAAGCAGTCCGACAAGCCAGGCGAGGGGCGTCATGCGTCCGATATAGCCCGACACGACCCAGTCGGGAGGTTTCCGGTCGATTAGGATTTCCTTCATTGCCCCGCCGTTAGGGTTCCGTTCATCCGGGCGTGGTCTGCTGGCTGCCGGGAAACCACTGCCACACGCGCCATGCCCCTCGCATCCACCGCTCCGCCAGACCGGTGCGTTCTCCGTCACCGCCTGTTCAGCCGCTTCGGCGAGCCCTTGTTCCGGCGCGCGGAAACCGACGGCACGCCCGTCATGGTGGTATTGCTCGGCGACCGTGAGGCGGCCCTGCCGCTGCGCGCGCTGCAACGCGAGTTCAACATCCCTGACGACTCCGAGGACGGCCGCATGCTGGCCCTGATCGCCGCCGCGCTGGATTTCGTCACCACCTTGCGCCTCGGCGATCCCCTGCCGCCGGAGGTGTTGAGCGGGGAGGCGAGCTGGGAGCCGGAGCCGCAGCACCGGCAACTCGGGCTGGCCCGCTTGCGGCTGAACCTCGTCGCCGGGCTGGATCCGGCCAATGCGCCGGATCACGCGCTGCTGGCGCCCGAGGAACTGATCGCGGCGGCCGAGGAGCCCGCCCTGCGGCCTCGCCTGCGGGAGGCCTATCGCCAGGCGGCGGAACAGCTGAAGGTTTCGGACGCGGCCATTTCGCAAATGCTGGACTCGCTGGCGCAGGAACTGGCTTACGTCGAAGCATTGCGCGAGCGGCTGCTGGTCCCGGTGCGAGGCGTGTCCCTGAAGCTGGCGCGGTTGGCGCAGGGATGGCGTGGCGATCAGGCGCAACTCGAGAAATTGGTGCAAGTGCGACGCCTGAATACCACGGCCGTGCGCAACATCGGCGGCCGGTTCGAAGAGCTGGATGCACAGACCGGCGAAGTGATGGCGGCGCTGCGCAACCTGGAGAGTCAGCGCACCTTCATCCGCTCCAATCGCGATTGGCTTTATCGCACCGTGCGGGCCTGGGAGCCACTGTTGCTGCAATGGGAACCGATCGGCACGGTCTACGACCAGAATGTCCGCGCGGTGCTGGAACATACGTATCGTTTCCTCGCCCCCCGCTTCATGCCGGTGACCGAATGGCTGACCGCGTCAAATCCCACCGCCCGGAAGCAAAAGGCGCAGGAGCGCGGCATGGTCTGGTGACACGTCGCCCGGTGTTCTGTCTCTGACGCATCGTGCCGGCTGTCGTGCGAGTTGACCGCCGCCCTGTCGGGCCGACCCGCGTTTGGATGAAACCGCGGCGGACCGGACGGTCCCCCCGCCCGAGCGGGAGGGGACGACGTGGTTTCTTGTCGGCAGAGCGAACCAATCTCCGCTGAGAGCAAATGCGATCGCCCATTGGGAATTGCTTCGATTCGCTAACAAGCACCAACTCGTCATGGCCGGGCTTGACCCGTTGCCGCGATCAGCGCCAGCCTGGATGAGAATTCGGCGCTCGAGCAATGTCAGTCGGGCAAGGCAACGCCTGGCCAGGACGCCGCCGCGCTTGATTTCTCGGCAGCGGTGAAGAGCAAAGGGTTTGGGGACGAATGACACTGCACACGGCAGAGGGCAATGCGGTCGATTGGTTCCTCGACCGCCACGTCCGCAATGGGCGCGGCAACGCTGTGGCGTTCGCCGACCAGGCCCGTTCGCTGACCTACGCGACGCTGGGCACGGAAACGCGCCGCTTTGCCAGCGCCTTGCAAACGGCCGGCATCGGGCGCGAACGGCGCATGGCGATGCTTCTGTTGGATGCCGTGGATTTTCCCATCGCCTTTTGGGGTGCCTTGCGCGCCGGCGTCGTGCCGGTGCCGATCAATACCCTGCTGGCGCACGAGACCATCGGCTACATCCTGGCCGACAGCCGCGCGGAAGCGCTGGCGATCTCCGCCCCGCTGGTGGCGCCGCTGCTTCCCGTACTGCACAGCGTTCCCGAACTCCGCCGTATCATCGTGTCCCGGCCGGACGGCGGCGCACCCGGTCCGATGGACGACCCGCGCGCCGTCGGCTTTCCGGAATTCCTCCTGTTCGGCGATGCCGAGACGCCAACCACGCCTGCCTCGCCCGACGAAGTGGCGTTCTGGCTCTATTCCTCCGGCTCGACCGGTGCGCCCAAAGGTGTGCGCCACGTGCACGCCAGCCTGCGCCACACCGCGGACACCTACGGCGCGCAGGTGCTGCAAATCCGCTCGGATGATCTGATGTTCTCGGCCGCCAAGGCATTCCACGCCTATGGCCTCGGCAACAGCCTGACCTTCCCGATGTCGGTCGGTGCCGCCACCATATTCCTGCCTGACCGCCCCACGCCGGACGCGGTGCTGGCGATCATGCAGCGCCACAATCCTTCGCTGTTTGCCGGCGTGCCCACGCTCTATGCGTCGCTGCTGGCGCATCCGCGCATCGGGCCCAAGGCCGGATCGCAACGTCTGCGCCGCTGCATCTCCGCCGGAGAGGCGCTGCCCGAAGCCGTAGGCCAGCGCTGGTTCGAGATGACCGGCGTGCATATTCTCGACGGCATCGGTTCCACCGAGATGCTGCACATCTTCATATCCAACCGCCCGGACGACGTGCGCTACGGCACCACTGGCAAACCGGTACCCGGCTACGAAGCCCGCGTCCTGGACGAGCATGATCGCCAGGTCCCGCACGGCGAGGCCGGCGAACTCGTGGTGCGCGGTCCCTCCGCCGCCGAGGGTTACTGGAACCGGCGCGACAAGACCCGCCGCACGTTCCGTGGCGAATGGACCTACACCGGCGACACCTACACGCGCGATGCCGAAGGTTATTTCCGCTATCAAGGCCGCAGCGACGAGATGCTGAAGGTCGGCGGCGTCTGGGTGTCGCCGTTCGAAGTGGAAGAGGCATTGGTCTCTCACCCCGCTGTGCTGGAAGCGGCGGTCGTGGGTGCGCCGGATCAGGATGGCCTGATCAAGCCACGCGCCTTCGTCATCCTGCAGGAAGCGGCACAGGACCAGGATGCCGAAACGGTGAAAGAGCTGCTGAAGACGCACGTAAAGGAACGGATCGGCGTATGGAAATACCCGCGCTGGATCGAGTTCGTGGACGGCCTGCCCAAGACCGCCACCGGCAAAATCCAGCGATTCCGCCTGAGGGACATCTCTCCCGCCGAAACGCAGGAAACCTCTCCCGCCGACGGCGGGCGAGGCCGCCCCGCCGGCGGCGGGTGAGGGTGCTGCGTGCACCGCGACTTCCTGTTACTGCAACAAGGGCGCGTGGAAACCGCCTGGTGGGGCCCGCCCCCCAGCGAAGCCCCAACCCTGGTCCTTCTCCACGAAGGCCTCGGCTGCATCGAACTCTGGCGCGCCATTCCCGCCTTGCTCGCCGACATCACCGGCTGCGGCGTGTTCGCCTTCTCGCGCTTCGGTTACGGCCAATCCGATCCAAGGCCCCTGCCCTGGCCCCTCACCTACATGCAGGACGAAGCCCGCAACGTCCTCCCCCGCGTGCTTGACTCCACCGGCATCCGTGACGCCATACTGCTTGGCCATTCCGACGGCGGTACTATCGCGGCGATTTATGCCGGCGAATCGCGCGATCCACGGCTGCGTGCCCTGATCCTGATCGCCGCGCATTTCTTCGTGGAAGACGAAAGCGTCACCGCCATCCGGCAGATCAGCGACGAGTACCGGCGAGGCGGCGAACTGCGCGGCAAGCTGGCACGCTATCATCGCGATCCCGATATCGCGTTCCGCGGTTGGAGCGAATCATGGCTGGCTCCCGGATTCCGCAGCTTCAACATCACCACCACCCTGCCGGGGATCGCAGTACCGATCCTCGCCTTACAAGGCGCCAATGATGCGTATGGCACCGCGATGCAGCTTCACGTCCTGCGCGACAATGCGCGTGCGCCGTTGCAAACGCTGCTGATCCCGGATGCGCGCCATGCACCGCATCTTGAAGCGAAGCAGATCACATTGGATGCCATCGCAAAGTTCGTCCGGTCCGCACATGCGCCTCATGTCATCGCGAGGAGCGTGGCGACGAAGCAATCTCCCCCGGGAAAACGCACGGAAAGTTCGCAAACAGGAACGACCTGGGTTGCGTCGTCGCTTCGCCCTTCGCAATAGCGCGGGCTGTGACTCGCGCTTCTCTGCCCCTGCATATTAGATCGACGTTGCGTATTCGACCAGATCGTCAAACGTCCCGGCGTTCGGGCAGTATTCGTGTGCGTGCCGCGGCCCACACCCGGCATCCAGTTCCCGCCGGCAACGTCCGGTGGACTTGCAGCGCGAACACACGCGTTCCATGTCGCGCACCAGCGCGGCGAAGGAGTTCCGCAATAGCTCGGGTTCAAACCCGCGGGCACGCATCATGCGTTCCATCAGCACGTTGTTGTCCGCGATGGCACCGGACAGCGCCGCCAGATCATATTCGCTCAGCGCTAGATCATCGGCCAGATTGCGCAAATCGTCCCGCGACCAGCCCGCGAGCTCATCCGCATCGCTGCAACGGGCACGCAGCCAGTCCAGCACACGGCCGAGCAAGCCCGGGTTGGCAAGTGCGCGATCGGCGGGGTTCATGGCACTCTCCCAATTCTATGAGGCGCATTCATCGTGGCGTCACACGGCACCGGGTGCTTTGATCCAGATCAAACCGCCGCCGAATGTGGCACGCCGGATTTGACGCCTGCCCCACCATGCGTCAGCGTCGTGACAGCAGAGTGGGGGACGATCATCGCAGTGAACGATTTGCGCGTCTTGTGTGCTGCCTATCCGCGGGGGCGAACGGCGCAGCGAGCCCGCCCTGACCGGCAGCACCATTTGCCGCGGCGTCACGGGCGCGTCATCTTCCCCTCGTGCGGATTTTTCGTAACCGGCCCGATCGCGGCCGCCCGGTGACAGGAGGAAACATGGCTGAGATCAAAGGCGCCGATTTGCTGGCGAGGAGCCTTAAGGAACAAGGCGTGCAATTCATGTTCGGCGTGGTCGGGTTTCCGGTCGGGCCGATCGCCGAGGCGGCGCAGCGGGCGGGCCTGCCCTATATCGGGATGCGGAACGAACAAACGGCGTCCTATGCCGCAGGTGCGGTCGGTTACCTGACCGGCCGGCCCGGCTCCTGCATCACGGTGACCGGCCCCGGCGTGATTCACGGCCTCGCCGGCCTCGCCAACGCCAAGGAGAACTGCTGGCCGATGCTGCTGGTCGGCGGCGCGTCGGAGACCTATCGCAACGGCATGGGCGCGTTCCAGGAAGAGCGCCAGGTGCTGATCGCCACGCCGGTCAGCAAGTGGGCGCACGCAATCGAGCATGTGAACCGCATTCCGTTCTACGTGGAAATGGCGGTGCGGCAGTCGATCTACGGCCGCCCCGGCCCGGCTTATCTGGACATCGCCGACGACCTGATCACCGGCTCCTGCGATACCGACAAGGTCGTCCAAGTACAGAAATGCCCCGACCCGCCGCGCATTCAGACGCTGCCGCAATATGTCGAGCAAGCGCTGGACGTGCTGCAGAGCGCGGAACGGCCGCTCGTGATCATCGGCAAGGGCATGGCCTTCTCGCATGCCGAGGACGAGGTGCGCGCCTTCATCGAGCGCACGCAATTGCCGTTCCTGGCCTCGCCGATGGGCAAGGGCGTGATGCCGGACGATCATCCGCTGTCGGTCGGCGCCGCGCGCAGCCTGGCGCTGCAACAGGCCGATGTCGTGTTCCTGATGGGTGCGCGCTTCAACTGGATCATGCATTTCGGCCTGCCGCCGCGGTACTCGAAGGATGTGAAGGTCATTCAGCTCGATATCTCGCCGGAGGCAATGCACCAGAACAAGCCAGCCGAGGTCGCGCTGGTAGGCGACGGCAAGGCAATCGTCGGGCAGATCAACGAAGCGCTGAAGTCGCGGCAGTGGTTCTATCCGAAGGAGACGTCGTGGCGGCAGGCGATTGCCAAGAAATCGACCGAAAACGCGGCCATGATTCAGCCGCAGAAGGACGATGACGAGGCGCCAGGCAACTACTATCGGCTGCTGAAGGATGTCTCCGCCTGGGTGCCAAAGAACGCGATCATTTGCTCCGAGGGCGCGAGCACGATGGATATCGGCCGCACCCAGTTGAACAACTATGGGCCGCGGCAGCGGCTGGATGCCGGCAGCTATGGCACGATGGGCGTCGGCCTGGGCTTCGTGATCGCCGCCTGCGTGGTGCATCCCGATCGGCCGGTGGTGCATGTGTCAGGCGACTCGGCGATCGGGTTCTCGGGTATGGAGATCGAGACGATCTGCCGTTACGGCATGCCGGCAAAGATCGTGGTGTTCAACAACGGCGGCATCGGGCCCGGCATGGGCGAAATTCCGGATGATCCGATGTTGAAGATGCGGCCGAATTCTCTCATCTGGGGTGCGCGCTACGACCTGATGATGGAGGCATTCGGCGGCAAGGGGTTCTATGTCGAGGATCCCAAGTACCTCCGCGGCGCGCTGGACGAGGCGATGAACTTCAGAGGCCCGGCGCTCGTGAACGTGAAGCTGAGTCTGGGTTCGCAGCGGAAGGCGCAGGAATTCCGCTGGCATAGCTGAGGTTTGTGGTGTGGGTACCCCTCTGCGCGGTTGGGCGCGGAGGGGCGCTTATGGTTGCGGACCTCATCCCCGGCGAACCGGAACTCCCGAGGCAGGCGCACTGCCTGGCTCCGTCCGTTCATGAACAGCTTGGCTGCCGTGCACTTGGCCATAGCGCACGCGACTGGTATATGCCGCAAGTATATATCAACAATTCGGTCTGACGACCAGGAAACGCGATATTCCTTCCCGCATCGCGCCTCCGCTCGTGGCCGGAAGGCTGAGATCCCTCACCAGCCCGGGTGCAGGATCTGCCATTTACGCCAGAATGCTGCCATGGAGCGCACCGCAGCCATAGCGAAGCTAAAAGCTCACGAGGTCGACTGGCGGGTAGTCGAGCGCGGCGTAGAGATCATCTCGGAAGCCAACCGCCATTTGCCTGCCGACATGAAAGCCAGTTATCCCGATTCCATGACGGAAGGTGGCAGGCATCGGCAACGTACTTCGCCATGAATACGAATGCACCGTGGCAGAAGTTCTATGGAACGTCGGCCGCGACGATCTGCCAATCCTCGATAGGGTTTGCCACGAGGAACTTGCCGCCGCCCCAGACTGCGGCGAAATATAACAGCCTAAGGCAACAATCGAGACGCCGTCACGCCTGCACACGTCGGAAGGCGGCCCCTTCCAACCTCAGGCAGCCCCACCCCGAAAGGCCTCCCCCATGACCCCCGGCATGGTCTGCGCCGCCCAACCCGAAGCCGCCGAAGCCGGCGCCGACATCCTGCGCGCCGGCGGCAACGTCGTGGACGCCGCCATCGGCGCTGCCCTGGTGCAGACCGCGGTCGATCCGCAGATGTGCGGCATCGCCGGCATGGGCTGCCTGCACCTCTGCCTGCCCCGCCAAGGCATCCACACCACCATCGACTTCCACGGCCGCGCACCCGCCGCCGCGCGTCCCGACATATGGCAGGACCTGATCGTCCGCGAGGCCGAAGACGGCTGGGGCTTCATCCTGCAAGGCCGCGTCAACGAGATCGGCTACCAGGCGATCACCACGCCGATGACCCTGCGCGCCTTCGATACCGCGCTACGCCGCTTCGGCACGCGCACGCTCGCCGACCTGCTTACCACCGCCATCAATTATTGTGAAACCGGGTTCCCCGTGCGCCCGCATGTCAGCGAGTTCTGGCACCTTCCTGCCACCGCCGGCCGCGAAGCCAATATCGGCATGATCACGCGTTTTCCCGCAACTCGCAAAATCTACGTCAAACCAAACGGCCACCCCTACGCAGTCGGCGAAATCCTGCGCAATCCGGACATGGCCGGCACCTATCGCCGCATCGCCGAGCATGGCGCCGACGATTTCTACACCGGCGAACTCGCCGCGCGCATCGCCGCCGACATGGCAGACCACGGCGGATTGCTCTCGCTTGCCGATCTCGCCGCGTGTGCACCGGAGGACAACAAGCCTCTCTGGGGCACCTATCGCGGCTATCGCATCGCCACCAACAATCCGCCAGGCGGCGGCATCCAGTTGCTGGAAATGCTGAATATTCTGGAGCATTTCGACCTGCCCGCGATCGGCCACAACACTCCGGAGTACATCCGTATCGTCTCCGAAGCGATGAAGATCGCCACATCAGACAAGGACGCCAAGATCGGTGACCCGCGCTTCGTCCCTGTCCCCGTCGATGCGCTTTGTTCGAAGCAATACGCTGTCCGCATGGCCGACCGCATCGCCCGCGGCGAGAAGACCCTCGTGCCGCGCTTCAACAGCGGCGGCTTCGACAGCAAGCACACAACGCAAATTTGCGTCATGGATAACGACGGCAACGCGGTGACAATGACGCATACGCTCGGCCAGCCCTCCGGTGTCGTCACCGAGGGTCTCGGCTTCATGTATAACGGCGCGATGGCGGTATTCGATCCACGCCCCGGCCACGCCGGCTCGCTGGAGCCGGGCAAGGCGCGGTTTTCCGCCCTCTCGCCAACCATCGTGTTTGCCGGGAACAAGCCGTTCCTGGTACTGGGCGCGCCAGGCGCCACCTACATCACCATGGGCAACCTGCAGGTCATGCTGAACGTGATGGACTTCGGCATGGACGCGCAGCAGGCGGTGTGTGAGCCGCGTTTCGCCGCGGTTTCAAACACGATCGAACTGTCCAACCGCATCCTGCGTTCCGCCGAACGCGACCTGCAAGCCCATGGCTACCCCACGCGGCGTCACGCACAAAGCTACGCATTCGCCTGGGTACATGCGATCCGTTGCCTGGACGGCAGGCTCGACGGCGGCGCCGATCCGGCAACCGGCGGCATGGCCGTGGGTATGTAACCCCCGCTTCATTACCTTTTCGGACCGGCACAATTCGCTCAAAGGTGGTGGGAACCCATTGCCGTTTGCGCTAATCTCGATCTCACGACGCGGGGAGGTTGGTCTGGACGACACGTTGATCCGAAGCACCGGCGCAATGGCGACACTATCGGCCGATGCGCGCGCGATCCTGGAAAGCATGGGCGACGCCTTCTACGCGCTCGATGCCGCGTGGCGCATCGTCTATGTCAACCGGCGTGCTCTGGCGTTCTGGGATGTCGCCGCCGCCGATGTGGTCGGCCATGTTCTTTGGGAATGCCTGCCGCAATTCGTTGGAACGCGGAACGAGAGTCTGCTGCGCCGGGTGCGCGCAGAGCAACGCGCCATCGACTACGAGGCGACCTCTCCGGTCAACGGCGCCTGGGTCCAGGTCACCGCCGCGCCGGTCGGCGACGGCATGCACGTCTATTTTCGCGACATCACCCCACGGATCCGCACCGAACGAACGCTGCGCGCCAACGAAGAACATTTGCGCCTGGCGCAGGAGGCCGCCGGCATCGGCACCTGGGAATGGGATCTGGCAACCGGACACCTGCACTGGTCGCCGCAGATATTCCGGCTGCTTGGCCGCGACCCCGCCGAGGCGCGGGAGCCGGATCATCGCGACCTGTGGGGTCGCGTCGTTTATCCGGATGATCGCCGAGCCGTTGCCCAGGCGATCCGAGAAACCAGCCGCAGCCAGGGACCCTTCGCGCTGGAGTTCCGCATCGTACGCGCGGACGGCGAAATCCGCTGGATCGATGCGCGCGGCAGCGTGGTTGCCGATGCCTATGGCAACCCGCGCCGCATGATCGGCGTCAACATCGACATCACCGAGCGCAAGCAGGCCGAAGCCGCCTTGGAACAGCGCGTCGCGGAGCGCACCAAAGCCTTGCAGGATACGGTGGAGGCGCTGCGCAATTCGCGCGAACGCTATGCCGCGATGTTTGCCCACGCACCGGTCTATATCGCCTTCATGCGGCTGGAGCCCGACGGGCGGCTGGTCTGCGAGGACGTCAATGATGCCTGGTTGCGTGACACCGGATTTCAGCGCGAGCAAGTCATCGGGCGCGCGCTGGATCAGGTCTTCAACGCGGAGCAGGCAGCGTTCGGCGAGGCGCAGTATCGCAAGGCGATCGAGACCGGCGCACCGGTGGAATACGAATATACCGACGTGTTTCCGTCCGGCGAGGTCACCCGCCGCAGCTTCCTGGTGCCGCTCCACGACGATGTTGGACTCGTGAACCGTGTGCTGCTGACCTCCATGGACCTGACGGCCATGCGCCAGATGGAGGCGCAGCTTCGCCAGGCCCAGAAGATGGAAGCCATCGGCCAGCTCACCGGCGGCATCGCGCACGACTTCAACAATTTGCTCACCATCGTGCTGGGCAATCTGGAGTTGCTGCAGTCGCGCCTGCAGGATGAGCGCAGCATGCGGCATTTGCGGGCCGCGCAACGCGCGGCGGAACGTGGCGGCGTATTGACGCACCAGCTTCTGGCCTATGCACGGCGCCAGCCGATTTCTCCACATCCGGTCGATCTGGCGGCGTTGATCCGCGGCATGGGTGACCTGCTGCAACGTAGCCTGGGCGGGCTGGTGCGCGTGGAGTTCTCGCTCGCCGCCGATTTGTGGCCAGCCTTCTGCGATCCGACGCAGCTCGAGCTGATGCTACTCAATCTTGCGATCAACGCACGCGATGCAATGCCGGGTGGCGGTACAATCGGCATTCATGCGCACAACGTCGGCGCCGGTGCAAAGCTGCCGCGGGACCTCGCACCAGGGGATTACGTATCGATCTCCGTCATAGACTCCGGCGTTGGCATGCCGCCGGAAATCCGCGAACGTGCGTTCGAACCGTTCTTCACGACCAAGGAACCCGGCAAGGGCAGCGGTCTTGGCCTGGCGCAGGTCTGGGGCTTGGCGCAACAATTCGGCGGCACGGTATTGTTGGACAGCGCGCCTGGCCACGGCACGACGGTGCGGGTCTATTTGCCGCGCGCAGCCGATGTGACGGCGGCGCAGCCCGCCCCGGCCTTTCGCGGCATGCGCGAGATCTCGAAGGGCCGCATCGTTCTGGTGATCGACGACGAAGAGGATGCACGCGATGTCGCGGCCGCATTCCTCGAGCAAGAGGGCTACGGTGTGCGCGTCGCGTCGAATGGAGAAGAGGCGCTCGCATGCCTGGACCAAGCGGACGTTTCGCTGGCGCTGGTCGATTACGCGATGCCGGGCCTGTCCGGTGCCGAATTCGCACGGCGCGCGATGGCGCAGTTTGACGCGTTGCGCGTGGTGTTCGTCACCGGCAATCCCGATGCGCTCGCTGCGCAGGTTGCGCCCGATATGCCGGTGATTGCCAAGCCCTACACCCGCGCCGGACTGGCCGACGCCGTGCGGCGCGCCTTGCACCCCTGAGGGCGCGGCCATGCGGCTGCGGCGGGCGGGCTGCCGTCAGCGCAAATCCGCCAGCAGCGGCATTGCTTCCGCCGCGAATTGCTCGATCTGTGCATTCCGGTGCTCGTATCGGCCAAGCAGGTCCAGGACCACGTGGCGCACGCCGGCGGCATGGAACTCGCGAATCCGGTGCGCAACCTGTTGAGGTGTGCCCAAAGCGCAGTAGCGCATCGCAGGCTTGCGGAAATCCATGGCGTAACGAACGCTAAGCGTTTCGGCCGCGCGGTCCAGTGCTTTCTCGTATGTGTCGTCAAGCCGCGCGAACAGCAGATGGCCGGTGCCAAATGACACCGGCGCGCGGCCCGCCTGGGCTGCCGCCTCCTCTATTGTCGTCAGTGCGGCCTGATACATTTCTGGGGTCACGACGTAGCTTAGATAGCCATCGCCAATGCGGCCGATGCGGCGCAGTGCGGCATCGCGGCGCCCGGCAAACCAGATTGGCGGTCCGCCGTGTTGGCGCGGTGGCGGGCGCATGGCGACGTCGGTGAACGGCCCGTAGAAGCGGCCGTCGTGGCTTACCGTTTCCCCGGTCCAAAGCTTGCGCAGCACGGCCACGCCTTCCGCCAGGCGCGCACCGCGTTCGTTCAGTGGCACATCGCAGACTTCATATTCTTTCGGAAACTCGCCGCCGACGCCGACACCGAAGATCAACCGCCCCTCGGTGAGATGATCCAGCGTGGCGACCTGCTTTGCCACCGGCGCCGGATGCCGCAACGGCAGCAAATAAACCCCGGTGCCCAGCGTCAGCCGCCTGCTCGCTACCGCGGCCTGGGCAAGCTGCAACAGCGGATCAAGGATCGGTACCGCGAACGATACATGGTCGCCGACCCAGAGTGAGTCATAGTCGCATCGATCAACCAGCTCGACCAGTTCGACAAGCTCGTCGATGCGGGGGTGCCAGGCATCGGTCGTGGGTTCGGTACGGCGGTGGATGGTCTGGATGCCGATGCGCAGTTTGGTATCGAGGTTCAGGTCCATGATGGGGTTCGATTTCGGCCGGTGGCGCTCACTATAGCGCAGGCATGAAGCTGGGACGATAACCGGCGCTTATCGACATGATACCGCAACGGCATTTCATAACGGCCGGACGATCGGGTAGCTCGGCGGCGGCAACCAACCGTAACTGGAGGACAACATGAAGAAACGACCCAACATGATCGCCGCCACTGCCTTGGCCCTCGCGTTCGCGGCGCCGGTGACTGGCTTCGCGCAAGGCTCCTCCCCGGCCGGCATCCAGACGGGGTCCGATCACAGCATGTCGGCGAAAAGCCTGATCGGCGCTCCGGTCTATAATGACCAGCACCAGAAGATCGGCACCATCGCGACGTTGATGGTGAAGCCAGACGAAACGGAGCCCGTCGTGGTCCTGTCGGTCGGAGATTTCATCGGTGGCGGCCCGAAGATGGTCGGTGTGCCGCTGAACCACCTTCAGCTTGACGGCACCACGATGATGATGCCGGGCGGGACCAAGGCAATGTTGGAAAGCCTGCCGGGCTATTCCGTTACCGGCGGCTGACGCGCAATGATCGCGGACCGGCCGGTACTTGCGCCGGCCGGTCCGTGCTTCCATGACGAACTTGTCACGTTACAGCGGACACTCTTCTGAGTCAGACCGCCGGACGCCGACAGGGGACCGTCATGGAGCTGCATGAGATCCGATATTTCCTTGCGCTCTGCCGCACGCTGAACTTCACGCGCGCAGCGGACGAATGCCACGTCAGCCAGCCGGCCTTGACCCGCGCCATCAGAAAGATGGAGGACGAGCTTGGTGGTCCGCTTTTCTGCCGAGAGCGGAACAACACCCATTTGACGCAGCTTGGCCGGATGATCGAGCCGCATCTGGCGGCGACGCTGGCGCGTGCGGAGGCAGCAAAGCAGGCCGCGTCACATTTCCTTCGGCTGGATAAGGCGTCGCTGCGGCTGGGGACGGCCCGTTGCATCGGACCTGCCCGCTTTGTTGATCTCCTGACGCGATTCCGTGCGACGCATCCCGGCGTCGAGATCGCATTGATGCAGGAGGAACCGGGACGCCTTTGCGCGTTGCTGGAAAAAGGCGACGTTGATGCTGCCTTGGTGCCTCGTCCCGACCCGTTGCCGGCCGCGCTGCAAATGCATCTGCTGTATTGCGAACGGTTCGTTGTGGCCTGCGCGCCTGCGCATCCGCTTGTCCGTCGCAACGCGGTTCGCGTGGCTGATCTGGACGGCCAGACGTATCTCTCGCATGCCGGCTGCAACGATCGCGACGTGCCGGCGGAAGTCTGCGCCGCATCGGGCGCGCGTTTGGCGTGTGTGATTCGCAGCGAACGGCTGGATTGGATCCTGGCGATGGTCGCTGCTGGTGTAGGAGTTTGTTTTCTACCTGAAGATTCGGGCGTCGTGCCGGATGTGGCGATTCGGCCGTTGATCGATCCGCCAATCATGCGAGGTGTATGTTTGGCGACGATCGCTGGCCGGCCATGGTCGGCGCCGCTCGCAGCGTTTGTAAGAGCAATACGGCATTGTCGCTGGCCGGAAGCCGAGCAGCGCGCCGCATAGTGAGGCGATCCCTTGTCCGGTGCCGCACACCCCGCCATGCTGCGCGCGTACAAAGGAGGAAACCATGGCCGACGCGCAGGACCCTTCGTTCCGCTATTTTCCGCAGGATTACCGCTGGTCGCACGGTTTGCTCGGCGCGCTGAACAGTACGCCTTGGGGCGGGGCGGAGATTGGTGAGGTGAATCGCGTGGGGTTGGCGTTGCGCGATGCGCTGGGCGACGACCTGGCGTGATTCCGTGCCTGGGCGGGGCTGGCCGAGACTCTTGAGGTCGCGGGGCGTGCGCGCATCGCCGAAGGGCACAAGCGCAGCGGCGCACAGTATTTGCTGCGGGCCTGTAACTACGCACAGATCGGCGAACGGTTCCTGACGCCGAAGACCGCGGAAAGCGATGCCGCGTACCGCCGTGCCGTTGCCAATTTCCGAGATGCGGCGGCCCATCTTTCGCGGCCTCGGATCGAGCCGGTAGAAATCCCCTATGAGGGCACGTCGCTGCCTGCGCTGCTGGTGCATCCCGATGCGGTGCCGGGGCGCAGCGGGCCGGCGCCGGCGATGGTGTTCTTCGACGGGCTGGACGTGACGAAGGAAATCCAGTTCTTCAAAGGCGTGCCGGAGCTGGCGGCGCGCGGGATCGCGGTGTTGCTGGTGGATGGACCAGGCAATGGCGAGGCGATCCGCTTCCGTGGCATGCCGCTGCATCACGAAACCGAACGCTATGCCACGCCGGCTTATGAATTCCTCGCGGCACGTGGCGACATCGATCCTCGGCGGATTGGTGTGATGGCGATCAGCCTGGGCGGGTACTATGCGCCTCGGGCAGCGGCATTCGAGCCACGGTTTGCCTGCTGTTTCGCCTGGGGTGCGCAGTGGGATTATCACGCGGTGTGGCAGCGACGGTTCGAGGCACTGGCGGCACGGGGCAATCCGTCGTTGTCGGTGCCGGCGCATCACATATTCTGGGTGCTCGGTGTGTCGGACCAGGCGGCGGCGATGGCCAAGTTGCAGCATTTCAAACTGGACGGCGTGGTGCAGCGGATCGAATGCCCGTTCCTGCTGCTGCACGGTGCGGGGGACGAGCAAATCCCGTTGGCCACGGCGCAGTTGTGTTTCGATAAGGTCGGGTCGCGGCGAAAGACGTTCCGTGTGTTCACCCGCGAGGAAGGCGGGTTCCATCACTGCCAGATCGATAATCTCAGCATTGGGGTTGCCGCTTTTGCCGATTGGCTGGAGGACGTGCTGCAGCCGGGGCAGTGATGCTGAAACCAGGAATCGAAACGCCGAACCATTAGGGCCAGAACACCAGGGCCCCGACATAGAGGTTTTGACCGGTTGGAGGTTGGGCTACGCGTCCACCTGATTGGAGTTCTACGCGGGACAGCCAGGTTTCGACCCAAGTCGGTCGCTAAGCTCCACGGCAAACCAAACGCAAAACGGGTATTCCCATCGAGGCCTTCACCATGCGCCCGCCATCTCGGTCTCAGCCAACCCGGGCGCGCTGCATATCTCATGGTTTCGGCTGCATGCCCTGCAAAAAACGTAGCGGGTTGAGCGGACCAATGGGGATTAGTTCGAAGCTCATCATATGCGCTTTACCCAGAGGCAGCTTTTCAAGCATTTCGTGAGCGACCGCCGGATCGGTGACGTTGATGATGAACGCCACGCCGGGCTTTCCCTGTAGCGAATACCACTGCTCGATCTTGCCATCGAGATAGAGGTCGACAGTTTCCCGAACTTCCTGCGGCAGGACCGCAAAGATCTGCGATTGTTCAAAACCGGGATTGATGGTCCCGATAGCAAGAATCTTGGTCGTGGGTGTCGTTTTCATAGCGCCTCCGTATGCGTTTGCAGAATTGAAGACGACAAAGCAGCTGATAGCCGCCATTGCGGCGGCAAGACGGAACTTCACGTTATCTCGTTTCTGTGTATCGCTCAGGCGATCGGGCGAACCCGTTGCGAGAGTATCACCTGCAAGGTACCCGGATCAGCCTTGAAGCGCCGCACAATGGCCATAGTACATTGATAACCAACATCGGGGCGAACCTATTGGATGATAGTATCGCTGCTTGTCCGAATAGATACCAGAATGCGGAATGGGTTGAGGCTGAGAAGTAGGCCATCCTATGTGAGCGGCTGAATTCCCTTTTTGCGGACGCTTGGCGAGGGGCGATACTATCGCGATGTTCTAAAGCAACAGCGTCTGCTATAGACACCTGCGGCCCCGGCCATAAATCCACCCAAAGCTGCCACTTTAGAGGAACCTACCTTGCACCCGCAGGCAGATGGAGCCACGACGCTTCGGATGTCAAGCTTATCGTCAACAGCGCGGACACCCCGCGCGACGGGCGGGTTGTGGCTGCGGCGTGCCATGTCAGGGCATTATCAACAGGCCGTCTCTTTCGGCGCGAACAAATGAGAGCGGTTCGAAACTATAATCGCGTGTCCGCTTTACGCTTCGCAATGACGCGCTGCCCGTCTCCCGCTGCCATAGCCACGCACTTCCGCATCACCGATGGCAGCGCCGCCTCGTGCAGTTCCCCCACCGGATGCAAGAACCCCTCCGCCACCACCGTCTCCACGCGCGCTGCGAACAAGTCGATCGTCAGCGCGAAGTGGGTGAACCCGTGGCGCACCTGGCCCGCCTGCCGCCACGCGGCCGGCATCGGCGCAAGCGCCAACGCCTCGGCGCCCCACGGTGCCGCACGCCAGTCAGTGCCGGGAAGTTCGGCCATGCCGCCAAGCAAGCCCGATTCCGGCCGCCGCCGCAGCAGCACGTTCCCCGCCGCGTCCTCCAGCCAGAAATGCACGCCGTGGCGCAGCGGGCGCTCGGGCTTGGGCGAGCGCCGAGGCAACTCCGCCGCAATACCGGCGCGGCGCCCTGCACAGCCCACCATCCAGGGACATAACGCACAGCCCGGCGCGGCAGGCGTGCATACCGTGGCGCCGAGGTCGAACAGCGCCTGGGCGAAATCCCCCGGCCGCGCGACAGCATCCGGGTCGGCCCCCAGCCTGTCCGCCAGCACCCGCAGCTTCGGCTTCGCGCCCGGCAGCGGCTCCGTCACCGCAAACAATCGCGCCGCCACGCGTTCGACGTTACCATCGACCGGCACCGCGGGCACGCCAAAGGCGATCGCCCCTACCGCCCGCGCCGTATAATCGCCGATCCCCGGTAACGCGCGTAGCCCTGCCAGATCGCGCGGGAACCCTCCGGCCGCCGCGACCGCCTGCGCACAGGCATGCAGGTTGCGGGCCCGCGCGTAGTAGCCCAACCCTGCCCAGGCCGATAGCACGTCGTCCAGCGGAGCAGCAGCCAGCGCTGCCACGGTCGGGAACCGCCTTACGAAGCGTTCATAGTACGGAATAACCGCCGCGACGGTGGTCTGTTGCAGCATGATCTCGCTGAGCCAGACATGGTAAGGGTCCAGCACCTTGCCCTCCGGCGCTCGCCAGGGCAGACGGCGCCGATGGCGGTCGTACCAGCGCAGCAGCGACTCGGCGGAGGCGATGGCGGACAAGCGAGACACGAACCCGGGTATGGCAACCGAGCCGCCGCGAGTCTACGGCCCGCGCATGCTGGGCGCGCTGTTACCGCGCGTGGTGCGGCCGGCGTTCCGCTCCGGCAGCCCGGCGGCGTCGCAGATCATGGCGGACTGGGCGGCGATCGTCGGGCCGATGCTCGCTTCGGTCAGCACGCCGCGCCGGCTTGCCGCCGGCACTCTGACCATCGCCTGCGCCGGACCCGTGGCCATCGAACTCCAGCACTATGCGACGGAGTTGATCAGCCGGATCAATACCCATCTGGGGACGGCACCGGTGCGGGCACTGCGGTTTGTGCAGACTGGCGCCTCGGCCCAGCCGGCCGCGCAAGCGCCCCGGTCTGTTCCTGCCGAGGTCACCGCTGCCGCCGCAACCGCCGTTGCCGCCCTTCCGGAGGGCGAACTGCGAGCTGCCCTCGCCGCCCTGGGGCGGGCGGTGCTGGCCCACGAGGCCCAGGAGAAGTCCTCGACAAACCGGACCGCCTGACGATAATCCACTACATATAGAGGTTCTGATGCGAATCGATCGCCGCACCCTACTATCCGTTGTTGCCGTCGGCATCGCTGTGCTGGGGCGCCCGGCCGCGGCTTATGCCGCCGATGAAGGGCCGGAAAGCGTACGCAGCCTGGGCTCGCCCAATGCCAAGACAACGGTGGACGAGTGGTTCTCTCTCACCTGCACCCATTGCTCTCACTTCGCGCAGGACACTTTTCCCCAGATCAAGACGGAGCTGATCGATACCGGCAAGGTACGCTGGGTGTTCCGCGATTTCCCGCTGGATCAGGTCGCATTGCTCGCCGCCATGGTTGCCCGCTACCTGCCGCCCGACCGCTACGAGCCCTTCGTCATGGCCCTGTTCGCCAACCAGGACCGCTGGGCTTTCGCCCAGGGCGTGAACCCGCAGGACGAGTTGTGGAAGACCGCCGCCCTGGCCGGCATGGCCCGCGCAACCTTCGACAAGGCGGTCGCCGACACTGCGCTGAAGACCTGGATCCTGCAACAGCAGGGCGACGCCCAGAAGAAATGGGGCATCGACTCGACTCCGAGCTTTGTGATCAACGGCCAGAAATATGCTGGGGACATGAGTTTCGATGCGTTCCAGAAGCTGGTCGCCAGCGCGTAAATAAGGTCAGGAGTCCGCATTGCCCGTCAGTTTTCGTCGTCTGCGGATTGCCGGGTTCAAGAGCTTTGCCGAGCCGGCGAGTGTGGAGATCATGCCGGGCCTGACCGGCGTAGTCGGCCCGAATGGCTGCGGCAAGTCGAACGTGGTGGACGCATTGCGCTGGGCGATGGGCGAGAACAGTGCCCGCAGCCTGCGCGGCGGCGAGATGGACGACGTGATCTTCGCCGGCACCGCGGGCCGCGCTTCGCGCAATATCGCCGAGGTGACATTGTTCCTGGACGAGACGGCGGGGGTGGTTCCGCCGCCGTTCCATGAGCAAGCAGAGTTGCAGATCAGCCGGCAGATCGAGCGGGGCTCGGGCAGTACATATCGGGTGAACGGCACGGAAGTGCGGGCGCGCGATGTGCAGACCCTGTTCGCTGATCTGGCATCAGGTGCGCGGGCTTCCGGGATCGTGAGCCAGGGACGCGTGGGGGCTCTGGTGGGCGCCCGGCCGGAGGATCGGCGGGCGGTGCTGGAGGAGGCCGCCGGCATCACCGGCCTGCACGCCCGGCGGCATGAAGCGGAGCTGAAGCTGCGGGCGGCGGAAGCGAATCTGGCCCGGGCGGAGGATCTGCGCGGGCAGTTGGAGACCCAGCTTGCCGGGTTGAAGCGCCAGGCGCGGCAGGCGAGCCGGTACCGCAATCTGTCCGGGGCGATCCGCGGGGCGGAAGCGGATTTGCTAGCGATCCAACGGGCTCGGGTGGAGGCGGCGCGGACGGTGGCGCGGGTGGCGCTGGAGGAAGCCCAGGCGGCGGTTGCCGCTGCGACCGAGGCGGCGGCCGCGGCCAATGCGCAGTCCGCCGAGGCGGCCGGCGCGTTGCCGCCTCTGCGCGAGACCGAGGCCGAGGCACGCACCGCTTTGGAACGCCATCGCGTGGTGCAAGAGCAATTGGCCGCGGAGGAGCATCGGGCTCGGGCGGCATTGGCGGACGCGGTACGGCGGCTGGAGCAATTGCGGCGCGACCTGGGGCATGCAGAGCAATTGCGCCGCGATGCCGGGGCGGCGGAGGAACGGCTCGGGGCCGAAGCCGCTTCGCTGGCAGACGCAGATGCGGGCCATGAGGCTCGTGCCGAGGCCGCAGCCGGCGAGGCGACGGAAGCGGCCGAAGCGGTGCGGACCGCGGAAGCCGAGACGAACCGCGCGACGGAAGCAGCAGCGGAGGCCAATGCGCGGGCCCAGGCAGCCTCGCAGCTTCTGATGCAGGCGGAGCAACGCGCCCGGCGGCTGGGCGAGCAATGGGCGCGGCTGCAGGAGGAACGCAATCGGATCGCGGCCCAGCAGGTCGAACCGGCGCGGCTGGAGGCGGCGCAGCAGGAGCAAGCGGCGGCCGAGACGGCGCTGGCGGAATTCCACGGTGCCGTGGAGCATATAGAACAAGTGCGGACGGCGGCGGCAGCAGCGTTGGCGGCTGCGAGGGAGGCCCAGTCGGGCGCCGATTCGGCACGCGCCAAGCTTGCGGCGGAAGCGCAGGCCCTGGCTGAAGTGCTGGCGGTGAAGGATGGCGAGCGCTGGCCGCCGATGGTGGATTCTCTCACTGTTCCCGACGGACTGGAGACGGCTCTGGGCGCCGCGTTGGGCGAGGAACTAACTTCGGCCTTGGACCCGGACGCGGCGCGGCACTGGCGGGAGTTGCCGCCGTTCGATCCGCCGCCGGCCTTACCCGAGGGAGCGACGACGTTGGCGGCCTTGGTGCAAGGTCCGCCGGCCCTGGCACGGGTCCTGTCGCAGGTTGGGCTGGTGGACGACGAAGCCGTCGGTGAGGCGCATCAGTCCGCCTTGGCCCCGGGGCAGGTATTGGTCTCGCGCAGCGGGGCGATCTGGCGGTGGGATGGTTATACCATTCATGCCGGCACCCCGACCCAGGCCGCCGTGCGGCTGCAGCAACGCAACCGGCTGGCGGCCGTGCGGGCTCGGCTGGCGGCGGCGGAGCAAGCGGTGGTGACGGCCCGTGCGCAGCGGGACGAAGCGGAGAAGGCGGCACAGGATGCCGCCGCGGCGGAACAACGCTGCCGCGCTGCCCGGCGCGAGGCAGAGCAACGCCAGCAGCGCGCAGTGGCCGCCGCCGGGCAGTTGCGCAGCCAGGCGGAGGCCGCTCGGGCGCGGTTGGCAGCAGCGGAACAACAAATCGCGCATATGTCCACCGACCGTGACGAGGCCGAAGCCGGTCTGGTGCGGGCGCGCGAGGCGCATGCGGCGTTGCCGGATCTGGGCGCGCTGCGCCAGGCGGTGGACGCAGGGCGGGCCGCGTTGAGCGCCGCGCGGACTCGGGAGCAAGCGGCGCGCACGGCGGTGGAGACGCTGGCGCGCGAGCATGCGGCGCGGATGCAGCGCCAGCAGCGGATCGCCGCCGAGCGAGCAGACTGGCAGCAACGTGCGCAGGACGCGGCCGGTCGGGTGACCGACCTGCAGGCACGCTGCGCCGACGCGACCGCAGAGCATGCGGTCTCGGAGGCTGCGCCGGGGCAGATCGCTGCTCGCCGATCGGAGGCGCTGGAAACGCTGCAGACCGCCGAGGTGACGCATCGACGTGCCGCCGAGGCGTTGAATGCCGCTGCGAAGCATGCCGGGGCGATGGATAGCGTTGCCCGTGCGGCCGAGGCCGCGTCGGCGGCAGCGCGGGAGAATGCAGTGCGCGCCGAAGGTGCCGCAGCGCAGGCGGACCACGCCTGGGGCACCGTTGCGGAGCGCATCCTGGAACGCATGGGCGCGGATGCGGCGCTGCCTGAGCCGCCGGCTGAACTATCACCGGAGACGGAAGAAAAAGCGCGCCGGAAGCTCGAACGGCTGGTGAAAGAGCGCGAGGAAATGGGGCCAGTCAACCTGCGCGCCGATGTGGAAGCGGAGGAAGTGGAAAAGCGCCTCGCAACGCTGGCGACCGAGCGCGAGGAACTGACCACGGCGATTGCCAAGCTGCGCGGCTCGATCGGGCATTTGAATCGCGAAGGGCGCGAACGGCTGAGCGCGGTGTTCCAGCAGGTGGACGCGCATTTCCAGGGATTGTTCGCCCGTATGTTCAGCGGCGGGCGGGCGCATTTGGCGCTGGTAGGGTCGGACGATCCGCTGGAAGCGGGGCTGGAAATCTACGCCCAGCCGCCGGGGAAGAAGCTGGCAACACTGTCTCTGCTGTCGGGCGGCGAGCAAGCGCTGACCGCTCTGTCGCTGATCTTCGCCGTGTTCCGCTGCAATCCCGCGCCGGTCTGCGTGCTGGACGAGGTGGACGCGCCGCTGGACGACGCCAACGTGGAGCGGTTCTGCACGCTGCTGGAAGACATGGTGCGCGAGACCGGCACGCGGTTCCTGGTGGTGACGCACCACCCGATGACGATGGCGCGGATGGACCGGCTGTATGGCGTGACGATGCAGGAGCGTGGGGTGTCGCGGCTGCTATCGGTGGATTTACAACGCGCGACGGCGATGGCCGAGCAACCGCGGATGGCGGCAGAGTAGGGGAAACCGGTTGATCGGCCGTCAACGACGCCCCGGCAACGCTTTGCCAATTACGCCTGTTTTGCGGGGCCGGACTTGCTGGCCTTGAGTTGCTGGCCATCGCCGCAAAAAGATGCGATGCCCTCCTTTATCGCACTGGTTTTCAGCGCGAAAGATCCGCCAACCACACTTATTTATCTGATCCCCGTCGTGCCGATGCCGCCGCCCGCATATCCAAAGTTTGGACCTAGAATTTCCATCACCGATGCGGTCACACTCACGTTTCGCATAAATATCCAATCAGCATGCGGGAGACGCAACCATGTTCGATCTGGACCGGTTCATCGCCGATCTCCGTTCCGCGCTCACCGAACGTTCGCGTCAGGCGGTGAAGGAGGTTGTGGCGCGCGCCGTGTCGGACCCGGCCTCGCTGCTGCGCCGCATTGGCGAACCTGACAAGCCGTCCTTGCAGGTATTGCTCAGCGCGCCGGACCTCACTCTGCTGAACGTGGTCTGGTCGCCGAAGCAGGTGACGCTGCCCCACGATCACCGCATGACGGCGATCATCGGCATGTATGGCGGCCGCGAGGATAACATGTTCTGGCGCCGCATTCCGCAGCCTGCCTCGTTCCAGATCGAGGCCACCGGCGGCCAGGCGCTCGGCACGGGCGATGTCACGGTGCTGGGGCGCGACGTGATCCACTCGGTGGTCAATCCGTTGGCCAGGCTGAGCGGGGCGATCCACATCTATGAGGGCGACTTCATGGCGCAACAGCGCAGCATGTGGGATGCCGAGACCCTGGTGGAGACGCCCTACGACGTGGCGGTGGTGGCAGCAGGGTCAGGTATGGCGCTGCCGGGAGGGCGATAGCGGCACGGCGACAACGGCTGGACGAAAGCGGCACGGCGATGGCGACATCGCGCTCAGCGCGTCCCGGTGCTGACGAACATGCTGCAAACGCAGCAGCGCCTGCGTTGACAGGCCCCGTCCCGCTCGACCATCGTCCGCCCGCGCCAGGAGGGGCGCCGCGCAATGACCGAACACCCGCTGCAAGCACCAATCGAAGCGCTTTGGGAGCGCCGGGACACGCTGTCCTCCGCCACGCGCGGCGAAGCGCGCGACGCGGTGGAAGCCGCGCTGGAGGCGCTCGACAGCGGCAAGGAACGGGTCGCCGAACCCACGCCGCAGGGCTGGCGCGTCAATCAATGGCTGAAGCAGGCGGTATTGCTGTCCTTCCGGCTGACCGACTCGGCGCCGATGGAGACCGCCGCCGGCGCCTACGACAAGGTGCCGCTGAAATTCCAGGGCTGGGGCGAGAACCGCTTCCGCGAGGCCGGCTTCCGCGCCGTGCCCGGTGCCGTGGTGCGCCGCTCGGCCTACGTGGCGCCGGGCGTGGTGCTGATGCCCAGCTTTGTGAATGTCGGCGCCTGGGTCGGCCGCAACACCATGGTGGACACCTGGGCCACGGTGGGAAGCTGCGCGCAGATCGGCGCCAACTGCCACCTGTCCGGCGGCGTCGGCATCGGCGGCGTGCTGGAGCCGTTGCAGGCCAACCCCGTCATCATCGAGGACGACTGCTTCATCGGCGCCCGTTCCGAAGTGGCGGAGGGCGTGATCGTCGAACGCGGTGCCGTGCTGTCGATGGGCGTGTTCATCGGCGCGTCTACCAAGGTGATCGACCGCGCGACCGGCGAGATCTATGTCGGGCGCGTGCCTGCGTACTCGGTGGTGGTACCC
>DATKPQ010000126.1:0-63662 GCA_035523995.1 Acetobacteraceae bacterium | reverse complement strand
CGGGCACGCACATGACATTTCTTCCGAAGCCCAAGCTGCATCATCCGGAGCTGCCGAAGAACTCGCTCGGCTATACACGGCGTGATTACGAAGGCGCGGTATCCACGCTATGCGCTGGTTGCGGTCATGACTCCATCAGCGCCGCTATCGTGCGTGCCTGCTTCAACCTGGAGCTGCCGCCGCACCGCATCGCCAAGCTCTCCGGCATCGGGTGTTCGTCTAAGACACCGACGTATTTCCTTGGCGCATCGCACGGCTTCAATTCCGTGCACGGCCGCATGCCGTCAGTTCTGACGGGCGCCAACCTGGCCAACCGCGACCTTATCTATCTCGGCGTATCAGGCGATGGCGACAGTGCTTCCATCGGCATCGGTCAGTTCGCGCACATCATGCGACGTGGCGTGAACATGACCTACATTGTCGAGAACAACGGCGTGTATGGCCTGACCAAGGGGCAGTTCTCCGCCACCTCAGACCGCGGCGCAAAGTCGAAGCGCGGCCTGGTGAATTCCGACGAGGCGATCGACCTGGTGGGCATGGCGTTGCAGCTTGGCGCGACGTTCGTGGCGCGCAGCTTCTCCGGCGACAAGGCGCAGTTGGTGCCGCTGATCGAGGCCGCCATCAAGCACGAGGGCGCGGCGTTCATCGACTGCATTTCCCCCTGCGTCGCGTTCAACAACCACGAAGGCTCCACCAAAAGCTTCGACTTCGTGCGCGAGCACAATGAGGCGGTGAACTACCTCGATGTGATCACCGGCCGCGAGCCAATCACGGTGGATTACGCGCCGGGCACGGTGGAGATGGTGACGCAGCACGACGGCTCCATGCTGCGGCTGCGCAAGCTGCATACGGAATACGACGTGCACGATCGGATCGCGGCGATGACCTACATGCAGGAGCGTCACGCGGCGGGTGAGATCGTCACCGGGCTGTTGTTCGTCGATCCCGATCCACGCGACATGCACAAGCACATGAACACGGTGGACACGCCGTTGAACGCGCTGGACGAGGCGGCGCTGATCCCGGGCGCGGCGGTGCTGGCGAAGCTGAACACGTCGCTCAGGTAACCTCTCTCCCTTCGTGGGGGAGGTTTTTATGCCTCCGCCAGCGAATACAAATCGATGCCGGGCCGCATCAACCGCTTCGCGGAATCCCAACTCGCAACGTCGCGCACCATCAGGTACCCACGATGCGCGCGTACCACCCCGATCAGCTTCTCCAGCCGCGCCATGTCGTTCGCGTTCAGCCCCTCGATCTCCTCCGCCCGCACGGTCACCACCGCGCCCGCGAGCATCGAAAGTTCGACCGGCGGCACGGTCAAGCCCTCCGCCTGATAGCCCACCGCGTGGCACAGTGGGCGCAGGCGCATCACGCAGTCCGTCACCCGGCTTTTGGCCACGCCGTGCGGCAGGCGCGACAACACCACCACCAGATGCTGCCGCAGCCGCTCGTCCATCGACTTGCAGGCCGTGACGTAGCGCTCGGCCGAACGCCGGTCGAGGAACACGTCGAACTCGACCGCCACGTAGATCGGCCGTAGTTGCGCCGTGCCGAGGGTCGAGATCACCTGCGTCGCGGCCAGGCCCAGCACCAGCCGGTCGTAGTCCACCTCGCGTGCCTCCTGGATCGGCAGCGCCACGATGGCCGACTGCACGCGATGCTCCAACGCGATCGGCAGCGCAGCAAAGTGCCCGACCACTTCGTTGAACATCCGGCTGCGCACCGCCATCAGAGAGCAATTTGCCTCGCGCACCGCCTGCGCCAGCGTCTCGCGCGCCTTCGCCTCGATTTCCGCCAAGCGTGCATTCATCCGCTGGTTGATCACCTTGGAGATCGTGTCGGGCGTGGTTCCCGGCTGGTTCGGGATGGTCACCGTTGTGGTGACGGCCGAGACATAGGCGGTCGTCGCTGGCTCGCCCTCGCCGATCAGACGCGTCCGTATCTCGCGGGCGATAGCGGCCGCGCGGAAGCCGGACTCCTCTTCCGTCCCCTCGGCGAAGCAGATCAGAAAGCCGCTGTCCGCGGTGCGCGACCAACTATCTTGCGGGCCACACCGCCGCTGGATGACATGCTCTGCACTGGTCATGACCCGCGCCGCGACGGATGGCCAGCGTTCGCCCAGGGCGGTCTTCACGTCCTCCAGCCCGATCAGCTTGATCTTTCCGGCGACACGCACCGTCGTCGTGGCCGCCGCCTCGGCCGCCGGTTGCCTGGGCGTTACCGTCAGAATGCGGAACCGCTTGAGGTCGTCGCGCGCCACCATGGTGCCTGCAACCTCGACCGGCAGCCGCGATCCGTCGCTGCGCAGCAAGGTGGTCTCGATCCGAAACGCCTCGCCCCCTGCAAGTTGACGCTGCCGTGCTCGCAGCACGACAGTGCGCCCTTCCGGTGCCACCACCTCCAATGACTGACGGCCGTTCAGCGCGTCCGGCTGCACACCGAGCAAGTGATCCAGCGCGGGATTGTTCATCAAGAACATGCCATGCTCGTCCACGATGGCGACAGCGGCCTGCACCGACACGAACACCTTGGCGAGCAATCCCTGGATGGCGCGATGCTGTTGCCGGTCGCGCAGGACCGCCGTGATGTCGCGGCCCAGGACCACAGAGCAAGCCGGGTTGCTGCCGGCGACCGGCATGAGGTGCAGGCCGAACCAGAACGGCGGGCCATCGGCGCGCCGGCACAGGATTTCAGAACGGAACGACCGGCGCTCCTCGGCCGCTTCGGCCACGGCGTGAAAGCCGGCAATATCGGCCTCCGGCGCCGCAAAGCCGAGGAAAGGTTTGCCGACAAGATCGGTGGAACCGATGCCGGCCGTGCGGCAGAACGCGTCGTTGGTTGCCGCGACCAGCAGGCCCTCGGGGCCACCGCTGATTTGCTCCAGCACCAGCACGAGATCGTCGGAATCGTCGAGCGCCTGATACAGCATCTGCTGCAGCGCCGGTGCATCGAGCAATCCGTGCTTCATTCGCCTCGGTCCGATGGTCCACCCGTTCGGGTGAGGGTGCACCATCATCCGATACTGCGCTTAAGCGGCGGTTAATGCTGCGCCCTGGCGTGGGGAGGACGCGGCTCGGCATTGCGCCTGCCGTGCGGTGCCTATGCCGGCACTGCGGAAATGATCACCTGCGCATAGGCGTAGGGGTACTCGTCGGTCATGGTCAGGGCGATCATCGCGCGCATGCCGGCCGGCGTGATCGCTGCCAGCCGCTCGGCCGCGCCGCCCGTCATCTGCAAGGTCGGCTGGCCGCCGGGCAGGTTCACGACGCCCAGATTGCTGAACCAGACGCCCTTGCGGAATCCGGTACCCAGCGCCTTCGACGCAGCTTCCTTTGCCGCGAACCGCTTGGCGAAGGTGGCCGCGCGGATCGCCTCGGTGCGCCGCATCGCCTTGGCGCGTTCCATCTCGGTGAACACACGCTGGAGAAAGCGTTCGCCATGGCGGCCGATCGCCGCTTCGATGCGGCGGATATCGACGATGTCGGAGCCGAGGCCGAGGATCATGCCGGCACCACCCGCATCACCATCGTCAACCATGTCATTGCGAGAAGACTAGCGACCAAGCAACCTCCGTCGTCGAGCGTACGAATAGTCCGTGCGTCCGACTGAACGAGATTGCCTGGTCGCTGCGCTGCTCGCAATGACATGTGGGGCGGCTGCGCGCTCATCGCTAACGATTCCGCTCTGTCGTGCTCTGGCTCAGTCATGCTCCGGCGCGCTCATGCCTTGGCCCGCTCCACACCCTTGATACCGCTCACCCCGCGCAGGCCGGCAATCACCTTCGACAGGTGCGACACGTCGCGCACTTCCACATCGACCAGCGCCTCCATGAAGTCCTGCTGGCGATTCACGATCTTCAAATTCGCAATCGCGCCTTCCTGCTTGGCGATCGCGTTTGCCAAATTTGCCAGTGCGGTGTCGTCGTTGCCCGAGATCACGCTGATCCGCGCTGTATGCCCCGGTTGATGCTTGCCGTTGCCCTGCCCCTTCGACAGGACTTCATAATTCCAGTCCACGTCGATGAAGCGCTCGGGGGTGGCGGCGAAGCCCTCCAGCGTCTGGCATTCGCGCGCGTGGATCGTCACGCCCTTGCCGGTGGCGATGATCCCGACAATCTCGTCGCCCGGCACCGGATGGCAGCAGCCGGCGAAGTGATATGCCATGCCCGGCACCAACCCGGTGATCGGCATGCCAGGATCGGGCCGCACGCCCAATCGTCCGCGCGGCGGCAGGGCAGGGATCAAGCGCGGGGCGCGCGGTGTCTGCCGCAGTTCCGGATACGCCGCATGCACCACGTCGCGCGCGCCGATATTGCCGTTGCCGACAGCGATATACAGGTCGGCCAGGCTCGGCAGCTTCAGCGCCTTCAATGCCGGTTCCAGCGCCTTCTCCGAGCCGTCCACGCCAGCGGACCGGAACGCCTTGGTCAGTTCCGACCGGCCGAGGTTGATATGCTCCTCGCGCTGCTGCTGGTGCACGAAGCGGCGGATGCGGCTGCGTGCCTTGCCGGTAACGACGAACCGTTCCCACTGCGGCGACGGCGTGCCGCCGCGGGCCGTCATGATCTCGACCTGGTCGCCGTTCTGCAACTGATAGCGCAGCGGCATCAGCCGCCCGTTCACCTTGGCGCCGACGCAGCTGTCGCCCACCTGGCTGTGCACGGAATAAGCGAAATCCACCGGCGTCGCGCCGCGCGGCAACTGCACGAGCAGACCCTTCGGCGTGAAGCAGAACACCTGGTCGTCGTACAATTCTAACTTAGTGTTCTCCAGGAATTCATCCGGGGCGGCGGAGTTTTCCAGGATTTCGAGCAAGTCCTGCACCCAGCGGAATTTTTGAACGTCCTTGCCGTCGAACCTTGCGTCAGTCGTCTTGTACATCCAGTGTGCAGCGACGCCGTTCTCGGCGATTTCGCTCATCTCCACGGTGCGGATCTGGATTTCAATCTTCTGGTTGCGCGGCTCGCGCAACGTCACGCCGGTATGCAAGCCCTGGTAACCGTTCGATTTCGGCGTAGAAATATAGTCCTTGAACCGGCCGGCGATCACCGGATAGGCGGAGTGCACCGCGCCCAGTGCCGCATAACAGGCTTCCCGCGTCTGCACCAGGATGCGGAACGCCATGATGTCGGACAATTGCTCGAAGGCGACGTTACGGCGGTGCATCTTCTCCCAGATGGAGAACGGCGACTTCTCCCGCCCCGTCACTTCCACCACCTCGATGCCGGCTTCTTCGCAGACCCGGCGCAGGTCGCGTTTCACCTCCTCGATCACGTCGGCGCCCTGGCCCCGGAGAAAATTCAGCCGCGCCTGGATGGTGGCGAAGGCTTCCGGCTCCAACTCACGGAACGACAGCGTCTGCAGCTCCGTTTTGACCGTGTCCATGCCGATACGTTCGGCCAGCGGCGCGTAGATCTCCATTGTCTCGCGCGCGATGCGGCGGCGGCGTTCGGGCTCGCGCACGAAATGCAAGGTGCGCATGTTGTGCAGCCGATCCGCCAGCTTCACCAGCAGGACGCGGATGTCCTTGCTCATCGCCAGGACCAGCTTGCGGAAATTCTCCGCCTGCTTGGTGCGGTCGGATTGCAGTTCCAGGCGCGTGAGCTTGGTGACGCCGTCCACCAGCGTGGCGATCTCGTGGCCGAAGCGCTTGTCGAGTTCCGGCAGCTTGACCGGCGTGTCCTCGATCACGTCGTGCAGCAGGCCGGTGGCGATGGAGGCGGTGTCGAGCCGGTATCCGGCCAGGATATCGGCGACGGCCAGCGGATGGGTGATGTATGGATCGCCGTTGTCGCGGCGCTGGGTGCCGTGGGCTTGCTCTGCGATGGTGAAGGCGTCGTCGATCAGCCCGGTATCGGCCTTCGGGTCGTAGGCGTGCACCTTGGCGGCCAATGCCGCCACCAGGAGGTGATCGACGGGCGGCATCGCGGAGACCGCGCCCTGCGCTACCCCATCGGGCGCAAAGTGAGGGAATGGCGCGGGCCGTGACGTCGGACCGGCGTCGTCCCCCCGTGGCATAACGGCTTACCTGCCGCGGCCGCCGAGTTCCGCCTCGATGGCCGCTTCCATGTCTTCGGCGGACATGTCTTCGTTCTCCACCGGAAGGCCGGCGGCTTCTTCCTCCGCCGTGACGTCCTGGAGACCGAAAATGTTCTGATCGGTGGGGATAAGGTCCAGCACCTCCTCGTCGGCCGGCTCGGGTTCGGGGGCACGCGACAGCGACTTCACCAGATCGCCCTGGATACGGTCCAGGTCGATGGTTTCGTCGGCGATTTCGCGCAACGCGACCACCGGGTTCTTGTCATTGTCGCGGTCGATGGTGAGTTCCTCGCCGCGGGACAGATTGCGCGCCCGCTGGGCCGCGAGCAAAACCAGCTCGAAGCGGTTGGGGACTTTTTGGACGCAATCCTCGACGGTAACACGCGCCATGCGCAAAGACCTCCGATAGCGGCAGGGCAGTCCGCGTACGTAGGCGCGCGACGGGGTTTTTGCAAGCGCGAGGCAGGGCACCGGCTGCCCCGTCCACGGCAAGATCGGCTTGCATAAATGGTGTTAATGTGCCGTGAATACACCCTGCAGGGCTCCGGGTTCCGCCCGGGCGCGCGGCCCGGGCAGGTCGTCGGGGGATCAATCCATGACCGCAGCCGCATCGCCTGAAGCGGCGTCCGCCGAGCGGGCCGAAAGGCGACAGCTAACGATCATGTTCTGCGACCTGGTCGATTCGGTCGGTCTATCGACCCGGCTCGATCCGGAGGACCTGCATGAAGTGACCGCCGCCTACCGACAGGCTTGCGCTCGTGCCATCGAACAATACAACGGTTATACCGCGCGTTACCTGGGTGACGGCGTTCTGATCTATTTCGGCTACCCGGAGGCTCACGAGGACGACGCCGAGCGGGCGGTGCGGGCCGCGCTCGACATCGTGCAGGCAGTGGCAAAGCTGAACAAGGAGCTAGGATCTTTCCCCGATGTAAATTTACAGGTGCACATCGGCGTTGCCACCGGGGTCGTCGTTGTCGGCGACGAGCGATCGGGCGCTGTTGATGAGATCGGCGGTGTTGCGCGCTACTGGTCCCTGGTATCGGCAACGGGAGAAGCCGCAAACCTCGCGGCGCGGCTACAGGCCCTGGCCGGGCCGAACGGCATTATCGTTTCGGCGCTGACCCGCCAGCTGACTGGCGAGGCCTTCGACTATCGTGACCTCGGGCCACAGCACCTGAAGGGGTTCAGCCAGCCCATCACCGCCTATCGGGTGGTTGGCGAGCGTGACATCAGCCGGCTCGCAGCCCGATCCGCCGCGCCGACGCCGTTCGTCGGGCGTGATGCAGAGATCGCCGCGCTGCTCGATTCCTGGCAATCGGCAGCCGCGGGCCACGGCCGTGTCGTGATGATCGCGGGCGAGGCGGGAATCGGTAAATCGCGTATTGCCGCCGAGGCGTGGCGCCGCATTCTCCAGGGCGCTGCCGGCCTGCCAGCCGCCGTCTGGTTTCAGTGCTCGCCCTACGATGTCAACGAGCCGCTCTACCCGATCATCAAGGAATTGCGGCGCGCTGCGCGCCTCGATTGGTCGGTGGGGCCACGCGAGAATTTCGACAGGCTTGCCGATGCTATGGCAGAGGGCGACGCAGCGGAGCCACACGCCGTTGCGCTGCTAGGCGATCTGCTTGGCCTCGGCGCCGACGACCGTTTCCCGCTGCCAAGCGCCGGGGCGGCGGTGAGGCGCGCTCTCACCCTCGACGCGGTGCACGGATGGCTTGCCCGCCACGGTATGGGCGAGAACGGCATTTTTGTTGTTTTCGAGGACGTGCAATGGGCCGATCCGACCACCAGGCACCTGCTTGGCAGGATCGCGCGGTGGGCGATCGGCGCGCCGGCCATGGTCGTCATCACGCTGCGCACAGGGAAGTTCGGCGTCGGGGATTTCCTTGACGACATCGGGCTCGCGGGCGACGCACTGCCGCATGTACACATCCGCGAGGTTCGCGAACTTGGTTCGGCTGACGCACTGCGGTTGGCGAGTGCCGTGGCGGGAACCCAATGGCTGGGCGACGTGCGCCTGGCGGCGGTGCTGGCGCGCTCCGAAGGCATCCCGCTCTATATCGAGGAACTGGTCAAATCGGTGGTCGCCGGCGCTGATCTGTCGTTAGCGGACGGCCCCGACGAGAGCAGCGTGCCGAACACGCTGCATGACGCACTCATGGCGCAGCTCGACCAACTGGGTGCGGCGAAAGCGGTCGCGCAGCACGCCGCAGTGCTCGGTCACGACTTCCCATTGTCGCTGTTGACTGTAGTGGCCGGCCGCGACGCCGACAAACTGGTCGGCGAGTTAGACCGCCTGGTTGCCGCCCGGATCGTAGTTGAGCATCCGATCGGCCTGGGGTTGTTCGCGTTCCGCCATGCGCTGCTTCGGGACATCGCCTATCGATCGCTGCTGCGTCGCGACCGCCGGCAGATCCACTTGCGGGCCGCTGCGGCCCTTGCCGAGAGGCAGGAAGCGGGCGAGGGCGCGACCGACGACCTGATCGCCCGCCATTACTCGCTCGGCGAGAACTATGCCGACGCGGTGCGCTTCCGCGTGCAGGGTGCCAATGCGGCCATTGCGCGATCAGCGCATGAGGAGGCGTTGGCTATGCTCCGCGCCGCCGCGCGCGATCTGCGCAAGCTGGAGGGTGGTCAATGGACGGCCGTCGAACTTGAGATCGTGTTCGCCCAGGCGGTCGCGCTGCGTTCGCTGCGTGGTTACGCCGCTCCGGAAGTCGAGGAACGGCTGCTGCGGGCGCGAGAGTTGTGCATCGCCTGCGGCGACACGAAGAACCGGTTCAATGTCGAGTGGGGCCTGTTTCAGTGCACGCTCGTGCAGCGCGACATCACGCGCGCGCAGCGGCTCGCCGAAGAATTGTTCGAGCACGCGGAGCGCCATCCGGACCGGCCGCTGGTCGACGCCTGGCTTGCTCGTGGCATGGTCGCGCAGATCAACACCGAATACGCGGCGTCGAAGCGCTTCCTCGAGACCGCAGTGAACCTTTCCCGGCCCGAAACCGACCCGCCGAATTTCTTCACGCACGGCCAGAACCCCGGCCTGTTCTCGCTGGCCTACCTGTCCCGCACGCTGTGTTACCTCGGCCTGCTTGACCAGGCCCGGGCGTCGATCGGACGCTGTGTGGCGCTGGCGGCGCGGCGCGCCAGCGATCCCGGTCACCTCCACAGCCACGTCAACGCGCTCGTGCACGCGGCGCGAGTCTACAACCTCTGTGGCGATCTGGCTGCCGAGAAGCGGTTTGCCGAGGAAGCGCAGGACGTCGCCGTCCGCAATCACTTCGCCTATTACGAGGCGGTCAGCCGCTGTCATCTCGGCTGGGTGGCGGGGTCGCAGGGCTCGGTGGCCGAGGGGATCGACATGATGCGCGCCGGGCTCGCGGCACTCGAAAAGTCTGGGACCTCGCTCGCGCTGTCGCAATTCTTTGTGATGCTGACGCAGCTCTATCTCCGCGCCGAAAGATGGCGGGATGCGGCTACGGCGCTGGACCAGGTGCAGCAAGGCGACGCGCCGTGGTCTGCCGAATTCAACCGGGTTCGGGGCGAGTTGCTTTCCTTGCGCCCCGATCCCGACCTGGCCGCGGCGGAGACCGCTTATCGCGCCGCCCTGGACGTTGCGCAGCGGCAGGGAACCGCGCTTATGATCCTGAAGACGGCGCTGAGCCTGGCGGAATTCCTCCGGCGATCGGGGCGCCCGCACGAGGCACGCGAGGTCTTGGCGGCGGGATTGGCGGCGCTTCCCGAGGGGCACGACGCGGCGGATGTGCTGCGCGCGCAACGGTTGCTTGAGATGCTTTCACGAACGGAGCGCGATAGCCAGGCCACGATGGGGGGAGGAATAGGATGGGTTTCATCGTAATCCCGAACGTATGCAGCGCCAAAGGCGCGATCTGCCACTGTCTCGATGAATTTTCGAAAGGGCGTGGCGCGCGCTCGCGCGTGGCCCGGCTGCGCGACGCGATTGCGGCGCTTGCCCCCGCCTTCAACGGTCTGACAGGGGTCTTCGACCAGCATCTGGTATCTCATGTGATCACCGATGCCACCGAACGCGGGCGCATCGTAGCGCATCTGGAGCGGTACTGGTTCAACCAGGCCTCTCCCGAAGCATTCTTTCCGGGAGTGCCGATGGCATCTATCTACGGCCAGGGCGTGCTCAAGGCGCTCGATCTGGCGCTTGCAGGACGCCGGGTAGTCTTGCCGCTCAACTCCTGGTGGCTACTCGACTTTCCGGAGGTGAAGCTCCTGTCGCTGGCAGATGTCGACAGCGCCGGTGTAACAACCGGCGGCCGCGTCACGCTGCTGATCCTGACGCCGCGGCCGCAGGGAGGCGGCACGCCAACGCGCACGCCGATCCTGGGCGAGACGGCACAGGCCTTCGTGACGGAACACCATGATAACGCGACAAGAACGGTCGCAATTCGCAGCCAGTGATTGACAGAGGAGTGTTTGCTGGCCTAACTGTGTGCCGGCGCCAGCGGGGCGACATCCCGCCGCCGGCGGCGGCGACCTGCTGGTGGTGACGGCCAACGCGCCAGGCCTGCGCGCCGATATCGAGGCATGGTTCAACGATGCCCACATTGACCCTCGTGCGGGTCGCTCCCGATGGATTGTCGATCACGCCGCGCAGCGAGCACGCCGCATCGGCGACCGGTAACCTGAACCAAATCGTCGTGCCGCAGCTTGGGGTAATCCGGATTTGTGGCGCCGCCAGTGTTCCGCCCGTCAGTCTCGCGAGATCAGAACGATCCTCGCCTCGGAACCACCCTGGGTGCTCACGCCATTGCGCGAGCCGCGACAAAAGCCGCTTATGGTCCCGCGCAGCGAAATGGAGAATCGATTTAGATGAACCGCGTCCTTATGGTGGCTTCCGCGCTCAGCCTGCTTTTGCCGGCCCTTTCGCTGGCACAGCAGCAGGAGCAACACGGGCCACAAGGCCCGCAGGAACGGCCGGCACCTCACCCGGGCCCGCCGGCCGGTTCCCCGCCGGGTGGGCCCCGACACGCCGGTCCTCCCCCCGGTGGTCCGCAACACGCCGGTCCCCCTGGCAGTTGGCAACAGCATGCCGGTCCGCCAGGGCCGCCGCACATGGTACAAGGAACGCCACGACACCCACCCCCGGGGGCCCGGCCTCCCTTTGCAGGGCGCCCCATGGGGCAGCCGTTGCCGCCCCGCGGCAATCAGTTTTGGCACCGCGGCCACTACTATGCCCGCATCCATGGTCCGGCCTACGTCTACCCACACGGCTGGGGCTATCGCCGCTGGTGGATCGGTGCGCGGCTGCCGGCAATCTTGTTCGCGCCCGCGTACTTCTATTCCGGCTGGGCTGCCCTGGGCTTGGCGCCGCCGCCGCCTGGCTATGGCTGGGTGCGCTATGGTCCGGATTTGCTGGAAGTGAATTTGACGACCGGTGAGGTCGAAGACGTGATCTACGGCGTGTTTTATTAGGCGATCTGGCAAGGGGGCGGTCGCGCCGCCCCCTTCTGTCAGCCCGCCACTTCGCTATGTTCGGTCCCATCGCCGCATAACGGAGGGACCCAAACCATGGCATCCATCACGATTCAGGCCAGCGATGGCTCCGGCAGCTTCTCCGCCTATCTGCTTGAACCGGGGGAAAAACCCGCGGGCGTTGTGGTGCTGATCCAGGAGATTTTCGGCGTGAACCAAGCGATGCGCGACACCGCCGCCTGGGTGGCCGACATGGGGTTTATCGCCATCTGCCCCGATCTGTTCTGGCGCATCGAGCCGGGCATCGACATCACCGACAAATCCGAAGCCGAATGGAAGCGGGCCTTCGAATTGTTCAATAAGTTCGACCAAGCCAAGGGGATCGAGGACCTGAAGGCCACGGTTGCCGCTGCGCGCAAGCTGCCTGGCGCCAACGGCAAGGTCGCGACGATGGGGTACTGCCTGGGCGGCCGGCTGGCATTCATCATGGCCGAGCAATCGGATGCCGATGTGAACATTTCCTATTACGGCGTCGGTCTCGACAATCTTCTTGCCGAGCTGAACAAGGTAACCAAGCCATTGCTCGTGCACATCGCCGACAAGGACGAGTTCTTCCCACCCGATGGCCGTGCCAAAGTGGTGGATGCGACAAAGGGCAGCAAGCTGGTGCACAGCTACGTCTATCCCGGCGCAAATCACGCATTTGCCCGCGTCAATGGCGTGCACTGGGACGGCCGTTCCGCTGCCATTGCCAATGGCCGCAGCGCGGAGGCATTGGTCACGGCACTGGGGTGACCTAACCGCATGCCACGGCGTAAGGCGTAACGCCCCGCGCCACTCGCCTGGCGCCTGATGTGTGCGCTGAAAGAAGGTCTTGCCACCGGCGGCGAGTGCACCCCATCCGCAGCGCACACCTGCTCGTGATGGATACCGAGATCTTCGCGCTGGTGGACCTGCGCGTGGATTGGCGCGATCAGCCTATCGCCGAACTGCGTGTGCTGTGGAATCGCTTGGTGCCCGAAATCGGGGCGTACATGGTTGCGCGCGCCGAATCCTGGCGATCCGCGGGGCGATCCGCGGGGCGATCCGCGGGGCGGTCCGCCGCCGTAGCTTGGCCCTGGACAGAGGAAGGCGCGTGCGCCATCCGGTGCTCGCTGCACTTGGAGAGCAGGGTATGGCGGTTGATGAAGGTTTGTTGGCGGCGAATGAGCCATCGCCGGTACGCGTTCTGCGAGAGAACGGAACCTCCTGTCTTGTTTTAACCGCGGACCATGCGGGGCGGCTGATCCCGGCGCGACTTGGCCGGCTCGGCGTGGCAGAGAGCGAGCAGGAACGGCACATCGCGTGGGATATCGGGATTGGCGGTGTCACAGAGCATCTGTCTGCGGCGCTGGATGCGGCGGCGGTGTTGCAGGCATATTCGCGGCTGGTGATCGACTGCAACCGCGATCCCTCGGTGCCGACATCCATTCCGGAGATCAGCGAGCTGACACCGATCCCCGGCAATGTTGGGATATCGAAGGCCGACCGGGACATGCGGGTCCGCGAGATTTTCACGCCGTACCACGCACGCATCGCGGCGCTCTTGGATGCGCGGGCGGCGGCGGGGCGGCGTACGGTGCTGGTGGCGATGCACAGTTTTACTCCCGTGTTCAAAGGCGAATCGCGCGCGGTGCAGGTGGGGGTTTTGTTCAATCGCGATGCGCGGCTGGCGTCGGTGCTGCTGGGTTTGCTGCGGGCCGAGGGCGACATCGTGGTGGGCGAAAATGCGCCCTACGCCATCACAGAAACCAGCGACTACACCGTGCCGGTGCACGGGGAAAAACGTGGCCTGCCGCATGTCGAGATCGAAATCCGTCAGGACCTGATTGCCGATGCAGCGGGGCAGGCGGCCTGGGCGGCGCGTTTTGCCCGGCTGCTGCCAGCGGCGGATGCGGCGATGCACGCGTCGGGTGCGTAACGGGTGGCTCAAGCGCGGGTGCGAGGAGACAAAGACGATGCACGATCCGGAGCATGCGACGCCGTGGACTGTGCCGCGTGCGATGAACAAGGCCTCGCTTTATGATGATCTGGCGCGCGAGCTGGATGGGTTGTTGAGCGGCGAGACCGACGCCGTTGCCAATGCCGCCAATGCCGCGGCGGCGATCTATCACGCGTTGCCGTCACTGAACTGGGCGGGGTTCTATTTCCTGCGCGGCGAGGAATTGGTGCTGGGGCCATTCCAGGGGCGTCCGGCCTGCGTGCGCATCCTGCTTGGCCGGGGCGTGTGCGGCACCGCGGCACTGCGGCGGCAGCCGGTGCTTGTGCCTGACGTGGGGGCGTTTCCGGGGCATATCGCATGCGACACGGCGTCTCGGTCGGAACTGGTGGTGCCGTTGCTGGCGGGGGATCGGTTGCTGGGCGTGCTCGATCTCGACAGCCCGGAGATGGGGCGGTTTGACACGGCAGATCAGGCGGGGTGCGCGCGACTGGCGGAGATTGTGGTGCGGCACCTGGGCGGAGCCGGCAGCCTAAGTTAGCGCGAAGGGCCAGTGTTGTGATCCTCGGCATGGTGGCCGCGCCACGTGTCATTGGGAGTTGACCAACGGCCCGCGCGGCTGACCCGCGACTGGACGAAACTGTGTGCGACCAGAGAATCCCCCTTGCCTTGTGGGAGGGGGCAGGGGAGGGGGATGGGGAAGAAGGCCAGGTCCTGCCGCTCGCCCCCTCGCCCCGCCCTCGGTCCGCTTCGCGGCCCAAGCCCGCAAGGGGAGGGGAGACGTGGCTCGCGCACCTATACCCGCGTCACCAGCGGCCCCGCCTGCGCATTTGCAATCACTTTGTTTCGCAGCACGCCAATGCCGCCGACGTCCAGTTCCACCGTGGCGCCATTTGGCAGGAAGCGACCCAGCTCCAGGCCGCAGCAGCCGCCCACGGTGCCGCCGGCGATGATCTCGCCTGGATGAAGCGTTTCATTGCGGGAAATAAACGCAATGATTTGCTCATAGGTGTGCAGCATGCCGGCGGTGGTGGTGCGCACCCATTCCTCGCCGTTCACCCGCACCGAGACGGAGAGCGCATAGGGATCGGGAAGTTCGTCCGCCGTGACGATCCAGGGACCGATCGCGTTGCCAGTGTCGAAGCTCTTGCCCTTGGTCGGACCGAGCCCGCCTTCCATCTCCCGCCGCTGCTGATCGCGCGCGGAGAAATCGTTCATAATGGTATAACCGAAGATGTGGCCTCGCGCATCGGCTTCCGGAATGTCTGCCCCGCCCAGGCCGATCACGACAGCCACTTCCAGTTCGAAATCCATCACCCGGCTGTACGCGGGCCAACGCACCACCGCGTCAGGACCGACCACGCTGAACCGGTTGCTGATGTACCAGATCGGCTGTGCGCGGTACACATCCGGCACCGCTGGTTCCGGCAATGTGCCCTCGCCGCGGCCTTCCAGCGCCGCCTTCAGCCGCTGCATGCCCAGGGGCGCGTGACTGACATGCTGGGCGAAAACAGAGCAATCGCGAAGCTGCGGCGGCACTGGCAGCGGCGTCAGCAATTTTACCCCTGCGAGATCGAGCGCAAAGGGCGCGATGGCGGGTTCGTCCAGCGGCAGGCGGCACAGCAAAGCCATCCCCTTGGCACCGCTTTCGATCAGACCCAGCATGCTGAACGTTCCGTGGTGCCGCGTGCCGAGCAATCGCGTGCAGGCAGCGGCGGCGTTGATGATCTGACCCTTCTCCGCCTGTACGATACCCAGCGCCGGCCCGTCGGCCGTTTGATACGTTGCCAGTTTCATGGCGCGCTTCCTCCGCTGCGCGCGATGCTAGCCCTGCGTGCGTGCCTTGACCATCCGCAGTGGCGTATAGGTCAGTACCAGACGTCCGTCCTGCTGCACCACGCGGTTTCTGGTGCGTACGAGGCCGCGATTCGGGCGGCTGGCGCTGCGGCGGCTTTCCATGACTGCACATTCCACGTAGATCGTGTCGCCCGTGAAAGTCGGGCCTTCGACGTTCAGTTCCATGTGCAGGAAGGCGAATCCGGTGTGCTGCATCGTCGCGTGCACAAGCAATCCTTCGGCAAAGGAATAGACCATGGCGGCGGGGACGACGCGCTGCTTGATGTCGCTTTCGGTGCGCAGGAACTCGGTGTTGGAGAACAAGACCTCGGTCATGCCGGTGACGCCAATGAAGGCGACGAGGTCTGCCTCGGTCAGCGTGCGCCCAATGGTGCGAAATTTACGTCCCACGGGAAGATCCTCGAAATAGAGGCCCAGGCCAAGTATTTCGTACCCTTCGATTTCCGCCATTGCTTGCTCCCCGGCGTGTCCGGGTTTCACACATAGCCGAGGACCTCCAGCCAAGGCGAGGCCGCGGCGATGAAGGCGCGGTTCGCCGCTTCGTCCAGGTGTGCCCGCCAGTTGCCGCTGGTGCCGCTGCGGAAGAATGACGCGGTGTCTTCCGTGCCGCGCGCACGGCCATCGCTCAGCCGTTCAAAGCGGGCGGCCTCGCAGCATTGGGCTATGATGTCGGTTGCGGCATCGAGGCCGAGAAATTCGAGTATGCCACGCAGCACGCCGGCGGTGTCATACAATACGGACTCATAACGGACAGTGAGGCAGGCGGCAGGGCAGGAAGCGGCGAAAGCTTGCGCCTGGGCGATGTCGGTCGCCCATTCCTGCGCGAACACGGCGGCATAGTCGGACAGCGCGGGATAGGTCGACAGCGTCCACTCTGGCGTCGCGCGAAGGTTGTGGAACCATGCGGACACAGCGCAGTCACGCCCGTCGCGAATCACCTGCAGGAAGCGGGCGTTGGGAAAGATCGTTCGGAGCAAATCGAAATGGCGGATGTTGTCGGGAGTCTTCTCGCCGATGGCGCGCAGGTTCTTATTGGCAGTCGCCGAGGCAAACGGCAGTAGCAGTGCCGCGCCGATCAGGTAGGCCAGATCATCACGATCGTAGAGCGGGAACCCGTCGATTTCATTGAATACGTCTTTGTTCTTGTGGGCAATCTTCTGGTTATGGCGATCCACGCTTTGTGCGAGTAACGGCGCCAGATGGTTGGCGATATGGCCTTCGCCCTTGCAGGCGATTTCCGGGTGCGCGTTCAGCAACAACTGCAGCCATGTGGTCCCGGATTTCATCGCGCCACCGATAAAAAAGATTCGGGCGGTGGCCAGCGTGCCGATCTGTGCGTGCAGGCGGTGGAACACGCTCATTTTGTTGCTCCGTTGGCATGCGGGTAGCCGACGCAAGTAGTGCTCGCCCCTCGCACATCATTGCGGGTTGACCACGGGCCGGCGCGGCCGACCGGCGACCGGATGAAAGGGTTCCCCCTCCCGCGAGGGGTGGGGCAGGGGTTTGTTTCATGTTGGGAGCAAAGCGGCGAAGCGATCTCGCTCGGGCGAACCCTTTGATCGCCCACGCGCCCGCACGACCGGGAGTGCTGTTCGTCGCCAGGCTTCCCCCAATGACGGATGCCGGCAGCATCCGCATCTCATGTTTCCTTGGGTCTGGGTCCTAGGACGGTATTGGTTAATGTGAGGTTAATTCCCTGGCCGTGGGGATCTTGATACCGGTGGCGCGGTGCCGGCATGATGTTGCGTCGCAACACCCGGAGACTGCGCATGGCGAACGGCACCCTGTACATCGGAAACCGCCGTTATTCGTCCTGGTCGATGCGCGGCTGGCTGGCGGTGCGGCTCGCCGCACTCGACGTGGAGGTGCGGACCATCCGTTTCGTCCGCCCCGGCCCGACGCCGGCGATCGCCGGGTTGTCGCCAAACGGGCTGGTGCCGTACCTGGAACATCATGGTGCGCGCGTATGGGAATCGCTCGCACTGTGCGACTACTGCGCCGAGTTCGCGCCGGCGCTGTGGCCGGCGGACCGTGTTGCGCGCGCCCATGCGAGGTCGATGGCGGCCGAGATGCATGCGGGATTCCGTGAGCTGCGGCAGGCGATGTGGATGAATCTGGGCCGCGACTTCTCGGGTCTTGGCCGTACGCCCGGGGCGCTGGCCGATATTGCCCGGATCGAGGCGCTTTGGGCCGCGACGCGCGAACGCTTCGCCGCCGGCGGGCCGTTCTTGTTCGGCGGCGACTTCACTGCGGCGGATGCGATGTACGCGCCGGTCGTGACGCGGTTTTTGACGTGGAAGCCGGAGGTTGCTGTGGCGACGCTCGCTTATTGCGATGCCGTGCGCGCGCATCCGTTAGTGGCAGAATGGTACGAGGAAGCGGCTGGGGAGCCGGCGGATTGGTTGGTGGAGGAGTATGAGAACGCTTAATACGCTGCTTCATAAACTTGATGACGAATCTTGAGGCTACCTGCATTGCGGGAAGTGCACGGATCAGGGAATTTGAACCGCAGACGAACGCCAATGACCGTGGGGCGACTCGAAGCTATCCCCGCCGAGAGAACGGTCGATCCTCTTTTGGATTCCGTTCCAGATCACTAACAAAAAAGAAAGAGACAACTCTCCCGAACCAGCCGAGCGGGAGGAATCTTTCATCCAATCCCGGGTCCGCCCGTCCGGCCCGGGGGCAACTCGCAATGACATGTCGAGCGGCTACCACCCGTCAGGATCGCAACACCGGGCGCCTCACCCCGCCAAGGAAGAGCGTAGCGCCGCCAGCCACACTGCGAACCCCTGTCTTGCAAAATGCGTTGTCCAACGCTCTTGCTCTGCCGGCTCGCAATCGAACGTGGCCCACCATTCTACGAAGGCCCGATCGTTCTCCACCACCGGGACGACGCGGATCGTTGCCATATAATTGCGGACAGGGAATGGTGACGCGCCGACGAATTCATAGCTGTAGGAATGATCGACATCGCTGAGCGCGAGCAATCGTTGGCGCATGTCCCTCACGCCGCCCTGAATGTGCCGCACTGCCCGACCTGATCGCCGGACGCACCATGCTCCATCCGGACATCTGCATCCACGCCGGACCACGCATCATCGCCGAACGACCGGATATGCGCCCAGACTGCATCCGCCGGATGATTGAGCACTACGCTGTAGTAAGCCCTCGCCACGTGTACCTCCGCCTTGCGTGCGCGCGCACTGTGCAGAGCAAAGCGATGGGCAGACCATCCGGATCGTGCGCTGTCAGACTCGATCGGCCAGCGCGAAGGCGCGGGTGGCTGGCATGCCGCGTTTCAGTGCCATGTGGATCCACAGCATCGCCAGCGGCTCCAGCAGGCGCGAGATCCGCAGTGGCCCGGCATCGATCGCCTGAAAGCCGAGATCCGAAACCAGCGACATCACCAGAGGCTTCTTTGCCTCGTCGTCGCCCGCAACGAACATGCACGCGGGGAGCGGCGCGAAACCCCGGGCATGCTGCATATTGTCGAAACCGGTCTGGTTCAGCGTCTTGAAGACCGATGCCCCGGTCGCCAGGGCCGCCACCTGCTCACCGCCCGAGGTCGTAAAGCCGGTATCCAGCGAAAGACCGGCGGCATCTGCCCGCAGCGGGTTGGTGCAGTCGATCAGCACCTTGCCGCTCAGATCGCCCGCCGCGGCGAGTGCGTCGGGCACGGCCGGCCAAGGCGTCGCCAGCACCACCACCGCGGTGCTCGCAGCGGCATCGGCGACGCTGGCGTAAGCCGCGCTGGCCGGCCCGCCCGCCGGTGGCGGCTGCGGGGTGCGGACACCGAAAATGACCTGATGGCGGGCGGCGATCCATCTGGTCGCCACTGCCTTGCCGACGTTGCCGGCGCCGATGATGGCGATCTGCATGCTGGCTTTTCCCCATTGGTTCATGAACGGCGGGCACAATGGCGCGTCGCAGGCAGGGATCGCTATCGGCCATTTGGCGAGGGGTTGCGAAGCATTGCCAGGCCTGGGGCAGGCGGCACCTTGCCGCACCCGGCTTGCAACCGGCCCTCGCATCGGCCAAATCAGCTCCCCCCGCGCGGGTCGCGGGCCGCCCGTTTGTCATGAAAGGATCGAGGTAGCGATGTCCGTAACCAAGCCACGCACGCTGTTCGACAAGATCTGGGACAGCCATGTCGTGGAGAAACTTCCGGACGGCACCTGCATCCTCTACATCGACCGTCACCTCGTGCATGAGGTCACGAGCCCACAGGCGTTCGAGGGCCTGCGCTCGGCTGGCCGCAAGCTGCGTCGTCCGGACTGCACGATCGCCGTCGCCGACCACAACATCCCCACCGTCGGCTCTCGCGTGCCGCGCGACATCAAGGAAACGGACAGCCGCATCCAGGTGGAGACGCTGGAAAAGAATGTCGTCGAATTCGGCGTGCCCTACATTCCGATCCTGGATAAGCGCCAGGGCATCGTGCACATCATCGGTCCCGAGCTGGGCATTTCTCTGCCGGGCATGACCATCGTCTGCGGCGACAGCCATACCTCCACGCACGGCGCGCTGGGCGCGCTGGCGTTCGGCATCGGCACGTCGGAAGTAGAGCATGTGATGGCGACGCAAACGCTGTTGCAGGCGCCGGCCAAGAACATGCGTATCGAGGTGACCGGCACGCTCGGCTTCGGGTGCTCTGCCAAGGACATCGTGCTGGCGATCATCGGCAGGATCACCACGGCCGGGGGCACCGGGCACGTGATCGAATATACGGGCGATACGATCCGCGCGCTGGATGTCGCGGGCCGACTGACGATTTCGAACATGTCGATAGAGGCCGGTGCGCGCGCCGGACTGATCGCGCCTGATGAAACGACGTTCGCCTACATCAAGGGCCGCGAATACGCGCCGCAGGGTGCCGCCTGGGAGCAGGCGGTGGCCTATTGGCGGACGCTGCCCTCCGATGCGGGCGCGGCGTACGATACGTCGGTGACTCTGACCACCGGCGAGATCGCGCCGATGGTGACGTGGGGCACGACGCCGGGCGCGGTGGTGCCGGTGACCGGCGTGGTCCCCGACCCTTCGACCGTCGCGGATGAAGGCCAGCGCACCCAGATGCAACGGATGCTGGACTATATGGCACTAACGCCCGGGCAAAAGCTGCAGGACGTGCCGGTGGACGTGGTATTCATCGGCTCCTGCACCAACGGCCGCATCGAGGACATCCGCGCTGCGGCTGCCGTGGCGAAAGGCCGCAAGGTGGCGGATGGCGTGCAGGCACTGGTGGTGCCAGGCTCCGGTCTGGTGAAGCTGCAAGCCGAGCGAGAGGGGTTGGACCGCATCCTGCTGGAAGCCGGATTCGAATGGCGCGATCCGTGTTGCTCCATGTGCCTGGGCATGAATCCGGACAAGCTGACGCCGGGGCAGCGCTGCGCCTCCACGTCGAACCGGAATTTCGAAGGCCGGCAAGGGCCGGGAGGGCGGACGCACCTGGTGTCGCCGGCAATGGCCGCCGCCGCCGCGGTGACGGGGCGGCTGACGGATGTGCGGCAACTGGGGTGAGGGCGGCCGTGGATGTGATTGCTGGCCACACAAATGTCCGCCGCGGAGAAGGGGCGCATCTTCCTGTCGCACGCGGGAGAGGATGCGTTCGAGGCGAGCCTGTTGCAGTTCGTGGTGGAACATATTCTGTCGCACCTCGGCGCCACAGTGTGGAGCTATCGGCGTGATCAGCCTCGTGACGAGCGCGATGTTGCCGGCAGCCTCAAGGCTCGGGTTCGGCAATCGGATGCCGTCATCTTCCTGTTGTCGCCATCGACGCCGGAAACGAGCGGAACGCAGTAGATGGAACTGGCCTATGCGGATGCGTTCGACAAGCCGGTGTTCATCCTGCTGCATCACATAACCCGTACCCCGATTTCTGGCCTCCATACGAGGAAATAGATGCAACCCTTCACCACACTCACTGCCATCGCCGCGCCGATGCCGATGCAGAACATCGACACCGACAAGGTGATCCCCGCCCGCTTCCTGAAGACGATCAAGCGCTCCGGCCTCGGCGTTCATCTGTTCGATTCGCTGCGCTACGACAAGGATGGCAAGGAGCGGCCGGATTTCGTGCTGAACCAGGAGCCGTACCGCAAGGCGCAGATCATCATCGCCCACGAAAACTTCGGCTGCGGCAGCTCCCGCGAACATGCCCCCTGGGCGCTGCTGGACTTCGGCATCCGCTGCATCATCGCTCCGAACTTCGCCGACATCTTTTTCAACAACAGCTTCAAGAATGGCATCCTGCCGGTTCGGTTGCCGCGTGCGGTCTGCGATCAGCTCATTGAAGACGCGCGGCTGGGCGGCAATGCGCGCATTACCATCGATCTGGACCGTCAGGTGGTGGTGCGACCGAACGGCGAAGAGATCCACTTCGACATCGACCCGTTCCGCAAGCACCTGATGCTGAACGGGCTGGACGATATCGGCCAGACGCTGCAGCACGCGTCTGCGATCGACGGTTACGAAGCGAAGCGGAAGCAGGGCCAGCCGTGGATTCCGGCGACCACCGCAGCGTGATCGACCATCCTGTCATCTCACCCCGTTATGTCATTGCGAGGAGCGCAGCGGCGAAGCAATCTTGTTCATGAAGAGCGTTGCGGAACCGGGATTGCTTCGTCGCCGCGCTCCTCGCAATGACATACGCTGTGCACCTCGCAATGACACCTTGAGCAAGGATCCCACCGATGCCGGCCAACAAGCAGCTGCTGATCCTTCCCGGTGACGGCGTCGGCCCGGAAGTGATGCGCGAGGTGCGACGCCTGATCGACTGGATGGGGCGCCGCCACATGGCGACGTTCGACATCGCCGAGGATCTTGTCGGCGGTGCCTCGATCGATGCGCGCGGCGTGCCGATCGACGACGCCACCATGGAAAAAGCCAAGGACGCCGACGCAATTCTGTTCGGTTCCGTGGGCGGACCAAAATGGGACAGCGTCGGCTTCGACCTGCGCCCCGAACTCGCCATACTTCGCCTGCGCAAGGAACTCGATCTGTTTGCCAACCTGCGGCCCGCGGTGGTGCTGGACCCGCTGGTCGATGCGTCGTCGCTGAAGCCCGATGTGGTGCGCGGACTCAACCTGATGATCGTGCGCGAAAGCACCGGCGGCATCTATTTCGGCGAGCCGCGCGGTGTGGAGACTCTGCCCTCCGGCGAGAAGCGCGGCTTCGATACCGAAAGCTACACCACCGGCGAGATCGAACGCGTCGCCCGCGTGGGATTCGAACTGGCGCGCAAGCGGCAAAATCGCGTCACCAGCGTGGAAAAAGCCAACGTCATGCAATCCGGGCTGTTCTGGCGACAGACGGTGACCGCGCTGCACCAGCGCGAGTTCCCCGACGTAGAACTGTCCCACATGTACGCCGACAACTGCGCCATGCAGCTTGTGCGTGCGCCGAAGCAGTTCGATGTGATCGTCACTTCGAATATCTTCGGTGACCTGCTGTCGGATTTGGCGTCGATGCTGACCGGCAGCCTGGGCATGCTGCCGTCGGCGACGCTCGGCGCCGTACAGCCCAGCGGCAAGCGGCATGCGCTGTACGAGCCGATCCATGGCAGCGCGCCGGACATCGCCGGCAAGGGCATCGCCAATCCGCTGGCACAGATCCTCAGCTTCGCGATGCTGTTGCGCTACTCGTTCGAGATGAACGACGAGGCGGCGATGATCGAGCAAGCCTGCACCAACGTGCTGGGCAGCGGCCTCCGCACCGCGGACATCATGGCGAAAGGCACCGCCAAGGTGGGGACCAGCGTGATGGGCGAGGCGATCCTGCGCGAGATGGACAAGCTGCATGCAGCGGGGTGAGCGTGGTACCCATTGCTCAGTCCGCATAGAACTCCTCGACCGTTACCGTCGGTCCGGGCGGATCGGGCCGTATCTCACCGGACGTAAAAACCTGTGTTGCTATCTGGTCATTCTGCATTCGTGAGTGGCGCACGATCCGCTGCTCTTCTGGCCAAACGATCAGGTAGTGTTGCACGGATGGCAGCTTGAAATAGGCACGGAGCTTGGTGGCCCGCTCGCGTGTGCCACTGTCCGGAGACAGTACCTCGACAAGCACCAAAGGGTCGCCGACTTTAGTGGAATCGCCAGGCACCCTCGGACCGCAACGCAACAGGGCATCCGGCTCGAAATCACTGTTTTCGACCTGAACCGTCATGCCGTCACCAAACACGTGGCAGGTTGTCAGGCCCGCGTCCCCGACGGCCCGCCGCAAAGCGTCCCGCGCCGATCCTTTGCGAAGATTGTGCACTGCATGTTCGGGCGCCATCGCGACGGCGATGCCGTCGATCCGCTCAAACCGGCCGGTAGGCTGCTGATCGACCCAGGCGAGGAATGGCTCGCGGGTCATGGCTGAGTCGGGCTCGTGAACCTGGGCGTGGGCCATAGCGAGACCTCCAAGTCTCGGTTCAGGGGTAACACGGGCGGAAAAGCGGTCAACGGTTTGCCGGTTCCGCCCGCGCCATGCTGATGGAGGCAGACCGCACCGGCCATTGCGGTGCGGCGCCGCGCGGTTAAGCTGGCGCAAAATGCCAGGAGGACGATACGGCCATGATGATCGACATGCACACCCATTGGCGTCCCGCCGAAACCGTCGACGCCCTGCGCGCCCGCCTGAAGGAACCTCGGATCGTGCGCAACGCGGACGGTGTCGAGATGCTGAAGTCCCGCATGGGTGACGCGCCGCTGGATGAGGCGTTCGACGATGTTCAAGTGCACCTCGAACGTATGGATCGACAGGGGGTCGAGACCAGCGTTCTGTCGGTACTCGGCTCGTTCTGCTGGATCGAATCGCAGCCGCTGGACGTATCCGGACCGCTGTGCCGGCGGGTCAACGATGCGTTCTCGGCGATCTGCGCCGCACATCCCGGCCGGTTCGCGGCATTCGCGGCTCTGCCATTGATGGATATGAGCGCTGCGGCGGCGGAACTGGAACGGGCGCTGCGCCTGCCCGGCATGCTGGGCGCGCAAATCCCGGGCAATTTGTTCTTGACGCGTACCGATGCCGAGGCGGCGCGCCCGCTGCTGGAGGTCGCCAACCGCCACAGCGCGGTGTTGTTCATCCACCACGGCCCGCGCCCGGGCGACGCATTCCCCAAGGTCGGCGGCACCGTGGACAACGCGCGCCGCCGCAACGGCACACTGGACATGCAGGCGAGCCTGTCTCGGTGATGGTGACACTGTGCCTGACCGACCTGCTGGCAGCGTATCCCGACGTGACGGTGGTGGTGCACAACCTGGGCGGCAACATCCCGTTCGAAATCGAACGCATGGACCACCGCTGCTTGCTCGACACGCCGGACGAGGAACTGCCGTCGGCACGGTTCCGCCGGGCGGGGGTAGTCGTGGATTGCAACTCGTTCGGGCCGCGGGCGATCGAGGCGGCGGTGGCGTTGTATGGCGCCGAGCATATCGTATGCGGCACGGACGGCACCGCGTTCGGCGTGGACTGGACCCGGAAGGCGCTGACGGACGCTCGGATCGGCGAGGACGAGCGGGAGGCGATCCTGCGGCGGAATGCGGCGGCGATGATGGCGCGGGTCGGTCGAGCGGCGGAGGGGATGCGGGCGGCGGCGGAATAGCGCCGGCCGCGCTCAGGCGCGATCCTCTGGTGGACTATGCGCCAGGACGATCGCGTAGTTGAGCCACCATTGGCTGTCGCGCTCCGCCCTGGTGGCTTCACGCACCATGCCAACCCCGGCGTAGGACTGCACGAGCCATTTCAGGTCGCGTGCGATGTGCTGCGCCTTCGCGACTGGCATCCACGGGATGCGGCTGGCTTCGGGTATGCCGCTCATGGGCGATCCTCCGGCCATTGTCGGGGCGCGATCAAGAGGCAGCACTCGTTAACAGACGGTCAACCACAAACCATGAGGCGCCTGAATGACGCTGCAATCTGATGCTCGACCTGTCTCCAACCGGCATTTGATGCTTCGGTTTCAACCCCGGCCACCCCGGTTGACCGGCAGCCGGGCGCGCGTATGCATCACCCCCACAGAACTGCATTACGGCGGGGCGACATGGCGAGAAGCAACCAGGTGCTGAACGGCGGGCAGGTGATCGTCGATTACCTGATCCGCGAGAAAGTCCCCTACGCGTTCGGCCTGTGCGGCCACGGCAATATCGGTTTCATCGACGCACTCTACGAACGCGCCGACGAAATCAAGACGATATCGTCGCGCCACGAAACCGTCTCCGGCTTCATGGCCGACGTGTACTATCGCGTCAGCGGCCAGCCGGCGGCGACCTTCACCTCCTGCGGCCCCGGCTCCACCAACCTGCCCATCGCGCTCGCCAACGCCTATCTGGATTCGGTGCCGTTCCTTGCCGTGACCGGCAACATTCCGACCACGCAATTCGGCCGCGGCGCGTTCCAGGAACTCTACCGCCAGTACCAGGCCGATTTTCCGTCCACCGTCCGCACCATGTGCAAGCACGTGTTTCAGCCCACCCGCGGCGAGCAAGTGCCGCTGATGGTGCGCCAGGCTTGGAAGACGATGGTGACCGGCCGCCCCGGCCCGGTCGTGCTGGACGTGCCGTTCGACATCTTCAAGGAAGATGCCGGTGACACGCCCGATCCGCGCGAATGGAGCGCCAACATCTCCTGCCGCTGCGGCGCCGATCCCGAAGGCGTCGCCAAGGCCGCCGACATGCTGATCCATGCCGAGCGCCCTGCAATCCTCGTCGGCCAGGGTGTACGCTACGGCGGCGCCGCGGCGGAACTGCTGCAGCTCGCCGAGCGTCTGCAGATCCCGGTCGGAGCATCGGCCAGTGGCCTGGGCGCGATCGATTGTGATCATCCGCTGTCGCTCGGGCTGGTATCGCGCGGCGGCCTCTATCAGGCCAACGGCGCGATGCGTCGGGCGGATGTGCTGTTGGCACTCGGAGTCAGATTCGACGATCGCACTTCATCGTCGTGGCTGCAGGGCTATTCCTTCACCATTCCCCCGACCAGGCTGATCCACGTCGACATCGATCCCGACGAGATCGGCCGCAACTACCCGGTCGCGCTCGGCCTGATGGCTGACGTGCGCACCTTCCTCCGCCAGCTTCTGGCCGAGATCGAATCTCGGAAACCCCTGCACACCACGCCGGCACGCGCCGCCTGGCTGGCACAGATAGAAGGTTGGCGCCACGAGTGGGAATCAGCGGTCGCGCCAGGTTACGTCGACGACGCTACCCCGATCAATCCACAGCGTGCTGCGTACGAGATCAACGGCGCGCTGCCCCAGGATGCGATCCTGGTCAGCGACATCGGCGTCCACCACAACTGGCTGCTGCAATTCTGCAAGCCGCGGCGGCCGGATTCACTGATCGGCTGCATGGGTTTTGGCCCGATGGGGTTCGGCGTCGCGGGCGTGCTCGGCGCCAAGCTCGCCGCCCCTGACCGGCCGTGTGTCTCGGTGTGCGGCGACGGCGCCTTCTTCATGCACGCCAACGTGCTGGGCACTGCCGTCGAATACGCGATCCCGGCCGTATGGGTGGTCTGGAACAACTACTCCTACGCCTCGATCCGCGGCCTGCAGCGCGGCTATCTCGGCGGCCGCGAACTGGCGACCGACTTCCGACATCCCGAGACCGGCGAGCCATATAACCCGGATTTCGCCGCCCTGGCGCGGTCCTGCGGCATCGACGGCGTGCGCATCGACCGTGCCGGCGACCTCGGCGACGCGATCAAGGCGGCGATCGCCACCGGCAAGCCCTATCTCATCGACGCCAAAATCGGCGCCGATCTCAATCCTGGCGGCGCAGGCGTTTGGGAATTGCCGCGCCACGGCGTCAGCCGGCCATTCATCGGCGGGCGGTATGAACCGGCGGAGGGGTGAGTGTCTCGGGCCCCTCATGCATGGAGCTGTCGCAAGGCCCGGAAGCAACCGAGCCCGGCCGCGAGGCCGGTTGGTCTGGCGATCTCCGGCATAACCCTTGGTGCTCCTACGACCCCAGGTGCATGGGCAACAAAGCCCGGGTTTTCAGTGTTGCGAACGCGTCCTGCGTGAAGGTCGCGACGGCTGCGTCGGAGGTCAGGTCTTCCGCCGGATCATACGTCGTGAGTTTTCCGGTCATGTCGGTCCATCCATTCCTCGACCAGGCGTTTTGCCGACTTGATGTCGTCACCCCCTGAATTTCTCCACCGCCGCCCAATCCACCTCCACCCCGAACCCCGGCGCCTCGGACAAACACACCATGCCGTCCCGCACCTCCGTCCCGCCGCGATAGATCGCGTGATGGATCGGATGCCGCCCCGCATCTCCGTGCGATTCCGCCCCGAACGCCGCATCGCCGAACGCCGAGACCAGATGGGCATGCAAATACCCCACCGAATGCGGCGCAATCGAAACGCCCTTCATCGCCGCGTAGTGTGCAATACGCAGCGATTCGGTGAACCCGGCATGCCGCGTCGAATCGAACTGAACGTAGCGGATCGCGCCGCTGTCGATAAAATCGCGTACGGTGTAGCGGTGCCATTCGCGTTCGCCATGCGCCAGAGGGATCGCCGACGCCGCCGCAAGCTGCGCGAAATCCGCCGGCTGCAGATACCAGTGCAGCGGCTCCTCCAGCCAGAAGATGTCGTACGGCGCCACCGCGTGCGCGAACCTGATGCAGCCCGCAACATCGTACGGCGCATTCATGTCCAGCATGAACAACACGTCCGGCCCGATCGCCTGCCGTACCGCGCGGATACGCGCCACCTCGTCGTGCAGCGATAATGCGCCGCATTTCAGCTTCACTGCGCGATATCCGGAGGCCACGAACCCGGCAAGTTCGCCGGCAGCGGCCTCCAGTGGCTCGCCTTCCAGGTAATAACCGCCGGTCGCGTAGGTGAACACCGCGGTGCGCGTGCCGCCAAGTAAGCGGAACACCGGCAGCCCCGCTGCCTTGCCCTTGATGTCCCACAGGGCGATGTCGATCCCGCCGATCGCCGCCATGATTTGCGGCCGCTGGTTGCGCGGCAGCGGCGCCGGCATGCCGTCCCAGCCGCCCAACCCACCCGGCCGCGGCGAGGTCAGCGAGAACAGTTTTTGCCATATCTCGGTGTGGCCACGCGGGTCCATGCCCCGCACGACCACGGCAAACGTCTTCAACAGGTCGCAGATCACAGTCTGCGGCCCGCCCGAGATCTCGCCGAACCCCACCAGTCCCGCATCGGTGCGCACCTCCACCAGAACAAACTGGTCGCGGTCCATCAATTCGTGGGCCGTCCACCGCGGCTGCACCAGCGCGACGGATAGCGGATGAGCAATAATATCGGTGATCTTCATAACGCTTCCTCCCGGCTCCAGACGCGATGGATGATACCCCGGGTCGCACCAACCCACGCTACACTGCCTGGCTTGCGATCCCGAGAATCGGCGCCTGTACAGCGCTACGCCCACTGCGCCGACAGGTAATGCAGCCCCTTCCACGCACGCCTGCCCCGCTCGTATCGTGCCAGGCAGTCTCCGCCACGAGGCGCCACCATGCTCACGGACCAGTACGGCCTTTCCCTCTCCACCGCTTCGTCTACTGCGCGAGATGCCTACGTTCACGGCTGCCAATTGAAGCTCACCATGTACCCTGGCGCGATCGAGGCCTTCGACCGCGCCATCGAAGCAGATCCTGATTTCGCTCTTGCTCATGCCGCCAAAGCGCACGCGCTATTGGAACGCGGCACCCTTCTGGCCGCACGCGAGGCTATTTCCAGGGCCCAATCCCTCGCCAGCAATCTTCCCGCCCGCGAAGCCAGGCACATCGTCTATTACGCCTTGCTCATCGCGGGCGACTTGGAGTCCGCCCTGATTGCTGTTTCCGCCCATCTGACCGAATGGCCGCGCGATGTGCTGGTGCTGGGCACCACCGCCTTCACCAACGGCCTGATCGGCAGTTCCGGCCGCGCCGGCCAGAAAATGACATTGCTCGCCTTGCTCGACCGCATCGCGCCCCACTACGGCGACGATCCCTGGTTTAATGCCCACCGGGGCATGGCATTGTCCGAGAACGGTCAACGCGAAGCCGCGCGCCCCATGATCGAGCATGCGCTCGCCCAGAACCCTGCCAACCCCTGGGCCGCGCACGCCTACGCGCACCTGGCCTATGAAGAAGGCGACCCGACCGCCGCCCGCGAATTCCTGGCCTCCTGGCTCACCGATTATCCGCGCAACGCTCCGCTCTACAGCCACCTGAACTGGCATCTCGCGCTCGCGCACCTCGAAGCCGGCGACGTGGCAGCGGCGTCCCGTCTGCACCACGAAGCCTTCGCACCCCAGGTCCACAGCGGGCCGCCGCGCGGCAAACTGAATGACGCGGTCTCGTTCCTCTGGCGCCGGGAACTCGCCGGCCAACCGCGGGACGCCGCCGCATGGCGCGAGATGCACGACTTCGCCATCACCGCATTTCCGCGCCCAGGCGCCGCATTCTCTGACGCGCACGTCGCGCTCACGCATGCTGTCGCGGGCGATGACGCGGCGCTAACCACGCGCACGCAGCAGATCGAAGCGCTGGCGCGGCAGGGCCGATACCCGTCCGGTGCCTGCGTCCCGGCGGTGTCGCACGCCTTCGCCGCGTTCGAGCGCCGCGATTTCGCCGCCGTGATCGACATGCTCGAACCAATCGCCGGCGAACTCGAACGCATCGGCGGCAGCCACGCGCAACTCGACCTTGTGCGATTCACACTGTTGAAAGCTTATCTCGCTGCAGGTCATCAGGACGACGCGCAGCGGCTTCTGCGCCAGCGCCGACCGCAGCATTCCATTGCTCCCGTCAGCGGCCTGCCGGCGGCATACTGACATGCGAAGCCGCAGGCCTCACTCACCGATGCTCAGCAGTGCCCCGCGCACCCGTGCCTGATGGAACTGCCACGCGAACAACAGGCCGGCCGCCACCAGCCACACCGCGTTCAGCGCAAAGGCCGCCGCCAGATTGTCCCATCGCACCACGCCGTGCAGCACGATCCCGCGCATGCCCTCGAATACGTGCGAAGCCGGGATCGCCCAAGCCACCGGCTGCAGAAAGCGAGGCAGTACGGACACCGGATAGAACACGGCAGAAAACGGCGTCAGTCCGGCCAACACCGACCAGGCCAGCGCCTCTGCCCCTCCGCCATGGCGCAGGATCAATGAGACCACGCTTAGAGCCACCCACCAGCCCATTATCATCAGGTTGGCAAAGAACAATACCAGCACCGGGCCCAGCGAGAAGAGATTATACGAATACAGCGCCCAGGCGATCAGCAGGGCCGGCACCACGCCCGCCAGCATGCGGATGATCGACAGGCCGATCAGCGCGCTCACCAATTCCCACGGCCGCAGCGGACTGACGAACACATGGCCCAGATTGCGCGACCACAGCTCCTCCAGAAAGCCGACCGCAAAGCCCATCTGCGAGCGCATCGCCACTTCCCATAGCAGCACGCCGCCGAGCAAGGTCGCGGCCGTGAGTGTGGCGGCGCCGCCCATGCGCGCCATCAGGAAGCGCGACGTGAAACCCCAGATGCACATCTGCAGCACCGGCCAGTAGGTCAGCTCCAACAACCGCGGCCAGGAGCCGCGGTACAGCGCGAGGTGCCGGTACAGCATCCCCCAGATACGGCGTGCGCTGCGCTGCATGGAACATCTCCGGACTGGTCAGCGGCGGGATTTGTCGTTTTTCATAATTGCGGTAACGTATTTGTAGCGGAACGTATTGGTTGAGCAAGATGTGTGGTCCGTGTCATCGCAAGGTGCATAGCGCCGAAACAATCACCCGCGGGTGGTCATCCGCGGTTCCCTGTCAAGCCGTCTCGGCAAAGAGTTCGCGTCCGATCAACATTCGGCGGATTTCGCTGGTGCCTGCCCCGATCTCGTACAGCTTGGCGTCACGCAGCAGGCGGCCGGTGGGATAGTCGTTGATGTAGCCGTTGCCGCCCAGTGCCTGGATCGCTTCCAGCGCCATCCAGGTCGCTTTCTCTGCCGCATACAGAATGGCGCCCGCCGCATCCTTCCGTGTCGGCCCGCCACGGTCGCAGGCCCGCGCCACCGCATACACGTACGCTTTGCAGGCATTCATCGTCGTGTACATGTCCGCCAGCTTGCCCTGCATGAGCTGGAACTCGCCGATCGGCTGGCCGAACTGCTTGCGTTCGTGCACATAGGGCACCACCACGTCCATGCAAGCCTGCATGATCCCCAGCGGGCCCGCCGCCAGCACCGCGCGTTCGTAATCGAGCCCGCTCATCAGCACGCGCACGCCGTCATCGACACGGCCGAGCACGTTCTCATCAGGTACTTCGCAATCCTGGAACACCAGCTCGCACGTGTTGGACCCGCGCATGCCCAGCTTGTCCAGCTTCTGCGCGGTGGAAAAACCGGAAAAACCCTGTTCGATCAGGAACGCGGTGATGCCGCGTGGGCCGGCGCCGGGTGTGGTCTTGGCATAGACCACCAGCACGTCCGCATCCGGACCGTTGGTGATCCACATTTTCCCGCCGTTCAGCACAAACCGGTCACCGCGCTTCTCTGCCCGCGTCCGCATGCCCACCACGTCGGACCCGGCGCCGGTCTCGCTCATCGCCAGCGCGCCGACATGCTCGCCACGGATCAGCTTCGGCAGATAACGCCGCTTCTGCGCCTCCGTCCCGTTCCGCCTGATCTGGTTCACGCACAGGTTCGAATGCGCGCCATACGACAACCCGATGGAGGCCGAAGCGCGGGAGATCTCCTCCATCGCCACGACATGCTCCAGATAGCCCATGCCGGCGCCGCCCCATTCCTCCTCTACCGTAATGCCCAATACGCCGAGGTCCCCGAACTTGCGCCAGAGGTCGGTCGGGAAAGCATTCTCTCGATCGATGGCGGCGGCGCGTGGAGCGATCTCGTCGGCCGCGAACGCCGCCACCTGGTTGCGTAACATGTCGGCGGTCTCCCCCAGGCCGAAATCCAGGCCCGGCAGGTGATTGGGGATCGCAGCCATCGGCAATCCTTCGAAATTCAGCAATCGTGCCGCGAGGATGGCGCACTGATTGCCGGGCGCCAAGTGACGGCGGCGTGCGGGATAGCGTCGCCACTTTGGAGCCGCGATGTCGCGCCCGATCCCCCAAGCAGCGAGGCAGCGGTCAGGCCGAGCCGACACCCCAGGAGTAGTATGCCGGATCATCCGGCGGTACAACTGGTGATTGTTCGGCGGCCACGCCGAACATGTATTGGTGGCCGTCGCCCACGCGCACGTCGGCGTGATGGTGGAGATGGATGTCCGGTAGAACCGCACCCTCCTCCTCTCGGATCCCAAGCATTCCCTGATCCGTCCGGCTTCCCAGACAGGTCGCAGCGGCATCGCGCCGGAACACGCCGTACATGTAAACTGGGTGACGGCCGTTCGGGCGGGGGTAATCCGCCGGTCGCCGGCCGGCCGATGTCCCGGCGAGGGCAGGTTCGTCGCGCATGAGCATCTCCTTCAGCGGATTTGCGCGACGTCAACTTCGCACCGACGGGTTAGGATCAGGTTAAAGTGCGTCCTCGGCGCGTCACGCCCGCATCCGGTCCCCATCCAGGCATTGACCTTGACCCGGCAGCCTGGGCTGCGCATTTTGCGCGCTTGCGAGGTACCCAGCCATGGCCAAAACCAACGTCGTTCAGATCAAGCTCGTCTCCAGCGCCGACACCGGCTTCTTCTATGTCACCAGGAAGAACGCCCGGACCCAGACCGGCAAGCTGGAACTGAAGAAATACGACCCCGTCGCGCGCAAGCACGTCTTGTTCAAGGAAGCCAAGATCAAGTAATGCGGCCGGCGTACACGGCCATTCCCACGCGGTTGCGGCCGCTGCGCTTGGCGCTGTACAGCGCCAGGTCGGCGGCCCGCAGCAATGCTTCCGGCGTCTTCGTCTCCTCGGTCGTCCAGGCGATCCCGACGCTGATCGTCAGCGTGGAACGCAGACCGGTATCGGGCTCGAACCGCAGGCTCTCCACCGCGGCACGCAACCGCTCAGCGGCTGACGACGCCTCGTCGGCGCCGCTGCCCGGCATCACCACCACGAACTCCTCGCCGCCGTAGCGCGCCAGCGAATCAAATACCCGCGTATTGGTCCGCAGCGTCTCGGCGATGGTGCGCAGCGCCTGGTCGCCGGCAGCGTGGCCGTAATCGTCGTTCACCCGCTTGAAATGATCGACGTCGATCATCAGCACGGCGAGTTCTCGCGCTTGCGGTCCGTTGAGCAAGTTGCGCAGGTGGCGCATCAGGTAGCGGTGGTTGTAGAGGCCGGTCATTGGATCGGTGAGCGCCATTTCCAGCGCCGTGCCGACATCTGCCCGCAGCCGGTCCTGGTAGAATTTGCGACGGATCTGGTTGCGGGCGCGGGCTCGCAGCTCGTTCTCGTCCAGCGGCAGCAGCAGCCAGTCATTGGCGCCCAGGTCGAAGCCGCGCAGCAGCCGGTCACGCTCTTCCGGCTCGGCGACCAGCAGCATCGGAATGTCGTGCGTCGCGTCTGCCGCACGCAGCGAGGAGGCGAGCTTCAGCGGGTCCTCCTCGGCCAGCGACAAGCTCAGCACGATCAGGTCGAAGGGGATGGCAGCAGACAGTGCCGTCGCCTCCGACTCATTGCGCGCCCGGCCGGGAATGATGCCGTCGCGGGACAGCGCGTCCTGGATCGGCTGGGCGCTCAGGTCCCAATCGTCGATGACCAGGGCACGTGCCCCAGCAACCGAGGGGACAGAAACATGGTCTGAGGCGAGGCCGAGGGCGCGCGCGGTCTCGCCGCGGGCGCGCCACTCGTCGAGCAATCGCTTCAACCGCACCAGGCTTTTCACCCGCGCCATGAGGGTGTCGTATTCGACCGGCTTGGTCAGGAAATCGTCGGCGCCCGCCTCCAGCCCGCGCAGGCGCTCGACCGGCTCGCCCAGGGCGGTGACCATCACCACCGGAATGTGCAGGGTGACGGGGTCGTCTTTCAGGCGCTGGCAGCACTCGAACCCATCCATGCCGGGCATCATCACGTCGAGCAAGACGAGGTCGGGCTGCCAGTCGCGGGCAACGGCCAGGGCGTCGAAGCCGTTCTTGGCGCTGGAGACCTGGTAGTACTCGGCTACCAACTTCGCTTCCAGCAAGCGGGTATTTGCCGGCACATCGTCGACGATCAGGATTCGGGCAGTCATCGGCGACGGAACTTCCTGGCGTTGAGCGGAGCGGCGTTACCCGAAGAGCCTAGCATGCGATTATTTAACGCAGGGTTGCGTTGTACGGAAGCGCGTACAACGGCGGAGCGCTCTCCGAATGCCCAAATGCGTACATTCAGCCTGCGACGCCGCCAGCGATCGTTTATTCCCGAATCCCTTCAGCAACGCTATGCGACGTCAGACCCACGTCCGGCGGTGGAATTGGTCCGGGCGCTCCTGCCCGGGCGGGGTTAGACAGCGGCGCAAGGCGGCATGGCGTCCGCCACGAGTGGATGGATCATGCTGGACCGATTGGTGCCTTTCGGTTTCGTCTTGCTGTGGAGTTCGTCCTTCATTGCCGCCAAGGTCGGCCTGCGCCACCTGACGCCGCTGTTGTTTGTCGCGGTGCGGATGTGGGTCTGCGCTGCGGTGCTGATTGGCGCAATGCAGGTGCGGCGGCGCTCCTGGGCGCCGTTGCGCGGGAGGGTATGGGTGCATTGCGCAGTCGCCGGCGTGCTGATGAACGCCGTATTGCTGATGACGGCGCACGTCGCGATGACCCGCGTGCCGGCCGCCCCGGTCGCGCTGATCCAGACTTTGAACCCGCTGCTGACGGCCGCGCTGGCCTGGCCGATCCTGGGCGAGCGCCTGCGGCCCCCGCAGTGGCTGGGTCTGCTGCTGGGGGCCGGTGGTGTGGTGCTGATCGTAGGTATGGCGGCGCTGCACAGCCGAGTGGAGCTGCGGATGCTGGTGCTGACGGTTTTGGGCGTCCTGTCGCTGTGCGGCGGCACCCTGTATTTCGGCCGCTTCTGCCGCGGGGTGCCGCTGTTGGAAGGAACCGCGGTGCAGTTCCTGGCCTCGGCGGTGGCATGCTCTCTGTCGATGGCGGTGTTCGAGACGCCGCACGCGGACTGGACCCCGGGCACGATCGCAGCGGTGGGCTGGAACGCGGCATTCGTCTCGCTGGGTGGCATGGTGCTGTATTTCGTCATGCTGCGGCGTGGTACTGCCGCTCGCGCGACAGCCAATTTCTATCTGATGCCGGGGACGGCAGCGCTGATGGCCTGGGCATTGCTCGGCGAATCGCTGACGCTGCTGACGGTGCTGGGGTTGGCGGTCTCGTCCGTCGGGTGCTGGCTGATGGGCAGCCGGCGCTGGCAAGGGCAGCGGCGTTAACGTCTTCCTAACAAATATCAGTTACTCTTGCTGCATATCGTTCGGCCGTCATTGGTCGCACAACGCCGTGTTCAGCATCTGACCGTAATTTTAGCAGAAGGGATTATCCGCCATGGCGGGACATGCATTGCCAGGCAGCGAGCGGCAACTTCCGCGCGGTGCCCGCGCTGTCGGCAACGCCGATCCGACAGAGCATTGTCAGGTCAGCGTGGTCTTGCGCCGGACTGCCGGCACGCTTCCCGAGCACCATCTGACGCGGGAGGATTTTGCCCGCACGTTCAGCGCTCCCCCCGCTGACGTCGCCGCGGTACGCTCCTTCGCAGCGGCGAACAGGCTCGCGGTCGCGCAGGCGAATGCCGCACGCGGGACGGTCGTGCTGTCGGGTCCGGTCGCTGCGTTCAATGCGGCGTTCGGTGTGACGATGCAACGCGTGGAGCATGCCGGCGGCGTCTTCCGCGGCCGAACCGGCTCAGTGTCTGTGCCGGATGCGCTGAGGAATTCCACAGTCGCGGTGTTGGGGCTGGACAATCGGCCCGTGGCCAGGCCGCATGTTCGCCACCGGTCTGCGTCCGGACGCGCATCCGCTGCTGGCGATAGTTTCGATCCGCGTATTGTTGCTTACCTGTATGATTTTCCGCCGGGCAATGGCGCGGGCGAATGCATCGGCCTGATCGAACTCGGCGGGGGTTACCGCAACTCCGACCTGCAAGCGTATTTCAGCGGCCTCGGGATCAGCCCGGAACCGAACGTCACGTTCGTGTCCGTGGACGGCGCGACGAATGCCCCGACCGGCGATCCAAACGGGCCGGATTCCGAGGTCATGCTGGACATCGAAGTGGCGGGGGCGATTGCGCCCGGCGCCAAGATCATCGTGTATTTCGCGCCGAACACCGATGCCGGGTTCCTCGACGCGCTCACCACCGCGGTGCACGACACGGTCAACCGGCCGTCGGTGATTTCCATCAGTTGGGGCGCACCCGAGGCGGACTGGACCATGCAGGCGATTGCCGCCTTCGATGCCGCGCTGGCGGCGGCTGCGGCAATGGGTATCACGGTCTGCGTTTCCTCCGGCGACGACGGTTCCAGCGATGGCGCCACCGATGGGGCCGATCACGTCGATTTCCCCGCTTCCAGCCTGCATGTGCTGGCCTGTGGCGGGACGCGGTTGTTGACGCGTGGTGGGGCGATCACCGGTGAGACCGCGTGGAACGATGGGTTGAACGGCGGCGCCACCGGCGGCGGAATCAGCAGCTTCTTCGCGGTGCCACCGTGGCAAGCCGGGTTGCGCGTCACCACGCTGGGCCAGGCCGGGACGTTGCAGATGCGCGGAATTCCGGACGTCAGCGGCAATGCCGATCCCGAAACCGGCTACGCCATCCGGGTGGATGGAACCCAGGTCGTGGTCGGCGGCACCAGTGCAGTCGCGCCGCTCTGGGCGGGGTTGATCGCGCGGATCAATGCCGGGAAGGGGCGGTCGGTGGGGTTGGTCAATCCGCTGCTGTATCGTGCGCCCGGCGCGCTGCGGGATGTCGCGCAGGGCACCAACGGGACCTACGATGCGACCGCGGGATGGGACGCCTGCACCGGTTTGGGCAGCCCGAACGGACTGCAGGCCGCGCTGGTGCTGGAGGCCGCATTGGCGAGTTGAGTGGAGACCGCCGGCGCGCCAGGGGCGATCCAGGGGGTGAGGCAGGTAGCAGCCAAGTGCCGGGTTTCATAAATCCGGTGACGTATTTCCGACAACCTGGATAAGGTCCTGCCGTGACGATGGCACACAAATAGTGGAACCGCAGATGAACGCGAATGAACGCCGATCGCGCGCGCCGCCCTGATTTATCTGCGTTCATCAGCGTTCATCTGCGGTTCCCATTCCTTGCCCTCGCGCGCGCCCCGCGGCATGCGGCGCTGACAGCGCTGCGGCATAAGGACCGCCCGGGTTGATCGGACCTGTGACCATCCGAACGCGCAGCCAAGTGGATTCAAAGTGCCCGTCTGAAGGTCAGGTTGAAGCGGCAGGCACCCGTGAGCCTATGCTCGCCGTCGGCCAAGGTATGGACACCATGGAACGTCAGGCGATCCGGACCGCCCCAGACCACGACGTCGCCATGGATCAGCGGACAGCGCCGGACCGTCTCGGCGCGCGTCTTGCCGCCCCAGAGGAAGATAGCCGGCAAACCAAGGGAAACCGAGACGATCGGCTGATCGAAGTCACGTTCGTTGCGATCCTGATGAAGCGACAGCCGCGCACCCGGCGTGTAACGGTTGACCAGACAAGCGTCGGGACGAAAGCCGCTGAAGCCAGCCGTCGCGGCAGCTTCGGCGGCAAGGTCGGCGAAGGTCCGGGGCATAGCGGGCCACGGCCGGCCGGTCATCGGATCGATCGCGTCATAGCGGTAACCGGTACGATCGGTGACCCAGCCAGCCTGCCCGCAATTGGTCATCGCCACCGACATCGTCCAGCCGCCCGGCGTGACCATGTGACGGAATGGCGAAATCGCTGCGATGGTGCCGATAACGGCGACAAGCTCCGGCGCATGCTCTCGCGCGAAACCGCGCAGAACAACCGCGAACGGACCCAGGGCAACGCGGCGGACGCCGTCCCACGGTTCATCGAGCGCCAGTGCAGGCGGGTCAGGCGGCATCGTGGAAGATAATGCCAACCGTGTGCCGCCTGCCGGATAAGAGTTTGCTGACGCCGTGGCTCAACTTCACCTGGTAGTCGCCACGCACCCCTGTCACCGGGCGGCTGTTGACGGCGAAGACGGCCGCATCACCCTTCCGGAGCGGCAGCACCATGGCGCGCGTCTGCATACGAGGGCGTTGCTCCGTCATCACGAACTCGCCACCCTCGAAGTCCTCGCCTGGCTGATCGAGCAAGACCGCGATCTGAATCGGGAACACATGCTCGCCATAGAGGTCGCGATGGAGGCAGTTATAATCCTCCGGCGCGTACTCAAGAAGCAGTGGCGTCGGACGAACCTGACCTGCCCTGTGGCAGCGATCGAGGAACGCGGCAAGGTCATGCGGGAATCGCACGTCCTTGCCCATACGTTCATGCCATCGGTTGGCAACGGATACGAGGCGGGGATAGGCGGCCGTCCTCAGCGCCTGGATCAGAGGTGGCAGCGGGTAGCTGAAATATTTGTACTCGCCCCGGCCGAAGCCGTGCCGGCTCATGATGACCTGGCTGCGGAAGCCTTGTTCCTGATGGTAAAGGTCCGCAATGGCGTCTGCCTCGAGGTGAGTGAGGAGATGCGGTACGATTGCCCACCCCTGGGCGTCGAGCTCGGCGTGCACTCTCGTCCAATCCACTGCATCGACCCGAGCCCGGATCGCCGCTGCGTCGGCAGCCGGCCCGCCGGGGGCGCACATGTTGGCTTCGTTGATCTTCATCTTGTGCAAAGTAGCAGCCATCACGGGTCTCTTTCCATGTTGATAAGGCGGCGCTTGCGCTGCACGCCCCAGCGACAGAGCACGCTGCGAGGAAGCCGCGGTTCTGCCGAACAGCGGCTTCCCCGGGGCTCAGGCTGCGCGGAGCAAACCCAGTTGGGTCAGGGCAGTAACCCCGTCATCCAGGCCGATCTCTTCGACGATCTTGCCGTCCGTGAGTTTGAGGACGGTGACGCCGGTGAAGAGCATCTTCCGGCCCGTGTTGGCCGGCAGGCCGCCCGCGAGGAAGTCCGCGAAGGCCGGACCCGTGTGAGTGCCGCCGCCCTCCCACTGGCCGACGACGTAATCCCCCTCGGCCATCAGATCGGCAGTCCCCCAGAAGTTGAGATCGGGGAACGCAGCACGGAAATCGGTCATGAAGGCCTTGATGTCGTCGCGGCCTTTTCGCGGCTCGTGGAGCGAGTATTTCAGCAGCATGTCCGGCGCGGCAATTTTGTCGACCACGTCCAGGTTGCAGGTTTTGCCCCAGAAGTCGGTGAACCAGCGGCCGACGACGGCCTTGTTGTCATCTTGCAAGCTCATGGCAGTGCCTCTCGAGTGTTGCATCGCAGGTCACCGGTTGGGCTCGATGACCTCGACATATGCTTAGCTTGCTCCGGCCGGATGCAAACTCCGGTTCTTGCTCCGACACTGAACCTGCGGGGCTGTTCAGTCCTGCATCGTGTGTCCGCGACCGCGCATGATGCGTAGCGCTGCGTCATGACCCCTGCCTCGGTTCATGAAGCCGACTGCTCCAAGTTCCGCAACAGTGCGCAGGAGGCGTTCTTCGAAGCCTGGACGTAGTGAGAGACCCACGTATTCAAATTCGACACGTCGAAGATGAGCTGTCAGGTCGGCGTCAGACCCACCCTCGCGTAGCGACTGCCATTCGACCCCCTTACAGAAACGACACCGGATCGATATCCACGTCCACGCGCGCACTCCGCGGCACCGTTACTTTCCCCAGCCACTCCCGCAGGATCGGCTGCACTGCAACGTCCCGCCGCGTCTTCAGCAGCAGCCGCCGCCGGTGCCGCCCGCGCAGGATCGCCAACGGCGCCGGCGCAGGCCCCAGCACCTCCACGCCGTCACCCGACGGCGCCGCGCGGCCCAGATCGCGCGCCAGCGCATCCGCCAGCAGCCCGGAATCTGCACTGACGATCAGCGCCGCCAAACGCCCGTACGGCGGCCAGTGGCCGGGACGCCGCTGCGCCGCCTCGCTCGCCATGAACCCCGCCAGATCGCCAGCCACCAGCGCCTGCATCACCGGGTGCTCCGGGGAAAAAGTCTGCAGCAGCACACGTCCCGGAGCCTCGGCGCGGCCGGCGCGACCGGCAACCTGGTGCAGCAACTGCACGGTCCGCTCCGCCGCGCGCAGATCGCCTCCCGCCAGGCCGAGATCGGCATCCACCACGCCCACCAGCGTCAAATGGGGGAAATGCCAGCCCTTGGCGACGATCTGCGTGCCGATGATCAGGTCCACCTCCCGCGCGGCGATCGCGCGCGAGGCTTCCGCCGCGGCATTCGGCCCGGGCATCGTGTCGCTCGCCATCACCAGGCGGCGGGCTTCGGGGAACAGGGACGCAGCTTCCTCGGTGATGCGTTCCACGCCGGGACCGACAGCGGTCAGGCTGTTGGTGGCGCCGCAGGCGGGGCACTCGGCCGGAATCGCGATGTTGTGGCCGCAATGGTGGCATTGCAGCTCCTTTCGGGTGCGATGCTCTACCAGCCAGGCGGTGCAGTTGGGGCACTGCATGCGGTGGCCGCAGTGTCGGCACAGAGTCAGCGGCGCATAGCCCCGACGGTTGAGGAACAACATGGCTTGCTCGCGGCGGGCCAGGGTGTCCCGGACGGCCTCGATCAGCGGCGGAGCGAGGAAATGACCACGCGCCGGAGGTGTTTCCCGCAGATCGATCGCTGCCACCTGCGGCAGTACCGCGCCGCCATGCCGGTTGGGCAGGGTGATGCGGCGATAGCGGCCCGATTCGACGTTGGCGACGGTTTCCAGGCTCGGCGTGGCCGAGACCAGCACAGCCGGCGCATGGCACAGCCGCGCCCGCACCACGGCCATGTCGCGCGCGTGGTAAACCACGCCTTCCTCCTGCTTGAAAGCGGTCTCGTGCTCTTCGTCCACCACCACCAGGCCAAGATCGGGGAAGGGCAGGAACAAAGCCGAGCGCGCGCCTACCACCACCGGTGCCACGCCGTCGGCTACCGCGCGCCAGGTCATGCGGCGAACCTTCGACGTCAGGTCCGAATGCCAGACCGCCGGTGCCACGCCGAAGCGTCGCTGGAAGCGCTCCAGCCATTGCGAAGAGAGCGCGATCTCGGGCAGCAGCACCAGCGCCTGCCGCTTCTGCCGCAGGCATTCGGCGACAGCCTCGAGATAGACCTCGGTCTTGCCGGACCCGGTGACGCCGTCCAGTAACGTCACTGAAAACGCCCGCGCCGCCACCGCCTGGCGCAGCGTTGCCGCTGCTTGCTCCTGGTCGGCGGAGAGCGTGTTCGTGCTTGGGTAATCCGGATCAGGAAAAGCGAATGGCACCTCCAAGGGTAGGGTGGCGGGGATGAGCAATCCAGCATCCGCCATGCCACGGATGACGCCGGGGCTGACGCCGGCCGCCACCGCGAGGTCGGCGGTTGATCGGGCGATGTGCTCGCCAGGCGGCAGAGATCGTTCCCCCTCGCCCTGTGGCCCTCCCGCAAGGGGAGGGGGAACCCTTGCCCCTCGCGTTTCTCCGGCCTGCAATGCGTCCACCACCCGTCGCCGTGCATCCGTCAGGCGTCCGTCCGGCAGCGGGTCCGCCAGCCGCCAGCCGGTCGCCGGCCCGGGAGCGGCACGCGGCACGCGCAGCGCCATCGCCATGACTTCACCCGGAGGTGCCAGCGTGTAGGCTGCCATCCAATCGACCAGCCGCCGCAGCTCCTCCTTCATCGGCGGCGCATCGACCAACCCGATCAGCGGCTTCAGCTTGTGGTCCGGCACGGCGTTGTCGGCGGGGGCGTCCCACACCACGCCCATCTCCTCCCGCCGGTTCAGCGGCACCAGCGCGACATCGCCTGGATGCGGATCGCACCCGGCCGGCACACCATAGTCGAACGGCCCGGGAAACGGGTAAGGCAGCAGCACAGAGACCCGCCGCACGCGGGCTACGCTTCGCTTTGGATCGACCCCATTCATCCTATATGATCCAAACCGCCCCATACGTCCCGAATCCCGACTGGCACTAGCCGCTAAACGGAGCGATGGCATGAAGTTCTTTGTCGATACCGCCGACACGGCCGAGATCCGTTCACTGGCCGCCAGCGGCTTGCTCGACGGCGTCACGACCAACCCGTCTCTTGTCGCCAAAACTGGTAAAAAATTCCTCGACGTGCTGGCGGATATCTGCGCCACTGTTCCCGGTCCGGTCAGCGCCGAGGTCGCCGCCACCGAGTACGACGGCATGCTGGCCGAGGCCCGCGTGCTGCGTCAGGTGGCGAAGAACATCACCATCAAGGTGCCGCTAACCCCCGATGGGATCCGTGCCTGCCGCCATCTGTCCGACGAAGGTACTATGGTCAACGTGACCCTGTGCTTCTCTGCCGCCCAGGCGATCCTGGCCGCCAAGGCAGGCGCGACCTTCGTCAGCCCGTTCGTCGGCCGGCTGGATGACGTCGGCGAGCATGGCATGGGGCTGATTGCCGACATCGTCCAGATTTTCCGCAACTACCCCGCCTTCAAGACCGAGGTCCTGGTCGCCTCGGTGCGCAGCCCGATGCATGTGGTGGAAGCGGCCAAGCTCGGCGCCCATGTCGCCACGCTGCCACCCGCGGTCCTGCGATCCCTGTTCAATCACCCGCTGACGGACAAGGGGCTTGCCGCCTTCCTCGCCGACTGGGCGAAGACCGGACAGCGCATCACGTGACGCTGCTGTTGCCGACTCCATGACCCACCCGTTGCCGCAGCCCGACGAGTCGGATTCCACCTTCGTCGAAGCGTTCCTGCGCGAGCACCCGAACTGGCTGGCCGACCATCCTTCGCTGTACCGGCTGCTGACCCCCCCTGTCCGCGTGCACGGCGAGCAAATGGCGGACCATATGGCGGCGATGGTGCGCGCCGAGCGCGCGCATGCGGCGGCAATGGCCGAGCGCGCCGATAACGTGCTCGCTGCCGGCCGCGCCGCAGCGGGCCTGGCCGCCCGGGTGCAGGAAGCAGTGCTGGCGCTGCTGCGGTCCACCGATCCGGTGGACTGCGTAACGCACGAGATGCCGGGCATCCTGGGCGTCGATTCTGTGCATCTGTGCCTGGAGGCGTTGCATCCCGGCGCCCGCGCGCTGCCTCTGGGGACCGTGGCGCGATTGCTGGAAGGGCGGCAGGTGTTGTTCCGCGAGGTCGCCACCGACTCGCGCCTGCTGCACGCGGAAGCCGCTGGCCTGGCAGAGCATGACGCGCTGGCGCTGGTGCCCGGGGAAGGCCCGCCGGCCTTGCTGGCCTTGCTCGCGCGGGACCCGTGGGCGCTGGATTCAGGCCAGGGCACCGGCGCGCTGGCATTTCTGGGGCGGGCCGTGGCTGCGGCGCTGGGACGCTGATGCTGGCGGAGGCAGCGCGTGCGGCATTCCTCGACTGGCTGGCCATGGAACGCCGTGCATCAGCCCTGACAGTGGAGGCCTACGGACGAGATCTTGCCTCGTTCATTGGGTTCCTGACGCAGCATTTGGGAGGCGAGCCGGATGTCGCGGCATTGGCGACCCTGCGCCCGACGGATTTCCGCGCCTGGCTGGCGGCGGAGGCCGGTGACGGCGCATCCAATGCCACGCGCGCGCGGCATTTGGCGGCGGTGCGCAGCTTCTTCCGCTGGCTGGCGCGCCGCCGAGGCGTCGACAACCCGGCGGTCCGCCTGATCTCCACGCCGCGGGCGAAACGCCCGGTGCCGAAGGCCCTGCCGCCAGACCAGGCGCGGGCCGTCGCCGAGGAAGCGGGCGAAGTCTCCGATCGCGCCATGGTCCAGGCGCGCGACGAAGCCCTGTTCACCTTGCTTTACGGCTGTGGCCTGCGCATCGCCGAGGCGCTGGCGCTGAACGTGCGAGACGCGCCTCTTCCCGGGAGCGATGCCTCGCTACGCGTGGTGGGTAAGGGGTCGATGACGCGGATTGTCCCGGTGCTGCCGGCGGTACGGCAGGCCGTCGCGGCATGGCTGGCGTTGCATCCCTCGCCCACGCCGGACGCGCCATTGTTCATTGGCGTGCGCGGCGCGCGACTGGACCCGGCGGTGGCACAACGCACCCTGCGTCTGTTCCGCCGGCTCCGGGGTCTGCCAGAGCATGCGACGCCGCACGCGCTGCGGCATTCGTTCGCGACGCATCTGCTGGAGGGCGGGGGCGATCTGCGATCGATCCAGGAACTGCTGGGGCACGCGTCGCTGTCCACCACGCAGCGCTATACCAGCGTGGAGACGGCGCGTCTGATGGAGGTGTGGCGGAAGGCGCATCCTCGGGCGTGACGCGGCGCACAGGTCCGCCGGACGTCTGGACGGGCTCCCCTCGCTAACCGGCTCTCCGGCATCAATCCGGGCGTGTCAGATTGCGCCGCACAGCCGCTTGCAGGTGCTGTCGTGGGGATGGGCGAAGAAGCGCCGCGGCAGCATCCCGTAATGGAAGCGGTTGGGTCGCGTCCCCGGGATGGGGCGCGAGACGGGCCCAGGCCAATGGAAGTCGTCGGTTTCCGCCACAACGATCTATGGCGGCGTGTCATCCAGCCCGAGATGTGCTTTGAGCGCAGCGGTATCTCGGCTGCATCAGTTGGATCGATCGGCGGCGAGTGCGTGATCGGCACGCACGGTAACTACCCCGCGTCCCTCAATGACCCGGCGCGCAGCCACGATCGCGCAAAGCCGGTCTTTGCCCCCTTCTTGTCTGCGGCCGGTTGTGCGTGGTGATGAGGATCTAGACGGTCGTGCGCATCGCAGCGGGGGCCTAAAAATGCAGAAGGCCGCCCCGCGCTTGCGCCCGAGACGGAGGTGCCGATCGCATCAAGTTCTTGAGCAATAGCAATATCAGGGACGCCGTGATCTAACTCACATAGTTTTTTGCCGGCCCCCTTACTATAGTTGTGGATATGTATCATTCCGGCCAGGAACGGTGCCAATGCCCCTGTCAGGTGGGACCCGGGGGTAAACGAGTTTCGTCCGCACCCGGCCGACGGAGAGTCCAAAGCCAGACGTTCTGGGATTTGCTGAAGCATGCGACGGCCGCTCTCGTCGAGTAACGACCGGCTGAGAGATCCGGCCTGATCGGAAAGCATGCCGCATCCGAGGAGGGGATCGTGGAGCAGAAGATTCTCGTTGCGTTTGTCAGCGATATGGTAACGCTGTACCCGGGCTTCGGTCCGCAGACGGTCATGTTCGCTTGGTCGCGAGACACAAAGGGACACACTGCCCGCGGTTCTGCCGGTCCCCCGATACAACGGTGGAGAAGCTGTTCTCGCGACGCTATCGCCGGCGTCGGGCCGCCAGGTAGGCAATCTCAAGAAGCCGGCCGACCGTTGGATCAGCATTCCTAAACCAACGACTGGACAACATCGGTTTCACCAACCCGATGCAACTCGAATTGTGGCGCGCCGCGCGCCGAGATTGACATGTCTCAACGTGGGGTGACGTCCGCGCGTGACGAAAACTCAACCGCGCGCTGCACCCACGCGAGGAATTCGATTGAGGACGATGCCGCAACATTCGATGGAGCGCCAGATGGCTACCACCCGAGCGCCGCAAGTCAGTCAGATCGCCGTTCAAGCCGCCTCATCAGTCGCGCCGGCACAGTCATTGAAATACATCCCGCGGCCATTGCCGCGACCGCAGGCCTGGGCGCCCGTCTGGTTCTATAGCGCGCTGAATTTTCTTGGCGAATCGTACTTCGACGCCAGCAATACGGAACGGCGCTTTGCCCAATACCTGGTCGGTTCGGACGTCGATCCGTACACCGCACTCGGCTCCATGCGGCTGTTCATGGTCATCCGCGTCGGCAGCGCGTGTGACCCGGACGTGCTGATTCTGTTCTTGGCCGCGCAGAATCCGAACGCGCCGTTTGTTAACAACCAGGAGATCAATCTTGTCTTCGCCAAGGACATCGTGTCGTACTTCAACGCCCAGCAGCTAACGCTGGTCACTTAAGTTAGCGCGAATCCCGAAAAGGTTGAATTGATTGTCGACACGACACGGGCGCGGCTCCGGGACTGCCATTATAGTGACAGTTTTGTCGGTGGAAGGCTCATTCACGTTTGCTGGCTGCGCAGCCGCGTCGGTGATCGGCGACTCGGCAACTGATCCGCAAGCTGCGCGATATCAGGATCAACCGCGGCCGTCGCGTACCCCAAATCCGTCGCGCAACCAATGGCGGCGAACCGGCCAGCAGGTATCAGCACCAGCAGGACGACAGGCGGATATCTCGTCGCCGGTCGAATGCCGGCCAGGCGCCGATACAAAGTCAACGCCAGCCATGTCCCTACGATAACGGTCCTGATCCGGAACGCCGGCCTCGGTCGATTGCCGGACACGACGCGAATCTCCAGCGACGGCAACGATCCCCTCTCTGCCGCTTCGCTCACTTCCCTGTCACCACGCTTCGAATTTGTCGCGGTGCAACACCATCTATGCGACACCACCGAGACGCCGAATGCACCCGAAACCACCCCCCCTCCCGCCGCGACGGCCATCGGTCGCACGCCGCACGCCATCACTGATGCCCCACCCATGACGGCCTACGCCGTGTTCGTGGACCGTGCCTTTGCGAAATTGCAACGACGGTTCACCACGCTGCGTCGGCATGCCGCGCAGAGCACATTCACCCGGCACGTGTCCGTGATGCTCATTGGCACCATCGTCGGCCAGGCAATCAGCCTGCTGATGACGCCGCTGATCACCCGCTTGTTTTCCCCGACCCAGTTCGGCGCGCTCGGCCTGTACAACACGGTGCTGCTGACGGTCGGCACGGTTGCGTGCCTCGGCCTTGAGCTCGCCATCCCGATCTGTATTGCCGACGCCGAATATGCCGACCTTCTCGCACTGTGCGGCATCGCGTTGGTGTCCGTCACTACGCTGGTCGGGCTAGCGTCGTGGCTGATGCCCGCGCACGCTCTGGCGGCGGTATCGCTGGCTTCGATTGCCGCAGATCGCTGGCTGCTGCCGGTCGGCCTCGCCACTCTCGGCGGCTACTACATCATGGTCGCCGCTGCGACCCGAGCCGGCAGCTTCCGCGAGATCGCCAGCACCCGCATTTCCCAGGGCATCAGCGGGCCCGCATCGCAGCTCTTGTTCGGCATCGTCGGCGCCGGCACGCCAGGATTGATCAGCGGCTACATCATCGGCCAGACCAGTGGCACAATGCTGCTGGCGATGCACTTGCTCCGCCGTCAGCGCGAATTGGTCCGAGGCATCACCTGGCGCGGCATCGCCGCCGTTGCACGCCGCTACGCCGCATTCCCTCTGCTGGCGAGTTGGGCACGCCTGCTGGACATGGCCAACGGCACCGTCGTCTTCGCGCTTTTCGCCAGCTTCTATTCGCCAGATGTCGTCGGATTCATGTTCCTGTCGCAGCGGGTCCTGATGCGCCCGCTTACCATCGTCAGCACGTCGCTGCTGCAGGTGTTCACCGGCGAAGCCGGCCGCGCGATTTCCGAAAATCCCGCCCTGCTGCGGCGCCGCTTCTACCAGGTGGTGCCACGCTTGTTCGCATTGGCGTCGGCCTGGATCTTCGTCGGGAACCTGGTCGCGATATGGGCGTTCCCGGTGTTCTTTGGCAAGGCCTGGGGCGAAGCAGTCCCGTACCTGCGCGCGATGAGCGTCGCAGGATTGTTCGACGCCGTGCTGCATCCCGTCTCCACCACGCTGCAGATGCTGGAATACCAGTGGACCGCGATGATCTGGCAGATCGGCCGTGTCGCCGCTGTGGCGTTGTTCATTGTGCTGCCGTGGCAGGCCGGGTTCTCGGCCGTCAGCACGCTGTGGATCGACTCCGGCGTGGAAGCAGGCTGCTGCCTGGTCTTGTTGCTGCTGATGGTGTGGGCGATCGAGCGAACCGCCGCCGGCCATCGCCGCGAAAGTTGAAGGTCATGCCGCCACCGCCGCACACCTTTGTGACGGCAGGCATCTGCGGGACCGGCGATAAGTTCGCGGCCGTCCCGCTTCATTGAGATTGAGGAAGTATCGCAATGCGTTTGGCCCTGCTTGTTCTGCTGCTGCCGCTGGCCCTGGCCGGCTGCTTGTCCTTCAGCAGCAGCAATCCTCCACCGCCGCAGCATAATACCACCGTGGTGGTGCCCCCAGGTTCCACGACGACCCAGTCACAGTGACGCCTGGCGCACGGCGATGGCGCGTGCCATGCCCATGACCTGACCCGAGAACATCACGCCGGCGGCGGAAAACGGCAGGCCGCCGGCGCGCAACATCTCGGCCGTCCATGTGTTGCAGGTGTTGAACGCATCGTAGGTGCCGCGGGCGGCATAGAACGCACTGCCCTCATAGGGGCCATTCGCCAAAAAAACCGCCGCGCCGGCGGGCGATTGATCCAGTTCTTGCCAGATCGCATTTTCGATGCGCGTAACGCCATCGCCCGTCACGTGCAGCACGACGACATGATCCACGCCAAATGCCATCTGCGGCGAGGCAATCAATCCCGTCACCAGTAGGGCACTTTGGCTCGGCAGCAAAGCGCTCAGTGACTCGATCAGATCGGCGCGACGCGACATATAGAACTGGCGCTCGCCGAATCCAAACGTGAAGTACCGAACGCCCGGAAAGCGCGGTTCCAGCGAGGCAAGCGCGCCATGGATCTCATCGACCGGCAATCCGACATCGGTGTGCCAGCCGCGATCGATGGCATAGACAACGTCCGGACCCGGTCGACCCACGTCGCCGATCGGCGGCGTGCAGCCGAGCAATGGCACGCTTGCCAGGAACCCGACCGCCGTGCCCGCGATCCGCCTGCGCGCGGCTTTCCAATCCATCGCCGCTGGGTCAGCGCGCGGTGGAGTGTTGTCCCTCGTTCTCGAACCAGTATGCGGCAGAGAAGGCGGACATGCGCATTCCCTCGTGCCCGACCCCTGGCACAACGACCAGTCGCCAATTGCAAGCGACGCCGCGTGCGGTGGCCTCCGCGCGGCCCTGCTTCAGGAAATGATGTGCGCGGGCGAACCGGTGCGGCCCCTGTGCCATGGCGGCGTCATGCTTGGGGAGATTATCGGCGGTGCTGTCGATGTCTCGATCGCCGGCAAAGATCGTCAGCGGATAGGCGAAGAATCGCTCGATGTCGTTGGGGGCGAGGCCGATGCCGCCGAGACCGTCAGGAAATGCACGCTCGAGCGTCGGCAAACTGTACCAACCTGCGTTGGCCGTCCCCACGGCTTCGAACAAGCCGTGCGGTTGCGTCGCGAGTAAACGATGCACGAACTGGCTGCCGGCCGAATGGCCCCACAGATACGCCTTGTCGCGCGTGGTAATGCCCGCGGCACGCAACAAAACGAAGATGCGGCCGGGGATGGCATAGGTCCATGCTTCGGGCGGCCGCACGCTGCCATCATCCGCGCGCACAAGGCCGTTGTTGTACGGATTGGAGCCCGGCCACTCCCCGCTGGGAAAGGTGATTGCAACGATCAGCAGCCCGTGCCTGTCCGCAGTCGGCACCCACGCGTCGCGATATTCGCTGCCGTTGCGGTTCATGCCGTGCTGCACGATCACCACAGGCCGGTCAGGCGCGTGGTTGGCTGGCCGGTGGCATTCCAGCACCAGCTTGCGCCCGGGATTGAACGGATCGGCATAGGCAATGCTGGCGGAACCGCCGACTGGCAGGGCTCGTTCAAGCGCGGTGGGGGTCATTGAATGAACCGGATCTTTCTTGGTGGTACCTGTTGACCGGTATTGTCTGCTACCGCTTCGGCGGCGGCAACGGGCGTGCGACAGAAAGCGGCGTGGGATGCGGGGCGCGGGTCGAACCGGGGGCGTAGCTTTCGGCGCCGGCATCCGACGTGCCCGAGGTCCGTTGGGCGATTGATGTCACAGGGCGCGGCTGGCTGGCGGGTATGATCGTGCAGACAGGCGCGGATCCAGATATTACCCGATTTCGGATAGGACGCGATCCAGACCAACTCGCCCATGCATTCCCGTCCTCTCGGCCCTGTCTGTTCGGTTGCCGTCGCCGACGCCGGCGCGTCAATACGTCCGGGCGGCGGCGGGCCGCACCGGATTTGCCCGGTATCATGCAGGCGTGATCAACTTTCGTTGCCGATGCATCGTGAGCGATGCCTGTGGCGTCTAGGTCCCGGCACAGGGCGGGCCTTGCATGACCGTGGCATACCTGTGACGACTTTGCGGGGCCGCACGCTCGAATCGTGGCCTTGGGGAGTAAGCGATGGACGACACGGCACAATCTCGGGTGGAGGTGCTGGAACGGCTGATCTCCGAACTGCGCCATGATCTGCGCGGCGCCATCAGCCCTGCGGCGCTGATCTCTGACCGGCTGCGGCAGAATGCCGATCCGGGGATACAACGGTCCGGCCGCACGATCGGGCTTGTGGTCGATCGGGTGCTGGCGATCCTGGATGCCACCTGCGCGACTGTTCCGCCGCGCGCAAGCGAACCGGCCGGGCCGGTGATCGGTGAGGGCAAGCGCGGCGGATGATCGCCGGTTGGGTCGCGTCTGACAGTTGCCTGGTACCCACGGCGATCGATGAAAGTTCAAGTTGACACAACGAAGGAACGCGGACGGGACCAGATAACGCCGGTGCAGAAGAGATATATCCGCGTTCGTCGGCCGTGGCAAAATTATCCGCCGTCATTTTGTGAAGTCTCTCAAAGTACGCTGCCGGAGTTTCGAAACGTTACGGCAAATTTTGTCCAAAGTGGCGGAGCCACTTTGCCTATTCGAGGCTTGCCATGGGGAACGGCTCTGCCAACTCGACGGTCCGCGCTGCTCGCAGCACCAGGTCCTCCCGGTACTGCGCCGCGGCGAACTGCACGGCATTGGGCAACCCGTTCGACCGCAGGCCCAGAGGCACCGTGATGGCCGGCTGGCGCGTCAGGTTGAAGGTGAACGTCCATGGCGCCCATTGGGTCCACAGCGCTTCCACCGGGTTTTCCGTGGGCTCGTCGGCGAGCGGGGGGCCGGCCGGCACGGTGGGGCACAGCACGATGTCGAACCTCTGATGCAAACGGGCCATGGCATGGGCGGCAGCGGCACGCAGCGCCTCGCCGTCGAGAAACTGGATTGCCGTCATGCCGCCCAACCTTTCCGCCACCTCGCGGATGCCGGGGTCCAGCAGAGCGCGCTTCTCTGCCGGATAGGAGGTAGCCAGGCGCGCGAGGCTTGCGCCCCAAACGCCGGCGAAGATCGCGCGCGTATCGGGCAGGTCGGGTGTGGCTTCCTCCACGGTGGCGCCGGCGTCGGACATGAGGGCGGCGGCTTGTTCCACGGCGCGGATGCCGTCGGCGTCCACCGGCGCGTCGAAGCCGGGGCGGCGCAGCACGCCGACGGCCAGGTCGGCGACGCCCGTTTCGATGCCGTCGCGCCAGTCGGTGCCGTCGTCGGGCACGGCGAACGGGTCTCGCAGGTCGTAGCCAGCCATTGCAGTCAGCATCAGCGCAGCGTCGCGCACGCTGCGGGTCATCGGGCCGGCGACGGAGACGCCTGGGAAGGCGCTGGCGGGCCAGAGCGGCACGCGGCCGAAGCTAGGTTTCAGTCCGACCAACCCGCACCAGGCGGCGGGGATGCGGATGGAGCCGCCGGCGTCGGTACCGATATGCAGCGGCCCGAAGCCCGCGGCGCCGGCCGCACCGGCGCCGGCGGAGGATCCGCCCGTGGTGTAGGCCGGATTCCACGGATTGCGGGTGATGCCGTGCAAGGGGCAGTCGCCGGGGGATTTCCAGCCGTATTCGGTGGTGGTGGTCTTGCCCAGGATCACAGCGCCGGCTGCCTTCAGCCCGACCACGCTGGGGGCGTCATCCGGCACCGGTGCGGGGTCGGAGGTGCGGCTGCCGCGGCGGGTGGGGAAGCCGGCGAGGTCTACCAGGTCCTTCACCGTGGTTGGTACGCCGTCCAGCGGTCCGATCGGGCGGCTGGCTTTCCAGCGCATCTCGCTCTCGCCGGCGGCATCGAGCGCGCGCGGGTTCATCACCGCAAAGGCGTTCAGGCCGGGGTTGAGGCGGGCGACACGCTCGGTGACGGCTTGCAGCACCTCGACGGGGCTGAGGGTGCGGCGGGCGAACTGCGCCAGCATGTCTTCGGCGGAGAGCAGGGCGGGGTCGGTGGCGGTCATGCGGGCGTTCCTGCGGCGGTGGGAGGCGGCCAGAATGGACGGGCGGGCGGCATGAGGGAACCCGTGCGATGGCGGCTGGTGCGTGAGCCGGCGGGGTGGTGGGCAGGTCTCATGGGAGTCTCGTTTCGTTTCTTGTGAGACGATGTCACGCCGGGCGGGACGGCGGGGGTGCGGCCGCCTGTCTGGATTGTCTTGCGGGCGTCTCATTTCGCTGTTTGTTAGATTTTGTCTCTTTAGCCGGGAGTTCGACGGAGGGGCGGCGCCAATGGGGGGTGTCTTGCGGGTGTCTCGATTCGTTTCTGTTGAGATTCCGGGTCGCAGGGTGAGACGGCACGGAGCAAGAGGGCCATGCGGTTGGTGGCTGTGCGGGGCAGGGGTCCTGGCAGGGATTTTCTCGTGCCGGCCGGGAGCGGGGCGGCGCCGCCGCGCTGCGACACCCTTATCGTCCTTCTGGTGCATGGAGTTCTGGTTGCTTTTTTCCGTCACGGCTCCTGACACGAGGGGCGCGGTGCCGGAGAGGCCGCGGCCAGCGTCTCGGTGCATGGGGTCTTGATAGCGTTCTGTCGCTGCAGGCTGGGGGGGCGGGTTGGCCACGCTGGGCCAGCGGTGAGCATCGTTGAGGTGCAAGGGGTTCGGGTCGCGTTTTTTCGCTGTGGGCCGCGGCGCCGGGTTGGCCATACTGGTCAGGGGCCTATCGTTTTTCAGGTGCATGGGCTCCTGGTTGTGATTTCTTGCTGCGGGCCGTGGCGCCGGGTCGGCAATACCGCCCGACACACGACCTCCGTCAGGCGCGCGCGGTCCGATCGGCGGGACATCGCAGCCGCCAGGAGGCGACAGGAAAAGAGCTGGATAGATTGCGAACGTGACGCGTCTCCTTTGGGTTCGTTAGCGCCCTTGTTAGTGGTGCCGGCGGCGGCCCGATGCAAGGGCGCGCGGCGGGGCGGCAGCGGTGCGCTCGTTTCGGCTTGCGACGGAGCGACCCGCGGCCGATGTTGAGAGCAGTCTTGTTCTGGACGGGACGATGGACGCGCTGGCGCCGTTCGCGTTCGACTTTTTCATCAGCCGCCGCGGTTCGGTCGCCGCGGTGGCGCGGGAAGTTGCGGACGTGCTGGAGGCGGAGGGCTATCGCGTCACGGTCCAGGACTATGATTTCGCCGCCGGCGGGCAGTTCGTCCTGGATATCGACGAGGCGCTGAGGCAGGCGCGGCAACCTGCTGATCCTCTACAGCGCGGACTATCACGGCAGTTTCTGGACGCGGCAGGAGTTCGCCAACTTCTTCGCGGCGGTCGGCGCCAGTGACGGTGCTCGGCGCGTGGCTGCCCTTCCGCTACGGCGGAAGGATGCCGTGCGACGCATCAACAAGTGGTAAAGGGATTGCCGGCGCGCGCAATGCCAGGACATCGAGCCACCGTGCCAACCGGCCCGGAGAAGGGTCGATTACGCCTGCGTCTTCACGACCACCTTGATTGCGTCCTCCACCCTCTCGCGCGCATAGCGCAGCGCCGTCGGCAGATCGCCCAGGCCGAACGTGTGCGTATGGATCAGCTTCGCGTCGAATTTCTTCTGCGTCATCAGCGCCGCCGCGCGATGCGTCGCGCTTTTGCCCTCGCCGCGAATCCCGAGCACGTAGATGTTGTTGCGCACGATATACGCGAGATCGACCGTCACCGGCTCATGCGGGAACGCCGCGAGGCAAATGCGCCCGCCGCGATTCACCATGCGCGCCGCCTGGTCCAGAGCGTTCGCGGCACCGGAGCATTCCAGCACGTATTGGACGCCCTTGCCCTTGGTCAGGCGCTGCACCGCCGCCACGGCATCCTCGCGGGTAACGTTCACCACCGCGTCCGCCCCGAGCTGCCGTCCCATCTCCAAACGACGTTCGCGCGTGCCGGTCAGGATCACGGGTTGCGCGCCCAGAGCCTTCGCCACGGCCACACCCATCAGCCCGATCGGACCGGGGCCGGTCACCACCACGCCCTCGCCGGCGATGATACCGCCCAGCACATCCAGACCATACATCGCCGTGCCCGCGGTGACGATCAGCGTCGCCTCCTCGTCGGACATGTCGTCGGGGACATGCACCATCGTGTTAACGTTGTTGACGGCGTACTCCGCGAAGCCGCCATCGGTGGTGAAGCCGTTGGCGCGATGGCCCTTGCTGTGGAATCCGTAGTTCAGGCACGAGGTATACATGCCCTCGCGGCAGCGCTGGCAGCGGCCGCAGCCGGCATGAATCTCCACCGCGATGCGGTCGCCGAGTTCGAATTCGTCCACGGTGGGGCCGAGCTTCACCACGGTGCCCATGTATTCATGGCCGGGCGTGTAGCCCTTGTTGAAAGGCAGCTCGCCTTCAATCGAGGCCGGCAGGCCGTGCTTGATGATTTCCAGATCGGTGGCGCAGATCGCAACGGCATCGATGCGCACCAGGACTTCGGCAGGGCCGGGCTGTGGCACCGGCTTTTCCACCAGCGACAGTTCCTCCGGCCCGCCCAGCACCCAAGCCCGCATGGTTTCGGGGATGGCGTATTCATTCGTGCGCGACGGTGTCCCTGCGGATCGGGCCGAAGCCATGGCGGACTCCTTGTCGTATGCGTTGTCACCAACGCTACTGATTCCGGTAGTGAGAAGCAACGCGGAGGGAATGGGGCGGAGGGAATGGGGCGGAGGGAATGGGGTACCGGCTTTCGTGCCGGTGAAAACCGCGCCTGGCGGATAATGCGGAACGCCGGAGACACGTGCGATCGGGCGGTGAGGGCAAGGAACGGATGGCCGGTGTCCTGCGTGCCGGCGATCCTGGGCGCCTCCATCCCGGCAGGTGTTCCACCGATGGAACCCGGAAGCGGCCTGGAGGGAACCGGCGAGAGTCGAAACGGAGTCGCTATGAGCAACCGGCGTGGCACATCCTTGGGGCGGGGCACGATCTACGGTCTTGCCGCCGTCTGCATCTGGGCATCCTTCATCGTGGTATCTCGCCTGGGCGTGCGATCCAGCCTTACGCCATGGGACGTGGTTGCTATCCGCTTCACGGTCGCTGGCATTCTTCTGTTGCCTTATCTGATGAGAAAAGGCCTGGCGGTGGACCGCCTCGGATGGACGGGACTCATCGCGATCATCGCCGGATGCGGAGCGCCGATGGTGCTGCTGGTGAATGTCGGACTGCTGTTCGCGCCCGCTGCCCATGCAGGCGCGCTGTTTCCCGGTGCTATGCCGGTGATGGTCGCGATCCTGGCCGCTGTCGTTCTGCAAGAGTCGTTTTCGGCGCGTAAGCGGGTCGGCCTTGCGTTCATCGTCTGCGGCGCTGTGGGGATTGTCTGGGGGCGAGGCGGAGCATTCGGCACGACCCAGACTGTCGGAGACGCGATGTTTCTCCTCGCGGGGCTGGCATGGGCGGGTTACACCGTTGCGATGCGGCGCGCGCGCCTCGATGGCCTTCATGCCCCCGCCATTGCGGCAGGGGGCTCCCTGGCGGTCTACGTTCCCGTCTATGCCTCATTGGCTGGGCTCAGCGTCTTCAAAGCTCCTTTGTTCGATATTGCATTGCAGGCCATCATCCAGGGCGTTCTCACCGCGATCGTCGCGCAGCTGCTTTATGGACGCATGGTGAGTCTGTTAGGAGCAACCGGCGGCGCGGCCTTTGTCGCCCTGACACCGGTGATGACCGCCCTGATCGGTATCCCGGTGCTTGGGGAATGGCCAATCGCAACCGACTGGATTGCTATTGTTGCGGTTTCGATGGGTGTATACGTCGTCAGCGGCGGGCCTTTGCCCGGTCGGATTGCCGCGGCACCGTCAATTTCCTGACGGTGCATTTGGTATGCTGCCGCCGGTTGCTCCGGTGACAGCCTGGCGGTACTTGCCGCATCTTAATGAACGACTTCGAGCTTTCCGAGGAGAGTGCCGTCAGACCTTCTCGATCAGCGCCGCGATTCCCTGGCCGACGCCGATGCACATCGTGGCAATCGCGCGCTTGCCGCCGCTGGCTTCCAGCGCATTCACCGCCGTCAGCGCCAGCCGCGCGCCCGACATGCCCAGCGGATGCCCGAGAGCGATCGCGCCGCCATGCGGGTTCACATGCTCTGCATCATCCGGCAAGCCGAGCTGACGCATCACCGCCAGCCCCTGCGCGGCGAACGCCTCGTTCAGTTCGATCACGTCAACATCGCCCAGGCTCAACCCGGTCTTTTCCAGCAGCTTCCGCACGGCCGGGGCGGGACCAATGCCCATGATCCGCGGCGGCACACCCGCCGTCGCCATCGCCACCACGCGCGCACGCGGCGTCAGCCCGTGCAGCCGCACCGCATCGTCGGACGCGATGACCAGCGCCGCTGCGCCATCATTCACCCCCGACGCGTTGCCGGCTGTCACGGTGCCCGGATCCCGGAACGGCGTGCGCAGCTTCGCCAAGCCTTCCAGCGTCGTGTCAGCGCGCGGGTGTTCGTCCTTGTCCACCACCGTGTCGCCCTTGCGGCCCTTGAGGGTGACCGGCGTGATCTCCCTGGCGAAGAACCCGTCCGCCTGCGCCCTGGCCGCGCGCATCTGGCTGCGATACGCGAACTTATCCTGGTCCTGGCGGGAAATTTGAAATTCTTCGGCGACGTTCTCGCCGGTTTCCGGCATCGAATCGGTGCCGTACACCTTCTGCATCTGCGCATTGACGAAACGCCAGCCGATCGTCGTGTCGTAGATCTCGCTGCTGCGGGAGAATGCTTCGGTCGCCTTGCCCATGACGAAAGGCGCGCGAGTCATGCTTTCCACGCCGCCCGCCAGCATCAGTTCCGCTTCGCCGGCCCGGATCGCTCGCGCCGCGGTGCCCACCGCATCCAGCCCGGAGCCGCACAGGCGGTTGATCGTCGCGCCCGATACGCTCGAAGGCAGACCGGAGAGCAAGACCGCCATGCGCGCCACGTTGCGATTGTCCTCGCCGGCCTGGTTGGCGCAGCCGAAGATGCAATCATCCAGCGCGTCCCAATCCACTTGCGGATTGCGCGCCATCAGCGCCTTGATCGGATGCGCGGCAAGATCATCGGTGCGCACGTCGCGCAAGGCACCGGCATAACGGCCGATCGGCGTGCGGGTGAAGTCGCAGATATAGGCCTCGGTCATGATTTTCCTCCCAGACCCGGGCCGCGCCGGGCATGCAATGACGGGCGTTGCGCTTGTGTAGCGCCGGCACGAAAGCCGGGAAAGGCCGCGCCCCTATGCCCGCCAGAATCGGCTATGCCGCAGCCGTCCGGTCAGACATCGTCCGCAAGTTCGGCTCCGGCAGGGTCCTGACCGTCTGCCGCTCCACACGATGCACCAACGCACCGAGATGCGCGGCCTTCTCCGTCCGCTGCCACGGTTCCGCCGCCAGCGCCACCTGCATGTCCCGATACCCCGCCGCCCGCCGTTCCGCGATCGAACTGCGCGAGAACTCCACGTCGCTGTTGGGAATCTGTCCCGCCTCCGGGTGATAGATGATGTGCACGATGTCCAGCCGCTTTTCTGCCAGCACCGGATCATCGGGCATTGTCGCCACCTCCGGCGCCTCGCGCGACTTCAGCAGCCGCACGGCGTGGCGCAGGTTCACCTTGGTCGCCACGGCATCGACGTGATGTGCCGTGCGGCTGGCGTACTGGATCTGCTTCGCCCGCCACAGCACGTCGGTCATCGTCTCCGGCGGAGGACCGGCCGCATCCCACAGGTCGATCAGGAACACCACCAGATTCGGATGGCCCGGTTCGTCCACCACCGCATCGAGCGGCGTGTTGGAAACGCAGCCGCCGTCCCAATAGAGCCGCCCACCCACCAGCGTGGCGGGAAATCCTGGCGGCAGCGAGCAACTCGCCAGCACATGTTCCGGCCCGATATGCTGGCGGTGATTGTCGAAGAACTGTAGCTCGCCGGTGGCGATGTCCGTCGCGCCCAGGCTCAGCCGCACCATGCGGTCGTTGATCAGCGAGAAATCCGCGAAACGCCCCAGCGTTTCCAGCATCGGCGAGGTATCGTAGAAGCTGACCTCCTGCGCCGGCGCCGGCGGGCGGAAATACGGGTTCAGCGGACGCGGCGTGAAGAAATGCGGCTGGCCGAACAACAGGGCCTCGGCATTGCTGGCCACGTTGTGCAGCATCTGCAATGCGGTCAGGGCCAGCGGCGAGGGCATATCGGGCCAGGAGATCGCGTCCCACAGTGCGGTGAGCCGAGCGACACGGTCCTCCGGCCGGTTACCGGCAATGACGGCCGAGTTGATGGCGCCGATCGAAATGCCCGCGACCCAGTCCGGATGCAGTTCATGTTCTGCCATCGCCTGGTAGGCGCCGATATGGTAGGCGCCCAGCGCGCCACCGCCTTGCAGCATCAACGCGACACTGGGTTTCGTGTGCGATGGCCTGGAGACCGGTTTTGCGCCCATGGCTGCCTCCCTGTCTATTGCGGCGCAGCATGGTAGCGCCGGCGAGAGACGGGTGCAGAGAATAATTCGTGGCGATCTGCTGTTCGTCGCGGTTTGCTGTGTCGCGGCCTACAGCGCCGGCTCTGGCACCGCTGCCAGGCGTTCCTCGAGCGCCGCGGTCAGTGCCTCGCGGCGAGACCACAACGAGCGGTACCAGGCGATGCGCGGCGCGATCTGGTACGCCAACATGCGGTTCTGCGCCACGTAATCGCGCGCCGCATCGCCCAGGTCGCGTGCCAGGTCCGGCATCGCCACCAGCCGCATCAGCTTCGCGCGCAGTTCACTCGCATCGCGGAAAAGCAGACCGTTGCGGCCTTCCTCGATCGTTTCGCCATATACGGTATCGCTCGCCAGTGACGCGACGCGGCAGGCGCCGGCCTCAATGAACTTCAGGTCGGACTTGGCACGGTTGAAACCGCCGTCGGACAGCGGCATCAGCGACACCTCGCAGCGGCCCAGCAGTTCCATATACGTGTCGTACTCGCACAACGGCACGAACTGCTTGTGCGGAGTCTGTAACGCATCATAGAAGCCACGGTCGTACACCACGGAAAACCGCAACCGATCGCCTGCCTGGGCAGCGACCGCGTTGATCGTGTCCATCAGCGGCTCCCAGTCTTGCTCGCGGTTCAAGGCACCAAAGAACACCGTCAGCACATTCGGATCGGCGAAGTTGCGGATATCCGGCAATTCGACGATCGCATTGGGAAATACCGCGACCTCGGGATTGCGCTGGCGCAGCACCGCGGCCAGCGCCCGAGTGCTCGTCTGCACCGCGTGCACTCCACGGAAGGTCAATTGATGGGCGTCGTGCATCATCGGGAAAAAGTCCGGATGGTCGTCGAACTCGGTCACCACCAGCCAACCGGCATCGATGAAGTAGCGGACCATCTTGCGGCCTTCCTCCCCGGCCAGGGAAGGGCGGTGCAGGATGAAAATGCGCGCGGTATTGTCGTTGCCGCCCGATCCCTCGACCGAGGTCGTCACCATGGTTGATACCAACGGGTCGGTCGCCATGGCCCGCAACGGATGCACCACGCGCACGTGGGAAACGCCGCCGACCGGCTTCAGCATGTTGCCTGCGACGACCATCCGCTGCCTGGGAGTCTTGCGGGCGCGCCAGACATATTGCAGTGGCATGGCGCGCCGAATGTAATCGTCGGCATTCACCCCCAGTGCCGTCAGGGCTGGTGTGATCGCCTGGGCGAATTTGGCCCCGGGCTCGCGGTCGAATGGAAATACGCGCGGGATTGCGTCACACAGCACGAAACCGCATTGCTCGAGGCCCTGTTGCATGTTGCGCAGGCTGAACCAGCGCAGGTGCGACTTATCGAACAATCCCGTTGCTTCGTAATCCCAGACGCCACGCAGCAGACGGTCGGTAAAACTCCAGTGCTCCACGTTGGGGACGCACATCAGGATCATGCCGTCCGGGGTCAACGCTTCCGCCTGGCGGGTCAGCACGGCCCAGGGATCGCGCAGGTGCTCCAGAATGTCGCCATAGACGATGCAGTCGATGCCTTCCGAGACGTCGAACGGCAGCGGATCGTTCTCGACATCCACGATTGCCAGCTCATCCAGCCGTTCGATCGCAACCGAGGCGACGTCGGGGTCCTTGTCGATGCCCAGCAAACGCGCCCTGGGGTTGCGCTTGCGATAGAACGCGGCAAGGGCGGCCGAGGCGCAACCCACATCCAGCACCACGCGGGCGGTCAAGGGTACGCGTTCGATCAGGTCCTGATTGGGCAAGTCTTGCTGGGGCGGCGGCATGGTGGCGGCTGGCTCTTCCGGAATGGTGCGGTGACAGATGTGCCTGCGGCGATACAATCTTTTTGATTGGGACCGGCGGTGACGGCCCGGCGATCTGCTCCTGCTACCGGGAATCCGGGCACCGGTGCAAGCACGGACCGATGACCGCAGAGACGCGGTCGACACTTGCTCCGCTGCCTTGTCCCCCCTCCCGCCCTGGGCTAAAGCGCCGCGTTCACGATCGCGAGGCTCGGCTGGCCGCGCGCGCGGGCGTGGTGGAATTGGCAGACACGCCAGATTTAGGTTCTGGTGGCGCAAGCCGTGGGGGTTCAAGTCCCTCCGCCCGCACCACCGGCCCGGCTGGCATTTCTTTTCAGGAGGATGATCCGGCCGATGCAGGTGACCGAAACCCTGTCCGAAGGCCTGAAGCGCGCCTTCACGGTGGTGGTGCCAGGATCCGAGATCGAATCGCGCCGCACGGCGCGGCTGACGGATCTCGGCAAGACGCTGCGGCTGCCCGGATTCCGTCCGGGCAAGGTGCCGCTGCCGATCATTCGCCAACGCTATGGCACGGCGGTCACCGCCGAGGTGCTGGAAGAATCGGTCAACCAGGCCACGCAGGACCTGCTGACCGAGCGCAAGCTGCGGCCGGCGCAGCAGCCGAAGATCGACGTGCTCAATATGGACCCCGGTGCCGCGGCGGGCGCGACGAAAGACCTGGAATTCAAGCTGGAATTCGAGACGCTGCCGGATATCGTGCTGCCGGACCTGGGGCAGGTCGCGCTGACCCGCCGCAAGGCGGAGGTGGCGCCGGAGACGGTCGACCAGGCCCTGGCGGATCTCGCCAAGCGGAACAGTACGCTGGAGGAAATCGCGGCCGACGAGCTCGCCGCGCGCGCAGAAGGCCCGGGCGCGGCCAAGGGCGAGTGGCTGACCGTTGACTATGAGGGCAAGATCGATGGCGTGGCGTTCCCGAACGGCAGCGCGCAGGACGTGAACATCGAGGTCGGTGAGGCCACTGGCTTCATCCCTGGGTTCCAGGAGCAATTGGAAGGGTTGAAGCCAGGGGAGAGCAAGACGATCTCGGTCACCTTTCCGGAGGCGTATGGCAACAAGGAGTTGGCGGGGAAGGCGGCGACGTTCGATATAACGGCCAAGAAACTGTCCCGCTCGCTGGTGCCGGCGGTGGACGACGAACTGGCGAAGAAGCTGGCCTTTGACGATCTGTCCGAGCTGCGGTCGATGATGCAACGCCGCATCCGAGGCGAGTACGACGGGCTGTCCCGCGTGCGGCTCAAGCGCGACCTGCTGGATGCGCTGGCGGAACGGGCGATGTTCGACGCCCCGCAGGGGATGGTGGATCTGGAGTTCGACCAGATCTGGCAGCGGCTCGAGGCCGTCCGCAAGGACGGGACGATGGACGAGGACGACAAGGGGAAGGACGACGCGACGCTGCGGGCCGATTACCGCACCATCGCCGAGCGTCGGGTGAAGCTGGGCCTGGTGCTGGCGGAGATCGGCCGGGCGAACGGCCTTGTTGTCTCGCCGGAGGAGATGAACCGGGCGAAGCGGGCCGAGGCCGCGCGGTATCCGGGCCAGGAAGCCCAAATGATGGAATTGTTCAGCAAGTATCCGCAGATGGAGCAAGCCCTGCACGGGCCGATCTTTGAGGAGAAGGTGGTCGACTTTGTGCTGGAACTGGCGAAGGTGACGGACGAGACGGTCACGCCAGAGCAATTGGCGCAGGAGCCGCCCGCACCAACGGCCCGCGCCAACCCGCCGGAGGCAACACCTGCTGCGGAGCCAGCGGAGGCCATGCCCGAGGCGGCGGAACCTGCCCAGGAAACGCCGGAGCAATAGGAGAGGGGGGATATCCTTGCCGGCCGCTCTGGAATTCCCCGCCAAATATCCTGGCCGGCTGGATTCCGGCGCGGAACCAACTATTTATGACTTCTTGCCCCGCTTGAAGGTGTGACCCCCGATGTACGACCGCGACCCCGTCGAGATCTACAACAACAGTCTTGTGCCGATGGTGGTGGAGCAAACCGCCCGGGGTGAGCGCGCGTACGACATCTACTCGCTGCTGCTGAAGCAGCGGATCATTTTCCTCACCGGTCCCGTGTATGACCAGGTCGGCTCGCTGATCTGCGCCCAGTTCCTGTATCTGGAGTCGGACAACCCGAGCAAGGAAATCTCTTTCTATATCAACAGTCCAGGCGGCGTCGTTTCGTCGGGCCTCGCGATCTATGACACGATGCAATACATCCGCAGCCCCGTCAGTACGCTGTGCATCGGGCAGGCGGCGTCGATGGGGAGCCTGTTGCTCGCCGCGGGGGCGAAGAACCGGCGGTTCGCGCTGCCGAACTCGCGGATCATGGTGCACCAGCCGTCCGGCGGCGCCCAGGGCCAGGCATCCGATATAGAGATCCAGGCGCGGGAGATCCTGGTGCTGCGCAAGCGGCTCAACGAGATCTACGTCCGCCATACCGGCCAGCCGATCGAGGCGATCGAGCGTAAGTTGGAGCGCGACAGTTACCTCTCCGCCGAGGAGGCCCGCGATTTCGGCTTGGTTGACGAGGTGGTGGAATACCGTCCAGCCGCCACCGACGATTCCAGCAAAGTGTGATCCAACAGTCGCGGGGGCGAGGGGAAAAGGAAAACGCCTGCCCTGCCAGAAATCGGGACTTTTCTTCCCTCTGCGGCCAGCCTTGCTCAACAGTCATTTTCCTCCACCTGTCACGCCCTTGTAGCATCTGGCAGGCTTTGCTTGTCCCGATGGCCGCCCGGGGTTACACTAACTAGTCAGGCTCCGGGACCGCCCGGAGCAGGAGTGCGCTGAGGCATGAGTAAATCCGGCGATTCCAAGAACACGCTCTATTGCTCGTTCTGCGGCAAGTCCCAGCACGAGGTCCGCAAGCTCATCGCCGGCCCCACCGTCTTCATCTGCGATGAGTGCGTCGAGCTCTGCATGGACATAATCCGTGAGGAGCATAAGACCCACCTGGTGAAGTCACGCGATGGCGTGCCTACCCCGCGCGAAATCTGCAAGGTGCTGGACGACTACGTGATCGGCCAGGATCACGCCAAGCGTGTGCTGTCGGTGGCGGTCCACAACCACTACAAGCGACTCGCCCACGGCCAGAAGAACAACGACGTCGAGATCGCCAAGTCCAA
>DATKPQ010000125.1:0-42241 GCA_035523995.1 Acetobacteraceae bacterium | reverse complement strand
GGCGTCGGGATCGCCGCGCTGGCGGTGACGGACGCGTTCGCCCTCCCAGAGCAACAACGCGGTATCGATCTGGGCGGCGGTCTCGGCGGCGATTTCATCCTGCAAGGCGAAGATGTCCGTCACGTCGCGGTCGAAGCGGCGTGCCCAGACCACGGTTCGGCCGGCGCGAACGTCGCTGAGCTGGACGATGACGCGGATACGGCCACCGCTGCGCTGGAGCGTGCCATCGAGGAGGAAATCGAATTGCGGCGGCGGTTGACTGGCGCGCGATGCGCTGTCCGCGTCCCGGGGGCGGGAAGAGCCATCCGCGCTCCAGGGGAGGATATTGGCGAAGCAGGTGATCCAGCGGAACTGCGCCAGCGCGGTGGTGATCTCCTCCACGAGGGCGACGGCCAGTTCGTCGCCGATATGAGGTTCGATCGGACGCAGCGGAAATACGCCGAGCCGTACCACGCCGTCCGCACCGTACGCCCGGCCAGGTGGCGGCGAGGCGCGAGCCTCGAACCCTGTGGCGCCCGGCTGCGGCGCGCCGGCGCGCGGAATGGCGGCAACCATTTCCTCGATCCTGGCCGCGGGGGTTCGCTCGCCGGTGCGGGCCAGGGCAGCGCGATAGCGTTCATAGGCTGACAGTGCGCCGGCATGCTCGCCAAGCGCCACCTGGGCGCCGATCGCGGCCTGCCAGGCGCCGGTGTTAGTCTCGTCGATGCGCAGCATCAATGCCGCGACCTTCGTCGCGGCCGCGGTGCCGGCCGTGGCGGCCAGCAAGGCCTCGCCAATAGTAATGCCTTGCTGCTTCAGGCGGCGGCTCTGGTGCTCGATCCAGTTGTCGAAGGCGATATCGAGGCCACGCAAATCTTCCAGCAGCGGATGGGCAAAGAGGTTGAGAACGTCCGCGCCGGGCAACACGGTACGGGTCAGGGTCTCGATGTCGCTTGAGATGCCCGCATGGGCCAGCGCGATGTTGTTGCGGTCGGCGCGCAGCAGGCGCGGGCCGGCGGCAGAGAGCGCCAGTTGCAACTCGTGGACTGCCTGGCGCAGCGAAGCGCGGGCTTGCTCGTTTTCGCGCACGCTCCACAGGAGGGATGCGATGTGGGACCGCGGCGCCATGCCCCGCGGTGACAGGGCCAGGATCGCCAGCACCGCCCTGGTCTTGCGCCCGCGCGGCAGGACAGAGCACCCGGCGGCATCGTCGGCCCGCATATGGCCAAACAGGGTTAGCTTGAGGGTGGCTGGCCTGTCGCGGCTGGCTCGATCGGCTGTATTGGACCCGATGGGGGACAAGAGGTTCTCTCTACCTTTTCGGTTACCCCGGGTATCCTATACAACCATCAAGGGAAGATGAGAGGAAAATTACCTGGAAGTGAATAAATCTGCAATTAATGGTTGCAGAAAATTCATTTCGATTGGTAGATGATACAAGTGGGATACGGCCTGTGGGGCCTCGTTTGGTCCGGACGGCGGGCAGGCATCGGGCCGTGCAACGGCTTCCGCATCGCGCAACGAGCAGGGGTCGGATGGGCGGCATTGGCGGCTGTAATGGCGCTGCCCGGACGGCTGCGCGCCTGCCCGGGCGGGGCATATTGCCTGACCACAATGAACGCGCGATGTGGTTCGGGTGGGCTTGCTTCATGCTGCCAACCGCCGCAATGACGGCGAGCGATACAGCCAGACAGGAGCTCCCATGCCGAAAATCCTCATCGTCCATGGCGCCGGCATGAACATGCGGGGAAAGGTCCAGACCGAAATCTTTGGCCCGATGACGCTGCCCGAGTACGACGAGCATATCCGCGGCTACGCCGCCGAGCTCGGCGTTGACGTCGAGATCTTTCATTCGAATCTCGAGGGCGAGGTGATCAACCGGCTGTACGACGCGAACGAACGCGGCTTCGAGGCGGCAATCTTCAATCCCGCCGGCTTCTCGCGCGGCTATCCGGCGCTGGTTGCCGCGATCAACCAGGTGAAGTTCCGCACGATCGAGGTGCACATGTCGAACCCGGTGCGCCGCGGCCCGGTTTCGGATACCGCGACGGTGAGCCAGGGCATGGTCACCGGGTTCGGCATCACCGGCTATTACCTGGCGTTGCGGGGGCTTCGCGACATGCTGGCGAAGTGACGGCCGATCCGGCGCGTCCGCCGCGGCCAGTCGCCAGCGTATTGGCCGACGCCAGCGCCGCGGCTTTGCGCCGGTCGGGTCGCAGGCCGGCGATCCGCGGTCAGTCTTTCGGCTCGAACCCCAATGCCACGCCGTTCATGCAATAGCGCTGGCCGGTGGGGCGAGGTCCGTCGGGGAACACGTGCCCCAAATGCCCGCCGCACTTGCTGCAATGCACCTCGGTCCGGGCCATGAACAAACTGCGGTCCTCGCTGGTATCGACGGCGCCCTCGAGGGGGGCATAGAAACTTGGCCAGCCGGAACCGCTTTCGTATTTCGTGTCGGATGCAAACAGCCTCTGTCCGCAGCCGGCACAGACGAATGTGCCTGTCCGCTTCTCCATGTTGAGCGGACTGCTGCCGGCGCGTTCGGTGCCATGCCGGCGCAGCACCGCGAACGCCGCAGGAGACAGCTTCTGGCGCCACTCCGCTTCGTCGTGCCGCACCGGATAGGCGGTGTCGTCCGCGGTGTGGCCGCCGCCGAACAAGCGTTTCATGGCCTGCCCTCCCGTCTGGTTGGTCGTGTCGAATGTAGTGGGGATTTGGCGGAACGCCACATGCGGCGTGCTTCGCCGCCGATGGCGCTCTTGCTCCCGGCGGCGCGAGGCGCCTTGATAGCGGCCGGATGCGATGCGGGGATCCTGACGAATGAGCATGCGTTTTGCTGGCCGGACGGCGATCGTCACCGGCGGCGTGTCCGGCATCGGCGCCGGCACCGCGGAGCGGCTTGCCGCCGAAGGCGCCCGGGTCAGCCTGTGGGATCGCGACGCGCGGGCGCTGGAAGCGGCCGAGGCGCCGCACAAGGTGACGCTCGACGTCACTGACGCGGCTGCCGTGCAGCGCGCCGCGGAGGCCGCCGCCGAGGCGCTGGGAAAGATCGATATCCTGGTGACGTCGGCCGGCATCACCGGGCCAAACCACGCGACCTGGGACTATCCGGTGGCCGAGTGGGATCGCGTGATCGATGTGAACCTCAAGGGCGTGTTCTACTGCTGCCATGCGGTGGTGCCCTTCATGCAGCGCAATGGCTACGGCCGCATCGTCAACATCGCCTCGATCGCCGGCAAGGAGGGCAATCCCAACGCCTCGGCTTATTCGGCGTCGAAGGCCGGCGTGATCGGGCTCACCAAATCGCTCGGCAAGGAACTCGCAAACGCCGAGATCCGCGTGAACTGCGTAACGCCGGCGGCGGTGAAGACGCCGATTTTCGCGCAGATGACGCAGCAACAGATCGACTGGATGCTGTCGAAGATTCCGATCGGCCGGTTCGGCGGTATCGATGAGGTCGCGGCCCTGGTCTGCTGGCTCGCCAGCGAGGAATGCAGCTTCTCCACCGGCGGCGTGTTCGATATTTCCGGCGGCCGGGCCACATACTGAGCAAGGAACCAACGATGGATGCCGAGACGCTTGCCTTCACCCCGGCGGTCGCCGCGGCGGAGCTGATTCGTACCAGGCAGCTTTCTCCGGTCGAGTATTTGCAATCGTTGCTAAATCGGATCGAGCAGTTGGAACCGCGGGTGAACGCGTTCGTGCATCTGGATGCGGGCCCGGCGATGGCGGCGGCGAAGCAGGCCGAAACCGCGCTGATGCGCGGCGGGCATATCGGCCGGCTGCATGGCATTCCCGCGACCATCAAGGATCTCGCGCTGACGCGCTCGATGCCGACGCAGCATGGCAGCAGAATCTTCGCCGGCCATCAGCCGACGGAGGACGCGCCCTTCGTAACCCGCCTGCAGGCCGAAGGCGCGATCCTCCTGGGCAAGACCACGACGTCCGAATTCGGCTGGACCGGCGTCTCGCACAGTCCACTGACGGGGATTACGCATAATCCGTGGAAGCACGGCTACAACGCCGGCGCGTCTTCGGCCGGCGCGGCGGCGGCGGCGGCGGCCGGGTTCGGACCACTGCACCAGGGCAGCGACGGCGCCGGCTCGATCCGCATGCCGTCGCATTTCTGCGGCGTGTTCGGATTGAAGCCGAGCTTCGGACGCGTGCCGTACTATCCGGTGTCGGTCGGAGATCTGACGTCGCATAACGGGCCGATGGCGCGCACCGTCGGCGATGCCGCGCTGATGCTGGAAGTGATGGCGGGGCCGTACGAACTCGACTACACCTCGCTGGAAGCGGGGCCCGCGGATTATTTGCGGCGGCTGCATGAGGGCATCGAAGGCAGGCGCATCGCCTACAGCCCCGATCTGGGACACGCGCGCGTCGATCCCGACGTGGCGGCGCTGGTGAAGTCAGCCGTTCGGCGCTTCGAGGAACTGGGCGCGCGGGTCGAGGAAGTAGCGACGCCGTGGGCCGCGCCGGGGCCGGAGCTGATCCGCTTCTTCTGGGCCGCGCACCTGACGCGCTTGCAGCCGCATCTGGCGAAATGGGAAAAGGAGATGGACCCGGGCCTGGTCGCCTGCATGAAGGCGGCGCAGGACTACAAGGTCTCGGAATATCAGGCGATGCGCGAGCGCAAGGTGGCGTATATCTCCGACATTCACCGCTGGTTCCGCGACTGGGATTTTCTGCTGACGCCATCGGTGTCCGTCGCGGCGTTCCCCGCCGAGCTGCTGATGCCGCCGCACTGGCCGCAGCATGACTGGGACTGGGTGAGCTGGGCGGAATTCTCCTACCCGTTCAACATGTCCTGGAATCCGGCGGCCAGTGTTCCTTGCGGCTTCACGGGGGAAGGCTTGCCGGTCGGGTTGCAAATCGTCGGCCGGCGGTTCGACGATCTGGGTGTGCTGCAAGCCGCGGCGGCGTTCGAACAAGCGCAGCCGTGGGCGGACAGGCGGCCGAAGCTCGGATGATATGGCATTGCGGGGAGCGACGCAGCGACGCAACCTCGATCGTATGGCGCATGGACCGTCCGCGCACTGCTTTCGTCCGCGCGCTGCTTCGAACGAGATTGCTTCGTCGCTGCGCTCCTCGCAATGACATGTACTTGCATTGCTGCGCTCCTTGCAATGACATGTGGTTGCATTGCTCCGTTCCTTGCAATGACATGTGGTTGCATTGCTGCGCTCCTCGCAATGACATGTAGATGCACGCGTCCTCATGCACCTGGCACTGAACGCCTTCCTGCTCGGCTTCCCGGCCCTGTTTTCCATCGTCAACCCGATCAGTGGCGCGTTCATCTTTCGTGAGGTGACGCAGCATCGCCCGCAGGACCGGGACCACATCGCGCAGTTGGTCGCACTGTACTCGCTCACGGTGATGACGGTGGCGCTGTGGGCGGGATCCTACGTCCTGTCGTTCTTCGGTATCAGCCTCGCGGCACTGCGTGTCGCGGGCGGCATCGTGGTGGCGCTCAGCGCCTGGCGCCTGCTGAACGAGCCGGAGTACCACGAAGCGCAGAAGCAGGATCAGGCCGCGCCGGCGCGCGACGCGGAAGACGTCGCGTTATTTCCACTGACTATCCCCTTCACCACCGGGCCGGGAACGATCGCGGTGGCAATCGCACTCGGTTCCGATCACCCGGAAGATACCATCGACCTCGTCTGGTTCTTGCTCGGCATGACTGCCGCGACCCTGGCGCTGGCGGGCGTGATCTGGATCGCGTACGCTTCGTCTGATCGCATCTCCCGCCTGATGGGGCCCCGCGGCAGCCGTACCGTCACCCGGATATCGGCCTTCCTGCTGCTCTGCATCGGCGTGCAGATTCTGATCACCGGGGTGCAGAACGTGCTGGGCCCGATGCTGGCCGGGCACTGAAGCGCCCCGGTCCGCGTGTCATGAAGGAGGGAATTCTATGGCGTTCTCGATGTTCGATGCCTGCGTGCCGGTCTGCGCGCAGATGATGACCGGCCTGGCAGGCGTGATCGACAAGGCGGCGGAACAAGCCAAGGCCAAGAAATTCGACGAGGCTGTGTTGCTGTCGGACCGGCTGTATCCCGACATGTTCACGCTCGCCCGCCAGATCCGCCAGGCCACGGACTTCGCCCGCAACGCACCCGCTCGGCTGGCCGACGTGAAGCCGCCCGAATTCGCCACCACTGACGACACCAGCTTCGCCGAAGCGAAGACACGTATCGAACGGTCGCTGGCCTTCGTGAAGGACTTTGCCCCGGCGCAGATCGAAGGCACCGAGTCGCGCGACATCAAATGGATGGCCGGGCAGCGCGAGATGGCCTTCAAGGGCAAGGCTTACCTGCTGCATTTCTGCCTGCCCAATTTGTTCTTTCATACCACCACGGCGTACAACATCCTGCGCCACCGCGGCATCGAGATCGGCAAGCGGGACTTCCTGGGCTCGTTCTGATCGTTTTGGTCGCGTCTCTCCCGTGCTGCGCGCGGGAGAGACGTACCCGCTCGGCTGATTCCGGATACAAAAGACAACGGTCCGGATTATACGCCCTGTCGTAAAACTGACGCTTTGCTATTGTCCCTTCTAGCCGTCACATTGCGGCAGCCGTCGCTGCTGGACATCGATACCGGGTAAGGAGAAGAGCAATGAGGATCGCCTCCATCCTAGGTTTGGCCAAACTACGTTTGGCCAACGCCGGCACCGCCAATCCGCCCCGATATCTCCGGCGTCTGGTGCACCGCGTGCGCGCCCTCCCCTACGCGGCGCTCTCAACGACCGCCGTATTGCTCTGTGCCGGCGCGGCGCACGCCACCACGTCGACGGGGTGCAACATTGCCGATGTTGTCGCGCACGCCCTGCCGTCGGTGGTCAATATTTCGGTGGTCCGGGTGCTGAGCAGGACCGAATCCGGCCAGGCCACGTACGATCATTTCGAGCTGTTCGTGGGCTCCGGCGCCATTGTCGATCCAAGCGGCCTGATCGTCACCAACAAGCACGTCATCCAGGACGCCGCGATCATTCGCGTCACCTTTCAGAATCGCGAGACGGTGTCGGCGCAATTGGTCGCTGCGGCAGCCTATACCGATCTCGCCGTGCTGAAGGTGAACATGCCCAAACCGCTGCCTGCCTTGTCGTTCGGTGACAGTGACGCGCTCAAGATCGGGCAGCCGGCGATTGCGGTGGGCAACCCGCTGGGCATCGGCACGTCGGTCAGCACCGGCGTCATCAGCGGCGTGAACCGCAACCTGATGCGCACGCCGTTCGACGACTATGTGCAGACCGACGCCTCGATCAATCCGGGGAATTCCGGCGGTCCATTGCTCGATTGCTCTGGCCATATCATCGGCATCGACACGGCGCTGCTGTCGAACAATTCGACGCTCGGTTCCATCGGACTTGGTTTCGCGTTGCCGGCAAACGATGTCGAGTTCGTGGTCGGCATATTGCGCGATCCTTCCCGCCAGCGCCCGAACTGGATCGGGCTGCACGCCCAGGACCTGACGTCGCTGCTGGCGTCGGTGTTCGGTCTGCCCGGTACTGATGGGGCCATCGTCACCGGCATCGAACCCAACAGTCCCGCTGCCCGCGCGTCACTGCAGCGCGGCGATATCATCATCGGGATCAATGGCGTTCATCCGCGCGATTCACGCGAGGTGCAACGTACCATCGTGCACTATCCCGAGGGCACGCCGGTCAAGCTGACCGTTTGGCGCGACGACGAGACCGTTGACCTGACGGTGAAGGGAGAGCCCTGGCCCAACATGTTGGCACTGCGCAGCGAGGTGCTGGCGAGCAAGGAGAGCATCGCGCGTGCGGAAGCGGTCGGCCTGGGCATGTATGTCGCGAACATCATCCCGGCCGATCGGGCACGCTATGGGCTCGGCGATGAGACCGGCGTGCTGATCGACCAGGTGATCCCGGGGTCACAGGCGGAGGACATGGGCCTGGCGGCAGGTGACGTCATCCAACAGATTGATCGGGAGCCGACAACGTCCGAGGATCAGGTGAGCAGGCTGTTGATGATGCGCGACACGTCGCAGGGTCATCTGGTTGCGATGCTGGTGCAGAGCCCGGCTGGGCCGAAATGGGTTGCGCTTTGGGCGGGCGGCATCAATCCGAAGGACCTGGTCTCGGTGGCGTTGCCGAGCAGTGGCGGCGAGGCCCACGAGGTCTCGGCCAAAGCGCCGGCGCCGGCGGGGGGAAAATAATCGTTGTTGAATTGAGGCAGAGGAACGCGATGGAAAAGCGGGTTTACGGCCGGTCCGGCATGCAGGTTTCGATGCTGGGCTTTGGCTGTGGCGCGGTCGGCGGGCTGATGGTGCGCGGCGCGCCGGCCGACCAGGACAAGGCGATCGCGCGTGCGCTGGAAGCGGGCATCAACTACTTCGATACGGCGGTGCAATACGGCAACGGGGAATCGGAAAAGAACCTGGGCCGCGTTCTTGCCACTCTGAAGCCGGCCGAGGCGATCGTCGGTACCAAGGTGCGGCTCCGCTCCGCCGATTTCGGCCGCATCGCCGCAGCGGTGGCGGACTCGCTGGAGGGCAGCCTGCAGCGGCTGCGCCGGGAAAGCGTGGATATCTTCCATCTGCATAACGCGATCACCAGCGCCGGCGGCGGCGAAACGCTGAGCGTGAAGCAGGTGCTGGGTGAGGTGGTGCCGGCGTTCCGGAAGCTGCGCGACCAGGGGAAGACGCGCTTGCTGGGTATCACGGCGGTGGGGGATACGCCGGCACTGCGCCAGGTGATCGATGCCGGCGATTTCGACAGTGCGCAGGTCAGTTACAACATGCTGAACCCAAGTGCGGCGGAGGCATTGCCGGCGAATTATCCGGCACAGGATTACGGACGGCTATTCGATCACACGCAGGCTGCAGGCGTCGGCGTGATCGGCATCCGCGTGCTGGCCGGCGGTGCGCTGTCCGGTGTCGCGGAGCGTCATCCGGTGGCGAGCCCGCCGCCCGAGCCGATCGGCTCGGCCTCGAGTTACGAAGCCGACCTGGTACGGGCGCGGCGGTTGATGCCTCTGGTGACGGAAGGGTTCGCGTCATCGCTGGCGGAGGCTGCGATCCGCTTTGCCATTTCGCACAAGGCGATGGGCACGATCCTGGTCGGCATGGCGACGGCGGAACAATTCGAACATTCGCTGGCGGCGGTGCTGAAGGGGCCGTTGCCGGAAGCTGCGTTGGGCCGGCTGGGCGCACTGCAACGTGGGTTTGCGGGAGAAGCGCGCTAGGGCTGTGATCCTGACGGATCGTGCCTGCTGTCACCGGCCACGACGGGCTGGCACGGCCACCGCCCGCCGGCGTTTTTGTTCCGGCCTCAGTTCACCAGCTTCAGTGCCGATGCCATGGTGGAGCAGAACCCGCCGAGTACCGTGGTGATCTGGGCTGGCGTGGGTGCGACCAGCGACACGCCGACCCCCTTCCGCAACGTCGCCAGCGATGCGGCATAGGACGATTGTTCTGATGCCGGGGTATCGCCGGAATAGTAGATCGTGGAGACATTGATTCCGGCGGCATAGGCGTCGGCCGCCTGGTTCTGCGCCATAACTAACATGTCGGCGTCAGTGCAGGACGAAGTACAGGTAGGCGTCGTCGAGGTCGGCGTCGGATAGATGCCGTCCGCCGTGGTATAGGTGATGGGGTCCGCATTCGGCACGCCGTCGGTGATGATGATGATGTTCTTGGTGGCGTTCAAGCCGGAAACGGTGCTGAACTGCTGGATTGCCGAGTAGACGCCGGCTGCGATGTTGGAGCCGCTGCACTGCGGCATGCCGAGAGTGCCGCAGTAATTCAGCCCGCCGATCAAAGATTCGATCAAGGTCAAGACGGGGTTCGCCTGCGCCAATGCGAGCATGACGGTGGAATGTCCGTCGATCGCGGTGATGCCGAACAAGGATGTGGGGGCCGCGTTGGCCGTCACGCAGTTCAGGATCGATTTGTCTGCCGACTGCTGCTCGCTGATCTCGGACTTGAAGGACTGCGATAGATCGTTGATGACGATCGTGTCGAAGTTCTGGCCGGTCGCGAAGCTGGCGGTAGCGGTTGATGTCATGTTGGCTGTCGGCACCCCCACAAGGCTGCCGAGCAGGATTGAAACAGCGTTGCCGTTCGCCGTTGTGTTGAGGCCGGTGACCTGGACGGAATTGGGGGTGGTACTGCCGCTGGCCGCCAGGCTGGTGAACGTCCCATTGCTCCACGTCCCCAGGACCACGTCCGCCGCCGGCACCACCGTGCCGTACGTGGCGGTCGGTTCATTCGCGGTGGCAAAAGCTTGCGCCTGGGCGACCACGGTGGCGGTGGAGTTGTTGCCCGACGAATAGTACGTGGTGAGATTGCTCGCGCCGGCGAGTGCCGCCGCCGTAACCGTCTGCCGCAGCAAGAGCTGGCGGTAGTAGAGGTAGCCGACATTGGCCGCCAGGACGCCCAGGGCGATCAGAAACGGGAACGACAAGGCAATCAGGACGGCGATCGCGGCCCGGCGGTCGCATAGCAACCGTTGCCGGGCCGCGCCACGGGATGCGCACGCTGTCGGGGTCCGGCATCCCGCTGCCGGGCGGCGATCGGTCGCATCGGCCCGTAGCAAGCCGATCAGGGCGCGAGGCGTCGGGATCACGGGCATGAGCCCTCCTTCATCAAGGTGGCCTGGGCGGTGAGGGTCTCGCCGCTGAAGAATTTAAAGATGTCGATGATCGCGGCGGCCGACGCGCTGGCCGACAGCGACACTTCAACGCTGGGCACAGCGCAATTCTCGGTCGTTATGACTGTGAAGGTGGCCCAGGACGGCAGGTTGCTGCAGGCGTAGTATTCCGCGTCGCTGCTGGACAACGTGCTGCTGCATCGCGTGGTCGCGCTGGTGTTGCTCGGCGAGAGCGCGCCGGTGCTGACGTCCTTGACCTGGCCGGTGGAGACCAGCATGGCGGCGTATTGCGCCGCGTTCTGCATGCTTGACCACGTGTAGAAAATAGCGCTGACGGAGATGAAGCCGAAGATCAGGACCAACAGTGGCGTTACGATCATGGCGAATTCGATGGCCGCGGTGCTTCGGCGGCAGTGGACGAGGTCGCGGCAACGCCGCCATGTGGCGACGGCGCGCATGCCTTGCAGCGGGACCAGCGGATGATGTGTAAATTTTTGCGCTTCATTCATGAAAAGAAACGCTACGGCGATAATAGCTACAATTTGGTTTCAAAACACGTCCGTATTCATCCAATTTATCTGATGCAATAACAGTAAATATACGACGGCCATCAGGCGCATGCCCCATCGACCGATTGGTGGTCAGCAGTGCGGCTCAGGGACGCTCACCCGAGCACTTGCCTTGCGAGGAGTTGCCGCGGCCTCAATCCGGCTGGCGGTGGTTGGGATCGGGTCGGCGCCCAAGCGGGTATTGCGCATCCTGACCTGTTCTGACCGTTCCATCTGGAGGCTCCGGGTATCTTCTCGCGATAGCGTATCCGCCACGAGATACAACCAAGGCGCGCGCCGGCGGGACCCATTTGCCATGGATTCAATCTGCTGCGACGTGGCGACGCGCCTGCGGCACGGTCCGAGGAGGTGAGCTGCGCCCATGAAGAACGTCTGGGGTGTCGGCGTGCGCTCGCCCGCGTAGCAGCAGAGATGAGGAAGCCGGTTATGTGCCGACCCGATCGCCCTCACCCTCGACGCTTCGCATCTCGGCCTCTCCCGCTTCGCGGGAGAGGTTTTCCGATGCCCTGTCTGCCTCGAACAGACTCTCCAGTTCTGCCGCGGCATCCTGGGTCGATTGAATCAGCTTCTGCTCGTCGCGATAGATCGCATGGCTCGCCAGCAGGGTTTTTTCATCCTGGTCCCGGAATAATGCCACGCCTCGCGCCGCCGCTGCCGGTTCGATCCCGAGAACCTCCAGCGCCTGCTGCCCCAGCTCCAGGCTGGAAAGGAACGTCTCGCGCACCAGCCCATCCACCCCGCGGTCCATCAGCAGGTGGGCATGCCGGCGGTTGCGGGCCCGGGCCAGGATCTTCAGGTGCGGAAAATTGCGCCGTGCCTCGTCCACCACGCGCAGTACAGCCTCCATGTCGCCGAGCAATACGACCAGCAGTTTCGCCCTGTCGGCGCCGGCCGAGCGCAACACCTCGGCGCGCGTCGGATCGCCGAAATACACTGTGTTGCCGTAGCGGCGCACCACATCCACCTGTCCTGGGTCGCGTTCCAGTGCGGTGAAGGGGATGCCGTAAAGCCGCAGCAGCCGGCCGACGATCTGGCCCATGCGGCCGAAGCCGGCGATGATCACCGGGTTCGATTCTCCCACGATTCGATCGTACACCGGCTCTTTGCGCTGGCGCAGCCGCGGCACCACGCAGGACTCGGCGGCGGAGAACAAAATCGGCGTCGCCAGCATCGACGCGGCGGAGACCAGCGTCGCCATCCGGGCTTCGGCTGCGCCGAGTGCACCAACCGCCACCGCCGCCGAGAACAACACGAAGCTGAACTCGCTGGCCATCGGCAATGTCAGGGCAAAACGCAATGCGTTGACCCGGTCCTGTCGCACGAGGCGCGCCAACAAGTACATGACGGCCGTCTTTGTGGCCAGCAGGGCCACGGTGGCGCTCGCCAGCAGCAGCGGTTTTGCAAGTGCCAAGCCCAGATCGGCAGACATCCCCACCGAAATGAAGAAAAATCCCAGCAGCAGGCCCTCGAACGGGGCGATATCCGCTTCCAGTTCGTGCCGGTACTCGGACTGCGAGAGCAATACGCCGGCCATGAAGGCGCCCAGCGATGGGGACAGCCCGGCGGCCGAGGCCAGCAATGCCGTGCCGGTCACGATCAGCAGCGCCACCGTGTTGAACAACTCACGGGTCTCGGTGCCGCCGATTGCGCGGAACAGTGGGCGCGTCAGGTAGCGTCCGCCGGCGAGGATGGCCACCACGGCCACCGTGGCGCGGGCAACGTCGCGCCACATCAGGTGGTCGGTTGCGGTCCGGCCGGCCAGCAGCGGCACCAGGGCGACCAGCGGGATGAAGGCCAGGTCCTGGAACAGCAGAACGGCGAAGCCGTCGCGGCCGGCGCGGGTTTGCATCAAGGTGCGCTCGGCGAGCATCGGCAGTGCGATCGCGGTGGAGGACATGGCAAGCCCAACCCCCAGGACCACGCTCCCCGGCCAGGCGACTCCGGCGATATGGGCCAGCGCCGCCAGGGCGGCGGCGCATGCCAGGAGCTGCGCGGTCCCCAGCCCGAACACAGTGCGCCGCATGACCAGCAGGCGCTGCGGCCGTAGTTCCAGCCCGATCAGGAACAGCAGCATGACCACGCCAAGTGAAGCGATGTTAGCGATGGCATCGACGTTGGTGACCAGGCGCAGCCCGTTGGGGCCGATCGCCACGCCGGCGACCAGATAGCCCAGCACGCTGCCGAACCCGGCGCGGCGCGACAGCGGCACCGCGACGGTGGCGGCGGTCAGCAGCGCTACAAGCGTCGGCAGCATCAGCGCGGCCCTTGTTGAAACTGGACTGGCATGGTCATCGGCTCTCTCCGCACATCATGGTCCGTCTGCGCGGGGTGGAGCGATTGTCAGCGTTTGGCAAGAATTGCCGTGGGGCCGTAAAAAAGGGCGGCGGGACGTACAAAAAGAGGCGGTGCGGAAGAACCGCACCGCCAAGGGGGTCGCGCGTATCGGGGGGCCGCGCGACATCGGGGAGGAAACAGGACACTGGCGAACTACCAGCGGCCACACGACCACTATCCATCGATAGTTTTTAAACAAAAGTTAACATGGCGCGTGTTGGCGCAGCACCGGACAATTTTTTTTCAACGCAAAGGAGCAGGGACCCGGATGCTATCGATACCAAAGCGGAGCGGACCGTTGGCCGGTCTCAAGGTGCTGGAAATCGGCCATTACATCGCCGCGCCGTTCTGCACCCGTATTCTGGCCGACCTGGGTGCCGAGGTGATCAAGGTCGAACCGCCGGGCGGCGATCCGTTCCGCGGCTGGGGGGCGGCGAAGGACGGGCACTCGGTGTGGTTCAGCATCCATGGACGCAACAAGCTGTCGGTGGTGCTGGACCTGAAACAGCAGCACGACATCGCGTTGAAGCTGGCCGCGCGCGCCGACGTGCTGGTGGAGAATTTGCGCGCCGGCCAGTTGGAGCGGCTGGGGCTGGCGCCGTCGGTGCTGCACGAGGTCAATCCGCGATTGGTGATCGCGCGCATCTCCGGTTACGGGCAGGATGGGCCGTATCGCGACAAGCCGGCGTTCGGTGCGATCGGCGAGGCGATGGGCGGGTTGCGGCACCTGACCGCGCATCCCGCCGGTGCCACGGAGCTGCCGCCGCCGCGCTGCGGCATTTCGATCAGTGACGACCTGGCGGGCCTGTACGCGGCGATCGGGCTGCTGGCGGCGCTATGGCAGCGCGACGCGACCGGAGCCCGGACTGGGACCGGGAGCGGGACTGGGACTGGGCGCGGCCGGGTGATCGACGTGAACCTGGTGGAGAGCGTGTTCAGCCTGATGGAAGGCATGCTGCCGGAATACGCACTGGACGGGCGCGTGCGCCAACCGGTGGGCGCCGCGATCGAAACAGCCGCGCCGACCAATACCTATCCCTGCGCCGACGGGCGCTGGCTGTGCATCGCCGGCAACTCCGATCTGATCTTCCGCCGGCTGATGGCAGCGATCGGCCGGCCGGATCTGGGCGCCGACCCGCGCTATGCAACCAATGGCGATCGTTGTGCGCGGCGCGACGCGCTGGATGCCGCCATCGCCGCCTGGACGAAACAGCTCCCCGCACGCGACGCGGAAGCCGTGCTGGAAGCGGCCGAAGTGCCATGCTCGCGGCTGTATGACATCGCTGATTGCGCGCAGGACCCGCATTTCCTGGCACGGAAATCGGTGCTGCGGGTGGATGACCCGCTGATCGGGCCGACCCTGCATCCTGGACCGACGATCCGTCTGGACGGCGAGGCACCGGAAGATGTGGTCGGCTGGCCCGGGCCGGCGGCGGGGACACACACGGAGTACGTGCTGCGGGAGTTGCTGGGGCTGCCCGTTGCGGACTCCAAAAGCTGATTGCGGGAGTTGCTGGGGCTGCCCGTTGCAGACTCCAAAACCTGAGCGCGCGCAATAGGAAGAATTCGCGCTCCGATGACGAGGGTGACAGAGGAGGCGCGCTGCGGCGTCAGCGGTCGCAGACGAAGTGTTCCAAAGTGCGGGTCAAGCCGTTTCGCATGCGCAGATCGCCCTTTCGGCAATCCAACATAGCCGTCCTGCGCCGCGCTGGTTATGCTGGCGCGCAAATCGGCAGTTGCCCGCGATACCAAGCCTCGCCATGCGAGGCATAAGGCCGGCTGCAATACCAGGTTCATGATAGCAGCGAGAGAGGCGGAGGAGCTGGATGGCGATCGAAGTTCGTCCCTGCGCATCGCCAGACGAGTTCAGACAGGCGATCACGCCGATCACGACCTATTTCGGGCGGGCTTCGCCCGATGAGAAGCATGCGGATCGGCTGATGCAGGTACTGCCGGCCGCGCGCGTGTACGCGGCCTGGGACGGTGATCAGGTGGTTGGCGGTCTCGGCGCTTACCCGCTTCGATTGACGGTTCCCGGCGGGCACGTCCCCGCTTCCGGCCTGACCGTGGCCGGCGTGTTGCCGACGCACAGGCGGCACGGAGTGCTGCGGTCGATGATGCGCGCCCTGCTTGACGCCTGTCGCGAGCAAGGCGAGCCGGTCGCCTATCTGTGGGCCACCGAAGACACGATCTATGGCCGTTTCGGCTTCGGGCTGGCCTCGTTCGCAGGCGGGATCGACATGCCGCGCGAGCGATCGGCGTTTTACGCATCGCTTCCCGCCGCGGGCCGCGTTCGCCTCGTTGCGCCTGCTGCTGCCGAGGAACATGTCGCGCCGATCTACGAGCGGGTGGCCGCGACGACACCGGGCATGTTCGCGCGCAGCCAGGCCTGGTGGGAGAATCGCGTGCTGATCGACGATTGGCGGCGCGGAAACGGCGGCGACATGCTGTGCGCCGTCCTCGAAGAGGAAGGGCGGCCGACGGCTTATGCGCTGTACCGCATGAACCCGGCGTTCGAGCGCCACCTGCAAACCGGTTCGGTGGCGGTGATCGAAGCGATCGGCGAGTCGCCGCGGGCGACGTGTGCCATCTGGCGATATTTGTTCGATGTCGATTTGATGGCACGAGTCAGGGCGGGGCTGTTGCCGCTCGATCATCCGCTGCTGTTGTTGATGGCGGAGCCTCGCCGGCTCGGTTTCAGCCTGCGGGACGGCGTATGGGTGCGTCTGGTCGATGTCAGGGCAGCGCTGCGGGCACGGTCCTATCGGCCGGAAGGATCCGTGGTGATCGAGGTTGCCGATGAATTTTGTCCGTGGAACGCCGGACGGTGGCGGATCGGCTGCGACGGCGTCGACCGTACCGACGCCACGCCGGTGCTGCGCTGCGATGTCACGGCGCTTGGCTCGGTCTACCTGGGCGGCTTCACCTGGACCCGGCTCGCGCATGCGCTGCGCGTCCAGGAACTGACGCCAGGTGCTGCGGCGCATGCGGACATGATCTTCCAACCAGGCAGCGCGCCCTGGTGCCCGGAGATTTTCTGAGACGCCGCGTCCCCTGGCGGGAAGATTGGGGGAAAGTGGCGGCGCCACACGGATGCGCAACCGATGCGTAGCGGGTGACGTGCGGCCATGGCGGCAGCGGATCAACACCATCCACTTGAATTCCCGCTTCCCCCCTGCGAAAACCCGGCCCCTGCCAGCCGCCGGGGAGCCGCAGCGTGTCCACCAAGCCCGTCGCCAAGAAAACGCTCTCAGCCGGTCAGCGTGCCTATGAAGAAAAGCGTGCCGCCAAGGCGGGCATGAGCCTGGAGAAATGGCTCAGCAGCAAGCAGCGCCAGCAGGAAGCGGAGGAACGCGCCCGGCAGAAAGTGGCGGAAGCCGCCAAGCCGCCAAAAAAGCCAGGTCTGTTCTCGCGTTTGCTCGAACGCGCCCAGCGGCCTTTCGGCGGCTGACCGCCTATTGCTCCGGCGCTCCATCCGGAAATACCCGGCGGATCGAATTGAGCGCCGCCCGCAAGCTGTCGTAGCGGCGCACGCCCGGCTCCTCGCCCAGTTTCGTCACCAGCCAGCAGGTCACGCCGGATGGCGCATGGACCAGGTAGGAGGGCGCCGTCCCCGGCCCGAGTGCTACGACGACGCGGTGGTAGGTCGCAGGGTCGTCGCTGCGCCGCTCGCTCACATAGGCCGAGCCGACGTCCCCGGTCGCCGCCAGCCAGTCTGACACCAGCTCACGTTCGTCCGGGTTCAGAGGCCGAGGCGGGAAGGTGCGCAATACGTGATCGGTACGGTCCGGCATGTCCCATGACGCGATATTTGTCCCAGAACCAGGGTACCCGTCACAGAGTTGCAGACCGGTTGCGACTGACGCCTACCGGCCAAGGAAACAAGCCATCGAGACAGGCCGAGGAAACGAGACAGGCCAAGGAAACAAGCCAACGAGATACGCCGAGGAGGCGCGCCGAGGAGGCACGCCAAGGAAACACGCCAAGGAAACACGCCAAGGAAACACACCAAGGAAACACGCCAAGGAAACACGATTGCGATCCCGGCGTGTTCAGGAGCATGCTAGGCTGTCAGTCAGCACTGGAACGAAGGAGGTCCCACCCATGCCCTTCGACGCCCTGGTTGCGCCGCCGCAGCCGCTGTCGCTTTTCGATGAGATCGCCGATCAGGGAATCGCGTCTGTCAGCCTGGATGTGCTGGCGGCGCACAAGCAGGCCCAGCTCGAGCGATTTGCTCCCAGCTTCTGGTACCGCCACCAGCCGATCCTGCCGATCGCCTTGCTGGGGTCGGTCGCCTGCATGGCGGTCAGCGGCGGCGTCACCCAGCGGATGGCGGTGGACGGATCGGACGTCTCCGGGTGGCTGACGCTCGCCTGGATGTGCGTGATCGCGATGCTGATCGGCGCCGGGGTGTTCCGTGTGCGCGCCGGCTCGCATTGGGAGGAGCGCTGGGTGCCGGCCGAATGGCTGCACGGCCTGGGCGTGCCGGAACCCATCGCCGCCTATGCCCGAGAGCTGTCCCGCCGGGTGCCGGGAACCGCGCTGATCCTGGGCGAACTGAAGCAGGAGCATGTCGTGCTCGACCCATATCTGATGCTGGAGCGCGACGGCGAGCAAGTTTGCCTGGGCATCTGGGACGGCGGCGAGGTGATCGCCTGCGCATCCTGGGCAGATTAGTCGCACCGTTGTACACCTTCTCTTAACGTTGCTCGGCGACTCTCCTGCCCAAGCAGGAGGAGTCGTCGATGCAACTGACAGAACGGCAGAAGCAATGGGGCGTGGTGCTGGACCGGCTGGGGACCGCCCAGTGGCAGCAAACAGAGGAGGCGTGCACGCGCATCCTCGCCAAGGACTCGGTTGACGTCGAAGCCTTGTTCTTGCTCGGCCTCTCGGTCGCGGCACGCGGGCAGACGCAGCGGGCGGCGGCCATCTTCGATCGGGTTGCGCGCGAACGTCCGAACGATGCGCACCCCTGCGGCGACATTCCCGCCTTGTTGCCGCGGTTCTCCCGCGCCCAGGCCGCTGCCCAATTCCGCGCTTGCCTGAAGCTCTCACCCGAGGATTTCCGGCTGCGCCAGGCGTTTGCCACCTTCCTGATGGAAGGCGGCGAAGGCCAGGCCGCCGTGGCAGTGCTGCGAGAAGGCCTGGCACTGCACCCGCGCTCGGCCCCCGCTCAGCACGGGATGGGCCTGGCCCTGGCGGAACTCGGCCAGAACGAGCAAGCGATCTGGCATTTCCAGCGGGCGGTGGCGCTCGATCCGGGGCTGGCGCCAAGCTGGGCCAATCTGGGCCTGCTGCTGAAGGTGGAGCGGCAGTTCGACCGCTCGCTGGCCGCCTACGCCAGGGCCATCGCCGAGGCGCCCAACGACGCGCAGATCCGGGTGAACCGCGCGGTGGCGTTGCTGCAGGCCGGCCGCTGGGAGGAGGCGTGGCCGGAATACGAATGGCGGCTGCGCGTGAAAGGTGCGGTGTCGCTGCCGGTGGAATTCCTGTTGCCGGCGCTGCGTGAAGCGGGCGACCTGGCAGGACGTACTATCCTGCTGACGCATGAGGAAGGCTTCGGCGACACGATCCAGTTCCTGCGCTTCGCGCCGCTGCTCGCCGCGCGTGGCGCACGCGTGCTGGCCTGGGTGCCGGCGCCGCTGGTGCGCCTGGTGCGCAGCGTGCTGGGGGCCGACGCAGTATTCACCGGCGATGGCACGCCACCGCAATTCGACTTCCATTGCCCCTTCGTCAGCTTGCCGCGCGCGTTCGAATCAACACCGGCGACCGTACCGGCCCGCTCCTATTTGAGTGCGGATCCTATGCTTGCGTCCGCATGGGCACGGCAACTGCCGTCAGGCAAGATGCTGGTCGGCCTGGCCTGGGCCGGGCAGGCGCGTCCCTGGCTGCCCGGCTTTTCCACGGTGGACCGCCGGCGCAGCGCCGGGCTCGCTGCCTTCCTGCCGCTCGCCGCCGTGCCTGGCGTGCACTTCGTCAGCCTGCAGAAGGGGCCGGCGCAAGAGCAAGTGCAATTCGCACCCGAGGGCATGGCGCTGTGCGACCCGATGGCCGGGGCACAGGACTTCGCGGATACCGCGGCCATCATCGCCAATCTGGACCTTGTCGTGAGCGTGGATACCGCGGTCGTGCATCTGGCCGGGGCGCTGGGCAAACCGGTGTTCCTGATCGACCGCTATGACAACTGCTGGCGCTGGCTGTCGGGGCGCGCGAGCAGTCCCTGGTATCCAAACTTGACGATCTTCCGACAGGAAACGCTGGGGGATTGGTCCGTGCCCATGGGGCGGGCGGCAGCGGCGTTGCAAGCGATGGCGGCGTATCGCGGGACTGGCAGGCGGCCGCCGGAGGCAGACGGATAGGCCGCGCGGCCGGCGGGACGTCTGCACGTCATCTGCCGCGCGCATCGGCATGGCGGTCAACCCATACCGTCAACCCATACCGTCAAGCCATACCCTGGCAAACCCGCGCCCCATGTGCCACCCTGCGGCCCAACCAACCGGAGGTGTGCCATGAGCCAACTCGAGGTCGCCGAGAGGAACGTCGCGGAAACCGTGGAAAGCGCCGCGTCGGCTTATGTGCCGTCGCTCCAGCGCACGGAAGGGCAACCGCCGCCGATCGCGGCGCACGGGGGCCTGTCCTACATGGCGTTCGACCGCGACGGCGACGCGGGAACCGCCCTGGCGCTTCAGGATGCGCTTGCCGAGATCAGCTCGGGCGAAGGCCAGCGCGTCATTGACATGATCGACACGGCGCCGCCGGGCCCGATCAAGACAAGGTGGGGCCTCGCATTCCGCGACTACGACGAGTGCGTTGCCTATATCCGCGCCTCGAATAGCCTCAAAGCGCCCGCAGGGGGCGTGGCATTGCCGCTGGCTTATACCGTCCATGAGCGGCCGAGCTATTCCGTGGTGCCATCGAACGCACTCTGGCGGGATCCGGCGCGCGCCGACGTCACCGCGATCCTGCGGAAGAACGAGCAGGACAACCGGCGGCGCAACCTCTATTTTCCGCAGGTGCTGCGCGACGCGCGGCGCATCGGCGAATACTACCCTGGACTGTCGCCTAACAGCCCCGAATGCATGGACCGGCTCGGCCTGTCGCTGGCGCATCTCGAGTCCAAATGCTCCAACTTTTACGATTCGGCCGAAGTGGAGCGGGTGTTCTATCCGGAGATCGAGAAGCTGCTGTTGGAATTCTTCCCGGACGCGACCGATGCGCTGGTGTACAACCACGACATTTTCGACAAGGACTACGCCGGGGACCGCACGGAAGACCAGGACGCCAAGAACCCGGGCGTGAACGCCAATTACGTCAACCTGGTGCACAACGACCTGAACGACAACAGCGGCCGTGTGCGCTGCCGCGAGCTGCTTACCAAGAATTTGCGGAATTTCGGGCGCGCGCAGAACTGCACGGAAGAAGAGGCCGACGCGAAGATGTCGCGGCGGTTCATGTCGCTCAACCTTGCCAAGCCGATGGAGACGGTGGAGCAATTCCCGTTCGTGCTGTGCGCCTGGCCGTCGTTCGCAGACCAGCCCTACATCAACAATTACCGGATTTACGACGACCGCGTCGGCGAGACCACGCGCTTCACCTACCGTCCCGACCACGAGTGGTACTGGTTCCCCCAGCAGAAGTCCACCGAAGTCTCAATGCTCAAATGCTATGACTCTGTGACCGACGGTTCCGTCTCGCGCTGGTCTTTCCATTCTGCCTGTATCGACCCGACTGCGCCCGCCAATGCACGATGCCGCAAGAACGTCGTGGTCCGGTCGTTTGTCTTTTTCTAGTTTCTCGCGCTGGCGTTAAAAGGACGTAGCCGGGTCGCGGCTACATCCCTGATCGAATGTAAGCGCCAGGCCGGGGACGCTCCTCTGGATCAGCACCGTCGAGCGTCCCCAGCCTGCTAATGCATCACGCCAGTTGAATATCCGAGACCAGGACCGTGCCCCTGGTCTCGGGACTGAACAATAGCGCCGTGGCAACCGAGACGGCAGCGATGACGGTACCAATCAGCATCGGCACCGCGAAGCCCAGATGCCAGTTGACGGCGAAGTACGTCACGACCGGCCCCACAATGCCGCCAAAGATCGCCCCCTGATGATAGCAGAAGCCAGTAGCCGTCGCCCGCACCTCCGTCGGGAAGCGTTCGGACAGATAGTGCGGCCATTGTGTCTGCATGCCGCCACCGCCAAAAAAGCCCTGCAAGGTGAAGAACACGACGATCATCGAGTAGTCTCTGGTCAGCAAATACAGTGGTGCAACCGGGATGGTCAGCAGGGCGGTGATCATCAGCGTTGTTCGTCGGCCAAACCGGTCGGCAGCCCACCCCCAGAGCATCGCCGAAAGAAAAAACACCAGGCTCTGCAGCATGATCGGCAGCGCGACGTAGCCCGGGGGCAGGCTGAGGTCCCGCTGAAGATAGGACGGAAACATGCCGCCGATGGAGTAGCCGACGACAAATGCGCTGGCCATCAGCCAACACGCGGTGAGCGTATTGGCGAGCAAGCCGCGGCGGAAGATGCTGAGCAACGGCGCACGGAACTCCCGGTTCTCGGTGCGTTGCTTCCGCCGGTTCTCAACCCACACCTGCGGCTCTTTGACGTAGATGCGGATGTAGACGATCAGCAGGGCAGGCAACACACCGATCAGCAGCAGGCCGCGCCAGCCGATCGAATCATAAAGCAGGCCATAGGCCGCACTGGACAGCAGCGCGCCGAGGCCCCAGGAACCCTGAAGCACCGAGCCCATGAATCCGCGCGAGCGTTGCGGCCACGTTTCCATCGCCAGCGCCGCGCCGGCCGGCCATTCGGCCCCCATGCCGATGCCCAGGAGCGTGCGGAACAACAACAGCAGCATGAAGCTCGGCGCAAGGCCGGCGAGCAAGTTGCAGATCGAGAACCAGGCGATCGAGATCATCAGCGGCTTCTTGCGGCCGATCCGGTCGGCCAACCAGCCGGACGCGGTCGCGCCAATAAGCCGCATCCACAAGGTCAGGGTGAAGACGACGGTGACCGCAGTCAGCGGCACACCGAAATCCTTGGATATCGGCACCATCAGCAACAGGAATATGGTGAAGTCGAACGCATCGAGAGTCCACCCGAGCCAGGCAGCGACCCAGGCCAGCCATTGATCCTTGGTCGGTTCCTTCCACCATGGAACCTGAATCGCATTCGTTGCCGACATAGGATATTCTCCCTGTTCATGTTATGTTCGGTTTCGCAGCAAGTTCAGGCATTGTTTGGCGAAGCGAGCCACCCCCCCTGCGGCGGTGATGGCCCGCAACAGTGTAGGGTATTTCCTGACGTAACAAGAGGTCCGCTTGGCGCTGGCTTCAATGTTCTCGCAAAACGCCAGTCATGCTGTCGCTTTTGCCAGCGTTTGATCCGTCATGGCGGCGAACCGCTGCCCCAAGACCTCAACCGATTTCCGGGCCATGATGCGGGATGTTCGAACGAAACCGGTTGGTACTTACTATAGCGAGTTGAGCAAGCCCTTCGCCGCCAGCAGGTCGGCTGTCTCAAATCCTTCGGTGAAACGGTCGTAGACCGGCCGCAGAACCTGGGCAGCGTCGGCTTGGTTCTTCTGCCTGACTCGCAGGCGCGCGATGCTAAGAGCAATGCGCAGCTCCCAAAAGAGGGCGCCGTGGGTACGGGCAAGCTCAATGGCGTCCCGGAAACAATCATCAGCGAGCGCTTCGCCAGGGAGTCCCTGTTGGAGCAACACTTCGCCCTTGACCCGCAGAAGCTCCGGCACGAACCACCGGTAATTCGTCCGCTCTGCGAAACAAATTGCTCCGTCGATCTCGGCAAGGCCGTCATCGGCACGGCCCAGCGCGGCCAATGCTGTTGCAAGCTCGGCCCTGAAGAAGGGAAAGAACAGTAGATAACTTGCCTTCTGCATCGCGGCGAGACCGCGGCGCAGCGGATCGAGCCCGCGCTGCGGATCACCGCGCTTCACAGCCAGACTGCCGCGCACGCAAAGACCGGCGGCGTGGAACGGCCCCAGCGCATGCTTGTAGGCGCGATCGATAAGCTCTTCGCCATAGCGCTCGGCTGTCGCCAAATCGCCGAGGTTCAGGAAAACGAGGCCGGCCTCCCACGTCAGGGCAATGCACAGCGCGATCGGCTGGTTCGCGGCGCGCGCCTCCTCGACAGCGTTCGTACCGACCTGCGATGCAGCGTCCAGAAGGCCGAGCGACAACAGGCTCGCCGAGAGATGACCGAATGCCGAGGCGCGCAGGTCGTTGACGAACCGGATCATGTCGCGCTCCCGGCTTTCGACTGGATAGTGGTCGATCGCCCGCCGGAGCCGCACGGTGGCTTCGCGATGCTCCGCCAGATACAGCAGCGTATGTCCGACCAGCCAATCGGCTGTCGCCTGGGCGTGCGGGTCGCGGTCGCGGGAAACCTCTTCATATTGCCGGGCATAGGCGAGCGCTTCATGCACGGCCATCGAACGGGCCGAGAAAAGCCAGAGGCCGTGAAACGACCGTTGCTGATAGTCGAAATCCGCGAATTTCTGCGCCAGCGCCAATGCCCGCATCAGCGCCTCGCGCGCGGGCACAATCATTCCTCGGGTATAAATCAGCGCCATGCCAAGATTGCATTGCAGGACCATCTCATGGAGCGATTCGGCGTCATTGCCAATCACTGCCAGCGCCTTGCTGGCCCATTCGCCGGCTTCGGCGATCTGTGACACCGCGACCCAGAAATCCGCCACGGTTGCAGCAAGCGCGAGACCCAGTGTGGTGTCGCCACCTGGGGAGAGCGTCCAGTTCAGCGCCGCACGAAGATTGTCGATGTCGCGGCGATATGAACCAAGCGCGTCGATTGCCGCCTGCAGCCGGTCGCGGGATGAGAACGGCGCAAACAGTGTCAGGCAGTATTCGGCAAGCCGTTTGATGGTCTCGGTGGCTTCGCCACTTTCGTGCAGCTTCTCCAGCGCATAGGCACGGGTGGTTTCGAGCAATCGCCACCGGGCCACCGGAGCACCTTCGTCCACCGCAAGGAGCGATTTCTCGACCAGGCTCGAAATTCCGTCGAGGATGGTGTCGCCGGCGCCGTCATGGGCTGCGACCGCCTGGGCGGCCTCGAACGTAAATCCGCCCGGAAAGATCGCCAGATGCCGCAGCAGTCGCTGCTCTTCCGGCAACAGGAGTTCATAGCTCCAGTCCAGGGCGGCGCGCAGAGTCCGATGCCGCGGCAGCGCTGTGCGCCGGCCGCTGGTCAGCAGACGGAAGCGATCGTTGAGGCGCCCTTCCACCTGACGAAACCCCAACGCCGCGGCGCGAGCCGCGGCAAATTCTATCGCCAGCGGGATTCCGTCGAGCTGCCGGCAAATCGCCGCGATCGCAGGAATCTCGTCGGGCGCCGGCGAAAACGACGAAGCGAGGGCCCCGGTTCGTGCGACAAGCAACCTGGCCGCTCCGTGGCGCAAGACATGTTCCGGATCCTGCTGCCCGACATCCGGAACATCGAGCGGCGGAACGCGGTAGGCTTGCTCTCCATGGATGCGCAGCACCTCGCGGCTGGTCGCCAGCACCGAGGCGTACGGGCAGAACCGCACAATGGTTTCCACCACGTCGGCCGCAGCATCGATGACATGTTCGCAGTTGTCGAGGACCAGGAGAAGATTGGCATCGCCGATCGCACGCGCGACAGCCTCGGCCGAGCTCGCTCCCCCCAGGAGCTTGAGGCCCAGAATGCCAGCCACCGTGGACGCGACGAGGCCCGCGTCGGCGAGCGGCGCGAGTTCGACGAGCCAGCCTCCGTCCTTGAATTCGTTCAGAACGCCGCGCGCCGCTTCGATCGCGAGCGCTGTCTTGCCGATGCCGCCGGGCCCTGTGAGCGTGACGAGGCGATAGGCCGAGATCAGGTCGCGCACGGATCGTACCGTCGCCTCCCGGCCAATGAGAGCAGTGACGATCACAGGGAAATTGTCAGCCCGAGCCTGGTCGGACAGCGGAAGAGGCCGGTTCGTATCCGAAACGCTCTCGGAGCTGGCGCCTCGAGTGGTCCAAGTTCCGAGCAAACGATAGCCGCGTCCGGATTCGGTTTTCAGCAGCGCCTTGTAAGGACCGAGAGCACGGCGCACCGATGCGATGTGAACCTGAATGGTGTTGTCAAGAACGATGGCACCCGGCCAGACACGCTCCATCAGTTCGTCTTTGGTGACGAGTTCGCCGGCCGACCGCACAAGAAGTTCCATGATTTCAAAGGCACGACTGCCGAGCGGCGTCGCAGCCCCGCGCACGCGAAGTTCGCGTCGTGTCAGATCAATCTCGCATTCATCAGATGCGTATATGGTCCGACTGGGCTGAGCGAGCATCCAGAATCGCCACCATTCATGTTCCTTCGGGTTTATTCGGATTATCGCCCCCCTGGCAAGGACCGTAGGGATCTGGCGTCTTTTGGAAGAGGCGCGGAACCCAGGTCGATCCGACGCGGTGAGATCGGAGGTGGCACCGCAAGCTGGCCTGTCGGGGAAAATGCGGATGGCGATCGGCGGTGATCGGAACTCGCAAGACGTGGGCTGGCACGCGTTGCACTCGGCGTAGAAATGATCTGCCTCCCGCGCCTCTGGCCGGGATCGGAACATCCACCGCCGTACTATCTGCGTTTATGGCGGTTCGAATTTTCTGGCCGCGGCTCTTACCCTGGTTCAATTGGCATACGCGCGATCCCCATCCATGCGATCGGCGCGCCCGCCTTTTCCGCTGCTTGCTCTGCCGGCAGCTTCGCATTCCAATCGGCGGCAATGAACCGCCGGCCGTTCACCTGGGAAGCAGCGTCCGATACCAGCCACAGCAGAGGCGGCACCATGATCTCCGGCTGCAACATGCGAGTGCGGTCGCCGGCAAAGTCGCCGACCAGCGGGGTGTTGGTGACACCACCGGGCACCAGGACATTCGACGTGACACCGGTGCCTTTCAGGTCGGCGGAGAGTCCCGCCATTGCGGCTTCCGTTGCGGCTTTGCTGGCGCCATAGAGCAAGTAGCCCTCGCGCACCATGGTACCGAGACTGGTGGTGACGGTGATGATGCGTCCGGATTTCTGCGCCAGCATGTGCGGCAGCACGGCGCGGGTCAGCATGATCGGCGCGGTGGCATTCACCGTGACGAAGCGGTTCCATTGCTCCGCGGTTACGTCCCAGAAGCGAATGGGGTTGGCTCGGGCGTTGGGCCGGATCGAGGCCTGGCCGATGCCGGCATTGTTGACCAATACGTCGATGCGTGCGCTGCGCGCCAGTACCGCACCGATGATGCGATCGAACGCATCGGACTGTGCGAGATCGACGTGGATGGTCTGGATCGAGCCCGGCTGTCCCACTGCCGCGGCGGCGAGTGATTGCAAACCGGCGACGCTGCGGTCCACCGCCGCGACATGGAAGCCGGCGCCGACCAGGCCCTGTGCCATGGCGCGGCCGAGCCCGCTGGCGGCACCGGTGATGATGGCGGTTTTGCCTGCTGGCATGGCGTTTCCTCCGTTGGTTGCGGTTTCGGTTGTCGTGCTTGTCATGTCATTGCGAGGAGCGACGCGGCGAAGCAATCTTGTTGGTGCGTAGTCGCCGGTATGAGTGTACTCTCGATGGGGCTTGCTTCGTCGCTACGGGACTTGCTTTGTCGCTACGCTCCTCGCAATGACATGGTGGGAAGGCGCTATGCTCCTCGTGATGACATGGTGGAGGGCGCTACGCTCCTCGCGATGATATGGTGGGGGGCGCTACGCTCCTGGCGATGAGAAATGACTCGCGCGCAAGGCCTCCGTCGCGGCTGTGTCGATCACGGGCGGATCGCCATGCGCGACCACACCATAGTCGCGCTTCGCAGCTTCCTTGGTGACCAGCCCATCGCGCAGGTCCTGGGCCACCAGCATCACGTCGCGTTCCAGCGGATCGCCCCAACCGCCGGAACCGGGAAGCTCGTGGCGGAACAACTGGCCCTTGCGCAAGGTCATCGTCAGCTTGGCGTGCAGATGCTGTTCGGTGGGCAGGCTCGGATCGAGCAGATTGCGGCCAGGGGCGCCGTGGTGACCGCCTTGCAGGCCGTAGGGGCGATGCGTTTGCCGATCTGCGCGCACTTGCAATATTCCTTCGTCGGCAAGCATCCGCCAGGTCTTGCGCTGGGCCATGCCGCCGCGGAATTTCCCTGCCCCGCCGCTGTCGGGGATAAATTCGTAGTCCAGCACTTCCAGCGGGTTCTCGGCTTCGATCACCTCGACGGAGAAGCTGGCCATGTTGGCGAACATGTTGGTGTTGCCGTCGATGCCGTCGGCCCATGGACGGCCGCCCCAGCTTCCGGACAGGAAATCCACGTAGATGAACGGGCGCAGATCCTTGTCGTAGCCGCCGATGGTGATGCCGGTGTTGCCGCCATCGGATGATGCGTAGACCCGATCGGGGTACAGCTTCGCCAAAGCGCCGAAACAGCAATCAACGGCGCGGAAGCCGGTGAGGCCGCGCGCGGCGCAGGCCGCGGGCAGTTTGCCGTGCGTGATGGTGCCGGGCGGCGCGATGACGCTGATCGGGCGGAACACGCCGTCATTGTTCGGCATGTTGATCGACAGCACCGACTTCACCGCGGTGAAGCTGGCGGCGGCGGTGTAGCTCCAGGTGTTGTTGATCGCGCCTTTCACCTGCGGGGCGCTGCCGGTCCAATCGACTTGCATCGTGTCGCCATGCTTGCGCACCGTGCAGACGAGTGGGATCGGCACGCCGGCATCGATCTGATCGTCGTCGATCCAGTCGGTGAAGCTGGCCTCGCCGTCGGGCAGTTCAGACAGGCAATGACGCGTCAGGCGTTCGGAATAATCCATCGTGGCGTTCATAAGTTCGCATACGCCGTTGGCGCCGTAGCGGGCGACAATGTCGGTCATGCCGCGTGCGGCGATCTCGCAGGCAGCGAGCTGGCTGCGGATGTCGCCGAGCACCCGGTTGGGCACGCGCACGTTGCGGTCGATCATGCGGAACAGGGTGGTGTTGGGCTGGCCGCGTTCGTAGAGTTTCAGGGGCGGGATGCGCAGGCCTTCGGCATAGATCTCGGTGCTGTCGGAGGCGTTGGAACCGGGCACGCGTCCGCCCACGTCGGTGTGGTGGCAGATGGTGGCGGCGTAGGCGATGGGTTTGTGATCAGCGAACAATGGTTTGAAGATGAAGATGTCCGGCAGGTGCATGCCGCCGTCGTAAGGGTCGTTGTTGATCAGGATGTCGCCGGGTGCGATGTCGTTGCCGAAATGGCGCAGTGCGGCCTGCAGCGCGACGGGGATGGAACACAGATGGCCGGGCAGCGCGAGCCCCTGGGCGACAAGACGGCCGCGTGCGTCGCACAGGGCGGCGCTGTAGTCCATGATGTTCTTGAGGACGCCAGAATAGGCGGTGCGGTAGATGGTGAGTACCATCTCGTCGCCGAGCGCGGCGATGGCATTGCGGAAGAGTTCTTCGGTGATCGGGTCGGGCATGGGGGCCGCGTTGGTAGTGGGTGGGCGGATCGGACCACCGATTCCTTGCAGTGGCAACCGATCACCGGGTGCTGATCACCGCGGTGCAGCTGGAACGATTACTGTGCACGATGCGTTTCGCCGATCATGTCCGGAGACCGTTCATGTCGCGTCCGCTGCTTCCGATCGCCCTGGTTTTGCTGGCCACGCCGGCACTGGCGCAGCAACTTCCTGCCGCGCCGCTGCGTGCGCCGGGGGCGATGCGGTCATTCTCGCTGACCAATCGGAGCGGCGAGGTGATCGTTTCGGCCGAGGCGAAAATGACCAACGGAAAGCAGCGCGTGCTGACCTATGCGCCGATCCAGCGCAATCAGGCGCGCGAGATCGTGGTGCCACGGCAGGAGTGCCTGGATTCGGTGGCAGTGCATCTGAACAACGGGCAGACGCTGCGCGCCGCGCATATGAACGACTGCAAGGCGACGAAGATCATCGTGGGGCGGACCGGAATCGGCGTCGCGTCGAATGAGAACCCGCTGAACCAATGATCGGTGCGGTCGCCGCCTGATCCTGGGCCACATGGGGCCGGCGTCGCCGCTGATGGGATATTGCGGCGGCACGCGCCGGATGCCGGAATTTACAGCGGAATAACAATTTTATCTTGCGTCATTTCGTTAGGACGTGGCACGGATCGGCCTGCCGTCGCGCCAAAGCGGCGTCCAGGGGGGAACGAGCCATGCTGCACCGGCTGCGTCTCGGCTTGCCCGGTTTCATCGCCGGATTGTTGGCTTTTATTGCGGCGTTTGCCGTGCCGGCCGGCGCGGCGGGCCTGTGCGCCGACGAGCAATCGACGCCGCAGGTGCCGAAGGATCTCGCGTTGTGCGCGAAGCTGGACCCGATCGTGCGCAAGCCCGGCGCCCTGCCGCTGAACCAATACGAGACCGCGCTGAACACCTATGTCACGGCGATGTGCCACCGCAACTTTGCGGCCGGGTGGCAGATGGACAAGACCGTGCGCGACACCGGACCGTTCATCGCCACGCTTGCGGGCGGCGCGTGGTCCGGCAGTTATAACGGCACACACGCCCCGGTGCTGGTCTGGTACTCGCCGGAGATGATGGCGTGGCTGCATGCCAACCGCCCAAGCGATCCGGCGAAGACGCCGGCTCATCTGGCGCCGATTCCCGATGGCGCGATGATCGTGAAGGAGATGTACAGCCCGCCGCCTGCCTCCGCCTGCCGCATCCCGGATCTGTTGCGGCTGCGGCCGAATTCGCAGGGCATGGCGGTGATGGTGCGGGACAGCGCCGGTTCCGTTGACGGCTGGTTCTGGGCCGCGGTCGGGTGGAAGGGCTACACACCGGACTGGCCGCCTCCGGCGAGCAATTCCCTGGCGCTCGCCGGGTTCGGGCAATACTGCCTGAACTGCCATGCCTCGGCGGTGGACAATCAGACATTTGCGAGCCTGTCCAACATCAAGGGCGAACCCGGCACGTTCCTGACGTTCCTCAGCGAGGACTTCTTCCAGCAGCAGTCGAGCCAGATCGTCACGCGTTTTTCCCATGTCCTGGTGCATCAGCGCCAGCGACGGGAGGCCGAGGAAAAGGTCGTGCAGCTGCCGGGTATCGCGAGCCTGGCGTTCCTGCGTTCCCTGCGTCCGCCGACGGCCGCGGTGCTGGCCGCGCCGGATACGATGGACATGCCGTCGCAATCCTATGACCACACCTGGATACCGGGCGGAGGACCGAACGCGCACAGTGCCTTTGTCACGTCAGATCAGTGTGTCGGCTGCCACACCGCCGGGGGAACGGGGCTGCAATACGAGATGACCACGCCATCGGCCGGCGGGACAGTGCTCAATCTTTCTCCGTATGGGACGTGGCGTACCAGCCCGATGGGGCTGGCCGGGCGTGACCCGATCTTCTTCGCCCAGCTTGCCAGCGAGACCCAGACGTTCCACGCGGCGTTGTCGCCGAAGGTGCAGGACACATGCCTTGGCTGCCACGGCATTCTGGGGCAGCGCCAGGAGGAGATCGACAGCCCGCCCTCGGCGCCGTGTCCCGACTTCCTGCGCGCGACGCTGAACGCTGTGCCGTATCCGGACAACAACCCGACGGCGCCGCTGGCGGCGTTTGGCGCGCTGGGACGCGACGGCGTTTCCTGCACGGCCTGCCACCACATGGTATTGGGCAAGGCGGACACCGCGAAGTACCGCGACGCGCCGCAGAATCGCTGCGTGGCGCAACGGCAGGAATTCCTCAACCCGGAAAACATCGGCTTCGCGCGCACGTTCACCGGCAGTTTCTTCATTGGCGCAACCGACCAGCTTGCAGGGCCGTTCAAGGATCCGAAACAGGTGCCGATGAAGCATGCGCTGGGTATTACGCCGGAGGACGGCGCCAAGGTCATTACCAGCGCGGAGCTGTGCGGGACCTGCCATACGGTGCATTTGCCGGTGCTGCGGGGTACGCAGACGCTCGGGTATAGTTACGAGCAAACAACGTATCCGGAATGGGCGTTCAGTGCGTATCGCACGGGGGAGACGCCGGACGGCAAGCTGCCCTCGGGGGCAGGGTCGCTGGCGGAATCCTGCCAGGGATGCCACATGCCGAATACCGATAGCGCGGGCAAGCTGTTCAACAGCAAGATCGCCAGCATTCAGGAACATAGCGATTTCCCCGAGGTCGAGAACGGCCTGCCCGCCAAAGACATCGACCTGCCGGTGCGCGAGGGATTTGCCCGTCACACGCTGGTTGGGCTGAACGTGTTCCTGATCAAGATGGCAGCGCAATTCAGCGAGATGCTGGGCATCGCGGTGGAGGATCCGATGCTGGGCAGCATGGGGGTGCCGCCGCTTACCCTCACGCAGCAGGCGATGTACCAGCAGGCGGCCAATAGGACCGCGACGATCGGCGTGAGTGCTGTCCAGGTGACGGATGGAACGCTGAGCGCCACGGTGAGCGTGACCAACAAATCGGGACATAAGTTTCCCTCGGGCGTGGGGTTCCGCCGTGCGTTTGTTGATTTCCGGGTGCTGGATGCGGACGGCAACGTGCTTTGGGAGTCGGGCCGTACCGACAGGGCCGGGGTGATCGTCGATGAGCATGGTCAGCCGATCGCCGGCGAGCTGTGGTGGAAGCCGGATTGCAGCGGATTGCTGCATCCGGAGAGCAATCCGCACCAGCCGCACTATGAGGTGATCTCGCACCAGGACCAGGCGCAGATCTACCAGGAGTTGGTTACGGCGCCACCTGCCACGGGGGTTCCTCAATGCGGGCCCATGGCGAAGCCGACTGGTCGGCTGACCACGAGCTTCCTGTCGATCTGCGCCAAGCTGAAGGACAATCGGCTGTTGCCGAACGGATTTCTTGCGTTGCCGCAGCGCATCGCCATTGCGAAGGCGCTGGGGGCAGGGGCCGACATGGCGGAGGACACCGATGCGGTCGGGGTCGATGGGGATCCCGATTACGGCAACGGCAGCGGGGGGGATACGTTGCGCTACGAGATTGCTCTGGCGGCCATTTCCGGGAAGCCCGCCGCGGTGGAAGCGAGATTGTATGACCAGGCGACGCCGCCGTTCTTCTTGCAGGATCGGTTTTGCACGGCGCAGGGCTCGGACCGCGATCGGTTGGCCTATATCGCCAGCACTTTGAATCTGTCGCAGACCCCGGCGCAGGACTGGAAGCTGTTTCTGGTCAGCAGCGGCAAGGTGGCGGTGCCGCAGTGATGGCCGACGTCATCGCGCGTTGACCGCCGGCCATGACGGGAACCTTCTTGTTAGACCCGCAGGGCCGAAGCGATCCCGGTCACGCGGATGCCCAGTGGTCGCTGCGCGCGGGTCGAACGAGGTTGCTTCGTCGCGTCGCTCTTCGCAATGACATGTTCCGCCCTCAGGTCACGGTCCGGATCTCCGCGAGCAATGCGTCCGTTGTGACCTGCCGGCAGTAGCCGCGGTTGTTTCGCAGCGACCAGTCGTGGCGTTCCTGCGTCAGTGTAGCGCAGGCGTCGGTGGGGACGGTTACCAAATAGCCAAGATCGCAGGCGTCGCGCACGGCGGAGTCGACGCATTGATCGGTCAGCACGCCGCTAATGATCAGCGAACGCACGCCCAGATTGCGCAGCACATAGTCGATGTTGGTGGAGATGAAGACCGAGGACGACGTCTTTGGCAGCACGATTTCATCATTCCGGGGTGCGATGTCGGCGAGTATGAGCGCATCCCACGAACCGCGCGGGACGAACAGGCGGCTGATCTTGTAGTCCAGGCTCTGATCGCGGCCGTCCTTGGTGAGGGATTCGATCACCGTGTAGAGAATCTCGATCCGCGCGGCGCGGCACGCGGCCTGGAGCTTTCGCATGTTGGGCAGAGCGGTCCCGTGCAGCGTGCGGAAGAATGCGCCGTAGCGGGTATCGCGTTCGGCTTCGGTCATCCGCGCGTATTCGCCGCCGTCGGGGCGGCAGGTGTAGTTCTGCACGTCGATGAACAACAGCGCAGCGTGCGCGGGATCAATCGGGATTTCACGGCTCAGGGTAGGGGGCATGTCGTGCGCCATAGTTTGGTGCGCGCCGGTATCACGCCGCCGCCACGCTCGCCAGCGCCGCCGCCCGCGACAGCGTGCGGCCGTGCACGGATCTGCGACCACACGAACCTTTGCGCCCCGGTTGCCGGGCACCGAGATTATGAATTCTGCATAAAGATTGCGCCCCCAATGTGAAAGGCTCATGCGAATGGATAATCTCGGTTATGCGGCTGCCGTGTTCGCAGCCGTTGTCATGCTGTCCGGCGGCGCCGCGCTGGCGAATGTCTGCCAGACGGATCACATGATGTGCGGCACCACCATGCCGATTGATGGCTATTGTGAGTGCCACACGCACGGCAATTCAGAAGGTGGCACCGTGGTTTCGAAGCTGCCGCCACACAGCAGGATGAACGCGACGGCCGGTGGGTGTGGCACGAACCCGAATTCGCCTGGTTGCCGCTGAGGCGCTCCCCACGCGGGCCGTCGTGGGCCGGCGCATGCAGCGGGGCAGTCAGAAACTGGCGCGGCCGAAGACGGCCCATAGCAGCGCGTACAGAAGTCCGCCCATCAGGAAGCCGACCAGCGTCCCGTTGACGCGTACGAATTGCAGGTCCTTGCCGACACGCAGTTCCAGGCGCTCGGTGATCGTGTTGGTGTCCCAGCCGGCGACAACCTGCGCGATGAACTCCGACAGCCTCGCCTGCGCTGTGGGAAGCAGCGAACCGACCAGTCCCTCTGCGGCACTTTGAACGCGCGCACGGGCGGTAGGGTCGGTTTCCAGGAGGCCGCCCAGGTTGGCGAGCGCGCCTTCCAGAAGCGCGATGGTGCGGCCGGAGGGGTGCGCCGCGTCGGCCTCCAGCGCCAGGCGCAGACGGGCCCAGACGTCCCACAGCCAGGCCTGCACCGTCTCGTGGGCGACGACGCGGCGGATGGCGCGGCCGATCTCGGCTGCGCGATCGGGGTCTTCCTCCATGCGTGCGATGTCGCGGCGGACCCATTCGTCGAAGGCGGCGCGCAGTTCGGACCCGTCGGGGCTGATCTTGTCCAGTTCGGTGTTGATCGTGGCGAGCACGCGGCGCGCGACGGACGCGCCGAGCGCCCAACCAACCAGACGGCCGCCTTGCTCGCGCACGCGTTCCTCGATGGCGGCGCGGAGGGCGTCCTCGCGGCGGGCCAGCAGTGCTTTCAGTTCGGCCAGGATGAAGGACAGCACCTCCTGGTGGCGGCCCCCCTCCACCAGGCCGGCAAGGGCGCGGGCAAGCAGCCGGCTGGCACCGGGACCGCCGACGAGGCGCGGCACCAGGCGGGTGATCAGGCGGCGGGCGCGGCCGTCCTCTACCGTGGCCAGCAGTTTCGGCAGCGTGCCGGCGAGCGCCAGGGCGGCGGGACGCGCGGCGGCGGGGTCGGCGAGGAAGCGGTGCAGGATGCCGGGCAGGTCGAGGCGGCGCAGCACGCCGGCCACCTCGTTCGACGTGAAGACATGGGTGGCGACGAAGCGCCCCAGGGCGCGGCCGAGGCGTTCCTTGTGGGTGGGGATGATGGCGGTGTGGGGGATCGGCAGGCCGAGGGGATGGCGGAACAAGGCTGTCACGGCGAACCAGTCGGCGATGCCGCCGATGAAGCCGGCCTTGGCGGCGGCTTGCAGCAGGTCGGACCACCAGGTTTCGGGGAGCGCGAAGGTGGCGAGCGTGAGCGCGCCCATCAGCACGAGCAAGGCGGTGGCGAAGGCGCGATGGCGGGAGAGCTCGCGCCTGGCTTCAGCGTCGGGGTCGATCATGTGGGGGGTTATGCACCGTCCGGGCGGGGAGGGAAGGCGGGGGTTGGTGGTGGTGGTGGGTTGGTGGGTGGGGGCAGTCGATGCGATGTCGCTCGGGGTGTCCTGCTGCGCTGTGGTGCGACGGGTTGGCAATATGCAACAGCAGGCTTCTATGTGTACGCGTTGCGGATGCCTGGCGCTGGTGGTTGGATGTTGCAATGACAGACCAGGACATATCGATTTGGGATGTAGTGCCGGGCGGTTCCGTGCTTGTGAGCTGGTTCCGCCAGGTGCCGGGTTTCCATGATGCCGAAATTCTCAGTCTGCATCAGTGGGCTGATCCGCGCGCGCTCGGTGGCTATTACGTTCGAACCCGGGCAGCCGGACGGGTTGGATGCATCAGGCATGGGGCAGCGCCTTTGATGCGGGACTCTTGGGCGGTCGGGTGAAGCCGGATGGTGCATCACGTGTGTTGTGGAACCGCAGGCAAACGCTGATGAACGCATTGCGGCCCATGGGGCGCAACCACATCGTGGAGATGATGGCAAAGCCAGCGCGAAGGAGCCGAAATGGATCGGGTCGGCACGCGACATCTGCGTGCATCTGCGGCTGAACCTGGTTTCCTGCCAGCCGCACTTGCCTTCGAGAGTACGCTGGGCTGTTTGTACCGATATCAATATAAAATAAATCTGCCGCAGATGCACGCTGATGCACGCAGATGGTTCAGTGCTGTTAGCGGCTGCTGACGGAAGCTACCGTGCCTTTGGTTCGCGACGGGGCGTGGTAAGCGACACCTGATCCGCCCGTAGCTTGCGTCCCAGCCACACCGCGTGTTGCCATGGAACCGGCGCAAACCCACGGCCAGGCGCGGACCGACTGCAGCAACATGGCGGAACGCCCGAAACGCGCCTTCGGACAATATGGAACGCCAGGACCAATGCACGCTCGCTCGCCATACCGGGGGACGCCATGACAAAATTCGGCCTGCTGCTGGGCAGCATGCTCTTTGCGATCCTTGCGAGCACGCCGGCGTTCGCCCAGGACAGCGCTGCGTCGCTCTTCGCAAAGAATTGCGCATCGTGCCATGATTCGGGTTCGCCGGACATTCGCGCGCCCGGACGCGACGTCATGAAAGGCATGTCCACCGAGGCGATCGTCCGGGCGTTGGACAGCGGTGCCATGGCAGCGCAGGCGCGGAGTTTGTCGGCGCCGCAACGCCAGGCGATCGCCGAATACCTCACCGGAAAACCGCTCGCGCAGACATCGGCCGCTGCCGCATCGCCGCAGGCCGGGCGGCGTGCCGGGGCCGCGCCGCCATTTGCCAAACCGTTCGATGCCCCGGGCTGGAACGGCTGGGGCGCCGATCTCGCAAACCGCCGCTTTCAGCCGGCGGAAGCGGCCGGCATCACGCCGCAGACCGTCGGCCGGCTGCACCTGAAATGGGCCTTCGGCTTCGCCGGGGCAGTCTCGGCATCGGCAGCGCAGCCGACGGTGGTCGGCGGCCGTGTCTTTATTGGTGGCGGTGACCGGAAAGTCCACGCGCTCGATGCGAAGACCGGCTGCCTGATTTGGGAATTCGAACCGGACGCGCCGGTGCGCACCGCCATCATGATCGCGCAAGCGGGCGAGTCCGGCCATTATGGGGCGTTTTTCGGCGACGGCCGCGCCAACGCCTATGGGGTCGACGCGGCGACCGGTGCGCTGTTGTGGAAGACAAAGCTCGATAATCATCCCGCTGCCCGCGTCACCGGCGCGCCGACGGTGTACGCGGGTGTCGTCTATGTTCCGGTCTCATCGTTTGAAGAAGCCACGGGCACGCGCGGCGATTATGAATGCTGCACGTTCCGCGGCAGCGTGGAGGCGCTGAACGCGCAAACCGGCGCGCGGATCTGGCAGGCCTATACGATTCCGGACGAACCAAGGCCGACCAGGAAGAACGCGGCCGGCACGCAGCTTTATGGCCCATCCGGTGCGGCGGTGTGGTCCGCGCCCACCATCGACGCAGAGCACCATGCGCTGTATGTCGGCACCGGCAACAGCTATTCCAATCCGGCCGCCGAAACGTCTGATGCGGTGGTCGCGTTCGATCTGAACACCGGCAAGATGCTGTGGCACCAGCAGCTTACTGCCAACGACGCCTATATCGTGGGTTGTTTGCGGCAGGAGCGGATCAACTGTCCCGACAATCCCGGGCCCGACTACGATTTTGGTCAGTCGCCGATCCTGACGCATCTGCCGGATGGGCGCCATGTTCTGGTGATCGCGCAGAAATCGGGCGTGGTGCATGCGCTGGACCCTGATCAGCAGGGCAAGATTCTTTGGCAGACCCGGGTTGGCAAAGGCGGGGCACTGGGCGGCAGCCAGTGGGGTTCCGCGGTGGACCGGGATCGGATCTATGTCGCGATCTCCGACATACGGTTCATCTCGGCACGGCCCTTCCGGGCGAATCCCGAGTTGGGCGGTGGCTTGTTTGGGCTCGATCTTGCCAGCGGGAAGGTTGCGTTGACGATTCCTCCTGTGGTTTGTGGGGAACGAAGTCAGTGCAGTCCCGCACTGTCAGCGGCGGTGACGGTGATTCCGGGCGTGGTGTTCTCGGGCGGTGTCAGCGGCATTCTGCGCGCTTATGCGACCGCGGATGGCAGCCTGCTGTGGGAAACTGATACCGCGCGCGACTTCACCACCGTCAATGGCGCGGCTGCGCATGGCGGTGCGCTGAATGGAGCAGGACCGACGATCGTGGATGGCGTGGTGTATGTTACGTCGGGCTACGCGCTGTGGGGCGGGCTGCCGGGCAATGTGCTGCTGGCCTTCTCGGTGCGGGATCGCTAACGCCAGAACGGAGGACGCGCGATGCATCGCCGTGGTCTGTCCCTGATCTTGCTGTCTTGCGCTGTCTGGCTTTGCGGTCTGGCCGCCGGCGCGTGTCAGCCGGCCGATCCGGTGCATCGTTTCCCGCTCGCCAGGGATTATCGGCCTGACGCCGGTGTCGAATTTCGCATCGTTTCGATCATCAGCGATGGCGTCCGGCTGCATGGCGAAGAGTTCTGGCCGCGCGTGGAAGACGGGCACAAGCTGCCGACGATCGTGATGGCGAACGGGTGGGGTGGAGTCGCGGCGGCGTTGCGGCCGGATGCGAATGGCCTCGCACGGGCGGGCTATCTTGTCATCTTGTTCGACTATCGCGGCTGGGGCGAAAGCGATGCGCGCGTGGTGTTGACCAGTCCCGAACCTGCTGGCGGCGGTTCGTTCCAGGCGACGGTGCAGCCGCTGCGCGGTTATGTCGATCCGTTCGAACAAGTCGAGGATTGGTTCAACGTGATCGACTGGGCCGCCGGCGAGCCCATGGCCGATATGACCAGGCTCGGGCTGCGCGGGACAAGCTTTTCCGGCGGGGAAGTCGTTTATGTCGCGAGCCGTGACCCCAGGGTGAAAGCGATTGTCAGCCAGGTGCCTGGCATCGCGGCGCGGCCCGGGCCGGATGCCGACCGGGACACGCCGTTTGCCCGTGCCGCGCGTGATCGCGCGACCCGCATGGCGCGCGGCGAGCAAGGCTATCCGCAGCCGTACGCGCAGGTTCTCGGCAGCCTGACTGGGGCGCCGGTCGGTGATAAGCTGTTGCGCTGGTGGCCGAATGAGGAATCCAGTTATGTGACGGCCGCTGCATTGTTCATCGTGGCGGAGAACGATGAACTGGTGCGCAATCAGGACAGTGGCGAACTTGCGTTCAGGCGTGCCGCTGGGCCGAAGAAGCTGGTGGTGATTCCGGGCATCCGGCATTACGGGATTTACGGCGTGGCGCGCCAGCAAGCGCTCAGGCTGGCGATCGACTGGTTCGACCGGTATTTGAAACCGGCGCAGTGATGGCCTTATGAGTTTGCGCTAATCGCCGAAAGTCCGCTGATAGGTGGTGTGCAACAGGACATCCAGTGGCGTACCGGGTGCGAAATCGGCCATGTCCTCGGGGAATGCCAGGCCGGCCAGTTGGCGTTCGCATTCGGACGGTTCGCCCAGCACCTGCGTCACCGGATATACCGCGCTCCAGGCCGGAACAATGGCGTAATCTTCTTCGTCGTCGGAGACGTGGGTGTTGCGGATCTTGGCTGACGCCGTCTCGATTTCCATCGCCATCATCGTCGTTGCCTTCAGCTCTTGCTCGGTTAGTTGGCGGATCAGTTGGGAGCGGCCCGGGTAGACGCGGTCGATGAAATTATCCATCAGCCGCAGTTTTTCTGCCCGGTCGGTCACGGCATGTGCGTGCCCCCATGCCATCACTGAGCGATAGTTCACCGAATGATGGAAGCCCGAGCGTGCCATCACCAGCGCATCGAGATGTGTCACCGTCAGGCACACCGGCATGCCGTCCTGCTGGCGGACGGCGCGGCTGGCCGAGGAGCCGTGCCAATACAGATGATCGCCCTCACGCCAGAAACCGGTGGGCGTGCAGAACGGCCGGCCGTCGATCACATAGGCGATGTGGCAGACCATTGCTGAATCGAGAATCGCGTAGACGGTCGCCTTGTCATAGTGGCCGCGTTCGTGGCGGCGGCGCAGGCGGTTCACCTCGGAGATCGCAAAAGATTCGGTGGTGGCGATTTCGGAGTCGGACATGGGGCCGGGCTTTCCATGGAACAATGCTGCAATGCAGCGCGAAATTGGTAGGCCGGTAGTCCCAATCCACGAAGCCTGGTTCGGTCCAATTTGGTTCCGGTGCGATACCAGCGAACCGCGCGAACTGCGTCCATGCCTCGCGGCAGCATGTGTCGGAACCATTTTGTAACAAGGCAGCCGGGATACTCGTTGCCGGACTGTATCGCCAGAACAACAGGGCGGGGAACATGCTCCGGCACCGAAGCTTTTTGCTCTTGTGCGTTGCCTCGGTGATGCTGGGCGCGTGCGCGATTCGAAGCTGGGCACCGGCGCCAGGCAAAGATCCCGCCGCATTGACCGCGGATTCCGGGCGATGCCAGCTTTATGCGCATGGTACTGAACCGAGCGCCTCGTTTCAGGCGGCAGGCTCGGCACGCAACGTTGCCATTGCGTCGGGCGTGATCCTGCTTCTGGGAGGGATTACGACGCTCGCCCACGATGCGAATACTTACAACGATTGCATGGAAGCAGCGGGGTGGATTCCGGCTGATAGCGGGCAGCAGGTTGCGTCGCTGCAGGCAGCGCCGCAGCCTGTGACGGCGGCGGCACTGCCCGTGCTGCAAGCTGCGCCGGCGGCGGCAGGCCCGATGCCGTTGCCGGTTTATGCGGGGACAATGCCGGTCGCGGCGATGCCTGCGTCTTTGGTCGCGATGGGAGCGCAAGTACCTGATGAACGAACCGGCGCGGAGGTTCGTGCAGAACAAACAGCGCAGGCGTGGCTGTCAGCGCAGCATGTGCTGAATGCGGGACCCGATGTGGCGAAACGGAGCCTTTATGGAGCGCTGTGCGGGTCCGGCGATCGGTCCGCATGCATCATGGCGGAGGCGTTGAGCAAATAGCGGCCGGTACTTGCTGTTGGCGGAGCGCGAGACGCGGTAGCGTCGCCATGTCATGGCGAGAAGCGAAGCGACGAAGCAATCTGGTTTGAACAGGCGCTCGAACGTTGGTGCGCTTACTTGATCGAGGTTGCTTCGTCGCTTCGCTCCTCGCAATGACATGGGGCCAGGTGACTCGCGCTTCTCTGATGGGCTTCTCGCTGATGGGCTTCTCTGATCGCGGGTACTTGACAGTGTGCCGACCCGATCACCCTCACCCTCGGTGCTTCGCACCTCGACCTCTCCCGCGCGCAAGGCGCGCGGGAGAGGTTATGCTATTCCGTGATGGGGCCGCGGTCGCGTAACAGCGGGGTGTGCGCCACGGCGCGGCGTTGCTCATCGGTCATCTCCAACCAGGCCTGGACTCGCCGCAGCACCATCCGCGTGGGACCGGCGAGGTCGATCGCCAGCGCTTCCTGCAAACCCAAGAAGCGCAGGTTCTCCAACTCGCCGTCGCCGCCCAGCGTGCCGCTGACTTCGGCCTCGGCCACCAGCAGGAACCGCGCGTTGAATCGGATCGGGCTGTCCGCCGGCGTCACGGCGCGGCAGAGATAGTCCAGGCCGTGCAGGCGCGGAGGGCTGCCGAGAGTCAGGCCGGTTTCTTCTTCGAGTTCGCGTGCCGCGGCCATGCCCAGCCCGTGCGCCAGACGAGCGTTCGCGGCCTTGCGCAACAGACGTTCGGTGTGTGGCGCGAGCGGCGTGGCGCTCGGCGTGTCCAGGTCGATGCGGTCGACGGCACCGCCCGGAAACACCAGGCGGTTCGGCATGAAGCGGTGCCTGGCGCCGCGCATGCCCATCAGCACGCCTGGCTCGGCGTTGTGCTGCCGCAGTACGACCAGGCTTGCCGCATGGCGCGGCTGCACCACGCCAGGGCGCGGCGGTTCCGACTGGTCGATGAGCTCGGCGTGGGGTGGGTGATGGTTTGGGGCGTGGGGCGCGTGATCTTCAGGCAAGTTCGAAACCTCGGGTTTTCAAATAGGCGGCAAAGCCGAAGCGTTCCGGCACGGAAAGCTGGCGGGCGACGTTTTCGCTCCAGCCGACGCCCTCGCGCGGCGGATAGACGTCGTTGTTCTTGAGGCTGGCGGCGGCGACCGGTTCGCGCGCGCGGCGGCGTTCGTCATAGGCGAGGACGTCGGATTCCATTGCGGTGTCGTCGTAGCGTTCACGATGCACCACCACCGATGGCGGCAGGCGCATCGAGACGGGGCGGCGGAACACGGGCCAGCCGACCGTCAGCCCGGCGACGGGGTAGACGCCGGAGGGGAGGCCGAGCAAGGGACAGACTTTCTCGATGTGGCTGCGCACGTAGCTTATGGGGCAGGTGCCGAGTCCCACCGCTTCGGCGGCAACCATGAAGTGTCCCATCGCCAGCGTGCAATCGACCGCGGTGTTGAGGAAGGTGTCGAGGTTGTTGTTGGCGTGCGGCATGCCGTGGATGTCGCACAGGCGCTGGCCGCGGCGCATGTCGCCGCACCACACAAGGAACACCGGCGCTGAGGCGATCCAGTCCATGGT
>DATKPQ010000124.1:0-7197 GCA_035523995.1 Acetobacteraceae bacterium | reverse complement strand
GCCATGCCGGAACCGCAGCTCTCGGTGCGCAGCGCCAAGGCACGCGACCTCGCCCATCGGCTGGCGCGTCGCGAACGCCGCTCTGTCGCCGATATCGTCGAACGCGCGCTCGAGGCCTACGAGGTGCGCGAAGCCGGGCGTGAGCCGGCGCAGGCGTTCTACGCGCGCCTGTCGCGCGACTACGGCACCGACATCGACCTTGATGCTGTCATCCGCGAGAGCAGGCAGGTCCATCCCGGGCCGGAGCTTTGATTTTCCTCGACACCAACGTTGTCTTGGAGACTTTGCGCAAAGCGCCCAACCCCGCGGTGATCGCCTGGCTGGAGCAGTACGACGCGGCGCTGGGACTGCCGACGGTGACGATCGGCGAGATCGCCTTCGGCATCCGGAAAATCGCTCCGGACCAGCGGGCGGTGCAGCTGGAACGAGGGCTGGCCGATTGGCGCCACCGCTTTGCCGATCGGATCTTCGGGTTCACCGAAGCGGCGGCGCTTGCCTACGGCGATATCATGGCCGTGGCATTGCGGCAGGGACGGCCGATGTCGGCGCCCGACGGAATGACCGCCGCCATCGCTCGTATCAATGACGCCCGGCTCGCGACACGGAACTTGACTGATTTCGCCACGACGGGGCTTGAACTCGTCTGTCCGTGGGACTTCTAGCCGACCGGACGCGACTTGGTATCCGACATTGGTGGCAGGGGACTGGCGTCAAGTTCTGGCGGGGCCGCCTGGTCGAAGCAGCGGTTTGCAGGCATTGCCGTTATCGGTACCAGGGCACAGAGAAACGTCGCCAGGAAAATCCGTCCCACGGCCCTACAGCCGGTCGGAACCACAATCGTGACCGAGGTTACCGTTGGGCCGCGGCTAAGCCAGACCCGCGGTCTGCCGAGCTCGATGCGTTGCCGTCTTATTCGTGATTTTCCAGACGCCGTTGATCCTGAGCAGATTGTGGAAGTCGATCCAAGCATTGATCTTGTCGCTTGCATGGTCAAAGTTGAGCTGCACAGCGGCGACATCCCCAACCTGTGTCACCGATACGATGCGCCCGACAACATCACCAATGAATCGACGAAGATTGCCATTCCGCAGCCCCGCTTCGAACCTTTCCCGAAACACCCCCTGATGAAGCGCGCCCTCGGCATCGGTGAAGAAAATCCACGCATCTTCATGAAAAGCTTCCTTGAATTTTTCCAGGTCGTTTTCATTGTATGCGTCGAGATAGAGCTGCATCACTCGCACGATTTCGTCGTAGTCATTCGTCCTGACCGTCATCTGAGCAATCCTTCCGTTTCTATGTCGGATCCATGCATGTTCGGTGTCGAAGCAAGCAAATATTCCCACGTGGCGCGGCGAGGTCAAGAACGGCCATAGACGGCGCGAAGAGCCCTGGATGGCCGCGCCGCCGCGGGAATCCTGGCATCAACCGGTTCAATAGTTTTGTCATTGCAAAGACTTGATTCGAGTGTCAGGCCCTCGCGGGGCGATGCGCGAGACCTGACCGACCGCTACCCACCCAGAGCGGCGGCGGCCATTTGCAGCGGGGCGGTTGCCGGATCTCGCCGGCGACGATCTCGGCGCGTTTGATGGTGTCAGAAAGCAGAGCGCCGGTTACAGCACGGTCACACCAGCCGCCGCAGCGGCGGCGCGCAGTTCGTCGTCAAGAGTCGCCAGCGGCAGGTTCCGGCGTTGGGCCAATTCCAGATAGGCGGCGTCGTAGCTGGTCAGACGATATTGCAGGGCAAGCCGATGCACGTCCGTCAGCACACGGCCGGCACCGTCATCATCGATGCGGATATCGAGCGCAGCGAGGTTCCGCAAAAAGTCCGTAACCTGCCGCGCCGGAAGGAGCGCCCTCATCTGCGCGGACGAGAACGGCACTGACCTCGTAACGCCAAAGAACCGGGACCAAGGCCACGCTCTGCCGCGCCTCAAGCCGGGCGAGGACCTCGTCGGCATAGGCATGCGCGCCGCTGTCGAAACACCAGTGCATGGTGACCGAGTTATCGAGGTCGAAGGCGCTCAAGCGCGCCCGTACGTCAACCGATCGCGTATGCTGACGCCCGGCGGCAACTGGTTGGCGGGCCGCGCCGCCCGCATGCGGGGGGCTGCTTCTTGCGGTGAAAGATCGGACGCGATGCCGTCCATCGCCCGTTGCTCGCGTGCGCCGTCCTCGGCGGCGCGCCGGACCGCTTCCAGTGCTGCGCACTCAAGGCGCTGCGGGTCCGCGCTGCTGACACGGGCCGCATGTTCATCCGGAATTCGCACGATCAGGTTCATGGTTTATCCTGCCAGGGCGGGCGCGAGAGAGCACTATATTTGGCGCCACCGATTTGCCGATCGGATTCTTCGGCTTCACCGAAGCAACGGCGCTTGCCTACGGCGATATCGTGGCGCGGCATTGCGGCAGTTCCTCACCGCCGGTACCGCAGCGCATTGACCAACAGCGCGAAGGCCGGCGTCGGCTGGCGCCGGCTCGGGTAGTAAAGATGGTAGCCCGGGTAGTACGGGCACCAATCGGCCAGTACGCGGATGAGACGCCCCTCGGCGATATGCGTCCGCACCGCGTCCTCCGGCACATAGGCCAGGCCGAATCCGGCCAGCGCCGCATCCAGCATCGGGGCGGTGCCGTTGAACACGAGCTGCCCCTCGACCCGTACCCTGATCTCGCGCCCACCCTTCTCGAATTCCCACGCATACAGCCCGCCATGCGTCGGCAGGCGCAGATTGATGCAGGCATGCGCCGTCAGGTCCTGCGGCGTCTTCGGTCGCGCGCGACTGGCGAAATACGACGGCGCGCCGACCACCGCCGAGCGCATGTCGGGCCCGATGCGCACGGCGATCATGTCCTTCGCCACCATTTCTCCGGTACGAACGCCGGCATCGAAACGCTCGGCGACGATATCGGTCAGGCCGTAATCAATGACGATCTCCACCTTGATGTCCGGGTAGTCCGGCAAAAGCTTCTCCAGTGCGGGCCACAGCACGGCCCGAACCGCGTGGTCATGCGCGGTGATCCGGATCGTGCCGGACGGCTTGTCGCGCAGTTCGCTCAACGCGGCCATCTCCGTCTCGATCTCGTCGAGGCGTGGACCGGCGGTGCGCAGCAGCCGTTCTCCCGCCTCGGTCGGCGCCACGCTGCGGGTGGTGCGGGTCAGCAGCCGCAGCCCAAGCCGCTCCTCGAGGCCGCGGACCGTGTGGCTCAGGGCGGACTGCGAAACGCCAAGCTGCGCTGCCGCCCGGGTGAAGCTGCGCTCCTTGGCGACCGCGAGGAAGGCGAGAAGATCATTCAGGTTTTCGCGCGGCATTCATGAACCTGGTTCATAAGAGTACGCGGATCATAGCATCTAAACGGATAGCCCCGGAGGTCTAATGTGTCGTCGCGGAACTCGCGGCGTTCGATCCGCCGCACAGGGCGACAGATGCAACACGCAGTGGGAGATCAGGCAATGGCGACATTCGATGCGGATACCCTGCGCGCACTGGATGATGTGCAGGAGCCCAGGATCCGGACCGACCGTCACCCGAGCAGCGCGGTCATCATCTGGGTGGTGGTCGAGGGCGGCGACGTCTTCGTGCGCTCGTGGCTGGGCACCAGAGGACGCTGGTACAAGGACCTCGCGGCGGGCGGTCCCGCTACGCTGGAGTTTGCCGGCCGCCGGCTGGCGGTTCAGGCAATCCCCGCCGGCGACGACGCCTCGATCGAGCGCGCCAGCCGCGAAATCCTGCGGAAGTACCGCCGCAGCAGCCACGCGCAGGAGATGGTGCGCGCGGAAACCCTGCCAACAACGCTGCGGCTGGAACCGCGCTGACCCGTCGGCACCAGCGACCTGACGCCGACTCTCTCAACAACACGGAGCGACCCAACCATGGACATCAAGCGAAACGGCTCGCAGCCATCCGGCAAGGGACCTGCGGATTACTTCACCGGTTCGGTGCGAATCGACCCGCTGTTCCAGGCGCCTGAGCCGGCGCGCGTTCGCGGCGCCTGCGTCACGTTCGAACCCGGCGCGCGGACCGCGTGGCACACGCACCCGCTGGGTCAGACGCTGATCGTCACCGCAGGATGCGGCTGGGTGCAGCGCGAGGGTGGGCCGGTCGAGGTCATCCGGCCCGGTGACGTGGTCTGGTTCGAACCAGGCGAGAAGCACTGGCACGGCGCCACGGCAACCACGGGCATGACGCATATCGCGCTTCAGGAGGCGCTGAACGGGAACGTCGTGGACTGGATGGAAAAGGTCACCGACGCGCAATACCGCGCCTGATTGGCACGGTTACCGCATTGACCCACTGACAGGAGCACACGCGATGCAGAGGCGGAAACTCGGCAGCCATGGCCTGGAAGTCTCGGCCATCGGCCTCGGCTGCATGGGGCTGACCTCCAGCTACGGCTTGCCTACCGCCAGACAGGAAGCGATCGGGCTGATCCGGGCGGCGGTGGAGCAGGGCGTCACGTTCTTCGACACCGCCGAGGCCTATGGTCCTTACAAGAACGAGGAAATCGTGGGCGAAGCCCTCGCCCCGTTCCGCGACCAGGTGGTGATCGCTACGAAGTTCGGTCACTCATTCGGCCGCGATATCACGGGGCTGGGCGTGGACAGCCGTCCGGACCATATCAGGCAGGTTGCCGAGGCGTCGCTGAAGCGCCTGCGGACCGATCGCATCGACCTGTTCTATCAGCATCGCGTCGATCCCGCGGTGCCGATCGAGGATGTGGCAGGCGCCGTCAAGGACCTGATCCAGCAAGGCAAGGTCGGGCATTTCGGCCTGTCGGAAGCCGGCGTGCAGACTATCCGCCGGGCGCACGCGGTGCAGCCAGTGGCCGCATTGCAAAGCGAGTATTCGCTGTGGTGGCGGGAGCCGGAGGACGCGATCCTGCCGACGCTTGAGGAACTCGGCATCGGCTTCGTTCCGTTCAGCCCGCTGGGGAAGGGTTTTCTCACGGGTGCGATCGACGCGGGCACAGTTTTCGACAGCAAGGATCTCCGCAACATGGTGCCGCGCTTCGCATCGCAGGCACGGTCGGAAAATCTGCGCCTGGTGGATGTGCTGAAGAAGGTCGCGGCAAGCAAACAGGCGTCGCCGGCGCAGATCGCGCTGGGTTGGTTGCTGGCGCAGAAGCCGTGGATCGTGCCGATCCCCGGCACCACGAAGCCGCATCGCCTGGAGGAGAATGTCGGCGCGGCGTCTGTCGCCCTGACTCCGGACGATCTGTGGGAAATCGACGACGCGCTGTCGAACATCACCGTGCAGGGCGAGCGCTATCCGGCGTTCCTGCAAGCCATGGTGGATCGGTAAGCAGCGGTCGCCGCGACAGGAGTGTCTGACATGAACGAGAATATTCAAGGCAAGGTGATCGTCATCACCGGCGCCAGCAGCGGGCTGGGCGAGGCGGCGGCGCGGCTGCTTGCAGCGCAGGGCGCGCCCGTCGCGCTGGGTGCGCGGCGGCAGGACCGCATCGACGCACTGGCGCGCGAACTCACCGCCGCCGGCGGCAAGGCGATCGCCGTGACAACCGATGTCACCGACCACACCCAGGTACAGCGGCTGGTGGACGCCGCGGTGGAGGCGTTCGGGCGCATCGACGTGATGATCAACAACGCCGGGCTGATGCCGCAATCGCGGCTGGAGCGGCTGCGGATCGACGAGTGGGACCGTACGATCGACGTGAACCTGAAAGGCACGCTGTACGGGATCGCCGCGGCGCTGCCCACCATGCAGCGGCAGAAATCCGGGCATTTCATCAACGTCTCTTCGGTGGCCGGCCACAAGGTGGGGCCCGGCACTGCGGTCTATGCGGCGACCAAGTTCGGCGTGCGCGCTTTGTCTGAGGGTCTGCGCCAGGAGGTGAAGCCGTACAACATCCGCACCACGATCATTTCGCCCGGCGCGGTGGCAACGGAACTGCCCGACAGCGTGAGCGATCCGGACGCCGGGGCGCGGGTGCGCAAGTTCTATGCGGAACAAGCGATCCCCGCCGATTCGTTCGCGCGTGCGGTTGCCTTCGCCATCAGCCAGCCGGACGACGTCGATATCAACGAAATTCTGTTCCGGCCCACGCGGCAGGAAGTTTGAACCGGAACCGCAAGCGTCTTCCATACGCCATCGGGCAAAGGAGCCTCGACACCCATGACAGCGCAAACCTCCAGGCAGAGCCTGCGCTTTGAGCTACCGAACATGTTATCATACCACGCGACGTGGGATGATGCCGACTACGAACCGCAGCTTCCGGCGCGGCGCCGCGCCGTGTTGACCCGCCTGGTGGCTTTCGTCGGCACCCGCGTGGCCACTTTCGTCGGCGCCCGCGTGCAGGCGGCACGGGCGCGGCGCATGGCGGCCAGCGAGATGGCGGCGATGTCCGACCGCGAGTTCGCCGACATGGGCATCACGCGGTGCGACACGATTCGCGTGCTCGATCCGGCGTTCGTGCCTGATCGCCAGCGGGCGGAGATCTGACCGCGGGGGATTTCCCAACGCCGGTTCGAACGGAAGGACGCAAGCAATGCCACACGTGATCGTCAAACTGCAATCCGGCAGGTCCGAGCAGCAGAAAGCGAGGATTGCGAACGAAGTGACCAAGGCCGTGATGGCCACGGCGAACTGTGCGGAGGACGCCGTGTCGGTCTGCATCGAGGATATCGCGGCGCAGGACTGGACGGAGAAAGTCTACAAGCCGGATATCATCGGCAATGCCGACCGACTTTATAAGAAGCCCGGATACGATCCGATAAAATAACGAAATTTCGGTGCGGCACGAGACCGCGCGACATAGCGCTTTCAGCCGAAGAGGAGTGGCTCATGGCGGAAACATTCGAGGGAAAAGTCGTTCTCATCACCGGCGCCAGCGGCCGCATCGGTCTGGGCCTGGCCGAGACCTTCCACGCGGCAGGAGCGAAAGTGGCATTGGGCGATCTGCGGCAGGACGCGGTGGATCGCGTGGCGGCCGATCTGGGCGGAGAGCGGACCTTCGCCGCCGTCGTCGATGTGCGGGACGCAGCATCGGTGCAAAGCTTTTTCGCGGCGACAGAGCAAGCTCTCGGCCCGGTTGACATCGCGGTGGCCAACGCCGGCGTGTTTCCGACGCGCGCCGTGCTCGACCTGGACGTCGCGGAATGGGACCGCGTGATCGAGATCAATATGCGCGGCACGTTTCTCACCTGCCAGGCGGCGGCGCGAAGCATGGTGGCCGGCAAACGGC
>DATKPQ010000123.1:0-34497 GCA_035523995.1 Acetobacteraceae bacterium | reverse complement strand
TCAGGAATACGACGGTTTCGTCGAACGCCGTGCCGTCCGATGCCGTGTCCGCCATGGTGCGCCCCCCTCATGCGAATCGAGGGTCGCTATTGATTCGGCACTTTCTCCGTTTGTCACCTACTGCTTCACCCGATTACCCTGTAGCGCCGGTGCATGCAGGTTGCCGTTGTTGTTGTGCGGCCGCAAAATCGGCCCGGCAGGCGACGTCTGCCATCAGCCGCAGCATCGCCAAAGGGAGGCATCGATGGTCGCCGTCATCGACTTGAAACAGGAGTTCGCCGGCCTGGCGATGATGAAGAACCGCACGCCGACTTCCTCCGACGCGGAGCGCAAGGGCTCCGGCGCCCGCCTCGCCCCGTATCGCGACGGTGCGCTGTTCTCGGCCAAGTTCGCCGGCACCAGCGCCTGGGAACGTCATCCGCAAGGCGACGAGATCGTCCAGATTGTCGATGGCGCGACCACCCTGCACCTGATCACCGAGGAAGGCCGTCAGTCCCTTGCGCTGACCGCCGGCATGATCGCGATCGTGCCGCAGAATGCCTGGCATCAGTTCGAAGCGCCGGAGGGCGTATGCGTCATGACCATCACGCCGCAACCGACGGAGCATCTGCGGATTGATGTGCCGGATCCCCGGTCGGCGGAGTGAGTGGGTGGTAGGCGCATGTACCGGCCCCATCACCCCTCACCCTCGACCCCTTGTCGACCTCTCCCGCGGACCGACCTCTCCGGACGAACCGGAGAAGTTTATCTTTTACGCAGCCCCCCGCGCCGCGACCGCCTGCCCTGCCCGGATGTCCAGCCGCCGGCCGCCGAACCCGTGCGCCGCTGTGGAATGGGTCGCCAGCAACACCGTCCGTCCCAGCGCCAGGCGGCGTAGGCTCTCCAGCACCTCGGCCTCGGTCGCAGGATCAAGATGCGCGGTGGGTTCGTCCAGAAGCAGCAGCGGGGCGTTCTTCAGGAACGCACGGGCAACCGCCACACGCTGTGCTTGGCCGCCGGACAGGCCGTAGCCGCCCTCGCCTACGATCGTATCGAGACCGCGCGGCAGCGTGGCAACGAACTCGGTCACGCGCGCGGCGCGTGCGGCTTCCTCCACCTCCTCGTCCGTTGCCTCCGGACGGCCGAAGCGGATGTTGTCGCGGATGGTGCCGGAAAACAGCACTGGGCGCTGGCCGATCCAGGCGGTCAATCGGGACAGAGCCTGTGGCACCAGATCGGCAATGTCGGCGCTGTTGACCGTTACCCGTCCGCTATCCGGGCGGACGAAGCCAAGCAGGATTTCGATGCAGGACGATTTCCCCGCGCCGGAGGGTCCGGCAAGAACCAGCGTTTCGCCGGCGGGAATGCGGAACGACAAGCCGTCCAGCGCCGGCCCGCGTGCCGGATCCCAAACGAGGCTGACATTCTCGAATGCCACGGTCACGCCTTGGGCAGCGACGGTGCGGATCTCGCGCGCCGGAGCGGGGGGCGCGGCGGGGGGAAGTGCGATCAGGGCTTCAGCCGCGCCGGTTGCGTGCAGGCGATCCTGGTAGGCGGCGGCAAACGTACGCAGCGGGGCGAAGAACTCCGGCACCAGCAGCAGCGAGAACAGAGCGAGGCCGGGCTGCGCCAGGTGGCCGCCCACCAGCGCCAGACCGTAGCGGATGGCAAGCACCACCAAAGCCGCAGCGGCAGCCAGATCCAGTGTGGCGGAAGACAGGAATGCGACCCGCAGCACCCGCATCGTGCGCGCACTGAGCTCGGCGGCAGCAACCGACAGCGCCTGCGCCTCCGATTCGGCGCGGCCGAGCAGTACGATCGTGGCGATGCCGCGCACGCGGTCCAGGAAGCGCGCCTGCAGGCGGGTCATGGCCAGGAACTGGTCGCGGCTGGCAGCAGCGGCGCCGATCCCGGCCAACGCCATGCCAATGGGGACCACCAACCCGGCCAACAGCAACACCAGCGCGGCAAAGGGGCTGGCCCAGAGCGCGGCGAGCAGCACCAGGATTGGGCCGGCGGTGGCAAATGTGGAGGCAGGGATCCAGCTTGCGTACAGCCCGTGCAGCGCCTCCACGCGGTCCACCACGATCGCAGCGAGGTCGCCCGAATGCTGGCCACGCAGCATCGCCGGACCCGCATGGAGCAAGCGGGTCAGTGCGTCGGTACGCAGCCGGCGGCGGGAGGCGGCGCCGGCGCTGAAAGATGCGGTCTCGGTGGCGTAGGCGAGGGCCGCGCGTGCCACGGCGGCAACCGCAAAGCCCGCAAACAACACTCCGGAGCGGCCCGCCAGTCCGAAGCCGTTGGCATGGCGGCGCATCAGCACGTCGGCCAGCAGGAAGGCCACGCACCACGCCTGAAGGATTGCCAACACCGTCCCGACAAGACTAAGCGCAAGGACCGGTCGCGCCGCCTTGCCGCCAGCCCGCTGCTCGCCACGCAACCAAGTGCGGGCTGCCTTCCTGTCTTGCTGCGCATTCATGTCATGGCGGACTTAAACCAGTGGTTCTGCCGTGGACAGAGCACCGACGTTAAAACGCGGCAAGGCGGGTCGCGCCAATGCGAGCATTGTTCACCGACCGTTAAGCCTCGCCGCCGATAGTTCGGGTCAAGGCCGTTGCCGGCCGTATCCGCTATTGGAAGGAAGCGTCTCATGTTGCGACTGAACCGGTTGCCGATCGCCGTGCGCATCTATGCCGGCTTTGGCAGCCTCATCGCGCTCGGGCTGATGATCGCCGCGGCGGGCGGATGGCAACTCGCGACCGTGGCCGGTGACGTCGGCCGGTTGACGACGATGAACCAGCGGACCAGCCGCAACTTTGTCAATAACCTGGGCATCGAGACGATGCGGCGCGCGGCACTGCAATACAAGACGCTGGCAGACAAGTCAGCCGCGCAGCAATTCGCCGACGCCTATGCGCGTTCTGCCGGCCTGCTCCGGTCCGAGGAGGCTGAAACGCCATCCGCCGAACAGCGTCGCGCCTATGCTGCGATGATCGAGCAACTTGATACGGTGAAACGCGAATTCGACCAGCTCGTGCAATTGTCCGACTCGATTGCCGCGAGCAATGCCAACCTGAGCAAGACTGGCGGCGAGCTCGTAAGCGCGGTGGAGACGCTGAAGACGGCAGCCCAGAAGGCCAGCGATGCGCCTGCCATCGACGCGGCACGCGATTGCGAATCTGCGCTGCTGTTGGTTCGGGTGTCGGCACTGCGTTTCACATTGTTCCGCGATCCGCAGTTCGTCGCGGGATTCCGTGGCAGTTACCAGGCGATGGAGAAATTGCTCGCTGCCGCGCGGTCGCGGTTGCAGGGCAGCGGCATGCAAGCGGCCTGGAAGACGCTGGACTCCTCGGCGCCGGCGTATCGCGACATGTTCCTGGCCCAGGCCGATGACATCGTGAAAAGCGAGGCATTGTTCGGCAAGCAGATGCTGCCGCAGTTTGCCAGCCTGGAGCAGCAGTTCGAGGCAGCCGCCGCGACCCTGCGGGCCGAGGCAGCGGCAACCCAGGCGTCGGTCACCGGCGGTGTGGCCGCCACGCGGCGCTGGCAGGAAGGCTTTGCCGCCGCGGTATTGCTGCTGGGCATCGTGCTGTCGTTGCCGATTGCGCGCAGCATTGCCGGTCCGTTGCGGGCGATGACGGCGGCGATGCGCAAGCTGGCTGGCGGCGACACCGACGTCGCGATCCCGGCGCGCGACGGGCACGATGAGATCGCCGCCATGGGGGAGGCGGTGGAGGTGTTCCGGCGCAACATGCTGGAGACGGCGCGCCTTGCCGCGGAGCGCGATGCCGAACGTGCCGCAAAGGACCGGCGGCAGGCGGCGATGGATCGCTATACCGACGAGTTCGGCCAATCGATCACCGGCGTCATGGAGACGCTTTCCACATCGGCGGACACCATGCGGTCGGCGGCGGAAAGCACATCGGCGGCGGCAAGCCAGACATATGAACGAGCGACGGCGACCGCGGAGGGCGCATCCGGGTCCACGCGCGATCTGGCGGCGGTGGCTGCCGCGGTCGAGGAGATGTCCGCCAGCTCGGCGGAAATCGGCAAGCAAGTCGGCAGCGTCACCGCCGCGGTGCACGATGCGGTGGAGCGGGCGGCGGTGACCGACAGCAAGGTCGCCGGCTTGGCGGACGCCGCCCGGCGGATTGGCGAAGTGGTCGGCCTGATCACCGACATCGCGGCGCGCACCAATTTGCTGGCGTTGAACGCCACAATTGAGGCGGCGCGCGCCGGCGAGGCCGGCAAAGGATTTGCAGTGGTGGCGGGTGAGGTTAAGGCACTTGCCGCACAGACCGCGAAGGCGACCCAGGAAATTGGCGACCAGGTCACGGCGATCAGCACCGCCACGAGCGAAGCGGTGGGTGCGGTGCAGGCCGTGGGACAGGCGATCGGCCAAGTGAATGACGTGGCCGCGGCAATCGGCGTGGCGGTAGAGCAACAATCGAGCGCGACGCGGGAGATTTCCGGCACGGTGCAGAACGTGATGAAGGCGGCAGAGCAAGCGAGCGCGGCGATGCGGGAAGTGTCCGACATCTCTGGCAACAGCCACTCGGCGACCCAACGAGTGCTGCAATCGGCCGATGAAGTCGGTCAGACCGCGCGAACGCTGCGCGAGGAGGTTACGCTTTTCCTGCATGCGATGGCGCACTCGACCGAGAACGAGCGGCGGCGCTATGAGCGGGTCGCAGGGCGCGGGAGTGAGGCGACGTTGGTAGTACCTGGCAAAGCGGACGTCACGTCGGTTGTGCAGGACATCTCACGCGGCGGCGTCGCACTGGCATATCGCGGGACGATGCCAGTCGGCACCGAGGTGCGGGTGGAGCTGCCGGGCGTGGGCGGTGCGGTGCCGGCGCGGGTGGCACGTTGCGAGTTGGGCATGCTTGCGCTGGCTTTCCGCCAGGACCCTGCGACGCTGGGACGCATCGATCTTGCGTTGAATGCGTTGGCGACACGAGGGCAGCGTGCGGCGGCGTAGCTGCGTTCGGCGTGAGACAGCATCGCACTCGGCGGCGGCAAGCGATTGCACGGCAGCGCGACGCGTTCTACAAACCTAGCTAAATACGATTAGCTAAGGAGCAGTTTTGGAAACCGTAACTATTCACGTCGCCAAGACCCATCTTTCCCAGTTGCTTGCGCGCGTCGAGGCGGGTGAGGAGATAACCCTGGCGCGCGGCAAACAGCCTGTCGCCAAGTTGGTGCCCTACCAGCCGGTGGCTCCCAAGCGGGCGTTCGGCGCGTTGCGTGGTGTGGTTTCAGTTGGGCCTGAATTCTTTGAACCACTGCCGCAGGAGGAGCTGGCGGCCTGGGAGCAATAAAGTTTGCGGCTGCTGCTCGATACGCACGCATTCCTCTGGTGGATTGCCGGCGATGAGGCATTGTCACTGCCGGCACGTGCGGCCATTGCGGATGAGGGCAACGAAGTCTTCGTCAGCGCCGCGTCAGCGTGGGAGATCGCTACCAAGTTCCGCATTGGCAACCTGCCGGGCGTGGCGACGATCGTCGCCGACCTTACATCGGTTCTTGACGCCCAGGGGTTTATCGCATTGCCGATCTCCTTCGCACATGGGCAAACTGCTGGTGGTTTGCCCGGACCAATCAAGGACCCGTTCGACCGGATGCTGATCGCGCAGGCCATGCTTGTTGGCCTGGTCCTGATCTCGAACGAGACGCCTTTCGATGCATATGGGGTTCGGCGTCTATGGTAGAGGTGCTTGTCTGTATTCTGACCGTGACCGATCGCGCCTACTGTCATTGCGAGCGAAGCGCGGCAAACTTCCGCCGAGAGAACGCGCGATCGCCCATTGGAGATTGCTTCGCTTCGCTCGCAATGACATGTGAAGCGGCGGCACCACGAATTGCTGTGCCAAGCGTCAATGCATGACGTCCCCGCCATTCGGCGACAGGCACGCACCGACATAGAATCCGCCTTGCGGGCCGGCGAGCAATAACGCGGTGGCGGCGATCTCCTCTGGGCGGCCGAAGCGGTGCACAGGCAAGGCGTGGATGAAGGCCTGGCGGTCGGCGGGTTCCATCGTGGCGGTCAGGTCCGTGTCAATCGGTCCTGGCGCGATGGCATTGACGCGCACTCCGCGCGGCGCCGCTTCCCAGGCGAGCGAGCGCGTAAAGCCGATGATCGCCGCTTTGGCGGCCGAGTAGACTGAACTGTTGACCGCGCCTTTAAGCCCACGCTGCGAGGCTACGTTGATGATACAGCCTTGGCCGCGGGCAATCATGGCGGGATAGACCGCCTGGGCCATGAAGAACATGCCCTTCACATGCACGGAAACGATGCGGTCGAATTCGGATTCGGAAAAGTCCTCAAATTTCTTGCGGATGTTCATCCCTGCGTTGTTGAACAGAATGTCGATCGGGCCGAAGGCGGCGACGGCATCGGCGGCGAAGGCACGCGCGGCGGCGGTGTCCGCCACATCCAGCGATCGGTGCACGGCACGGCGGCCGAGCGCCTTTATCTCCGCCGCGGTTTCATCCGCCTTGGCGTTATCGTTCAAATGGCAGAAGGCGATGTCCGCGCCCTCGGCGGCGAAAGCGAGTGCGGTGGCACGGCCAATGCCGCGCGATCCGCCGGTGACGAGGGCGATCTGTCCTGCGAGTTGCATGTCATATCCTTGGAGTGCCGGTGATCACGCCAAACTTGTCATTGCGAGGAGCGCAGCGATGAAGCAAACTCCGTCGAGCGGCGCACGAACTGTCCTAACGCCGCTTGAACGAAATTGCTTCGTCGCTGCACTCACCGCAATGACATAGCTCGCTCACCGCGATGACATAGGGAGGAGGGGGCCGCGCATGGCCTACAATTTCGGCCCGGCGAACATCTCTTCCGCTACCTTGCGATGCTGCCATTTGCCGTCGGTCAACGCGCCCTTCCAGGTGCCGTTCTCCACCACCACCTTGCCGCGCAGGATCGTCAGGCATGGCCAGGCTTCCATCTTGTGGCCTTCCCACGGCGTGTAGTCGGTCTCATGCAGATCGTCGGCGCGGATTACGCGCTTGTCCGCCGGATCGAGCACGCAGATATCGGCATCCGATCCCGCTGCCAGCGCGCCCTTCTTCGGATACAGCCCCATGATCTTCGCCGCGTTGGTGGACACCAGATCGACATAGCGCGGCAGCGCATAGCTGCGCTTGCCGACCATCTCGGTGTACATCAACGCCACCCGCGGCTCGACGCCGGCATTGCCGCCGGTCGTGTCATCGATGCGAGCGCCTTGCAGTTTCTTCGCCAACGTGCAGCAGATTTCGTCGGTTGCCACGCAGTTGATGCAACTGTCCAACGTGCCGGCCCAAAGCGCGGCTTGGTCCTCGGCCGCCTTCAGCGACGGATAGGTGTGCCAGATCTGTCCCCGCGGTTTCTTGTAATCCTCTTTCGTCTTCAGCATGTACTGGTGCAGTGACTCGCCATAGATCGGCATCCCACGCGCGCGAGCCTCGCGGATCGCCGATACCCCGGACGCCGCACTGGTGTGCATCATGTAGAGCGCCGTGCCGGGCACCTTCTCGGCCAGGCGGATCACGCGGCGGAAGCTGATGTCCTCCGACAGCGTGTTGTGCACCTCAGCCATGTTCTCGAAGCCAGCGCGGCCTTCACGGATCAGCTTGCCATACATGTGCATGACGATGTCGTTGTCTTCAGAGTGGATCACGCCGAGGCCGCGATTGGCCGCGAGGACCTGGAACACCTCCCAGATGTCGCCGAAATCCACCATGCGCCCCTTGCGGCTGGGGGTGATGTCGGTGGTGAAGATCTTCACGGTGGGAAATCCCGCCTGGATCGCTTCCGCAAGCTGCGGCGGCAGATCGATCGGCAGCGCGCCCTCCACCATGATATGCTGCGCATAATCGCAGGCGCAGTGGCCCTTCCAATCTTCTTCGCGCAACGCGATGGAGTCTTGCAGCTTCGGCGCTTGGTTGGCACGGGTGAAGTCGATGATGGTGGTGGTGCCGCCATGCACCGCGGCGCGACCCACCACATCGGGCGGATCAGTCAGGCCGGCACTGCCGTCGGGGTTGGGCAGGAACCACTTGCAGTGCACGTGGGGGTCGATGCCGCCGGGCATGACGATCTTGCCCGTCGCGTCGATCCGTTTCGTGCCCTCACCCACCGGCAGGCTGCCCGGCGCCGCGACCGCGACGATCTTTTCGCCCGCAATCGCCACATCGAAGGCGCCGACGCCCTGTGGTGTCACCACCGTATCGCCGCGCAGCAGCAGATCGACCATGGTTTTGTTCTCCCCCGTGATAGCGCGCCTATGGTTCCGCGCCTCGTAGCCGGAGGCAAGGGCCGATGGCAGATGCGCTTCCGGCGCGACATTGCTCTGTGCAGCATGCGCAATCGGGGCCGCCTGCGAGACAGCGGCAATCCAACATCGGGCAAGGACGCAAGACTATGACCGGGCCAAGCGGCACCGAAGGCTATGCAGACGAAGCAGAAACCCTGGTCCGGCAATACGAAAGCATCGCCTTCGCCGATGTGCACCGCGCCGTGCTGGCGCTGATGCCGTCACCGCCGGCCGACGTTGTCGATATCGGCGCCGGCACCGGGCGAGACGCGGCCGGCCTCGCTGCGCTCGGCTATCGCGTGACGGCCGTCGAACCGACCGCCGCCCTGCGCCGCCACGCCATGGCGCTGCACGACTCGCCAGATATCGCGTGGGTGGACGATAGCCTGCCGGAACTTTCGGTGTTGTCGGCGCGAGGCGAAACCTATGACATCGTCATGTTGACTGCCGTCTGGATGCATCTGGACCACGAGCAGCGGCAGCGGGCAATGCTTCGCGTGGCGGCATTGGTGCGGCCGGACGGCGTGATGATGCTGTCGCTGCGCCACGGTCCAGTGCCAGCCGGGCGGCGCATGTTCGAGGTCTCACCTAGCGAAACGATCGGCCTCGCTCAACACCACGGCCTGCAATGCATCCAGCATTTGCCGAGCCAGGATAGTCTGCTCCGCCGGCCGGACGTCACCTGGGACCGTCTTGCATTTGCCAAACGGACCCTTGGCCGCTGAACCAATATTCGCAGGGTCATGCGGGGATGCTTTCCCAACTTCACTGAGGAACCGCGCGATTTTGCGTTCGGCGGGGCAAAGACCGGCGACGCCACCGCCAGCGGCAAACGAAGCGCGTCGCCGCATATTGATCGCCACCGCGGCGAACATCGGCCGCCCCGGCAGTTCGCCCCCCAGATCGTTTGCCGGGATCACCTGCGAGGCAGCCAACGCATGGACCAAATGACTCCGATATGCCGCGGGTACCAAAAAGAACAGAAAAATGCGATGCCGAGCAATGACACCAGCGGACGGAATCCCGACGCGCCACGTGCGGGCGAGACGCGCGTGGTGGCCGGTGCTTCCGGCGGCTGCGTCAAACTCGCTCATGATGTTCATGTGGTACCAGGGTGGACGGGAACGTGTTCTCCGCCACCACCCAGCGCTCCGGAAAAATCACGAAATCCACATTGGCGGTGCCGGGCGTATCGCTGGGCGCGGTCAGCGTGGTGAAGATGCTGGGATCGGCATGGTCGAACAACACCGGCCCTACCGGAGAGAATCGCCGCAGGTCGTACTTGTACGGCGCGTAGTTACCGTGCCACGCCACGACATCCAGCGGCGAATGGTCCAGCGTCGTCTGCCACAGTGCACCGCCCCATTTCACCACCAGGCGAGACCGCGCCGCGCGGTCTTCATAAGCCGCGACAGGCGTCAGGAAGTCGCGCGGATTGGCGAGGCAGTTGGCACCGATCGGGCCTCGCTTCGGCAAGGTGCGGTGGGCATTAGCTTTGCCTCTTCCCCTCGGCCCCCTCCCACAAAGGGAGGGGGAGGCTCGGGGACGGCGGCGTCAGCCGAAAATGTCGGGCGGGCTGTCCGTCCGTAAACTGGCGCCCAGGTCAGCGCCGATCCGCGCCGCGTCTCCCGCGTCGCCGTGCAGGCTGCGTTTTAGTAGAAACGATCCGTCAGCGCGTGCCACCAGGCCTGTGAGGTGCAGTTGCCCGTTCGGCAGCCGACGGGCATAGGCGCCGATCGGCGTGCGGCAGGAGCCATCCAGCGCCGCCAACATGGCGCGTTCGGCAGTCGCGGCTGCCTTGGCTTCCGGGTCCTCGAGGGCGGCGAGCAATTCGGGCAGGTTGGTATCGTCGGCGCGGGCGGTGATGCCGATGATGCCCTGGCCGGCGGCAGGCACCATCGCGTCGGGATCCAGCACGACCGAGGCACGGTCTTCCATCCTCAGCCGCCGCAGTCCGGCCAACGCCAGAAGTGATGCCGCGTAGTCGCCCGCCGCCAGCTTGGACAGCCGTGTCTGGACGTTGCCGCGAATGGGGGCGACGCGCAGGTCGTGGCGGGCGTGCAGAAGCTGTGCCTGGCGCCGCACCGAGGCGGTGCCCACCAGCGCGCCGATAGGCAGGCAGGCGAACGGGTCGGCGGGATCGGGCTCGCCGCAATCGCCACCGAGGATCAGCACGTCTCGCGCATCTTCACGGGTCAGCGTGCAGGCGAGGATGATACCCGGGGGGAACTCGGTCTCCAGGTCCTTCAGGCTGTGCACCGCGAAGTCGATGCGGCGGTCGAGCAAGGCCTCGTGGATTTCCTTGGCGAACAACCCCTTGCCGCCGATTTCGGCGAGGCGGCGGTCCTGCACCGAGTCACCGGTGGTGCGGATGACATGCTCCTCGAAGGCGGATTCGCCATCCAGCGTGGGCCACTGGGCAACGAGACATTCAAGGAAGATGCGCGTCTGAAGCCGCGCCAAGGGCGAGCCACGGGTCCCGACGCGCAGCGGCAGGTCGCGTTTGTGCGGCTTGACGCTTCGGCGGTGCGGCGAAGGAGTAGCGGCGCGGGTGTCCCGTGGCGTGGCGGCATTCATAACCGTGTCCTATGACGGGATGCAGTTGGTTGAAAGCTGGGAAACATACTGATGCGGCCGGTGCTGGGCATCGAGTCCTCCTGCGACGAAACGGCCGCGGCGGTGCTGGACGGCGACGGGCGCATTCTGGCGGAAAGCGTCGCCAGCCAGGAAGCCGCGCACGCGCCCTATGGCGGCGTGGTGCCGGAAATCGCCGCGCGGGCGCATCTGGCCCTGCTGCCGGACCTGGTACGCGGGGTGATGGGACGGGCCGGGCTTGGGTTTGGTGACCTGGGCGGCGTGGCGGCGAGTGCCGGGCCGGGGCTGATTGGCGGGCTGATCGTCGGCAGCCAGGTGGCGAAGGGGATCACCCTGGCGCGCCGGCTGCCTTACGTCGCCGTGAACCACCTGGAAGCGCACGCCCTAACCGCGCGTCTGCCGGGGCTGGTGGAAGGGGGCGCGCCGTTTCCGTATCTGCTGCTGCTGGCCTCGGGCGGGCATTGCCAATGCGTCGCAGTGGAAGGCGTGGGGTGCCACGCCCGTCTCGGCAGCACGATGGATGATGCTGCGGGCGAGGCGTTCGACAAGGTTGCGAAATTGCTTGGCCTGGGCTGGCCGGGTGGGCCCGCGCTGGAGGCGCTGGCGACCCAGGGCGATGCCGCGCGCTATATCTTTCCGCGGCCGATGCTGGGGCGGGAGGGATGCGATTTCAGCTTCTCCGGGCTGAAGACGGCGGTGGCGCTGGAAGTGGCGCGGCACGGGGCCGGGGCGTTGCCCGAGGTGCTGGCCGCGGACATCGCGGCAAGCTTCCAACGCGCCGTGGCGGAAGTGCTGGCAGACCGCGCCGCGCATGCCATGGCGATGATCCGGGCGCGGGCACCGGAGGCGCATCTGCTGGTGGTGGCAGGCGGTGTAGCGGCGAACGGTGCGGTGCGGGCGGCGTTGGGGACGGCGGCAAGACGGGCGGGATTTGCGTTGGTCGCACCGCCGGTGCGGCTGTGCACAGACAATGCGGTGATGGTGGCGTGGGCGGGAATCGAACGGCTGCGGCTGGGGCTGACGGACGGGCTGGATTTTGCCCCACGGCCGCGGTGGAGCCTTGAAAGCGTCTCACGCGAAGCGGAAGAGGTCGAGGCGCGAGGGAGGCGCGGGTGCGGGTGATCGGGTTGCTGGATTAGCAAATTCGGAACGTAGAAGATATTACGTGCCGGCCCGATCGCCTTCACCCGCACCGCCTTCGGCGTCTTGACCTCCCATCCACTGCGTGGGAGAGGTTAAAGGAGGGATGGGATCGCTACCATCACAGCAACAGGGGGAAAGCGCAGATGTATACCGTCACCGGCCGCCGCGCCGTTATCGGGGGTGCCGCCAGCCTTGCCGCGCTGGGTGCCAGCCGCGCGCACGCCGCCGCCGCGCCGGAGCTGCCGTCCTCCCCGGTCTCGCTCAACGTGATCGATGTGGCGGGGCAGTTGGCGCTCACGCAGGGTGCCATGCAGGCCTATGCCAAGGCACACCCGCATCTCGTCTCCAACATCGCCTTCTCCCAGGCGCCGGCGCCGGAATTGCCAGGCAAGATCAAGGCGCAGCAGGACGCCCATAGCGTTGATATCGACCTGGTGCTGACCGGCACCGATGGCCTGTCCGCCGGCATCGCGATGAACCTGTGGATCCCGATCGTCGCGGACTACGCCGCTGCGCTGCCCAAGCTGCAAGACGTCTACCTGCCAGGCGCGCTGAAGATGCAACGGCTGGCGCAGGACCAGGCGGTATGCGTGGTGTTCTGCCCCGCCGGGCCGATCATCGAATACATGCCCGACGCGGTGAAATCCCCACCGAAGACGGCGCAGCAACTGCTGGACTGGACGCGCGCGCACAAGAATCGTTTCATCTATGCGCGGCCGGCGAATTCCGGCCCCGGCCGCACGTTCCTGCAGGGACTTCCCTATATCCTGAAAGATAAGGATCCGATGGATCCCAAGGACGGCTGGGACAAGACCTGGGCCTATCTCGTCGAGCTGGGCAAGAACATCCAATACTACCCCACCGGCACGGGCATCGTGATGAAGGAGCTCGCGGAAGGTTCGCGCGACATGATTGCCTCGCATGTCGGCTGGGACCTTAATCCGCGCATCCTTGGCGTGGTGCCGAAGGAAGCAGAGGTCGGCACGCTGGACGGCTTCCACTGGGTCACCGACGCGCAGTACTGGGCCATCCCGAAAGGCATCTCCGATCCAAAGCTGGCCGTGTTGCTGGACATGACCCGCTATATGCTCTCCAAGCCGGCGCAGGCGATGACCTATGACAAGGGCTATTTCTATCCCGGCCCGGCGGTGAAGGGCGTACCGCTGTCGATGGCACCGCCCGAGAGCCAGAAGCTGATCAAGGAATACACCCGTCCCTTCTACCTGAAATTGTTTGAGACGGTGCCATCGGAGGTGCCGCTGCCTGCTGATAAGCTGGTCTATGCATTCCAGCGTTGGGACCAGCAGGTTGGCTCGAGGGCCGGCAAGTAGCGGCGGCATGGTTATCGCCTCGCGCGATTTCCGCGCACTGCGCCTGGATCGCATCAGCCGGGATTTCGGTCACATGCACGCCCTGCGCGACGTCTCGCTGACGGTGCAACGCGGCGAGTTCGTTGCGTTGCTCGGCCCTTCGGGCTGCGGCAAGTCCACCGCGCTGAACTGCATCGCCGGCCTGTTGCAGCCGACCGGGGGAGAAATCTGGCTCGACGAGCAACGGATCGATGAGATCGGGCCGGAGGATCGCGGGTTCGGAATGGTGTTCCAGAACTACGCATTGTTCCCGCACATGTCGGTGCGGCGGAACATCGGGTTCGGTTTGACCACGCAGCGCCGCCCGAAATCCGAGATCGCACAACGCGTCGAGGAGGCGTTGGCGCTGGTGCGGCTGCAAGCGCATGGCGACAAGCTGCCCGGGCAGTTGTCCGGCGGTCAGCAGCAGCGGGTGGCAATTGCGCGGGCCATCGTGGTGGCGCCGCCGCTGGTGCTGATGGATGAGCCGCTGTCCAACCTGGACGCCAAGCTGCGGCTGGAGATGCGGGCGGAAATCCGCCGCATCCATGGCATGCTCGGCAGCGCCACGATCTATGTGACGCACGATCAGGAGGAGGCGCTGTCGCTCGCCGACCGCATCGTGGTGCTGATCGACGGCAGGACGAGGCAGATCGGTACCCCGGAGGAGCTGTACCGCAATCCCGCCGATGCCGATGTGGCGGAGTTCATGGGTTACCGCAATCTGGTGCGGTCGCGTGCGGAACAATCCCCGGATGGCGTTGCGGTGCAGATTGCCGGCGCGCGGGTGGAGGGTACGCCGATTGGCACGGTTGGTACCGCCGCGACGGTGGCGATCCGCCCTGACGATTTGTATCCGGCGGGCGATGGCCCGATCGAGGCGGTGGTAGAAATCGCCGAATACCACGGCCGCGATTTCTACACCGTGGGCCGCGGGGCAGATGGCACTGAGTTGTTCTTTCGATCGCCGGTGAGAGTGAGTGCGGGAGAGACGGTGCGGCTTGCTGCGGCGAAGGAGCGGGTGCTGGTGTATCCGGCGGCACTATAGCTGCCGCAACAACTACAGGAGCGCGCCTTCAAGAGAATGGAACCGCAGATGAACGCAGATGAACGCGCATTGTGTAAGACCCAGACACTGCGGGGGAGCATGCGCAGCAAATCTGTTGTGCCAGTCTGTGGAATGTGTTGCTTCCCGACTGTCCACATGAGGACGCAGAGCAGATTCACCACAAAGACACAAGACACGAAGACTGCACGGAGTGGGACATGGCATCCTCCATCCCGCCACACGGCGCCACATTTGTATTCTCCATCTTTGTGTCTTTGTGGTGAATCTTCAATACCGAAGCGAGCCGTACCGGCCGTGCGGCATACCGATATCTCTTATGGCTTCATTGCGTCGTCCATCGCCGCGACTGCAGTTTTTGGGGATTCCAGTCAGTGTCAAAATTATTGAACGGCATTCCATGACCTGCCGTCATTGCCGCGTGCCCCCCGCACCATCTGCGTTTATCTGCGTTCATCCGCGGCTGCATCGGTCTTTAAGGACACTGCGGCGCCTCGGACCCTGCTTGCATGGGCACGCACCCGTACCGCGTGGGCCCGCGCAATGAACCCCCGGCTCTGCCTCCGCCGGCACCTGCGCGAACGCGGCCTGGATGGCGTGACCTTGCTCGTCCTGCCGGCCATCGCCTGCATCCTGGGCTTGTTCGTCTACCCGTTCCTGTACGGCCTGGTGCTGTCATTCCATCCCAAGAGCGGCGGATGGCTGGCGAACTACACGAAATTCTTTTCCGAGCCGTTCCTTTACACCACCATCGGCATCACGTTGTGGATCGCCATCCCGGCCACGCTGCTGAACGTCGTGCTCTCTGTTCCCGTCGCTTTGCGCGTGCGCAAGATGCACAGCCAGCGCCTGCTGACGACGATCCTGGTGATCCCGATCACGCTCGGCACGGTGATGGTGGCGGAGGGATTGCTCACCTATCTTGGCCCGCGCGGATGGCTGAACCGCACGCTGGAATTCTTTGCCCTGATCGACGACCCGATCCAACTGACGCACAATTATTGGGGCGTCATGCTGTCGCTGGTGATCACGGGATTCCCGTTCACCTTTCTGCTCACCTTGTCCTACGTCACCGGCATCGATCCGTCTCTGGAGCAAGCTGGCGCAATGCTCGGGGCCCGCGAACGCGAGCGATTCTTCCGCATCCTGTTGCCGCTGCTCGCACCGGGCCTCGCTATCACCCTGGCGCTGGCCTTCGTGCAGGCGTTTACCGTGTTCCCCTCGGCGATCCTGCTCGGCGAACCCGCGGGGCCGACAAGGGTGATCTCGATCGTCGCCTACCAGGCCGCCTTTGAGCAATACGATTACTCGTTGGCATCGGCCATCGCGATGCTGATGGCGGGCGTGCAGGTGGTGATCATCGTGGCCTTGCTCGCGGCGCGGACGCTGGTGTTCCGCGGCCCCGCCAGCACCGGCAAGGGCTAAGAGCAATATGCGACGCAGCATTGGCGAGCGGCTGTGGGCGACCGCGGTGTGGACCCTGGTAGGGTTCTTCATACTGAACCTGCTGGCGATGATCGGCGCCGTAGTGGTGAATTCGTTCGGCACGCGCTGGTTCAACACCTGGCTGCCGCCGAGCTACACTGGCCGCTGGTACGCTATGGCCTGGAACGAGTTCGGCCTGCCCGACATCCTGCTGGTCACGGTGGAAGTGGTGGGCGCGGTAGTACTGCTGTCGGGCCTGATCGGCGTTCCCGCCGCCTATGCCATGGCGCGACGCAACTTCCCCGGCAAGCCGGCGGTCATGCTATTGTTCTTGCTGCCGCTGCTGGTGCCGCCGATCACCTACGGCATTCCACTGGCGACGGTGCTGTATCAGGCGCATCTCGCCGGCAACATGAGCGGCGTGATCCTGGCGAACCTGGTGCCGACGGTTCCGTTCGTTATCCTGATCATGATCCCGTTTGTGGAGCAAATCGATCCGCGAGTGGAAGCGGCGGCGCGCGTGTTCGGCGCGGGACTCGGTCGATTGTTCTTACAGGTGCTGGTGCCGCTGCTGACACCCGGCATCCTCGCGGCGCTGTTGCTGGTGCTGGTACGCACGATCGCGATGTTCGAGCTGACATTCCTCACCGCCGGCCCGACCAGCCAGACGCTGGTCGTAGCCCTGTACTACGCGGTTTTCGCCGCCGGAGTGCGGCCGGGCCAGTCGATCGACGCGATGGCGGTGGTCTACATGATCACGACGCTGGTCTGGCTGCTGATTGCGCTGCGTTTCGTCAACCCCAGCCAGATCGTAACTCGGGCGAAGCAGTAAACACCCACTGTCATCGTTGGTTGATTGCGATCTGCCATATCGTTCTGCGCGGCACACCGAATCAAGACCTTGGTGCGGACTATTTCGACCGTCGCTCTGTCGAGTCCGGTGGTGTACTTGCGCCTCCTTCAACCAGGGTGCTTCGTCGCTTCGCTCTTCGCAATGGCTGCGGGGACTGGACGACGCGGCGCGATCCACCGACAACTATCCCCACTCAACGGTGGAGCGCCATGATGCCCGAGACCGCATTCGAACCGGATGCCGGAGAAGAACTGACCGCGCAACGCGCAAAACAAGGCATGCCACCGCTGCAACCGGCGACCTCGCGTGACCGCGGCGTCGGTCCGTTTGGGCGCATGGTGCTGCGAGGCGCAACCGTCATCGACGGCACCGGCGCGCCGCCGATCGGCCCGATCGACATCGTGGTGGAGAACGGCCGCATCGGCGAACTACGCAAGGTCGGCGTGCCGAAGGCGTCCATCAATCCCGCTCGCCGTCCGCCCGCCGGCGAGCATGAAATCGACTGCCACGGCAAGTTCGTGACGCCAGGCTTCATTGATTGCCACGCGCATGCCGGCGTTCCCTATCACTGGGTACATGGCTGGGTACCGTCGGTCGATTACGTCTACAAGCTGTGGCTGGCGCATGGCGTGACCACCGTGCGGGAAATGGGCTCGTTCAACGGCCTGGGCTGGATGCTGCAACAACGCGCTTTGAGCGAGGCCAACGCGATCGCGGCACCGCGTTTGCTGGCCTACGCCTATATCCCCGTCGTCAACGACATGCTCAAGACACTGCACACGCCGGAGCACGTACGCGCGTGGCTCAAGCGGGTGAAAGAGCGGGGTGCGGACGGGATAAAATTCTTCGGCGCCCCGCCCACGCTGATGCGCGCGGCGCTTGAGGCATGCCGCGAACTTGGCCTGCGGTCCGGCTGCCACCATGCACAAATGGCGGTGACGCGCATGAACGCATTGACCAGCGCCACCTGGGGCCTTAGCAGTGCGGAACATTACTATGGGCTGCCCGAGGCCTTGTTCGATGATCGGATCGTGCAGGCCTATCCAACAGATTATGACTACAGCGACGAATATTTCCGCTTCGCCTATGCCGGCCAGACCTTTGCCCAGTCCGCACCGCCGGGCAGCGCGAAATGGAACCAGGTACTGGAAAGATTCCTGGCGCTGGACTTCACCTTCGTGCCGACGTTCTCGATCTACGATGCCAACCGCGACCTGATGCGCGCGCGCCAGGCGGACTGGCACCACGACTATGCCTGGAAATCGATGTGGGACTTCTTCCAGCCCGGGCGCGGCGCGCACGGGTCATATTGGTTCCGCTGGTCCACCACCAACGAAATCGAGTGGAAACAGAACTACCGCCTGTGGATGCAGTTCATCAACGAATACAAGAATCGCGGCGGACGCGTCTGCACCGGCAGCGATGCCGGCTTTATCTTCCAGCTCTTCGGCTTCGGTTACATCCGCGAGCTGGAGCTGTTGCAGGAAGCCGGCTTCCACCCGCTGGAGGTAATCCGCGCCGCCACCTCGCAAGGCGCCGACTTGCTCGGTATTGCTGAAGACACCGGCAGCATCGAAGTCGGCAAGGCCGCCGACTTGCTCGTGCACGACCACAATCCGCTGAGCGATTTCAAATTGCTCTACGGCACCGGCGCGATGCGTTTGAACGATGAAACACGGGAGGTCGAATGGCATCGTGGGCTGCGCTACACCATCAAGGGCGGCGTCGTGTACGACGTGGCGGAACTGCTGGCCGACGTGCGGGCCTTGGTTGAACGCAGCTATGCCGAAGCGCCGGACGCTCGGCCGGGCGCTCGCCTCACGTGATCGCCGCCGGCACCGATTTCATCATCCTGACCGGCTTCCTGGGCAGCGGCAAAACCACGCTGCTGCGCGACTACCTGGCATTGCCGGAAGCCGCCGATACCGCGGTGATCGTCAATGAGGCCGGCGAGATCGGGCTGGATGGCGCGATCCTGGCCGAGGGAGGCACGTTGCCCATCGCGCTACTGAGCAATGGCTGCGTGTGTTGCTCGCTGGGCAGCGGTCTCGAATCGACGGTGCTCGGCATGCTGGCGGAACGCGAGCGGCAGAGGCTGCCACCGCCGGCGCGTATCGTGCTGGAAACCAGCGGCCTGGCGAAACCGGGGCCGATATTACGCTCGTTGGTCGGTCTGGCGCCGTTGCGGCTGCGCGTCGGCGTGGTCGCAACGTTCGATTGCACGCGTGGCACGGGACTGGAGGCATTCGAAGAAGCGGCGGCGCAATGGGTGGGCGCGCAGGCACTGGTGCTGACCAAGCGCGACGCCGTGTCCGCGGCAGCGTTGTGGCAAGCGCGCGAAGCGGCAGCCGGCGTGAACCCGACCGCCGACCTGCTCGATTGCGACGACCGGCGGACGATGCTGCGTGCGACATTTTCCCTGCGGGCACAAGCAGCGGAGGGTGGGACGCTGCTGCAAGCGGAATCGGTGGGCTTGCATCATCCGCGAATCAGCTTGGTTCTGGTGCGGTTCCATCAAGCGGTGCCTTGGGACGATCTGGCCGAGTGGTTGGACAACCTGGCCGGCCTGTGCGGCGAGCGTCTGCTGCGGGCCAAGGGTCTGGTACGCATCACCGGTGCCGCGCAGCCACTGCTGGTGCAAAGCGTCGGCACGGTATTTTCCGCTCCGCGCCCGTTCGGCGCGGACGAACAGGGGCACTCGTTCCTGGTGCTGATCCTGCGGGACTTCGATCCGCGAAAGCTGTCGGAAATCTCACCGGCATTACCGATGAATTGGACCGGGCGATGACGGGAGAAAGTTGCAGCCTCGGCAACCGGTCAGATCGCCAGCCCTTGCACGGCGCCCGCGCTTCCCGCACATGCAGCGCCTTCCTCACAACTTTTGGCAGCCCACGTGCCCACAACATCAGACGAACTCTTCGCCCTGCTCGACAGCCTGAATATCGAGCACAGCACCGTCTCGCACCCACCCTTTTTCACCGTCGAGGAGGGCCGTCCCTGGCACGGCAAGATCCCCGGCCTGCACTGCAAGAACCTCTTCATCAAGGATCGCAAAGGCGGCATCTGGCTGGTGGTGATGCCGGCCGACAAGCGCGCCGATCTCGGCCGTCTGGAAAAGACGCTGGCGGCGCCGCGATTTTCCTTCGCGCGTCCCGACGTGCTGTGGGAGATGCTGGAACTGACGCCCGGCTCGGTGACCCCATTCGGGCTGATCAACGATCGGGCGCGTCGCGTCACGGTGATCCTCGACCAGGAAATGCTGGACAGCGAGTGGGTGAATTTCCACCCGCTGCACAACGCCGCGTCCACCACGCTGCGTTCCGCCGACCTTGTGAGTTTTGTGCGGGGATTGGGGTACGATCCGGTCATAGTGAGGTTGCCGGAGCTCCCGGGCGCGGCAGCGAAATGAGCAAGTCTCAACCGCTTCGAATGATTCGGCGGCCGACACGCTTATTGCGGCGGCACCAGGCGGAGGTCATCCAGAAGCAGCACTAGCTTTCAGGTGTAGCATTCTCGCATGGCGCTTTCTTCAACACGCCATCGGTTAGTGTCTGACGCGCGACGCTCAGGTCATCGGCGTACCCACATGAACGTCAGCTCGTGCTTGTTATGGAACAGATGCTGCACCCGCGCGCCATCGATAGCCGCGAAAGCTTCGGTGGCGGCATGGTCGGTTTCGCCCTGGAACTTCACCGTGCACACGATGTACCGCGGCGCACCGGCATCCACCCACCGGTTCACCATCGCCAGCAGCCGCGCCGGATACGCGACCACATCGCAGCACAGCCAATCCACCGGCTCGGGAGCCACGGCAAACGCACTCTCCCGCCGCACCGTCACGCCCGGCATCGCTGCCACCGCCGCATCAAGCGGCGCCTTGTCCACCGCCATGACCCGCGCGCCCAGCATCGCCAATGCCCAGGTCCAGCCCCCCGGCGCGGCGCCGAGGTCGATGCAGGTCTCGCCCGGAAGCGGCCACCGGCGCAACAGCACGCATGCCTCCCACAGCTTGAGGTAAGCCCGGCTCGGAGGCCCGCTGCGGTCTTCCACGAAGCCGCACACACCATTAGGAAATGGGCTGGTCTTGCTCGGACTGGCCAGCATCACCTCCGGCGCCAGCAGCGTCCACGCGCCCAACGGTGCGGTAGGCGCCGCCACGGGAAACTCCAGCGGCCGAGACTTCACCGGCGGCAGCGCCGCCTCGACCAGAGCGGTGCGACGGTGCCAGCCCGCGGCATAGCCTGACCAATTGCGCTGCATCGCCCGCAAAGCATTGGCACCTGCTTTCACCGACGGGGCAGCGATCTCCTGCGGTGCCGTCCAGGTATCCAGCGCCCAGGCGGCTGCCACCGGCGGATCAGGCGACAGCGCCAGCAGCCCATGCCACCCCGAGACCGTGACACCGCGGCGCGCAAGTTCCTCGGCCAGCGGCGTTGAAAAATCCTCCGCCGCCAGGTAGGCGGCCCGGTTCATCGCGCCCGCAGCGCCGACGCCAACAGTAGCGCCCACCCCACCATCAGCAGCGTCCCCCCAACCGGCGCGAGCACCCCCAGCGACACTCCCCCGATCGCCAGCATATCGACGGCGCCGCAGAACAGTACCAGCCCCACCACAAACGCGGCGCCCGCCGCGTCCGCCAGCCATCCCCCGCGCGGCGCCCATAGCCCGCAGAACAGCAGTGCGAGCGCGTGCCAGCCCTGCATCTGCAAGGCGCTGCGCAGCATCTCCATGTGCGCCGGCCCGATCGACGCGAGGCCATGCGCCGCCAGCGCGGCCAGCCCCACCGCCAGCAGCCCAGCCAATGAACCCAGCGCAATCCACAACTTCGCCATTCCCGCAGCCTTGTTTCCTTTTGTGACGGCGCCTTATACCATCGCCGAATCATGCCGCGCGGCGACCTGTACCCTGAAATCGGCCCGTTCGAGACGGGTTACCTGCCGCTCTCCGGCGGCCATGTCATGTATTGGGAGCAAGTAGGAAACCCTCGCGGCAAGCCTGCTTTGTTCTTGCACGGAGGCCCGGGCGCCGGCGCCGGCGCCGTGCACCGGCGGTTCTTCGACCCCGATTTCTGGCGCGTGGTGATCTTCGACCAGCGCGGCGCCGGCCGGTCCCGCCCGCTCGGCAGCCTCGAGAATAACACCACCGAAGACCTCGTCTCCGACATCGAAACCTTGCGCCGCCATCTCGGCGTCGAGCGCTTTTTGTTGTTCGGCGGTTCCTGGGGCTCGACCCTGGCACTGGCCTATGCGCAGGCCTACCCCAACCGCGTGCTGGGCTGCGTTTTGCGCGGCGTATTCCTGGGGCGGCCGCATGAGGTGGACTGGTTTCTCTACGGCATGGCGGCGATATTTCCCGACGCCTATGCCAATTTCGTGGGCTTCCTGCCCGAGAACGAGCGCGGCGACGTCCTCGCCGGCTATCTCCGGCGCCTGACGCATCCCGATCAATCGGTGCATCTGCCGGCGGCGCGAGCCTGGTCGGTCTACGAAGGGTCCTGCAGCACGCTGATGCCCAGCCCGGAAACGGTCACCTCGTTCGCCCAGGACCGCACCGCGCTTGGTCTGGCACGCATCGAGGCCTTCTATTTCGCCAACGGTCTGTTCTTGCCGCCGGAGGGATTGCTGGGCGGAATAGACGCGATCGGCCACATCCCGGCTGAAATCGTGCAGGGCCGCTACGACATGATCTGCCCCCCGCGCACCGCGTTCGAACTGGCGGCGGCATGGCGCGCCGCGCGCCTGACGATCGTGCCGGACGCCGGCCATTCCGCATTGGAACCGGGGATCCGCCGCGCGCTGGTGGCGGCGGTCGAGCGGTTCCGGCACGGTCGCTAACCGCCGCCCGATATGCCGACATGGGCGTGCGGTTGACCCCGGGACCGACGCCGCGACAAGACGCGGTTTTTGCGCCCCCACGTCGTTAGGATTGCCTGAATTCTTGATACACCTGAATTAATAATTCCGACTCTGTCTAACCCACCACGAAACATCCCCTGGGGTTCGCAACTGACTTACGACCACTCAGAGAATTCCAGCGCCTTTGACGTTAATGGCAGAAGCGACCACATTCGCCGTCCAGTTGTTCTGCTCTCTCCAGACGGCAATCTTCTGCCAATACATTGTCCACTCCGTTTGGCGTCGAACGCCAAATACGAAGCCGAACCCTCTGCTTGCAAAATTGACCTCGCCCCGATTTTCGGAAATGTCATGGTGATAAACATCGGGGTGGAGCGCGTTCTCCACGAATGACAGCGTGCGTTCTTGCGCTTGCTGGCTGTCCCTACCTCGAATGTTGTGATGACTGACCCGAATGGCGCCACCCGAACCCCTTATGTAACCGACCGAGCAACCACTCATGGTCGCAGTCATCATGATGTCCGGCCCATCTTTTGGCCCAAGGATGATATAGTATCCGGCATTGATGCGCCACGGCAAATAGAATACTTCAAGCAGTCCATTGATAACATTCTGGTTCTCTGGCGACACGTGATCGTAGACTGCGCCGCCCTCAGCGGTTTTTCCCTCATAGGTAAAGTCGAAAAACCTCGTCGCGCTGGTCGGATATTCGTCCTGGGAATCCGTGCTGGTCCTGATCACATTTTGCGATAGGAAGCCGACGGTATCGCTCCCCAGAAGTCCGTCGCGAATTGCGGTGCATTCTTTCGCAGGCATCGCTGCTATTCCTTATGACAGGATTACACAATTCGAGATCATCATTGCCGTCGCAACGCCGCGAACTTCGGCATGGTATCGCACCAACTGTCAAGATGATTCCGCTGCGAATTCCTGCGGCTGTAGGCAACGGCGGTCTGGCCAATCATGTTCATCGCGAATTTATCGACTGCCTGCGGCCGGCGAGGCCAGTCACGGCCTGGGCCATCGCCCCCTCCCATAGCGGCAAGTCACAGCCTGGCATATATCTTGGTCCAGCAACTCGACCCACGACCGACGCTGCCCCTGCCCTCACTGAAGAAATCGGCAGTCCCCGTCACCGTGTTCGCTCAGAACGGCCACCGCCGCGTCCTGTTCGCCTCCTGCGCCGGCGTCAGCACATTCGGCCCATCCGCCTGCTGCGGCGGCTCTCCGGCCGGATCGGCCCAGCAATCCGTCACCCCCAGGCTGCGCGTGCAGTAAGGCTGCGGCGACGGCGGCGGCTCCACGGGCCGGCAATAGCTCTTCCCCTGGTCCAGCCGCACCACAGAGCAATCCTTGCCCGTCGCCAGCGAATACGCCGCATCGATCGGCGTGCGCTGCATCACCGCGACGCTGCCCGCCGCAGTGCCCATTACCACCGTGGTAAGGGTCACCGGATCGGCCCCGCACCCGCCCAGCAACACCAGCGCCCACAACACGTATCGCATGCACGCCAGACTGCGCCGCAAAGGTAAACCAACCGTTGCTGCCGGTTTGCCGCCGCTCTGCCGCACCGCTATGGTCCGCCGCCCTGCCAGAGTCGGGATCGGAGTCCCTTGCCAGACATCTTCGACGAGATTTCAGAAGACCTGCGCGCCGAACGCGCCCAGCGTCTGCTGAAGCGCTACGCGCCGCTGCTGATCGCTGCTGTCGTGCTGATCGTCGCCGCAACCGGCGGCTGGGAGATCTGGCGCTGGCGCCAGTCCAAGGAAGATATGGCGGCAAGCCAGCACTACCTGGCTGCAATGACTATGGAATCGCTTCCCTCCGCCGCCGCGGACGGCAAAGCCCTCATCGCGCAATACGACGCCATCGCCAGGAACTCGCCCGAGGGTTACCGCACCCTCGCCCGGCTGCAGGCCGCGGCGTTGGATGCTCGGAACGGCGACGGCCGTCAGGCACTGGCACTCTGGAACGCCGTTGCCACCGACGACTCGGCCGACCCGCTACTGCGCGATCTTGCCAACTTGCTCTGGTGCCAACATCAGATCGACACCGGCGACCCAGGCTTGCTCGCCGGGCGCCTGAGGGCACTGGCCGAACCAGGCAACCCGTGGCGCCCTTTGGCCGAGGAACAATTGGCCATGCTCGACCTGCGCGCCGGCAAGACCGCAGAAGCCAAGACCACCCTCACCCGGCTGGCCGAGGACGTCACAGCGCCTGACGGTGTGCGCAAGCGGGCCGCCGCCTTGCTCGAGCAACTCGGCTGACCAGCATGGCGGGGGAGACGGCGTTGGAAGCTAAGGGAATCGCGCGGCGTGCAGCGCTGCTGGCACCGCTGGCGCTGACCGGCTGCGGCTTATGGGACAGGTGGTTCAGCGAGAGCCAGAAGCCACCGATTCCCGGCAAGCGCGAGCCGGTACTCCCCCCCGGCCGCCCTTTGGTGATCGACCCCTCGGCGCCGAAAGTCGTGCTGGCGCCTCCGGTCCGCAACGCCGCCTGGCCGCAGGCGGGCGGCAATCCCGCGCACGACATGGGGCACCTGGGGGCCAGCCCGGACCTGACGCTGGCGTGGTCCGCCAATATCGGCGAAGGCGGGGGCTACCGGCGCAAGATCCTGGCGCAGCCGGTGGTGGCGAATGGGCTGGTCTACACCATGGATTCCAGCGGCAACGTCACCGCCTTCACGCTGTCCAACGGCAGCCGCGTCTGGCGCACCGAAACCAAGGCCAAGCACGTCCGCAGCAGCAATGTCGGCGGCGGGTTGGGCGTATCCGGCGACACGCTGTACGCAGTGAACGGCCTGGGCGACGTCGTGGCATTGGACGTCGCCAAGGGCACCGAACGCTGGCGGATCGACCTCGGCGTCCCCGCCCGCTCCGCCCCAACAATCGTGGAAAACCGTCTGTTCTTCACCACCATCGAGGACAAGCTGCTGGCCCTGGCGGCAACCGACGGGCACACGATCTGGGCCTTCCAGGGCGATTCCACATCCCCTTCCCTTCTCGGCCTGCCCGCCCCGGCCTTCGCCAACGGGCTGGTGATCGCGGGATTCAGTTCCGGCGAACTCGCCTGCCTGCGCGCCGAAAACGGCGACGTGGTGTGGAGCGACAGCCTGGGCGGCTATGCCAGCGGCGATGTCACGGCGGACTTCTCCGCCATCCGCGGCCGCCCGGCGATCAGCGCCAACCGCGTGATCGCCATCAGCATGGGCGGGCTGATGCTCTGCCTGGACCTGCCGACCGGTCGCCGCCTGTGGGACCGCCAGGTGAGCGGCGAGGACAGTCCCTGGGTCGCCGGTGATTGGGTGTTCATCATTTCGGTGGCCCAGCAATTGGCCGCACTGACGGTTGCGGACGGGGAGGTCGCCTGGATCTCGCCGCTGCCGCGCTGGCGGAACCCGACGGGCGGGAAAGGTCCGATCACCTGGTGGGGCCCGACCCTGATGGGTAACCGGCTGGTGGTCGCCAGCACAGAGAAGCAGGCGCTGTCGGTGAGCCCCTATACCGGCACGATCCTGGGCCAGGAGAAACTGCCCAGCCCGGCCGCGCCGCTGGAGCCGGTGGTAGCGGACGGCACGCTGCTGCTGATCTCCGACGACGGGAAGCTGTTGGCGCTGCGCTAGCGGCGCGCCATCTTCCTTTGCCATGCTCCCCGTGGTGGTCATCGCTGGCCGGCCCAACGTCGGCAAATCGACCCTGTTCAACCGGCTCGTGGGCCGGCGCACTGCGCTGGTCGCCGACACGCCGGGCGTGACGCGCGACCGCAAGGAAGCCGAGGCGCTGCTGCGCGGCCGACACGTGCGGCTGGTGGACACCGCCGGCCTGGAGGAAGCCGCACCCGAGACCCTGGCCGGTCGCCTGCGCTCTGGCGCCGAAACCGCCGTAGGCATGGCCGACCTGGTATTGTTCGTCGTCGACGCCCGCGAGGGCCTGGTCCCAACCGACCGCCATTTCGCCCAATGGCTGCGGCGTCAGGGCCGTCCGGTGCTGCTGGTGGCGAACAAAGCGGAAGGCCGCATTGCCGAGTCCGCCGTGCTGGAAGCCTATGCGCTGGGTCTTGGCGACCCCGTTGCCGTGTCGTCAGAGCATGGCGAGGGCATTCCGGCGCTGATGGCGGAGATCGCCGATCGCTTGCCTGCCGAAGACCAGGCCGGCGTCGACGACACGTTACCTCTGAAGCTCGCAGTGGTCGGCCGTCCCAACGCCGGCAAGTCCACGCTGGTCAACCAATTGCTCCGCGAGGAGCGGATGATCACTGGCCCCGAACCGGGCCTGACACGTGATGCGGTCGCTTCGTTGTTGCATGACACGGAGGGCCCGATCGAACTTGTGGACACCGCCGGCCTGCGCCGCCGTGCCCGCATCGAGGCGCCGCTGGAGAAACTGTCGGCAGGGGCAGCGATTGGCGCCTTGAAACTGGCGGAAGTCGTCGTGCTGATGGTGGATGCAACAGAAGGTCTGCACGACCAGGACCTGCAGATCGCGCGTTTGATCGAACGCGAGGGCCGTGCCTGCGTGATCGCGCTGAACAAATGGGACGCGGTGGCGGATCGCAGCGCCGCCCGCCGCGCGATCGGCGAGCGGCTGGAAATGAGTCTGGCGCAGTTGAAGGGAGTGGAGATTGCTACTGTTTCTGCCCTAACGGGCGCGGGGATGGAACGACTGCTGCCGGCGGTGCGCCGGGCTTATGCGGTGTGGAACAAGCGTCTCCCAACGGCGGAACTGAACCGCTGGTTCGAGACCGCGCTGGAACGCCACCAGCCGCCCCTGGTGAACGGACGTCGCCTGCGGCTGCGGTATATGACGCAGGCGAAGGCGCGTCCGCCGACATTCGTCGCGTTCGGGACAAGGGCCGAGCAAATTCCAGATGATTATCAACGGTATCTGGTGAACGGGCTGCGGGAGGCGTTCGATCTGCCAGGCACGCCGATCCGATTGCAATTGCGCGGGACGAAGAACCCGTATTCGGAGTAACCCGCTCACCAGCCGTCAGCTATCCAATGGTAGCCACTGGCTCATGCGGAACCAGCAATTCGAATGACAGGATGACAAAGCCACAGCCACTGGCGAAGCCTTGGCGCGATGTTTGACCAGGTGTCCAAGGCTGACGTTGTTCGGTTCGCGTTCGTGACGGGAACAACACGCGGCGGCCGCCATCAAGAGAGGTGCCTACATCTGCCATAAAGAGATAGAGTCTCATAGCATCGTATGGCCGGCCGGACCCCGATAGGTCTGCCCCTTGTCGCTCAGGACGTCGAAATCGTAACGCCAGGTCTGGGCTTCACCAGCCACCCGGCATTTCTTTACGGTGCCATTACCGGCGCACAAGCCTGCGCCAGCCACGCCCGGGCAGCCATATCCAATCCCGGCCCCACTTCCGCGAGTACCCGCTCGTGATACGCATCCAGCCAAGCCCGTTCCGCCGCATCCAGCATCGAGGGCTCGATCAGCCGCCGATCGAACGGCGCCAGAGTCAGCGCTTCGAACCGCAGGAACGGCTTGTTAGCATCCGGCAATTCCGCAGGCTGCACCAGCAGCAGGTTCTCCAGCCGGATCCCATAGCGGTCCGGCAGATACAAACCAGGCTCGTTCGACAGAATCATACCCGCCGCGATCGGCACCGGCCGAGCGAGCCGTGACAAACTCACTGGCCCCTCATGCACCGACAGGTAGCTGCCGACGCCGTGGCCGGTGCCGTGATCGTAATCCAGTCCCACCGCCCACAGCGCGCGCCGAGCGAACGCGTCGAGATGCGCGCCATTCACCCCCTGGGGAAACACCAGCGTGGCAATGGCAATGTGCCCCTTCAGCACGCGCGTCACATGCTCTCGCAGCGCAGCCGGCGGCGCATCAGGACCCGTCCAGACAGTCCGCGTGATGTCGGTCGTGCCGTCCGGATACTGAGCGCCGGAATCAACCAGAAAGACCTCGTTCGACCGCACCGGACGATTGCTCTCCTCGGTAACCCGATAATGAATGATCGCGCCATGCTCGCCCGCGCCGGAGATCGTCGGGAAGCTTTCCTCGCGGAAGCCCGCCACCTCTTCCCGCAACACCAGCAACCGCCCCGCCGCCGACAGTTCCGTCACCTCCCCGCCCGGCACCTCCGCGTCCAGCCAGTGCAGGAACCGGCAAATCGCGACCGCATCCCGCGCATGAGCCGCCCGTGCACCCGCTTGCTCGACCGAATTCTTGCACGCCTTGGGCAGCAGGCACGGGTCCGGGCCGGCTACCACGATCGCGCCCGCCTCACGCAGCATCTGCGCGAACCAGACCGGTGAGCCGGCGGGATCGACCCGCACCTTTTTCCCGCCCAGCCGCCCCAAAGCTGGCGCCAGAGCACTCCGGCCGGCCACCGACACCGCATTGCCCAGCCACGCCCGCGTCGCCTCCGGCAGCTTCACCGGGTCCATGAACAAGTCCGCCGCCCCATCCGCATGGACCAAAGCGAAGCCAAGCGCGAACGGCGTGAACGCGACATCGCCGCCGCGGATATTCAGCAGCCAGGCGATCGAGGCAGGATCGGTCAGCACCGCCGCGTCCTGCTTCGCCTCGGTCAGAGCCTTGGCGATGTCTGCCCGCTTCTCTTCTGCCGAACGGCCCGCGTAGTCCAGCGGATGCGGCACCGCGGGCGCAGTGGGCGGCGGCGGGCGGTCGGTCCAGACCGCGTCCACCGGATTGCGCGTCACCGGCACCATCGTCAGGCCGGCCTCGGTATAGCGAGCCAGCCCCTCCTCCGCGATCAGCAGCGGGTCATAGCCGATCCGGGCATCTGGCGTGGCATGCTCTGCCAGCCACCTGGCCGCCGGTTCCTCGGTGACGTGCCGCCGCTCCCACAGCGCAGGATCGGTCTGTGCGGCAAGCTGCAGCACGTAGCGCCCATCCGTGAACACTGCGGCGCGGTCCGGCAGCACCACGGCCAGACCAGCGCTGCCGGTGAACCCGGTCAGCCAGGCGAGCCGCTCGGCCGAGGCGGGGACATACTCACCCAGGTGCTCGTCGGCCCGCGGCACGACGAAGCCATGCAGTTTCTGCCGGGCAAGTTCGTCGCGCAATACGGACAAATGCGTATGACTCATGTGCTGGATCCCTATCTCTCAGAAGTTTGGCGGGTTCATACCTCGTTAACTTCCCATGCGGAAAGTGCATGTCTGTGAGGGGCAATCGGCAATTTTAGTCCCACCATCGAGAGCTTATGTTGCAGCGCGTCAAAACCGGGAACGCTTCGCCATGAGGACGAAGCGCGCGACCCGGCTGGACGACCTACTGGATTGAGACCCATGAGCGCCCCGATCGCCAAAAGCCAATTTACCTTCGAGCTGCCAAACCTTACCTATGTCGATGCCCATCTGGAGGAAGCCAATCTTCGCGCCCGGCTGCCGGCGAGCAAGCCGCGTGGCTTCCGCGCCCTGATTGCCGCCTTCCGGGCCTGGCGTGAGAAGCAGGCGGCCATTGCCGAATTGCACATGATGACCGACCGCGAACTGACGGATATTGGCCTGACCCGTGCCGACGTGCATCGCGTGTTCAACGACAACTACAACGCCGATCTGAACGACCGGATGGCTGCGTGATCGCCGGCCTGCCTACCGGCACAGCACCAAGGTCGTCCAGACTCCTTCATTGACGCTGCGCTCCAATCGCAGGCCGCGGCGGCGGTGGGCCGCCACCACCCACCGCGCCTGCGAGCGCAGCAACCCCGACAAAACAGCCCTACCGCCCGGCGCCAGATTGGTGGCCAGGTCACGCGCCATCCCACAGAGCGGTCGCGCCAGGATGTTCGCGAACACGAGGTCATAAGGTGCACCGGCACGCACCGCCGCCGCGCGCCAGCCATTTCCCAATTCGACACGCAACAGATGCGACAGCCCGTTCAGGCGGGCGTTCTGCTGGGCCACGCGCACCGACCACGGTTCGATGTCCACCGCCAGAACAGACCGGTGCAGCAACCGCGCCGCAGCCATCGCCAGGATGCCCGAGCCGGTGCCCAGGTCCAGGATGCGTCGCGGCCGCCGCCACGCCACGGCCTCGAGCGCGCGCAGGCAGCCACGGGTGGATCCATGCTCCCCGGATCCGAAGGCAACGCCGGCGTCCAACGCCAGCGTGATCCGCCCCGGCGCTGCCGGCCCGGGGATGTGCGTGCCGCGCACCGCAAACCGGCGCCCGATCGATTGCTCCGGAAAGCTCGCGTGCGTGCGTGCGAGCCACCCGTCCGCCGGGGTCGGCTGCCGATGCACCGCGGCGTCAATGCCTGACGCAGCTGCGGCCAGCGCAAGCGCCGCCGTCAGTGCGGCGTCGCCGACGCCGATCGTTTTCACGCCCTCAACCCGCCAGGCACCGCTCGCGTCATCCCGAAAGAACCCGACGCTGACGCAGGCGGTGGCGAGCGCCGCTTCGTAAGCCTCGGTCGCCGCCTCAGGCACGACGAGTGAGATGGTTTCAAGCTGCACAGGGCTGTTGCGAGTCATGCGGCGATCATACCGAAGCCCGCTGTCTGTGGCACGCACGAGGCGTGGCATGCTTGTGTTGCGTTACCGCTGAGATGCGCCTGCGCATCCTTCGTCATCGAGAAGTGTCACGACGAGTAATCTCGTTCGACGAGGCCTTCACGCCATCTTGTGTGGATTTTGGGCAACCTTCATTCGCGGATGTGATGTACTGAAGCAGCACGCCCGCCCGCGTTGTCGGCCGCCACGCCTGCGCTGCCCGGTCGCCGCTCCGCCGGGGAGAGACGGGACTTTCATAACGGCGCCCTTGCCGCCTCGGCGCCCCTGTGCGCAGCATAGGCAAGCCAACAAGCGGGGAGGCTTGGCCATGTGGTCAGCATCGACACGTGCCTTGTTCGGGTTCATCGCCGCCGCCATTTCCGTGCTGACGTTCCACCAAGGCATGATCGCGTTCCTGCACGCTCTCGGCGTAGCTCCGTTCGCAGCGTACCAATGGACTCCGATGCCACCCTGGGGCGTGCCGTTAGTGCTCGACCTGAGCTTCTGGGGCGGCCTCTACGGACTTGTGTTCGGGCTGCTGCTGCCGCACTTCACCTGGCCAACCTGGCTGTGCGGCCTGATCCTGGGATTTATCGCGGCACTGGTCGGCATGTTTGTCGTCGCAGCGATCAAGGGCGCACCAATCGCCATTGGCTGGCACGTCTGGCCCATCCTCCGCTCGCTGCTGATCAACGGCTTCTGGGGCCTGGGCGTCGGCTTGATCCTGCCGGTGATGCTGCCGCGCCAAGTACGCCGCGCCAGGCACGCCTGACCGCCCTGCCTTACGCCGCTTGCTCCAGCGTCGATCCGCTGTCCAGCGTGGTCGCTCGCCGCAGATCGCGCGGCTCGGTCTCGTCATGCGGCCGGCCGCGATGCATCGTGCAGCGGTTGTCCCAGATCACCAGATCCCCAACCCGCCAGCGATGGCTGTAAACGAAGCGCGTCTGCGTCGCATGCGCCGTAAGGTCCCATAACAGCAACCGCCCTTCCGCCACCGGCCATCCGACGATGTGAGACGCGTGCGCCGACAAATACAGCGTCTTGCGCCCCGATCCCGAATGGCGCCGTACCAGGCGCTGCGGGGAGGGCGGGTATTTCTCGCGCTCACCCGCTGGGAAATCAGTGAAGCCGATCTGGCCGCGCGACCAGAATATGTCGTGCAATGCCACCAACTCATCGATCTCGTCGCGCATGCGTTCCGGCAGCGCACCATAAGCCGCGCGCATGTCGGCGAACTCCGTTTCACCGCCGCCGAGCGGCGAAGGCGGCGGCACCGCCACCGCATGCAGCATACCCAGCACGACAGGCACCGGCATGTACGATGCATCGGTGTGCCACAGCCGGTTGCCCAGGCTATCCAACCGGCGCCTGTCTTCCCGCCCGCGGATATGATTGTCCTCATCGAGATTGGAGATGTCGCCGATTTGCGGAATCGCCAGCCGCCGCCTGCCGCCTTGCAACGCGGCACGGCCAATTTCCAGTGGCCCGAACGCGGCGGCGAAGTCGCGCAACCGCGCATCCGTCAGGCGCTGATCGTGGAAGACCAGTACCGCGTAGCGGTCGATCGCATCCCAGATTGCCTGCACCGCGGCGGCATCGATCGGCTGGCCAAGATCGATGCCGGCGATGTCCGCGGCAAAATCCGGCATGATCGGGCATATGTCCATGGACTGGTCTCCTCCCCGTTTCGCAGCCCGGGGATCAGTGCGCGTCCGCCCGCCCGGGATCGATCCAGCCAACATTTCCGTCGCTGCGCCGGTATACCACGTTCAGCGTCCCCGATTCCCGGTTGCGGAACATGAGCAATGGCTGGTCGGCAAGGTCCATTTGCATGACGGCCTCGTCGACCGACAGCAAGCTGATTTCCGCCGATTGCTCTGCGACGATACGGGTAATCGCGCCATTCGGCACGGCCCCGCCATTTCCAGCGGCCGGTTCCGTCTCCGCACTGGCGCGCTCCAGGACGAACTGCCGCGCGGCTTCCGGGCGGTCGCGGTTGGCGAGGTCGCGCGCGTGCTCGTTCACCCGCCGGCGATAGCGGCGCAGGCGCTTGGCGATATGTTCCGCCGCATCGTCGAAGGCGGTGTTGGCGTCCAGCGCCTCGCCTTCGCCGCGCAAGCGCAGACCGCGGCCGGCATGCAGGTTGATGTCGCAGGTGAAGAAGCTGCGGGCCCGGCTGAACGTGACCTGCGCTTCCTGCGCATGACCGAAATATTTTGCCGCGATGGTCTCCAGATGCGCCGATACCCGCGTGCACAAGGCATCGGACAGATCGAGTTGCTTGCCAGAGACGGTGATCTGCATTCGTGTCTCCCCTCGGCTGGAAATGACGAAGGCGACGGCCGGCATCCATTCGGGTGGCGGCCGGGGTATTTGGCCACGACCCGCGAGCGGATGTCCACGCCCCCTCTTCTCACGTATAGTGCCATACCGGGCATCCCACCGGCCGAAGTCGCAACCACGTGGCGCATCACTGTGCACCGGCGACGCGGATGCTCGACAGGACGCAGATTTACCGCAGTGTTCGTGAACAAAATCTTAAATAGGCAAACGTGATCCTGCGCTTCGACTGACGCAATTGCCCGCCCCACTTGACCCCCGAAACACCAACACGTAAGCGTGAAACGCACTGGTACGGAGCATATAGAATCATGATGGCCCGCAGCCGTCGCTATCACGGCGGAGTGCTATTGGCTGTCTCGCATGTCAGCGTGCCAGTCCTGGCAATGCGGTCCCGACCGGAACAGCAAGTGACCGGCGGCTGGGCCTGCCTATGAAACTGACAATTGTCATCCCTTGCTATAATGAACTGCGTACCATCGACCAGATCATAGACGCGGTCCGCGCCTCGCCGTATCCGGACAAGGAAATCATCGTTGTCGATGACGGCTCCACGGACGGGACGGTGGAGAAACTTCGGTCGGACATCGAAGGATCGGGGCGCGTCGATCAGGTGATCTACCACGAGCAAAACCAGGGAAAAGGTGCCGCGCTGCGAACGGGGTTCCGTTACGCAAATGGCGATGTCGTGATCGTGCAGGATGCCGACCTGGAATACGACCCGAACGAGTACCCGAAACTTGTCGAGCCGATCGCGTTGGGAAAAGCCGACGTGGTATTCGGTTCGCGATTCGTGGGCAGCGACGCGCACCGGGTGCTGTATTACTGGCACCGGCTTGGCAACAACGCGCTCACAATGCTGTCGAACATGCTGACCAACCTCGATCTGACCGATATGGAGACCTGCTACAAGGCGTTCCGCCGCGAGATCATTCAGTCGATCGACGTCGAGGAGGACCGGTTTGGTTTCGAACCGGAGATCACGGCCAAGGTGGCCAAACGCCGGGGATTGCGAATCTACGAAGTCGGCATTTCGTATTACGGACGCACCTACGATGAAGGCAAGAAGATCGGCTGGAAGGACGGTTTCCGGGCGATCTACTG
>DATKPQ010000122.1:0-9006 GCA_035523995.1 Acetobacteraceae bacterium | reverse complement strand
CCTTGGATCCGGATGAACACTTCGTCCAGGTGCCACTTGTCTCCCGGCTGCGGTCGGCGGCGACGCATGCGACTGGCGAAACTGGCAGCGAACTTCTTACACCACCGCCGCACCGTCTCGTAGGAAACGATAACGCCGCGTTCAGCCAGGATCAGCTCTACATCTCGCAGGCTGAGGCTGAACACATGGTACAGCCAAACAGCGTGGCTGATGACCTCGGCGGGGAACCGATGGCGGTAGGACGGATCGGGTTGCGGCTTCATGCCGCCAGTCTCGCCCGGCTCCTGGCAGGCAGCCAGACCGGATTACCGTGACAATGCCTCCGGACGCTATCCATGCTGACGCGGCCGATAGCCTTGTCGCCCGCAATGAAGTTGACTGCCTCGGCCTTGAAGCCGGCATCGACGAAAGGTGCAGATCCGCCGCCGCGGTCTAGCAATTCGAGCGTCCTGCTCCATAGCACCAGGGCCTTGGATTTGTCGGTCCGCTGCGCGGCTTTATCGACGATGCGGACAGCGACGCCATAGCGTGCAAGTTCGGACGCCATTGTCATTCCGACTGGGCCGGCGCCGACGATCAGAACAGGTTTCATTGTCGTCTTTCTCCGAGTTGAGGGGTCTTGAAAGGTCGTACCGGAGCTGCCGGTCACGGCCTGGCCCGGGTTGCGATCATCGTGAGTGCCGTGTCGAGAACGGCGGTGGCGCGACGCCTGCCGTCCGCGCTTCCGGTCGCAAGATTTACGACGGCCAGTCCTACGGAAAGTGCGTGCAGCAGGCGTGCATCGGCATCGGTGGCGGCGGGATTGAGCGCCTTCAGGAAGCGGCCGGCACGCAGGATGATGCCGTCGGCCAGTTCGCGGAAGAGCGCGCGCAACTGCGGTTCCTGGTCGGCTGCCTGCGCGAGGGCCATCATCACTCTGGTGTTCTCGTGCCGATCAGCGACTTTAGCGATGGCGCTGGCCACCGTATCCGCCGACGCTCCTTCGAGCATGGCATCCACGGCCGCCAGTTGACCGTCGACCGCGTCCCGACCGACGGCTGCCAGAAGATCGACGCGGGTAGGATAATAGTAGGTTAGGTGGCTCTGTCGCAGGCCTGCGCGAGATGCGACCCGCGGCTGGGTGAAGCCGGCGTAGCCATATTCCCGTAGCGTAGCGAGGCCGGCCTGAATGATGACCTGTCTGCGGTCTTGCATGGAACCCGGACCTCGACTGGTTGGTTAACCTACCAGGTAAAGAAATCACGCAGGGATGTCAAGCTGCCATCTGCCGAGGCCGCATTCTCCGATCGTGATTCCGCGTGGGGTCTGGCTTGCGGCCACGGCAGGGCAAAGTCGAAGCCGGTGACGACTGTGCGGCCGCTGGCTTCGTCCTCGCCGCGCCAAACAGGAAGTCTCATCGATGCAAGGCTGATGGGTGAACTGCGGTTTATTGCCTATGCGGACGGTCGTCGAGACCAGACAGCCGCACCCAACGCAGGGACTGGCGACGCTCCTGACAGAAACTGTCAATTCGGTGTGGTAGATCTCACGGAGAGGCCTCGCGCAGACCTCAGGACCTATGCGCGTCACCCGATGAGCGATAGCGCAGCGCGTCCAGCATCAGGCCAAAAGCGGCTGAGTGTTGGCGCCGGCTTGGATAATAGAGGTGATAACCCGCAAAGGGTGGGCACCAATTGTCCAGCACTCGCACGAGCCGCCGTGCCTGGATCTCCTGGAGCACCTGGTCCTCTGGCATGTACGCGAGGCCAAGACCGTCGAGGGCGGATGCGAGCCTCAGGGCGATGTTATTGACCGTTATCTGCCCATCGACGCGCACCTTTACGTCGCGGCTGTCCTTCTCGAAATCCCAAATAAATAGTCCCCCATAGGTCGGCATGCGGATATTGATGCAGTTGTGTGCTGTCAGGTCGTGCGGCGATTGCGGTATGGGGTGCTTCTCGAAATAAGCTGGCGAGGCAACGACCGCCATGCGGATATCGGGACCGATCCGCACCGCCACCATATCCTTGGCGACCTGCTCGCCAAGGCGCACGCCGGCGTCATAGCCGTGGGCGACAATATCGGTCAGACCGTAATCAGAGACGATCTCCACCCTGATATCTGGATAGTCGGGCAGAAGCTTCTTCAAGGCAGGTTGCAGAACCGATACCGCAGGATGCTCGCCAGCGGTGATGCGGATGGTGCCGGCGGGTCGCTCGCGTAGATCGGAAAGTGCGGCAAGCTCCGCTTCGATCTCCTCGAAACGCGGTGCGACCATGCGCAGCAGACGCTCACCTGCGTCTGTCGAGACCACGCTGCGCGTCGTGCGCGTGAGCAGGCGGACGCCCAGCCGTTCTTCAAGGTTACGAATAGTCTGGCTGAGGGCCGATGTGGACACGCCCAGTTTGGCCGCTGCCCGGGTGAAGCTGTGCTCCCGGGCGACGGCCGCGAAGACGGCCAGGTCATTGAAGTTTTCAGCGGGCATTGTTTAGCCAAGCTAAAGGTAGCATCCCGATTATGTCGGCTAATCGTAAGGCCGTCCACGGACTAGATTTCCGCCAGCCCGCAAAGGCATCGGAGATCGCTATGCAAACCCGCACCGTTGGAACGCTGGAAACATCCGCTCTCGGCTTAGGCTGCATGGGCATGAGTGCGGCCTATGGGCCTCCGGCCGACAAGGCTGACATGGTGAAACTCATCCGCGCCGCCCATGACCGCGGCATCACCCTGTTCGACACGGCGGAAGCATACGGTCCATTCGTCAACGAGGAACTGGTCGGCGAAGCGCTTGCCCCGATCCGCGACAAGGTCGTGATCGCCACCAAATTCGGCTTCGATATCGACCTGGTGACCGGCGAACGCCGCGGCGGCACCAACAGCCGGCCCGAACACATCAGGGCGGTTGCCGATGCCTGCCTGAAGCGCCTGCGCACCGATCGGATCGACCTTTTCTATCAGCACCGTGTCGATCCGGCCGTGCCGATCGAGGATGTGGCGGGCGCGGTGAAGGACCTGATCGCGGCCGGCAAGGTGAAGCACTTCGGCTTGTCCGAGGCCGGCGTGCAGACCATTCGTCGCGCGCACGCCGTCCAACCCGTGACCGCGGTGCAGAGCGAATATTCGTTGTTCTGGCGCGGCCCGGAAGCCGCGTTGCTGCCGGCGCTGGAAAAACTCGGCATCGGCTTTGTGCCGTTCAGTCCGCTCGGCGCCGGTTTCCTCACCGGCAAGATCGACGAGAACACCAAATTCGATCCGACCGACTTCCGTAACAGCGTCCCCCGCTTCTCGCCCGAGGCTCGCAAGGCCAATCAGGCACTGGTGGGCGTTGTCAAGGCCGTCGCCGACCGCAAGCGCGTGACGCCCGCGCAGATCGCGCTCGCGTGGTTGCTGGCGCAGAAGCCATGGATCGTGCCCATTCCTGGCACGACCAAATTGCACCGGCTGGAAGAGAATCTCGGCGCTGTGAACGTGGCGTTTACACCGGGCGATCTGGAGGACATTTCGAAGGCGCTCGCTGCCATCGAGCTTCAAGGCGAGCGCCTGCCGGAAGCCGCTCTCAAAATGACAGGGCGCTGATCGAGCGAGGAGCCGGAACAATGGTTGCTCATCCGGATCCAACACGTAGGGACGTCTTGATGGTCTCAATGCTGTCTTCGATCGTGACCGATGTCGCGGCGTCCGCAGCAGCCGGGCCATCGGGCCGGCCGGACGAAGGGAAAGTTCTCGTGGCGTATTTCTCGCGAAGCGGAAATACGCGGGTGATCGCCGGCGTCATAAGCCGCTCGCTTGGAGCCGACTTGTTCGAGATCGAGCCGGCAAGGCCGTATCCAGCGGATTACTTCGAGACTGTGGAGCAGGCACGTCGGGAGCGGGACCGCGACTATGAGCCTGCGCTGAAGGCGAGAATACATGATATCGCCGCCTACCGGACGATCTATCTCTGTTTGCCGATCTGGGGGGAAACCGCGCCGCCGGTGATCCGGTCCTTCCTTACGGCCCACGACCTGTCGACCAAGACGTTGGTGCCCGTCGTGACACATGGCGGATATGGCCTCGGCGGCGGCCTCGCGGTGCTTCGGTCGCACGCACCCAAAGCGCGGCTCCTGGACGGTTTCACGATGCAGGCGCCGCAAGAGCGTCAGACCACGACACGTGTCACGGAGTGGCTGGCCACTGCGCGCAAGGGCGACTGACGCCGGCGACAAGACATTTCACGGCCGGGTAGGCGAGCGTGCGGACATCGATTTCCGCGGCGTCATCAACGATCATCGCATATGGGCTGTAGTAGGTTCGTGCTTGGCGCTCGACGTTTACCAAGGTGACGTAGCGGCCTGGCCGGCCGAAAGCTGTCGGCTCGACTGCAGCCGGGCGCCGTTCATATCGTCCGGATTTGCGGATGGCTGGTAGAACCTCACCTGTGACCCAGCGCCGGAATGCTCTGGCCTCCGGTTTTCGTGAGGTGAAGACCAAGGCATAGAGGCCACTTTCGCTGACGATGGTCATCTCCTGGTTGCCGCCAGGGGTGTAAACAGTGGTTACACCCTTTTCATCGTCTTCGAGGCGGCCCACCGCCTTTCGTGAGTTCGTGTGCTCCAGCACCTCGCACACGTCCGCGGCCACGAACCAGGTCTCGCCATCCTTTGCCACGGTTCGGACCCGCGCGTCTTGGAACTGGAACTCGATGATGAGGTCGGTGCCGCTTTCGGCCGCGGCAGAAGGATTGCCCACGCTCGTTTGCCTATCTGTTTGATTTCCCGTTGATGTCTCCCGGTAACCGCTGTGCTCTGACACGGCGTGCCCGTTCGTCCTGGTTCCCGGTTTGGATTGTCGTTCCTGTTCCATTCCTGACCTCCGATTGCGGATCGGAAGCCTGACACGGGCCTCCACGAATGGACGCACCCGGGTCGAGCACCGGTCAGCCGTTTCAGATTACTAACAACCGTTACAGGCTCACGCGCCCGTTACCTCCCGGAAGCCCGACCAAAAAGCATCAAGGATGCATTGGTCCATATGGCTCACTTCGCTGTCCCGCCTCCGTCGCGTGTTGGTCGCGTGAGCGTCCCGATTTCGTCCCACCTCACCCAGGCGTGAGCCGGAAATCGTCATCCCGTTCGCAGGTTTTGGCGCCAGCCTGGAGGCATGACGCAGCGAAGACGGGATACCAAAGCCATTCTACGGACGGTCGCCCAAAGCGAGCGGCGCTCGCCGCTATTCCGATGGATGGTGGATCACCACGATGAACTGGTCGAGGCGTCTGGCCGCGACGGAATTCACTGGGCAAGTTTCTGCGCGCAGGCCGCGAAGCGCGGCCTGACGGATACCCAAGGGCGTCCACCGACCTCGGATAACGCGAGGAAGACCTGGGAGCGGGCGCGGCGCGCTGTGCGCAAAGCGCGAGCCGAGGCGGCGGCGAGTGGGCCGAAGCCGATCTACCCGTCGCGCACGCCGAAGGGGTGGGTGCCTCCTGGGATTGCGGCGGCGGTCGCCGCCGGTAATCCGGCTGTCGAGGGGGTCCGCCCCGTCGGCAAGGGGGCTGAAGCGAGCCCGGGAACCGCTCTGGTGACGCGCCCGCCCCCACCACCTCCGGTCCCGCCGGCACGGGCAGAAGGCGAGGTGCCGTTCAGTCGGCTCGCCGATCCCGACGATCCGCCAGAGGTGCATGCGGCATACGCCCAGCTCGAGAAGCAATTCGACAAGGCTGACTGGTACCTCATGGGCGGTTCCAGCAAGAAGAGGAGAAAAGAGTGATGCCTGACGGACAGATGAGGCCGGTGGATCGGCCGCCAATCTTGTGGATTGCCCTGGGGCGGCAGCGGGTCGGCAAGACCGCGCTGCTCAACACGGCAGTTTAGTATTTCCGGGCCCAGGGAAACCCGGTGCGGGTCTGGAACGCGGACCAGCAGAACCGGAGTCACACGCTGTCGATGTTCTTCCCCGATGCGGACGAGGTTCCGAATGGCGGGATCGAGGACGGGAAGGCGTGGATCGAGGCCCGCATCGAGGAGCTCATCGAGGATCGCTACGACGCGGTGCTTGATGTCGGTGGCGGCGCGACCGGCTTTTCGAGGCTGGTGCAGGAGGTGCCGGTGCTCGAGGCGATGGAGGGAAGCGCCGTGCGGGTGGTCGGGCTGTTCTGCATCGGACCTGAGAAGGCGGATCTGGACTACCTTGAGCAGTTCGCCGAGGTGGACCGCTTCATGCCGGCGGCCTCCGTGATCGTGCTGAACACGGGGCTGGTGCTGTCCGGCCGCTCAGCCGGCGGCGCATTCAAACCCGTGCTCGCGCATCCCGCGATCAAGGGCGCGCTCGCCCATGGCGCGAAGGTCGCGATGATGCCGGCATTGACCTGCATGGCGCAGGTGACGGACCGCGGCCTTACGTTCGCGGAGGCCATGGACGGCCGCGGTAAGGATGGGGGTGAGCCTCTCTCGCTGTTCGACCGCGCCCGGGTCAATCGGTGGTGGACGCGGGATGTGCCGGACTTCTTCGACCAGTTGCCGAGGGAGTGGCTTCCCACGGCACGGGTCGAAGCGCAGCCAAGCGATAGCGAGGCGGGGTGATGGACGGCGCCGGGCACGGGATGCCTGATCTCCCGGAAGACGGTGAGCGGAAGGACTGGGTGGCGGAGTTCCGGCGTCAGACGGAGGCAATCCGACAGGCGGCTGGGGAATGGGCAATCCGGTGGCAGGAACCGGAGGGCCGCTTCGTCTCGGCACTCCTTGGCGCAATCGAGATCGTCGGGCGACTGACGGTCTCGGTGCAGTCTGCGATTGACGCCTCGAGGAAGGACAGCCGTGCCGCCGCTGAGGCAGAGCTGGCGAGGGCGCGGGAATTGCAGCAGTCGGCGCACCACGCGCTCACGCAGGCACGGAACCTTCAGCTCGGCGCGATTGTGGAGCAGGAGAACGTCACGATCCGGATGATTGACCAGACGCTGCCGCTGTTCGTGGAACGTCTGGAGAAGGTCCTGGTGATCCGCGAGCAGCGGTGGAACGCAGACGTGAGGCGCCGGCGATATGCGTTGGCGGGCGCGGTTGCTCTGGGCGTTTTTCTGGCCGGCTTCGGCCTGTCCTGGTGGCAGGACAGCGCGGCCCTGGCGGCGATGGATCGGTGCCTCGCCCATCCGCTCCAAGCGGCTGGGCACTACTATTGCAGCATCGACAGCCTCTCCGCGGCGCCGGCGAATGCTGGTCAACAGTGATGCCGTTCGCACTCTTCCGGCCGATCCTCCGGCGTCTCAAGCGGAGGGTGATCGATGCCAGTGGTACGAACGGGGGATAGAGAGGGGCAGCGCCTTCGGTGCAATCCGTGGGTCGGTCGCGCATTGGCGATGGCCGTGGTGGCGGCCGTGACTATGGCGGCCCCGCTGGCGCGGGCGCAGGTGCCGGCGACCCTGAATGGCGCGCCAATCCAGGTCACGCCGTATGCGCTGGAACCTGGCGTGCCGGACATCACGATACCCGCAGGGACCCCGACGGCGACTCCCGGCGATACGGGGACCGGGACTGGTAGCGGGACTTCCGGGACCGGCACCAGCAGCAACGCTCTGAACACCCTACTGTCACAAAGCTGGGGTGCGGAGGCAATCACAGAGGCTGAGGCGCTGGGAGTGAACCCGTCCGCTCTAGCGGCCACCTGTGTTGTCGAGAGCGATTGTCAGAACGTTGGTTCGTCCAGCGGGTCGAGTGCAACCGGCGCGTTTCAAATGCAGTCGGCAGCGTACCAGGAAGGGTTACAGACGGCACTGGCGGCGAATCCCTCGCTGGCATCCCAAGTTGTCCAGGGGGCCGCCGGGATGAGCGACCCAGCTACGGAGGCGATTGCCGCGTCGGGATATCTGATGCAGGCAAATACCGCGCTGACGAATGGCGGCATCTCAAACCCTACGGTGCTTGACGCGCGCGCCTACTACAACTTTGGTCCGACGGCCGGTGTAGCAATCGCTGCGGCTGCACCCAGTGATTTGATGAGCACGTACATCAGTTCGGCGGCAATGGCTGGGAATAATATCTCGGCGACGGAGACTGTTGGACAATGGCAGGCTTCGGTTAGTTCCAAGATGGCCCAAGTACACGGTCGGTCGATTTTCGGCCAAATTCCCGAACGTAGCATGAACATGTGATGCGATTGATTGTTGCCTTTTAATCCGGGATCGTTGACCGGCCTGAACGGCCGGGGGACATCCGTTGGAACGAGAAATAGGTCTGGCGGACCCGTCGGGTTGGTTGCGACTGAGCGTGGCCGAGGAGGGTTTCCTCGCGACGAAGCATCCACGGACACGACTGGCCGCGGCGGTCGAGCTGGTGCACTACCGGCAGACCGGCCGGTTCCTGAAATCGGCGAGTGACCTGCCGCCGGGCGTGGCGGATCAACTGGCGGCGGCGACGGGGGCCGATCCAGGCGATCTGGAAGGCTGGCTGTGGTCGAGCCGGACCTCGCGACGGCACCGGGCGGAAATCCTTGAATTCCTGGGCATGCGGCGTCTGAGCCGGCGCGACATGGCGGATGCGTTCGCCTTTGCCGCGGAGGAGCTGTGCCCGCACGGCATGACGCCGGGGGCAATGGCGGACCGGCTGATCTCCTGGTTCTTCGAACGGAAGATCGAATGTCCGTCGGAGGACGAACTCGCCCGTGTCACCGGCGGCGCGCGGCGGCGGTTCGAGGAGCGGGTACTTGACGCCGCGGGCGAGTTGTTACCGGAGACACTGAAGACCGTGCTGGACGCGTCGCTCGCCGATGCTGATCCGGTGACGGGATTCACCGGACTGAAGGCTGACCCGGGCAAGGCCAATCTGGAGAACATCCTCACCGCGGCGAAGCGTCTCGAATTTCTGAGGTCTCTCGCCCTGCCGGCGGACCTGCTTCCTGGTGGCAGTGATCCGGTGAGCCGGTCATTCCGCAGGCGCGTGGCCAATGAATCGCCATGGCGCATGAGGCAGCATCCGGCCGGGCGACGGCACGCGCTGTATGCGCTGTTTCTCGCACACCGCGAGCGGGAGATTACGGATGGGTTGGTCGATTTGTTGA
>DATKPQ010000121.1:0-9520 GCA_035523995.1 Acetobacteraceae bacterium | reverse complement strand
CAGGCGGTTGTACCATGCCCGCCAGCGAATCCCTGCTATGCGGTGAATAAGATGGGTTATATTGCCGGAGGGCGGCTGGACGCCCGTGCCACCCAACTCCGGTCCCGCGGTCGACGGTAGTCTTGCTGGGGCGTCATCGCCTCGGGGCACCCGCGCATTCGCGTTCTTTGGCCGCCTTTCGCGTTTCATGGCACTGCTTTCGCGTTGTTCGCGTTCCATCGCGCTGCTTTCGCGTGGTTCGCGTTTCATGGCGCTGTTGATGCGGAAGGCACTGAATTAGGAGCATATCGCTCCTTACGCCGGCTGCTTCCATGGCCGCCAGCCCGGTACTTGCAGGATGATCCAGGAGAACAAAAGCTGGAGATTGCGCACCACCCGGATGTCCATGCCCAGCGGAGTTCCGCCGGGCGCGTAGCGCAGCCGGGCGCCGCGGCCTTCGTCCAGCGGATCGGCCATGACTTGCTCGATCTCCACATGCGTGCCGGCGCGACGGTCGTAGCGCAGCAGCTTCCACTGGCCGGCGCGCGTGTAGGCGTCCGACGATGTGCTGACGTCGAACTTGCGTGCATCGGGATCCTCGACTTTCACGTTGCCGACGCCGGCGGCGTAGCCCCGGGCCGAGCCGCCGGACACCTGGCCCTTGGCGCCGATCTCGATCCACGGCACGCGCTTGCGTGGCAGCGCGGCGAGCAAGGTACGGGCGTCCTCGGCGCTGAAGGTTTCCGGATCGTCGTAGACCAGCCGGTCGACCACGGCGGTGATCAGCAGCCGGTCAACGGGTTGCGTTGCCATTTTCATCTGCCCCGGCGTACCATGGAAATAGTTAATGAAATACCTACGTGACCTGCGCTGGCCTTAAGGTGCAGCGGATGCCGGATCGGCGATTCGGCGCAGCGACCATACAGTCGCTTTTCCCTGCTTGCCGATTCGCTCGACGCCGCCTCGCTGCTCCAGCGTCCTCAGCATCATGTAGGCCCGCCTTCCATTCGTGACATGACAGCCTACGACCGCACAGATGGCAGGACCCGGCAGCGGGTGTTCTGCAAGCGCATCCAATATTGCCTGTTGTGCCGGGGTGCGTGCCATCCTGAAGACGGTCTTTTGCTGTTTCGAGGCTGTTGCGCGCCAGCGCGATCTCTGCTGGTCGCGAAACGCCGCCATGCGTTCCTCGAGTTGTTCCCGGGTGGGTGGGGGCCTGAGCCGGGCCAGAAGCGATGCCTCCCGTCTGCCGGCCTTGGTCAGCCGATACCAACGGCGTTTGCAGGAATCCTGTTGAACGACTTCCGCAAGGCCTTGTTGCACGAGCCTCGCGATCATTGCGCCGGACAAAAGTGCCGTTGCCGGGCTATCGGGACCCGCAAGCGCCGCAGTCACGTCGATGGTTCTGGCCGCGCGGAGCACGGCGAGCTTCTCCAGGAACGCGAGGCGCCGGTTCCGGAACGTTTTCGCCGGATCCGATGTCGCGACGTTGGAGCGATCGACCGACCGTCTCGGGTGGTCTAATCCGAGGGGCGTGATGCTGACGTAATGGCTCTGGCCTACCTTGACGACGGTCACCAGCCCCAGGGATCCGAGATGGCGGATATGTTGGCGGACCAACCCGAGACCCCGTCGGACGGCCCGAGCCACGTCCGCAACCGAATAAAGGGAATCGGGCTCGAGGCAGTTCAGGATATCAAGGCCGGTATCCGGAAGCAGACGGGCCGCGGAGAGAGCGTCCTGGACGTTGACATCCGCTCTCAACCACAGCCACCGGTGCGCGAATCCGCATACGGGAACGCGGACACGTTTGGCCTGTCCAAGTTCGCGCAGCTTGTCGAGGATCTGGTAGATTCTCTGGCGGGAGACGCCCAATTCCTTTATCAGTACGGACGCCGCAATTGGCTGCCCCAACCGATCCAGCGTTTTTTTCTGTGTCCGGCGGCGGATATGGATCGTTTGCAACACCGGCGCGTTATTCGTGGACGTTGCGGACGTATTGGCCTTGACCCAAAATCCAAACTGCGGCGTCAGAATCTTCCCTTCGGCCTCAAGAGCATGGAGCTGTCGCCGTAGCACTGCCGGAGTCACGCCTTGTCCGACACGATCCATGACGTCTTGTGGCTGCCGAGGAGTGCCATCGGCGAGAACGCGCACGATTCGGCGACGTAATTTCAGCGACGTGGCAAACTTTGGATCAACGGTGTTGCCCGGTGGCGCTGCGGTTCCGATAGCGCCAGCAGGAGCTTCGAATTCGACACGAAACCCAGCTTGCAGGGGAACCGTATCGCCGGAGGGCGTCGTATTTGCGTCAAAATCCGAACATTTCTGTTGGTCCATGGTGCTGCATCCAGTTGATTGAAAATGCGGTGGTGGCTGTGAAGTGGTTGTACCGATGAACTGTGCCGGGGCCATAGGCGATGATGGCGTCGTTGCTTTCGATGTGGGTTTGGGGGGGCCGGGCAGTGGGACCGGCAGGCCGCGGGGTCAAGAAAACTTTTAACACAGAGATCGACAAAGTAAGGCTCAAGCCGCAGACTTCCGCGAGCAGTATCACTCCGATAGATATACTAATCTATTGTCATCTGCACTGTCAACGCCTTTCTTGCGTTTCCGCTTGCGGTGCGGCAACACAGGCGGAACCAAATGCGCTCGTCCGCGGAAGCAGCGCCGGCGAAACCGGCACCGGGAGCCTGCCGGCGATGCGGCCCGGCAGGGCGTGCAGCCTGTTTCAAAAGTCCGGGTTTGGCTTCCGGATGTCAGGCCCGCGCCACGGTCTGTCGTCCTGGGGACGCAGCATTCCCGTCGATCCGCCGGGAACCCCTGCAGGTCAGGCGCCCGCGGGCTGCTGGTCGGCGATAAAGCAGGAGAACTGGTGCCCGTCGCTGGTTGGGGCGGCGCTCGGCACTCGTCGGTAAGTCGGGCGCGTTTCGTCGGGATTTCGTGGCTGACATGACAGTTCATGCCGGGCTGTGTGGCGTTGGCGCCTATCGCTGCATACCACACTTAACATAATATCTCTTATGCGGCATATACCTGTAGCCGCAATATACAGATGACACTCCTGTACAAAGCAGAGGTGACACTCCCCCGGGTTCTGGGATTCCGGGGGGTGCACCACGGCGGCGGTGTCGCGCTTTCGCGATACCCGCGCAGCGGATACTGTCCGGCCACCTCCCAGAGATCGCGAATGTCAGACCGACCATCCGCCCCCCCGGCGCGCCCGCCGCGGATCATCGCCATCGCCAACCAGAAAGGCGGGGTCGGCAAGACCACGACCGCGATCAACCTCGCCACCGCGCTGGCCGAGCGCAACGAAACGGTATTGCTCATCGATCTGGACCCGCAAGGCAACGCCTCGACTGGTCTGGGCATTCTGCGGGCCGACCGGCCGCACGGCACCTACGCCGTGTTGTTCTCCGACCTCGCTGCGGCAGACGCTGCGGTGGACACGCTGGTACCCAACCTGCGGCTAATTCCGGCCGAGGCAGACCTGGCCGGCGCCGAAGTCGAACTTGCCACCCTGCCCCGCCGGGAATTCCGCCTGCGCGAGCGGCTCGCACCGCTGCGCACCGCGGACTACAGTTTTGTGTTGATCGACTGTCCGCCCAGCCTGGGGCTGCTGACGTTGAACGCGCTGGTGGCGGCGGATTCCGTGCTCGTGCCGCTGCAATGCGAGTTTTATGCCTTGGAGGGAATCAGCAGCCTGATGCATACGATCGAGGCTGTACGGCGGAACTTCAACCCGTCGTTGCAATTGCAAGGTGTTCTGCTGACGATGTTCGATCGCCGCAACCGACTCTCCGACCTGGTGGCGAACGACGCGCGCGGCCATTTCGGCGAATGGGTGTATGAAACCGTGATTCCCCGCAACGTCCGCATCGGCGAAGCGCCGAGTCACGGCCAGCCCGTGCTGGTGTACGACGCGCGCTCGCCGGGGGCGGTCGCCTACGAGGCGATGGCGGCCGAACTGCTGCGACGTGAACAAGCGGCGGCGCAGCATAGACTGCGCTCGGCCTCCTGATGGTCGCACGCTCTTCCCGGCCGGCGCTGGGCCGCGGCTTGGCGGCCTTGCTCGGCGACATGACGGTGGCGCCGCCCGGGGCGCCCTCGCCTGCGGGCATCGCGGTGTCCGGACTGCGCCAGATCCCCCTGGATTTGCTGGATCCCAATCCGTTTCAGCCGCGCATGGTGTTCAACCCCGAGACACTGGAGGAACTTGCGGCGTCGATCCGGGCGCGCGGCGTGCTGCAGCCGATCCTGGCCCGGGCCCATCCGAGCAAACCGGACCGCTTCTACATCGTCGCCGGCGAGCGCCGGTGGCGCGCCGCCGCACTGGCCGGCCTGCACGAGGTGCCCGCCATCGTCCGCGACATGACCGACGCCGAAGCAGGCATTGCGGCACTGATCGAGAACCTGCAGCGCGAGGACCTGAATCCGATCGAAGAAGCCGAGGGTTACAGCCGGTTGCTGGACGAACTTGAACTCACGCAGGAGAAGCTGGCCGAGGCGGTGGGCAAATCGCGCGCGCATGTCACGAACATTCTGCGACTGCTGAACCTGCCGCCCCCGGTTCAGGTCGAGGTTCGCAAAGGTACGCTCAGCTTTGGCCACGCCCGCGCCTTGCTCGCGCACCCGGACCCCGAGGCACTGGCCGCCACGGTGTTCAAGGGCGGGCTGACGGTGCGGCAGACCGAGGCTCTGGCCGCGCGCGCGCAGGGTGGCACGCGCAAACCGGGCGAACGCCGCGCGGGATCGGCGGATGTGGCGGCGCTGGAGGAGCGGTTGGTGGACCGGCTGGGGTTCAAGGCGCGGGTGAGCACGGGACGGCAGGGGCGCGTTTCCGTGGTGCTGGATTTCACCGACATTCACCAATTGGAGGCCTGGGTGGAGGGGTTAACAGGTTAGCTCACCCACCACCGCCTGCCGAGGCAAGGCCGGCCCATCGGGACGGATCATCAACCTCATCTCCGCATGCCCTATGTCTCTGCCTTCCTCGGCGACAAGCTTGCCAGAAACCAGAGCTTCCTGCGGCGGCTGTCTTCGCTTGAGCCTTCCTTGGCCGGATGAGCTGGGCGTCACCGGCAGCCCCGCGTAAATGGCAGCTTCCGTTCGCCAGGCCTCGCCGGCGGCAAAGTCGTGGCGAGTGCGCGATATCCGCGCATCTTCGTGCGGCGGCGTGAGAGTGAGAGGCGCATAGCTTTTGGTCCGCCGCCTCTTTCTGTGGCTCTGAGTTCTGCTTCGGCTGCAATAGTGACATCGCAAAAACGTGATGCTGCATCTGCGAAGACAAGGGCAATATCGTTGCCGTATTCGACTGTCGCCGCGCCAGAGAAGCGCTGGGGCAGGGCGTCCAAGGCGCAGCCACTTGCCGTTTGAAGGGTTCCGCCATGATGCTTCCAGCGCCCGCATTTTTCCTACCGACGTTCTCGTTGCGATCCGCAGCCCAGCGCCCCGCCATTCTGGGAGGCGTGTCATGAAGCTCCCCGATCGCCGCTCGGGCAATGGCGAAACGATCTCGGCCACGCTCGACAGCATCCTGACTGCCTGCACCGTCGTCCTGTTGCTCGCCAGTCTGGGCGGGCTCGCCGCCCTGATATCCGGGCTGCATGTCGGGTTGCGGGTGGGCGACATCCTGGTGTTCAAGCCGAGTACTGAAATCGTCGGCGGCTTGCCGGCCAACGCCACGTTCAGCGACGCAGGGTCCCGGCCGGCTGGCGCGCCGGTCGTTTGCACGCTGGACCCCGAAGTCATGGCCCATGGCGGCGGCAGTCTGGCGGTGGAGTCGAAGTCGCTGGTGAAGCCAATTTACCGGGTGCATTGGGCCGGCGGGCAGACTGCCAAGGGCGGATCGAGCTGCGGCACGTCCGCCAACCTGACGATCTCGCGCATGGATCTGCAGTCGCTGGTTAACGCGATCGGCGGTTTCAGCCTTAATAGCCGCGGCAACGTGATTTAACGGGCGTTCGTCGCGCGCGAGGCCCGAGCGACCTGTCTCCGCGAGGGAATCGGGCTCGTTGCCGGCCAACGGCCGGTCGCTCTCGGGACGGGGAACCGCGAAATCTCGCCGCTTCGGCCCCCTGCTCCCGGTTTTGGTCCGCTCGGCGGCCCGAGCCCACTGGTGGCGTATTCTCCCGCCGCCGAGAGATGACAGCAGCGCTTGCGTCACGCGCCCTGCCGGCCCTATCGGCGGTTCATGCCTGCCCTGCCCGACTCGGCCGAGGCCGAACTGCGCCGCTTGCTCGACGTCATGGCCGCGTTGCGCGATTCCGCGACCGGTTGCCCCTGGGACCGCGAGCAGGATTTCGACTCGATCGCGCCGTATACGGTCGAGGAGGCGTATGAAGTCGCGGACGCCATCGCCCGCCGCGACTTCGCCGCGCTTCCTGACGAACTCGGCGACCTGTTGTTCCAGGTGGTCTATCACGCCCGCATGGCGGAGGAAGAAGGCCGCTTCGCCTTTGCTGACGTAGCGCGTGCCATCGCCGACAAGATGATCCGCCGTCACCCCCACGTCTTCGGCGACGCCGCCGCACGCGACGCCGCGGCCCAGACCGCGGCCTGGGAGGCGCAGAAATCAGCCGAGCGCGCGGCCCGGGCCGAGACCGGCACGCTCGCGGGCGTGCCGGCCGCCCTGCCCGCCTTGACCCGCGCTGCCAAGCTGACCGCCCGCGCTGCCCGGGTGGGGTTCGACTGGCCGCACGTCGAAGCAGTGCTTGAGAAACTGGATGAGGAAACTGCGGAACTGCGGGCCGAATTGCCCGGGGCTGACCCGGAGCGCCTGAAGGACGAAGTCGGGGATCTGCTGTTCGTGCTGGCGAACCTCGCACGTAAGTTGAACCTCGACCCGGAAGCATGTTTGCGGCACGCCGACCTGAAGTTCACACGCCGCTTTCAGGCAATGGAGCAACAGGCGGAAGTTGCGGGAAAGACACTGGCTGAGATGTCACTTGAAGGCATGGAGGAATTGTGGCGAAAAGTGAAGCATAATCAGCGTGATAGAAGTTGATGATCATGTCGTATTGTAGCTTTGGCGCAGCCTCAGGTAGCCGCGAAAGTGCCACTTGAACGTTTCGCTTGGGACGCGCAGGAGCGGGGATACGGAGCGTGACAAAGGCCAAGACAGGCGCGGTCCGAGGCCGCCTCTGCTATCCTCCATGCTGGCAGCCGCTCACCTGGTAGGCCGGCTGTATCTGCAGCACATTCGAGGCCAGCCCCGACACTGCTGGCTCGAACTGCGACAACGACATGTCCACCATCCTGCCGCCGGCCCGGAGTAGAGGGCCGAGCCTCCTGGCCAACCCTGGCTGCATGGCATTCAGCCGCGGCCCGCGCGCTTGGTCGAGCTGCTCTTGCGTGCCGTCTTAACAATCATGGGTTGTGACCGGACAAGCCATGCCGCTACAAAAATGATCGTATGCGTCTCTGCGACGCGTATTGTTCCTCGGGGCTCAGGAAACCGCGCGGACGCCGCGCCGCTATTGGGCAGGCGCCGGCGCGCCGCCGCCACCGCCGAAGTTCGTGCCAGCGGGGACGTAGCGGCCGATATTGCCGAACAGTTGCTGGAAGAAGTTCGCTTCGGTGCCCGGCGACGGCGTTGTCCGGGCGATAACCGTGACCGGCATCGCGTCCGCCTTGTCGCGGGTCGCGATATTTTGCAGCACGCCGGCATCGTTGAATTTGACCACCACCACCTTTTGCGTCAGCACGGCAGGCACCTGCCCCACGCGCTTCTGCGTGCGCTCGCCGATATAGAGCCAGGTGTTGTCGTCGAACGTGGCGTGCGCGGTGGGCGAGCCGAGCAACGAGGTCACGTCCTGCTTGGTGGACGTGCCAGGCACCAGTTCCTTCAATTGCTCGGCTTCCGGATGGTTGCCGCGCACCACCGGAGGCGGCGCCAGCCAACCGCAACCCGCGAGCAACAGCATGGTTCCGAATGCGGCCGTGCGGAAAATGGTGAAGCGAGACATACGAATCCTCGAAGCCAGGACGTCTGCTTTCGCTGGACGCGGCTTGGTGGGTGTCACGACCGCGCCCGTACTGTCAATCCGGCGGTGAGCAAGGCGGTGAAGCGGTCTGCCGTGTTGCGCCAACCCACTGATCCGGGCAGGGTTCCAGGCTATCGCACCGCTTGCTAGGCGGCTGGCTTGAAGCCCCTGCCCTGCCCGGCAATTCCCGGCTGGGCGGCGCGATTTGGGGAGGAGCAAAATTGGCGGCAGTTCCAGGCCGGGCCCGGAGGGGTCAGCGAGAACGGATCGGGTTCATGTTGTATGGCGCGGCGGTGGCTGCCGCGCGCGATCCGTTCCTGTACGCCTCGCTGGGCGTTGCCGATACGCTGGACGGACGGTTCGACATGGTGTGCCTGCATACGGCGCTAATTGTTCTTAGATTGCAACGAGAGCAGGAGCCGGGGCCGGCTTTGGCGCAGGCGGTGTTCGATGCCATGTTCAGCGATATGGATGTGAATTTGCGGGAAATGGGCGTGGGCGACCTTTCGGTCGGCCGCCGGGTACGGGCGATGTGGGAGGCGTTCAACGGCCGCGCCCACGCCTACGACTCGGCGTTATCGGCTGCTGATCCTTTGGCACTGGTGGCGGTGCTGGTGCGGAACGTCTGGCGCGGTGCGGCTCCGGGCGAAGGCTGCGCGGCAGGGCTGGCTCGGCTGGTGCGGGCGCAGGCCGTGGCGCTGGATGGCCAGGCGTTCGACGCGCTGTGCGCCGGCCAGGTGCGCTTTTTGCCCGCTGAGGAGGCGTTGGCATGACCCCGGAACTGTACCGGCCGGTGGCGGCGGATCGGGTTGGCCCGGCGGGATTTGATGTGGCGGTGGCGGCCACGCCGGAGGAACTTGCGGCGCTGACGCGGCGGATGCGGATTCCGGCCGTGGAGTCATTGCGTTGCGATTTCCATCTGATGCGGCTGACTGCGGCGACGATCCTGGCGGAGGGGCGATTGCGGGCGCGCGTGGTGCAGACCTGCGTGGTGTCGCTGGAGGATTTCGCGGCGGAGATCGACGAGACGTTCCGCGTGCGCTTCGTGCCGACCGGGGAGGAAAGCGACGATCCCGATCCGGCAGCCGATGACGAGATCGGGTATGCTGACGGGATGCTGGATCTGGGCGAGGCCACGGCGGAACAATTGGCGCTGACGCTGGATCCGTATCCGCGTGCGCCCGATGCGGAACTGCCGGAGGTGGATGACCAGGCGGCAGAGCACCCGTTTGCCGCGCTGCGCCGGGACTGATACGAAACCTCTCCGACGAGGTGAGAGAGGTCGATGGCGCGTAGTGCCGAGGTGAGGGTGATCGGGTCGGCAGGAAATGATTGCGTACCGACCCGTTCACCCTCACCCTCGGTGTTGTCGCGTCTTGACCTCTCCCGCGCGAAACGCGGGAGAAGTTTTTGGTTCCCCACGGGTAACTGTGGGTGAAAGAGCCGGTAGACTCAGTACATAAGCGGTGATGCGTCCGCCAGGCATCCGGGAATGGTTGGCGGCGGCTCACCGGACGGCATGGCCCATTGTGTCTCGGCCGTGCGGATCGCCG
>DATKPQ010000120.1:0-54872 GCA_035523995.1 Acetobacteraceae bacterium | reverse complement strand
CGTCGCTTCGGCAACCATCATGAGCAAATGATGGGGGCTGGATCGGGGTTCATCATCAATCCGTCCGGGGTGATCGTCACCAACAACCACGTGGTGGATCACGCCGACAAGATCGTGGTGTCGCTCACCGACGGCCGCCAGTTCCCCGCCCACGTGTTGGGCACCGATGAACCGACCGACGTGGCGGTGATCAAGATCGACCCGCCAGCGCCTTTGCCAAGCGTCTCCTGGGGCGATTCCCGCCAGGTGGAAGTCGGCGACTGGATCCTCGCCGCCGGCAACCCATTCGGCCTCGGCGGTTCGGTCACCGCCGGCATCGTCTCGGCCGAGGGCCGCGACCTCGGCTCCAGCCCGTTCGACGATTTCCTCCAGCTCGATGCACCGATCAATCCGGGCAATTCCGGCGGGCCGATCTTCAACATGGACGGGCAGGTGGTCGGCGTTTCCACTGCCATCGTCTCGCCGTCCGGCGGGTCCGTCGGCATCGGCTTCGCCATTCCATCGGCGACCGTCAGCAACGTGGTGGGCCAATTGCTCGCCCATGGCAGCATCGCGCGCGGCTGGCTGGGCGTCGCGGTACAGGATTCGGAATCCGGGGGGGTCCTGATCGCCGGGGTACAGCGCAATGGACCTGCCTTGCATGCCGGCATCCATCCGGGCGACGTAGTGGTGGCGCTGAATGGCGACCATATCAACAACGCCCGCAGCCTGATCCGTGCCGTCGCCTCCATGCCGCCGGGGCAGTATGCTCGCCTGACGGTGCGGCGGCAGGGGCGCGACATCGAGCTACCCGTCACCATTGGCCGCCGGCCATCCGACCTATCCGAATAGGCCCTGCGGCGCGCTAGGAGGAGAGATTAATGCGGATCCTGGTTGTCGAGGACGACAAGGACGTCGCCGGTTTCGTGGTGCGCGGCCTCAAGGAGGCGGGGCATGTGGTAGAGCATGCAGATAACGGCCGCGATGGACTGTTTCTCGCTGCCAGCGAAAGCTTTGATGCGGTCATCCTGGACCGCATGCTGCCCGGCGGCATCGACGGTTTGAAAATCCTGGAGACGCTGCGGGCCCAGAAGAACCACATCCCTGTGCTGATCCTGTCTGCCCTCGCCGAAGTCGATGAGCGGGTGAAGGGCCTGAAGTCCGGCGGCGACGACTACCTGACCAAGCCGTTCGCCTTCGCCGAATTGCTCGCGCGGGTGGAAGCGCTGGCCCGCCGCGGCAAATCGGAAGGGCCGGTGACCAAGCTGACGGTCGAGGACCTGGAGCTGGACCTGCTGTCCCGCCAGGTAAAGCGCGCCGGCCAGAAGATCGACCTCCAACCCAGGGAATTCCGTTTGCTGGAATACCTGATGCGCCATGCCGGCCAGGTAGTGACCCGCACGATGTTGCTCGAAGGGGTGTGGGATTACCATTTCGACCCGCAGACCAACGTCATCGACGTGCACGTCTCCCGCCTGCGCCAGAAGGTCGACAAACCTTTTCCCACGCCGCTGATTCAGACTGTGCGGAACGCCGGCTACATGCTGCGGGCCGAGCCGGCATACTGATGTTGGAGGCAGGCACGCTGCGCCGGCACAAGAGTTCGGCCGGGTCTCGCCTGCTTGCGCCGCGGAGCATCGGGCCGCGGTTGCAGGGAGGGGTGCCCGCGACCCTCATCCGTCGTTGAACGCCCCCTTCTTCGCTGATCATGGCTGGCTTCGGCGCGGCCAAAGCCCACGAGAAGAGCCGGAGACTCGCCGCCTTCGCGCCACGTATCCCCCCCGCATCTCCTCGGCAGCCGACCCGCGCCGCTCCCCGTTTCGGGTCTTCCGCTCCGCCAGTCTTCGTTTCGCCGTGGTGTATGCGCTGTTGCTCGCCGCCAGTGCCACCGCTTTGGCGATCTTCCTGTGGTGGGCGACCGCCGGGTTGCTGGACCGCCAGACCGATGCCGCGATCAATGCCGATGCTCAAAGCCTGTCTCAACGCTGGGTTGAAGGCGGCCTGCCCGCGCTGATCCTCACCATCCAGGACCGGCTGGCCGACAATGTCGGTGACAATGCGATCTATTTGCTCGCAGGTCCGATGATGCAGCCCGTTGCCGGCAACCTGGGACGTTGGCCCTCGGTCGTGACCGAGTCCGGCATGTGGTACGAGCTGCCGATCCGACGCGCCGGCATTGCCTCGTTGGCCCGGCTGCGGCGTTACGACCTGCCGAACGGGTTCCATCTGCTGATCGGCCGGGACGTCCAGGTCCGTGCGGAGCTCCGCACACTGCTGACGGACGCATTGCTATGGGCCGCGATCATCGTGTGCCTGATGGCGACCGCCGGCGCTCTGGTGGTACGAAGCTTGTTCCGCCGCACGCTGGCCAATGTCTCCGCAACCGCCGCAGCCATTTCGTCAGGCGATTTCGCACAACGCGTGACGCTGTCGGGCCGCGGCGACGAGTTCGACCAGTTGGCCGAGACCATCAACGACATGCTCGACCGCATCGGCCGGCTGATGGACGGCGTGCGCCAGGTCTCAAACTCTATCGCGCACGATTTGCGCACGCCGATCACCCGCGCCCGAACCCGGTTGGAGGACGCCGCGCTGCATGCCAACACGCCAGAGGAGTTGCGCGCCGCCATCGAGCGCGCCACCGCCGATCTGGATGGCATCGTGGCGGTGTTCCAGGCCCTGCTGCGCATCGCGGAGATCGAGGCAGGGTCGCGCCGCTCGGCTTTCTGTCCGTTCGATCTCGCGCCGCTGCTGGCTGACCTTGCCGAGTTGTACGGCGCAGTTGCAGAGGAGCAGCAGATCTCGGTGATCGTGGACGCACCGCAGGTAGTGTCCGCCTATGGCGACCGGGACCTGGTCCAACAGGCGATTGCCAACCTGATGGACAACGCGGTGAAGTTCTCCCCGCCGGGCAGCACCGTGCGGCTGGGGGCAGCCGCGACCTCGGCGGGACTGGAGATCAGCGTTGCCGACCAGGGTCCCGGCATCCCCGAGGCCGACCGCGCGCGTGCCACCGACCGGTTCTTTCGCGGCGAAAGCGCCCGCAGCACGCCCGGTTCCGGCCTCGGCCTGGCGTTGGTGCAAGCGGTGGCGCATCTCCACCAGGGTTCCCTGCGCCTGGCTGACGCCACCCCGGGTTTGCTCGCTGTACTCACCTTGCCGGTGCCAGAGGAGGTCAATGCCTCGCCGGCGCAGCGGGAGCGGGTGGCGCCGTAGAGAAACGTCGCCCTGTCCCGTTGCTGGCTTGGGCCGCTACGTGTCGGCACGCAGCCTTGACACCATCCTGCGTTGACGTCTGCCCGCCGCTACCCTCTACTCCCGGCCAACCAAGAAGTGGGAGGAATATCGGGTGGCCGCCCTGCTGGAAGTGCAAGGGCTTGTAAAGAGCTTTGGCCCTGTGGACGTGCTTCATGGCGTCGATCTCTCCCTTGAAGCGGGCGAGGTGTTGGCGCTTGTCGGCGACAACGGTGCCGGAAAATCGACTTTGATCAAACACGTCGCGGGCGTTTACAAACCCGATGCCGGCGAGATCAGGTTGGAAGGCAATCCCGTTCGGTTGGAGACACCGGGCCAGGCTCGCTTGCTCGGCATCGAGACTGTCTACCAGGATCTCGCCCTTGCCGACGAATTGTCCGTCGGCGCCAACATCTTCCTTGGCCGCGAACCGGTACGGCGGCTGCTTGGCCTGATCCCGGTGATCGACAATGCCCGCATCCGCAAGGAGACCGATGCATTGCTCGCGCGCATCGAAAGCCGCATCCCCCGCAAGGCGCGCACCGTATCCCGGCTGTCGGGTGGCCAGCGCCAGGCGGTTTCTATCGCGCGCGCTCTCTATTGGCAGGCGAAGGTCGTGATCATGGACGAGCCTACGGCGGCGCTCGCCGTGATGGAGCGCGAGCATGTCATCGGCCTGGCACGCCGGCTCGCCGCAGAGGGTGTTGGCGTCATCTATATTGGCCACAACCTGATCGAGATTCTGGAAGTCGCCGACCGCGTCGCGGTGATGTATCGCGGCCGCATCGTGCACACCACCGGTGCGAGACGCACGAACCAGCAGGAACTCATCAAGTACATGACCGGCTTCAGCGAGGCGCCAGCGCAGGTGCAAGCGGCGGCAAGCAGTGTTGCTGCTGCCTGACCGAAAAGGTCGGGCGGGAAAAAAGGAGGAAACGACATGACAAAGATCCTGTTGGCCGCGGTAAGCGCCTTGGCGCTCGGATACGGTGTTGCCGCGCATGCGCAGCCACAGCAATTCTCCGATGCGAAGATCGACGTGATCGTGAAAGCCACCACGTCGCAATACTGGGCCACGGTATTCGACGGCGCGCGTAAGGCCGCGCAGGTGCTGGGCGTGCAGATCGCGACTCTGGGCGCACCGAGTGAGCTCGATGCAGCGCAGGAAGTCTCGATCATGGAGAATGCGATCTCCGCGCATCCGACGGGCATTGTGATCGCGGCGACCAATGCGCAGGCATTGGCGCAACCCATCGAGGCGGCAACCAAGGCAGGGATTCCGGTGGTGGTGATCGACTCCGATGCGAACACCAAGGACTATGTGACGTTCCTCGCCACCAACAACGAGACCGGCGGCCAGAAGGCCGCCGACGAGATTGCCCGCTGCGTCAAGGCGCGGACCGGCAAGGAAGCAGGCAACGTCGCTTACCTGACCGCGCTTGCCGGCGCGCAGTCGCTGAACGACCGCGACAAGGGCTTTGTGGAAGAACTGAAGAAATATCCGGACTTGAAAATCGTCGAGCATCGCGTGGGCAACAACCAGCCCAGCCGGGCGCTCTCGGATTCCGAGGACCTGCTGACGCGCCATCCGGATCTGGTGGCCATGTTCGCCGATAACGAACTTGAAGGCGACGGCGCGGGCACCGCGCTCTCGGAAAAGGGCCTCGGCGGCAAGGTGTGCCTGGTGGCTTTCGATACGTCGGACACCGAGTTGAAGTTCGTGCGCACCGGCATCATCGACGGACTGATCGTGCAGAACCCGTTCATGATGGGCTATGCCGGCGTGTGGTATGCGCTGGCTGCCGCACATGGCGTGGTGTTTCCGAAATACGTCGATACCGGCGTCAGCGTCGTGACGAAGGAGAACATCAACAGTCCGCAAATGGCCGGACTGCTGGACCCGAGCAAATACGTCCTCACACCATTCCTGGGCGTCAACTGATGGCAACGAAGCAGCTCCCCCTCCCCTCGTGGGTTCGGGGGAGGGGGCAGACCGCCATCATCTCAGGTGCCCGAACGCCACCCTCTCACCGGCCCCCGCAGGGGGCGTGGGAATACTCCTCTCCGCCGCCCCCTTACCTTGGCGTCAATGGATCAACCTCAGCCATGACGCACGCATGAGCCAAGGCGTCCTTTCCAGCCCGGCGGAACAAGACCCCCGCCTCCCCTTGCTAACCGAACTCCGGCACCGCCTGCCGCTGGAAACCTACGTCCTCGCTTTGACCGTGCTGCTGTGGATCATTCTCGGCATCGTCTCCCCCTATTTCTGGACCGAAGGCAACATCACCAACATACTCCGCCAGGTCTCGATCGACGCGATCCTGGCATTCGGCTCGCTGTTCCCCATCGTCCTGGCGGGCATCGACCTTTCCGTCGGTTCCGTCGCCGGCCTGAGCGGCGTCGTGTTCAGCATGTTGGTCTCGGATCTCGGCGTGGGATTGCTGCCGGCCTTCGCGGCAACCCTGGCGATGGGATTGGCGATCGGCGTGATCAACGGCTGGGCGATCGACCGCCTGGGCATCCCGCCCTTCATCGTCACCCTCGCCGGATTGCAGGGCTATCGCGGCCTTGCCTTGCTGCTGTCAGGCGGCATGACAATCGCAGGGATGCCGTCCGGACTGCAAAGCTTCTCGCTGTCGTCGGTCGCCCACATACCGACCTTGTTCCTGCTGATGGCGGCAATCGGCTTCTGCGCGCATTTCCTGCTCTCCTATACCCGCCTCGGCCGCTACATGTACGCGATCGGCAGCAACGCCGAGGCGGCACGCCGCGTCGGCATCCGCGTGATCCACGTCACCACCGTCGCCTATGCGCTGGCGGCCTTGTTTGCCACGGTCTCCGGCCTGCTGCTGGTGGCGCGCCTGTCGATGGGAAGCCCCACCGCCGCCACCGGATCCGAACTGGAAGCCATTGCCGCGGCCGTGGTCGGCGGCGCCAGCCTGTTCGGCGGCCGCGGCACGATCCTGGGCTGTTTCATCGGCGCGCTATTGTTCACCACGCTCGGCAACGGCGCCAATCTGCTCGGCATCAACTCGTTCTGGCAGATGGTGATCGAGGGCCTGCTGATTGCCTTCGTGGTGTATTTCGACAATCTGCAGAAACGGCGTCAGGTGGGAATGGGGTGATACCTGGCATTTCGAGAAGCAAAGCGACGAAGCAACCTCGGTCTCCAGACTGACCGAGAACCTGTTCGCGCGGGATTGCTTCGTGGTTTTATAACGAAATGACACTGGCCGCGAGGTCCTGTCCGCGCCGATATTCCAGGAGAACGTACCGTGATTGGAATCCTGTCCCGTTTGTTTCGACGGCCGCGCGCAGCAGAACCCAATTGGATCGAAAGCCAGGCGTTGCATCGGCGGCTCGCCTCCGGCGAGCGCCTGCTGCTGATCGATGTCCGGCAGCCGGACGAATTCACCGCGCCGCCAGGTCATCTCCCTGGTGCGCTCAATGTGCCGCTCGCCGAGGTACCCAGCCGGGTTCAAGACTTCGCCGCGCGACAGCAACCCATCGTCGTCGTGTGCAAAACGGATCGCCGGTCCGCACGCGCCGCGATCGAACTCGTCGCGGCCGGGTTGCCAGACGTGGCCGTGCTGCGCAGCGGCACTGACGGTTGGCATCAGCAAGGATTCGGGTTGGAATAATCGATCACGGCAAGGTGTCGGCAGGTTCATGTCTCCGATCCCCGGACGGCCTGCGCGGGACGCGGTTGTGATCAGGTTGTAAAATGGACCCGGCGCCGGATCTGGATCCGTAACGCGGCGGCGGTGAGAACACGAGGTCATGCAGTCCTCCGTACAACCTGTTATCAAGGACCTTGTGCTGGTTGGCGGCGGGCATAGCCATGTCGCGGTGCTGAAGCGCTTCGGCATGCGTACCATGCCGGGTGTCCGTCTCACCATGATCTGCCGCGAATCGCATACGCCTTACTCCGGCATGCTACCGGGCCTGGTCGCCGGTCATTACACCTTCGATGAGGCGCATATCGATCTCGGCCCGCTCTGCCGCTTCGCGGGAGCGCGGTTCTACCATGACGAGGCGATTGCCCTGGATTTGGACGGCCGATCGGTGCAGTGCCGCGGGCGGCCGCCGGTCAAATACGACATCCTCTCGATAAACATCGGTTCGACGCCACGCACCGCCGATGTTCCCGGCGCCAACGGCAACGTCGTGCCGGTGAAGCCCATCAACCAGTTCATGGCCCACTGGGAGGCGATGACCAACCGCATGCTCGCGCGCAACAACGGTGTGCGCGTCGGCGTCGTCGGCGCCGGCGCCGGCGGCGTCGAGTTACTCCTGGCCGTGCAATATCGGCTGCGCCAGGAACTTCGCGCCCGCGGTCGCAGCGACGACCACATAACCTACGCCCTGTTCAGCGCTTCGCACGAGATCCTCACCGGGCACAACGTCCGCGCCCGCCGCATGTTCGAACGCGTGTTGCGCGAGCGCGGCGTGCAGGTGTTCGCCGGCAGCGCGGTCGCCGAGGTGTCACCAGGCCGCGCGGTCACGGCAGACGGCACCGAACACATGCTGGACGAGATCTTATGGGTCACCGCCGCAGGCGCCGCACCATGGCTTGCCGCGTCCGGTTTACGCGTTGACGCCCAGGGTTTCATTGCGGTCAACGACGCGCTGCAATCGCTGTCGCATCCGGCAGTGTTCGCCGCCGGCGACATTGCCGCGGTGCAGAACCATAAGCGGCCAAAATCCGGCGTGTTCGCCGTGCGTCAGGGTCCTCCGCTGGCCGACAATCTGCGCCGCGCGCTGAGCGGACGAAGCCTTCGCCCGTTCCGCCCGCAGCGGCGCTTCCTCAGCCTGATCACGACCGGCGACAAATACGCCGTTGCGTCGCGCGGCAATTGGGCGCTGGAGGGCCGGCTGATGTGGCGCTGGAAGGACCACATCGACCGCCGCTTCATGCGGCAATACAACGAACTGCCCGATATGGCGCACGTGCAGCGACCCGCGCTGGCCAGCGGGGTTGCCGATGCAGCGGCAATCCAGGAAATCTCCGCCATTGCCATGCGCTGCGGCGGCTGCGGCGCGAAGGTCGGCAGCACCGTTCTCGACCGCGCGCTGGGCCAGCTTCAGCCGTTCCGCCGGCAGGACATCCTGATCGGGCTCGATGCACCGGACGATGCCGCGGTTGCCGCGGTGCCGCCAGGCAAGGTGACGGTACACACGGTCGATCACTTCCGAGCATTCATTGAAGACCCCTATGTGTTCGGCCAGATCGCCGCCAATCACAGCCTGGGCGACATCTTCGCCATGGGGGCCGAGCCGCAATCCGCGCTGGCAATCGTTACCTTGCCGTTCGGGCTGGAACAGAAGGTCGAAGACCAGCTTTCGCAACTGATGGCAGGCGCGCTGAAGGTGCTGAACGAGGCCGAAACGGCCCTGGCCGGCGGCCACACCAGCGAGGGCGCGGAACTCGCCATGGGTTTCGCGGTGAACGGCCTGGCGGACAGCGAGCGCCTGTTGCGCAAAGGCGGCATGCGTGCCGGCGACCGGCTGATCCTGACGAAGCCGCTCGGCACCGGCACGTTGTTCGCAGCGGACATGCGGCGCAAGGCGAAAGGCCGGTGGATCGACGCGGCATTGGCATCGATGGTGCAGTCCAGCCGCGCCGCGGCGCTCTGTGTGCATCAGCATGGCGCCACGGCGTGCACCGACGTAACCGGATTCGGCTTGCTCGGTCACCTGGTGGAAATGATCAAGCCGTCCGGTGTCGATGTGGACCTGCTGCTATCGAGCGTGCCGTTCCTGGACGGCGCGCTGGATACTGTGCGGCTGGGCGTGCTGAGTTCGCTACAGCCCCAGAATGTGCGGCTGCGGCGTGCGGTGCGAGACGTGAGCGCGGTTGCGCAGGACGAACGCTTTCCGTTGATGTTCGATCCGCAGACAGCGGGCGGGCTGCTGGCCAGCATTCCGTGCGACCGGGCCGATGCCTGCCTGGCCGCGTTGCGGCAGCTTGGCTACGAGCGTGCTGCCATCATCGGCACGGTCAGCCCGCCGAGCGATCGCCTGGAGCCAATTGTGCTGCATCGCTGACTGCGCACAACGATGCCTGCAACGCAGCACATTCGCATGCCGCGCGATGCAGGGTATGCGAAGCCAATGGCGCCCCACCGGCAATCTCTGATGCGAGGATCCGATATTTCTGGCATCCTGGGCCTCTCACTTGCAGGGAGTAATGTCATGTCCTGCGATACCGTAACGCCTCGGACGATTTGCGCGCCGGCGGTTTCTGTCGGGCCGAGCCCCGGTCGTGGCCGCGGAGTCTTCGCCACGCGCCAGTTCGCACCGGGAGAAATGATCGAGATGTGCCTGGTTGTCGCCCTGTCTGAAGCCGACGCACGGAAGCTCGATGCGACCGGGCTGTACGACTACTATTTCGGCTGGGCGGAGGATGGCAGGCAGGCGGCGATCGCGCTGGGATACGGTTCAATTTACAATCATTCTTCGACGCCGAATGCCCAGCACCACAAGAACTTCGCAGCAAACACCATGTCGGTGATCGCTCTGCGGCCGATCGCGGCAGGCGAGGAAATATTCATCCGCTACGAAACAGGCAAAGGCGAAGTCCAGCCGGCTGTATGGTTCGAAGTGCGTTAGAATGGCAGGTTTGCCCAAACGCCGGGATCGAGTCAGAATCGGTTCGCGTAGAACACGACGGGAACCAAGGACGCCAGTAACAGCAAACCGGACAGCAGAACCCCAACAAGATACCGTACTTCCGGCTTCAGCACGACCATGCCCTGGCCCAGCAGAACGGCCACCACGCCACCCAGTGCACCAGCCACACTGAGTGCCACGCCCGTGGCAAAATTGATTCGATACCAGGCATCCAGCGACAAAAGCGTCGTCGATGTGCGGAACCCATAGAAGCGGTTTGGCGGCACCCATCGCAGTGCAAGCGGAAGCCCAACGGCAAAGACCAGGACAGGAAGTCCGAAGAACAGTACCCGCAGCATCGTCCGTCCTCCGCCATGTGTGCCAGGCTTTTCCGGCGCAGCGCCCGGATGCCGGCGCTTTTTCACCAGGTACATCACATGCGCCGCCCGGTGCTCGCGCTTTTGCCACATGCGACTGCGGCGTGCGGCGGGATCATCATCGGAACAGGGCCGGGCGCGACGCCGTGACGGCCGCGCCGACGCGCTGCCTCGAGGCCGGCAGTCGATCAGGCCAGCGCAAAACCCTGGTAATCCTTGGCGACAACGTCCTGGCAGATCTCGCGGTATCGGACCATGCCGCCCGCATACGGCATGAACACGCGCGGTTTGCCCGGAATGTTCGCGCCCAGGTACCAGGAATGCTTCGCCAGCGGCAGCAGCGTGCGGTTGGCAACCGCGTTGACCTCGGCCACCCATTGTTCGACCGCTTCGGGCCGAGCCTCGATCCGCTCCAGCCCCTTCTCGCGCATATGCGCGATGCAATCCGTGATCCAATCGGCGTGGTGTTCTATCGCCACCGGCATGTTGCACAGCACCGACGGGCTGCCGGGGCCGGTGATCGTGAACAGATTTGGAAAGCCGGCGATCTGCAGGCCGAGGTAGTTGCGAGGCCCCGCTGCCCACACCTCCTTCAGTGCGACTCCGTTCCGTCCACGAACATTCATGCGCAGCAACGGGCCGGTCATCGCATCGAACCCGGTGGCGAACACGATGATGTCCACCGGATACTCCGCTTCGGCCGTGCAGATCCCCGCTTCCGAGATCCGCTGGATCGGCGCGGCCTTCACATCGACCAGCGTGACGTTGGGGCGATTGTAGGTCTCGAAATACTCGGTATCGATCGGCGGCCGCTTCGCCGCATAGGGGTGGTCGATGTCCGACAGGATGGCCGCCGTCCTGGGGTCCTTCACGATGGAGCATATCTTGCGCTTGATGAAATCGGCCGCGGTGTCGTTCGCCGCCTTGCTCACCAGCATGTCCTGAAACGTCGCACGGAACTGCAAGCCGCCACGCTGCCACGCCGCCTCATAGATGGCCTCGCGCTCTTCTGGCGATGTCTCCACCGCCTTGCGGTCCTCGACCTTGAAGCCCATTCCGTTATAGGTCTCATGCGTTGCCGCCCGGATCTCCCGGGCATGTTGCTTGACGTACTGCTTGAAATCCGGCGTCAGCGGCACGTTCCGCGCCGGCACCGAGTAATTGGCGGTGCGCTGGAACACCGTCAGGTGCCTGGCCTGCGCCGCAATCACCGGCGCGGCCTGGATGCCGGTCGATCCGGTGCCGATCATGCCGACGCGCTTGCCGCTGAAATCGACTCCGCCGTGCGGCCATTGCCCGGTGTGGTACCAGTCGCCCTTGAAATCCCGCAACCCGGGAATGTTGGGGACATTGGCGGTGGACAGGCAGCCAACGGCAGTGACCAGATAGGTCGCGACGAACGTCTCGCCCCGCTCCGTGCGCACGCGCCAGCGGTTGGCGGCTTCGTCGTACTGCGCAGACGTGACGCGGCTATTGAACAGAATGTCGCGCTTCAGGTCGAACCGGTCGGCGACGAAGTTCAAATAGCGCAGGATCTCGGCCTGGCCGGGATAGCGCTCGGACCATTCCCATTCCCGCATCAGGTCCGGCGAGAACGTGTACCAATAGACATGGCTTTCGGAATCGCATCGCGCGCCCGGATAGCGGTTCCAGTACCAGGTGCCGCCGACCCCTTCGCCCGCTTCCAGGGCTTTCACGGACAGGCCAAGCCGATCCCGCAGGCAGAGCAACTGATACAGTCCGGCGAAGCCCGCGCCAACGACCAGCGCATCGACTTCGATTGCCCGGCTTGCTCCGCCGTTTCGATGATCAATCACGTCGTTCATTTTCCCTCCGTCATTGGCGCCCGCGCTACTGTGCTGGCGCGATGCGCGCCGTTCCGTTGGGCCTGATCTACCAGAGATACCAGCGAGCGTGAATAGCTACCCTTCGGTATCCCTCGGGCGGGATCGCTTCGTTTGCTACGCTCATCGCAAATGACATCAAGCGACGCCCGCCGCCAGCGCCGCTTCCACCCCGGCGGCGATCGAGAACAGACGGGCATCGCCCATGGTCTCGCCCATCAGCATCAGGCCGACGGGTGCTTCGCCGGCGCCGTGGCATGGCAGGCTGATCGCGCAGCGGTCCAGGAAGTTGCCCAGCGCGGTATTGCGCAGGATCAGCAGATTCGCCCGGTTGTACTCGGCTTCGTCGTCCAGCGCCGCGACGCGCGGCGGCACAATCGGCACCGTCGGCATCACCACGCAGTCGTACTCGGCCGTGCGGGCGTTAAATTGCGCGATCAGGCGTGCGCGCGCCGCCACCACGTCCAGGTAGTCCGCCGCACTCATCCGTTCGCCCCGCGCAATACGCGTGCGGATGCGTGGGTCGTACCGGTCGCCTTTCTCGGCCAACAGGTGCCGATGCCAGGCATAGGCCTCGGACGCGGCGAATCCGCCCTTGGCGTTCACCGCGACGATCGCGTCGAATTCCGGAAACCGGGTGCGGATCAGCCGGGCGCCCGCGCGTTCCAGCACCGACAGGGCATGCGCGAAGGCGGTCGCCACCGTGGCGTCCAGACCGTCCAGTACCAGGTTCTCGGGCACCGCCAGCCGAACCCCCGACAGCGACGCCGCCACCGGCACCGACGGCGATTCGCCGGCCAGCACGGCGTCGATCACAGCACAACAGGCGACACTGGGCGCCAGCGGGCCGACGGAATCGAGGCTGGGTGCCAGCGGCAGTACACCCGCGATCGGCACGCGCCGCGCCGTCGGCTTGTAACCGACCACGCCGCAGAACGCCGCGGGAATGCGGCAGGACCCGCCGGTATCGGTGCCCAGCCCGGCAACCGCCATGCCGTCGGCCACCGCCACGCCGGTGCCGGATGAACTGCCGCCCGGGATGCGTCGCGCCGCCCGGTCCCAGGGCGAGGCCGGCGTGCCGTAATGCGGGTTGATGCCCAGGCCGGAGAACGCAAACTCCGTCATATTGGTGCGCCCCACCGGCACGAAGCCCGCAGCCACCATCCGCTGCACCACGGGCGCATGCGTCGTGGCGACAGGCGCATCGGCCAGCACCGCGGAGCCCGCCGGAGTCGGCTGGCCGGCGACATCGAACAAGTCCTTCAGGGCAATGGGGACGCCGGCATAACGCCCCGGCGCGCGGCCGACACGTCGCAGCGCGTCCATCGCATCCGCGATCGCATACGCCCAGTCCGGATCGGTCTTGATGAACGTCCGCGCGCCTTCCCCGGCCGGATCGGCAATGCGCGCCAGGCATTCCTCTACCAGCGCGCGGCTTGTCGTCTTCCCCTCGTCCAGGGCGTTGGCGGTTTGCTCCAGCGTGCGCATGATGGGCCTCAACGATGCAATCGAACGAAGGAAGCATGCCATGCCCGACGCCGCTGCCAAGCCGGTATTGCTGACCGGAGCCTCCGGCGCGCTCGGCCGCGTGTTGGCAAAGTCGCTGCCCGCCGATGGTTTTTCCCTCCGCATGACCGACATCGCGCCGTTCCCCGACACGATATCGCCCCGCGCCAGCTTCACCCGGGCGGATCTGAACGACGGCGTCACCATCCTTCGCCTGGCGGAAGGCTGCGGCGCCATCATCCATCTCGGCGGTGTCTCGGTGGAACGGCCGTTCGAGGAAGTGCTCGGCCCCAACATCCGCGGCTTGTTCCACATCTACGAAGCGGCGCGGCGCGAGGGCGCGCGCGTGATCTTCGCCTCGTCCAACCATTCCATCGGCTTCCACGAAAGAACAGAATCGTTGCCGGCCGAGACACAATTCCTGCCGGACGGGTTCTATGGGCTGTCGAAAGCCTATGGCGAACTGATGGGCCGCCTCTATTGGCATAAACACGGAGTGGAAAGCGTCTTCATCCGCATCGGCTCCTGCTTCCCGGAGCCGCGCGATGCACGGATGCTGGCGACATGGCTGTCCTACCCCGATCTGTCGCGCCTGCTGGTGCGGTGCCTGGTGACGCCGCAGGTGGCCTGCAGCGTGATCTGGGGCGCGTCAAACAATGCACGCATGACGTGGTGGCGCGACGACGATCGCGGCAGCCTGGGATGGACGCCGCAGGACAGCGCCGATCCCTTCGCGGCACAGCTCGGAACGCAGACCAGCGGCGATCCGGTGCAGGAACGCTACATGGGCGGATCTTTCTGCGCGCTGGGCTTTTCTCGGCACGATGCGGGCAACTGATCAGCCGGCACGCAATTCATCTCGATGAAGAATGCAGCCGGCAGGCCACACATCCGCAATGTTTTCGGCCGCAGGGCACCAAGGCGTTGTCGACACACTATTTTACCCTCCGGAACACGCTGCCGCTGTAGCCTTGCAACGCGGCAATCGCTGCATTAGCGGCAGCGCCACGAACGCGAAGGACTACGACGATGCGTCGCGTAAGAATCTGTATCGGCCTGGTTTCCACCTTGGCGGTGAGCGCCTGCGCTGTGGCGCCGCCACCTGGGCCGAGCGTCACCGCCATGCCCGGCCCTGGTAAGACTTTCGAGGCGTTCCAACAGGACGATGGCTATTGCCGCGCGGCGGCGACGCAGTCGACCGGCGGCGCGTCGCCGGCGCAGGCGGCGACCAATTCCGCGGTCGGCAGTGCAGTGCTCGGTACCGCATTGGGCGCCGGCGTAGGCGCCGCGCTCGGGTCGGTCGGCGGCGCGTTGGGCGCGGGTGCGGCAATCGGCGGGGCAGTCGGCCTGTTGGCCGGCTCCGCGATCGGCGCGAACAACGCCCAGGCCTCCGGCGCCAGTGTGCAGCAGCGCTACGACACCGTGTATGCGCAGTGCATGGCGTCCAAGGGGGACAAGGTGATGCCGCCCGCGGGGTACGCGGGCGGTTATCCGCCGGGATATCCCGCCGGCTACTATGCCGCCCCGGGTTATGCCTACGCCTATCCGTCCCCTTATTATTACCCGTACCCGGCCTGGTACGGTCCTGATATCGCAATCGGCTTCGGCGGCGGCTGGGGATGGGGATGGGGTCACGGGTGGGGATGGGGCGGCGGCTGGCATGGTGGTTGGGGCGGCGGTTGGGGTGGCGGCTGGCATGGCGGTGGCGGCTGGCACCACTAATATCGCCCGTTTCCTGAGGCGACGCCGCCGCGATGGGTGACGACGGTGACGGTTAGTTAACCCGTCCGCCGCATGCTGCGGTGGTCATGCCCAACCCCTTCATTGCTCCTGCCCGGCTACATCGGCTGCAAATCGAGATCACGACCGGTTGCAACCTGCGCTGTGCCGGCTGCCAGCGCACGTTGGGCATGGCGGCGGGCACCTGGCGTAACGCCCATATGCCGCTCTCCCGGTTCGCAGCCGTTCTGGCAAACGCGCCGCCCGCCGATGCCATCATCCTGCAAGGCATCGGCGAACCGACGCTGCACCCGGATCTGCCGACGCTGGTCGTTGCCGCACAACAGAGCCGGAAATTCCGCGCCATCAGCTTCAACACCAACGGGCTTGTGCGCGAGCCTGAGTACTACCGGGCCCTGCGAGATGCCGGGCTGAACCATATCAGCGTCTCGGCGGACAGCCTGGACCCAGCCACAGCCGGGTTGGTGCGCGCCGGCACCGATTGCGGCCGGCTGGCCGAGACTTTTCCGGCTTTGCTGGCACTCTGGCCGGCGGCGACACTCTCGATCGTGCTCAGCCGGCACAATGCCGCCGAACTGCCGGCGCTGCTACGGCAGCTTTATGACGTTGGCGCGCGGTATATCGAGGTGCAGCCGCTGATCAGCTACGGGCCGGCCGTACAGCCGCTCTGCCTGACGGAAGCGGAACTGACCATCGCGCGCCGGCAGGTCGCCGAAGCGAGTCGTGCTTTGCCCGGGTTGCAGATGCTGCCGGCTGCGGCACTGACTCCCAACGGTACACGCTGCCGCCGCCCTCTGCATGCGGCGTACGTCACGGTCGATGGTTTCATGACTCCCTGCTGCACCACCAACGACGCATCATTGTTCGGCCACGCAAACCTGGCCGACGCGAGCTTCGCGGCGCTGTGGCACTGCGAGGGCGTTGCGGCATGGATGCACACCTATATCGATCGCGAGCCTGCCATCTGTTCTGGCTGCGCCTTCAATCCCGCGCACCCGCCACGACCGTCGTTGGAGGATTCAGAGCAATGGCTGCGCGAGGGCCGGCTGGCCGCGGCCGAAGCAGGGTTTGCCGCCATCGCCGGCGGAGCGGACCGCGCTGGCGCATTGCACGGGCTCGGGCTGGTACGGCTGCAACGTGGCGATGCGGCGGCCGCACTGCCCCTGTTGCAGGCGGCGTTTTCCTTGGCGCCCGAGGCGCGGACCGGCCACAACCTTGCCAGCGTGCTCGATTCCATCGGCCGCAGCGACGCCGCCGTCGCTATTGCAGAACAAGTGGTGACGGCGCATCCCGATTACGTGCCCGCGCAATTGTCGCTGGGCGCCATGCTGGCAGCACGCGATCCGGCACGGGCAGCGTCGTTGTTCGCGACGCTGTGCGAGCGTGCGGTGGCGGCGCAGCGGCTCGATCTGGCAGAGCAATGCACGGCCCGCCTGTTGGCATTGCCGGTCGCCGCCGAGACCCGCCTCCGCCTGGCGAATCTGTTGCGCGGCACCAACCGGCAGGATCTCGCGGTGCGACTGCTGCAGCCGGTATTGCGAGACGATCCCGCCGATATTGCCGCAGGTTTGGTCCATTCCATGAGCCTCCTTGCTGGTGTCCATGCGACCGAGCAGGAGATCGTGCAGCGCCGGGCGGATTATGAAAAATCGCTGACCGGGCTGGATCGTTTGACGCAGGTAGCTTCGCGCGAGCGACTGGCCGACGCGATCGGGCAGGTTGGTAATGCCAAGCCGTTCTTCCTCGCCTATCAAGGCGAGGACGATCGGACTTTGCAACAGATGTATGGCGGAGTCGTCAGCCGCATTGCCCGGGCGGCGGCGCGGAAGGGTCAAGGAGAGGGAGAGGCACTTCCGCATTCCCGCGCTCGTCCTGATACGACTGGTATCAAGCCCTGCCCTAACGGAAAATTGCGCGTCGGCTTCGCCACCGCGTATTTCCATCTGCATTCGGTATCGAAGCTGTTTGGCGGCTGGTTGCGGCACCTGGACCGCACGCGCTTCGAGGTATTCGGCTATCACCTGGGCGCCGACAAGGATGCAACCAGCGCCGTGCTTGCGTCCTGCTGCAGCGAATATCGCCACGGCGCCGCTTCTGATACCGCCTGGGCATCCCGGATCGCCGCCGACCGTTTGGATGCGCTGATCTATCTGGAAATCGGTATGCACCCGCTGCCGGTGCAACTTGGCTGCCGGCGCCTGGCCCCTGTGCAGTGCGTAACCTGGGGACATCCGGTGACCAGTGGTCTGCCCGAGATCGACGCCTTCCTGTCCAGCGCGCTGATGGAACCGCCGGACGGCGATCGACACTACACCGAACGCCTGGTGCGATTACCAAATCTGTCCATCGCCTATGCACCGCTCCTCGATCCCGGTCGCGTCCTGCCGCGCGCGTCGCTCGGCCTGCGAGATGACGCGGTGGTGTATCTGTGCTGTCAGTCGCTGCCAAAATACCTGCCGCGCTATGATTCGGTGTTCGTCCAAATCGCCTCCCAGGTACCATCTGCGCAATTTCTGTTCATTGGTGCCGGCGCCGCAACCATGGAGGTGTTGCGCGCGCGCCTGCAACGATGCTTCGCCGTGGCAGGCCTCTCGGCAGACCGGCACGTGAACTTCATTCCGCCTGTAACGGTCGAAAACTTTCCGGCAATGCTGCGCTGCGCCGACCTGTTCCTCGACAGCATCGGCTGGTCGGGCGGCAATACCACGTTGGAGGCGATCGCCTGCGGGCTGCCTGTGATCACGCTGCCCACAGGCCTGATGCGCGGGCGCCACAGCGCCGCGATCCTGCAGCAGATAGGACTGGCAAATCGGGTTGCATCGAGCGTTGACGATTTCGTTGCACAGGCCGTGCGGCTCGCCGATCCATCGCGGCGCGATGACTTCCGGCAGGCATTGGTACGGCAGCGACATCTACTTTACGAAGATCTCACGCCGGTGCGCGCGCTGGAGCAATTCCTGGCGGAGGCAGTCACCGGAATCCGTTAGACATTGCCTGGCAAATCTCGACATCGTCCGCCTGCCAAATTGCCGGGCGCACTCCTGCTTCGGAAATCTGCTGCTCGATGAACCTGGCGAATGTCCGCGCTTTGACGTTGGCCCGTCGCCCCATCGGAAAAATTGCCCACAATCCCACGGATGGCAATGACCAATCCTCCAGCACGGACAAAACTTGTTCGGACTTCAGTTCCGGGGCAAACATCCATTCGGAGCCGCCAACAGATATCCCGAGACCGGCGAGTACCCCTTCTCGAACACCCTCCGCGGCGTCAACCCATAGTCGCCCACTCAAATGGACGGAGACTTCGTTCATCCCCTGACGAAACGTCCAGGTGGCGCCGCCGGATCGCCGATTATCGTAGATGACAGCCTGGTGCGCGGCGAGGTCGCCGGGCGTTTGCGGCAGACCGCGCGTTTCGAAATAGCCGGGGGCGCCGACCACCAGGGCACGGCTCTGTCCGATCTTTCGGGCGGTAAAGGTAGAATCGGCGAGGTTGCCCAGGCGCACGGCTACGTCCACGCCCGCCTCGACCAGGTCAACGTCGCCGTCATCAAGAACGACGTCTATGTCCAGTGCAGGATGTTCTGCCATAAAGGCAGAAAGATGGGGTATGATGTGCAGGCGCGCGAGGGTCACGGGCGCCGATACCCGCAAGCGTCCTCGTAAGGTCGCGGCATCGCTCCGCGCGGCGGCCTCCGCTTGCTCGGCCTCCTCGATCGTCCGTTTTGCACGTTCATAGAAGTTTCGGCCTGCATCGGTCGGTGTAAGCCCATGTGTTGATCGCAGCACCAGTCGAACGCCAAGCCGATCCTCAAGCTGCGCGATGGTTTTTGAAATGGCGGGCTGCCCGAGACGGAGCTGACTGGCAGCGCCGGAGAACGATCCAGAATCGATGACGCGGACGAACGCCTCCATCGCGGACAAACGATCCACTGACGGCTCCTCGCGGAATGTGAAGTCCGCTTTCCTGGTAGGAATAATCGTTAGGCCAGTTTGGCCACTACCCGACCATGCTGCAACTGCCCAATGTCTACGCGTGGCGCAACGCCGGTGAAATGGAAAAAATCCGATGGTCCAGGAAAAACTTGACGTCGTGATTCTCGGCAGCGGCCAGGGCGGCAAATTATTGGCTTGGCACATGGCAAAGTCCGGCCGACGTACCGCCGTCGTCGAGCGCCGCTGGATCGGCGGATCATGTCCCAACATTGCTTGCATGCCGACCAAGAATGAAATCTGGAGCGCAAGGGTCGCGCATCTGGCGCACCACGCGGGTCAGTTCGGCACCGTTGCCGGTCCTGTAGAAACCGACATGACCGCGGTCCGTCAGCGCAAGCGCGACATGGTCAACCGCGAGATCGAACTGCATCTGCAGAACTACCGGGCGACCGGCGCCGAACTGATCATGGGAAGCGGACATTTCATCGCACCCAAAACGATCGAAGTGCGCCTCAACGATGGCGGCACGCGCGTCCTCACCGGCGAGCAAGTTTTCCTGAACCTCGGCACGCATCCGGCAGTACCGGACATTCCGGGCCTCAAGGACGCCCGCCCGCTGACACATATCGAGGCGCTCGAACTCGACTATCTGCCCCCGCATATCATTCTGATCGGCGGCGGCTACGTGGGCCTGGAAATGGCCCAGGCCTACCGTCGCTTCGGCAGCCGTGTCACCGTGGTCGAGCCTGCCCCCCGGATCATGACCCGAGAGGATCCCGACATTGCCGAGGAACTGCAGCGGATCCTCGGCTCCGAGGGCATTCAGTTCATCGTTGCAGCCGAGATCTCCCACGTGCTCGGCCGCTCCGGCGAGGAGGTCGTGGTTTCCCTGCGCACGGCAGCGGGCGAACGGATCGTTGAAGGCTCCGACATCATGGTTGCCACCGGGCGCATTCCGAATACCGGCGGCATCAGCCTCGATGTGGCCGGGGTCGATCTGGACGATCGCGGCTACATTCGCGTCAACGAACGGCTGGAGACGAGTGCACCCGCGGTCTGGGCCATCGGCGAGTGCGCCGGCAGTCCGCAGTTCACGCACGTTTCGGTGGACGATTTTCGCATCATTCGCGACAACCTCGCGGGCGGCAGCCGCAGCACACACGATCGGCTGGTTCCGTACTGCATGTTCACGGACCCTCCCCTGGCACGTGTCGGATTGAGCGAAAGCGAGGCGCGAGCCCAAGGAATAGAAGCTCGTATCGCACGGCTGCCGATGAACGCCGTGCTGCGGACCGAGGCCACCGACGAAAAACAGGGTTTCATGAAAGCTCTGATCGGCGCGGACGACCGCATTCTGGGCTTCACCATGATCGGCGCCGAGGCCGGCGAGGTGATGGCCGCCGTGCAGACCGCGATGCTGGCGAACTTGCCCTATCCGCGATTGCGCGACGCCGTCATCTCACACCTGACGATGGCCGAAGGGCTAGGGCCACTGTTCTCGAACGTGCCTTCGCAAACGATGGCGGCCTAATTCGAGCCACCTGTGAAGTTGCCGAAAAAAGGCACCGGTCCATGAAACAATTCGACGACTGTCGCACCAGCTTGCCTAACCCCCGGTCGACCAGCGCCCCCGATCTTGCACGAGAGGGGGCACCATGAACTTCGCCTCTGTCGCGTATCGGTGGATGGAACCGATCGGTTGTCGTCGGCAATCGTGACGTCATTCAGCGACGCAAAGCCGCTCACGCATGATGCCTTCAAAGTCGAACTGGCACAGCGAGCCGTTCTGCGCGCACTGCGGACGGCAGGAGGTCGCGCATGAACGCCATCGGGCACGCCAACAAGCGGAGTAACTGACGTTGCCTCTTCTCGTTACCAGCGCATCCGGTGCCAACGGGAACGGATTCGGCTCTCTCCTGGCGTTTGATGGGGACGGCAAGCCGCTCGGCGTTTTCACCGAGGACGAACGCATCGTCGATCCTCGCGGTTTGGCGGTGCACCCGGCGGAGCAGTTGCTGTTTCTGAACAGTACCGATCGGGTGCTGGCCCTCGACGCCACGGGCAGGATTGTGCGCGATACCGGTGCGATCGAACGGCTGAACCCGGGCGGTGGAACATTCGGCCCGGATGGCCGTTACTACATCGGCCTTCGCACTGCCCGCACGATCCTGGCGTTGCCGGCAAGCCTGGCTGACGCCGGCGAACAAGCATTGCCGGACGGGATCGTGCCGTTTCCGCGAGGCTTCGGGTTCGATACCCGCGGCCGATTGTTCCTCGCTTCAGGGATCGGTCCCAACGGTGAAGGCGACGACACGATCCTTGCCTTCACGGCAACGGATCGCATACAGCCGAGCAAGCTTGTCGCGCACGATCCGGATCTTAGCCCGCTCGATCTCATCGTCGCGCCCAACGGCAATGTCGTCGTCTCGAGCGAGCACCCCTTTGCGTCACCCGACGCCATCACGACAGTCCGGGAGTACGATCCCGACAGCGGACAGCTTGTACGCGCATTCACTGCGCATGGCCTGGCGGAGTTCCAGAAGCCACGCGGGCTGCGCTTCGGGCCCGACGGCAATCTCTACTGCGTTGCCCGGGACGAGGTCGTCGCATTTGATTTCGCCAGCGGCAAATGTCTCGGTGCCGTCGTGCGTTTTCCGCGGCTGTACGGGCAGGCACTGGCGTTCCTTCCTTAGAAGCATCCGCGGCCAACGGCAAAGCGCCCGGCCGGCCCGGACAACAGGAGATCCCCACAATGCCTGGAAAGCTTAAAGACAAGGTTGCGCTCGTGACGGGTGGGAGTGCCGGAATCGGCCTCGGCATCGCCAAACGCTTCGCAGAAGAGGGCGCGCGCGTGTTCATCACCGGCCGCCGTCCGACGGAACTGACCAAAGCTGTCACCCACATCGGCGGCAAAGTCGGGGCGATTCAAGGCGACGTGTCGGACCCCGCCGATCTCGATCGTATCTTCATGCATATTCGGACAGAGGCCGGACGCATCGACGTCCTGGTGGCCAACGCCGGTTCCTACGAGCTCGTCGCCCTCGGTGAAATCACCGAACAGCATTTCGACAAGTCATTCAACACGAACGTGCGCGGATTGCTCTTTACCATGCAGATGGCACTGCCGCTCCTGTCCCAAGGTGCATCGGTGATCCTCATAGGCTCGATCGCTTCGATCAAGGGCTTCAGCTCTGCCTCTGTATACAGTGCCTCAAAGGCAGCCGTGCGGTCCTTCGCCCGCACCTGGACCGTGGAACTCAAGGATCGCGGCATCAGGGTGAACGTGCTGAGCCCCGGATACACCGCGACGCCGGGCCTTTCTCACTTCATGACCGACGACGAGAGGCCGGCGGCAGCCGCGACCGTCCCACTTGGCCGGATCGGAACGCCCGACGACCACGGCAAGGCAGCGCTTTTCCTCGCTTCGGATGACAGCGCCTATGTCGCCGGCATCGAGCTCTTCGTTGACGGTGGCGTATCTCAAATCTGACGGCAACGTTATCGCCAACCTGCGCCGGGACAGAGCGCCTGATTGGGAGAGACAACACATGACCCGCCAAAAGCTACGTTTCGGCCTGTGGTATGATTTCCGCAACCCGTCGCCGTGGCGCCAGCCGGCGGACCGGCTCTATCGCGAAATCCTCGACCAGATCGCGTGGGGCGAGAAGAACGGCTTCGATGACGTCTGGTTGTCAGAGCACCACTTCATCGATGATGGCTATCTTCCCTCGATATTGCCTGTCTCTGCGGCAATCGCCGCGCGGACGGAGCGTATTCGCATCGCCTCCGGCGTCCTGCTGATGCCATTTCATAATCCGATAAGGCTTGCGGAGGATATTGCGACTGTCGACCTGATCTCCGGCGGCCGGTTCGAGCTTGGTGTCGGAATCGGCTTCAAGCGCGAAGAGTTCGACGGATTCGGCGTGTCTTCTAAACAACGTGGCGCACGCACCGACCAGTCGCTGGAGATCCTTCGCCGCGCACTTGCCGGAGAGACCGTCACCTTCAAAAGCGATTTCTTCGACTTCCAGAACGTTCGCGTCACGCCGGCCCCCATCCAGAAGCCCCATCCGCCGATCTGGCTTGGCGGCTTTACTCCGGCGGCACTGCGCCGCGCGGTCCGCTTCGGCGATGGCTTCACCGTCCCGGGCGCAAATCGCGACGTTTACGATCAGTACATAGCCGAGCTGAAGAAAGCGAACCGCCCCACAGACAACATTCGCCTCGCAAGCGGCTTCTGGTTCCTGATCGTGTCGGATGATCCGGAGAAAACCTTCGCCGAGGCCGCCGATCACGTCATCTATCAGGTCAACAACTATTCCGAGTGGCTGCAAGCCGGCGGTCTTCAGCCCCTTGCTCCCCATATCGACGATCGTGACGCACTGAAGCAAACGTCATTGCTCCAGGTCGTCGCCCCCGACACCGCGATTAGCATGATCCGCAGCTTCGCCGAGACCGTCCCGATCACCCATTTTTATTCCTGGACACTGCCGCCCGGATTGCCGCCGCGGTGGGCACAAAAACATCTTGAACTGTTCTCTTCGAAAGTCATCCCAGCGTTTCGTTGATCTGCGAGGTCTGGCCCGTTGGGACAGGGCACCGATGATTTACCCGTCGCACATCCAACCAATGCTCCTGCACCCCCGCCGGCTCCGCCAGCCGATCACGCGTCTTCGCAAGCTGGTACCGCGGCACGTCGCTCAGCGGAAAATGCCCGCCGACGACAGAGCTCAGTGCCGCGGTCGCTTGCGCCGGCCGCGCGCTGGCGGCCTCGCCTCCCATCCGCCGCCACACCGCCTCCGGGGCGTCGCGAAACATCGCCACCGCATGATGCAGCGCAGAGAACCATGGACGACCTTGTGCCGCTCATCCGCCAGGACTTCGACCGCCGTGCCCAATGCCGCGACCCCGCAGCTCTCCGTCACTCGCCACCGACGGGTCCCCCCGCATGATCCAGTCGCCCTGGGCGCAGATTCCACCCGCGAATTGCACAGCTTGTCGTGTCACTGCAGCAGGCGCGACATGTTGGTTATCGTGCCTCCTTCTCCGCTGCCATTGCCGGCGGCAGGAAGAGCTCGCCGCGCGAAACGTTCAACCTGCTCACCCTCCGAAAAACCATCCGGCTGATCTTGTTCGTCTTTTGGTTGCCAATGGAATTCGAATCAAACAGCATACGGTTTATTTATCGCAGGACATCGCCGGTTACGTGTATTATAGTTGCCTACCACTCATTTTACGCGCATATTGCGACTCACCGCCGCGTCGTTTGACCGTTATATCGTGCCATACACGGCCAGGGTGAAGAATGGCGCTTACCGCGAAGGCCGGCTTATATGGTCGGCGGCACTCTGAGCCGTCACTCATACCCGCACCGACAACGCGAATCTCGTTAATTTTCCGTTAAAGACAATCTCAAAACGTCGCCGCGTCCTGCACTGTCACGGCCGGCCGGCAGATTTCCCTCAAAATCGAAACCTGCGACGCAACGGCTGCGATAGGTCAACAGGTTGGCGTTGCGCCGAAAATATTATGGCAAATGCCCATCCGGATGCTGATTCCAGGCTTCGAACTTCTTTCCGCCATCCCAGGGGCATCGCCCCAGAGGGGCCGCCAGGCGGCACTAACCGGGCGCTCAAAACCGCCACCGCCACAGTCCTGCGCCCGCCTCGTTAGCGTCGAATCAACGCTGAATTCACTAAACGCTGCTTGCTGTGGGAATTTTGATGGCGTTATATTTCGCCAGTTGCAGCAGGCCAGCGCGAGACATGCCACCCTGGGATTGAAGCAGGACACCGGTAACCGTGGCGGGAAACATGCGGCAACGAGGCGCCATTCGTCCGGGCAACACGACCCGGAAACGGCGGTTTGGGGGTTCGGCGTGAACTGCGAGGCTGACGAGCTATGGAGGAAGCGAGAACGTGGACCGACCGCGCCATTCGCCGCCAGATCGACTTGTCGAACCTGTCCGTCGAACGCGAACGCCAGCTACTGCGGATAGTCCGTACATGTGGTGACGAGCAAGACCGCCAGTCCGCCCTGACCGAATTGTGGGAGAGTCACAGCAAGCTGGTTGTCGCCATCGCCAGCCGCTACCGGCACCAGAACGTTGACTTGCTGGACCTGATCGGCGCGGGACATCTGGGCCTGCATGCGGCAATCGACCGCTTCGATCCCGAGCGCTTTGAAAGTCGCCTGTCGAGCTACGCCATCGGCTGGATTCGCTGGTACATCCAGGACTACGTCACCCGCAATTCTGGACCCGTACGCCTTCCGGGTTCGAACGCCCATCGTCAGCTTATGCAACTGCGGGGGCGTTTGCTCGCCGAAGCGCGGCGAGGCTGCCTGCGCGACCAGGTAGAGCCGACCGACTCCGAACTGTGCGACCGCATCGGCCGCCGCATCGGTCTGCCGGCTGATGAAGTCGCCCGCAGCATGCGCCTGATGCAGGGCGGAAGCCTGAGCCTGCATACGGACCAACCGAATGAGACAGGCGCCATGCCCCTGGAAAACCTGCTGACTGACGAGGCAACCTCGCCGGAAGACGACGTGATTCTCCGCCTGGATCACGCCAAGGCGCGCAAGCGCATCGCAACGCTGACGCAGGAGCTATTGGGAGAACGCGAGCGCATCGTGTTCATGGCACGCTGCATGAACGACAGCGATGACGTGGCGCGCCTGGACGCGCTCGCCGCGCAATTCGGTGTGTCGCGGGAACGGGTCTACCAGCTGGAAGCCAGCGCCAAGCGCAAGATAGCCACCGCGCTGACGCAGGAAGGCTATGGAGATTTTGCCCGAGACGGCGCCAGCTTCCGCCTGCCGCAGGTGCGGGCAAAGCGCCGTGCCACCCCTCTCCCACTCCGCAGGGAGTCGACGCGCGCCCCAGCCGCCGCCCAATCGTAAGAATATCCTCCCTCGAAACCATGGGGAGCGAGGTGAAGCGCTACGGGCCGCCGAGCGTGCAGGCGACGCCTGCGGCCTGCGCCTGACGGCAAAACGCCAACGCGTCCGCTTGATCAGAAAAGCCGTCGGTGCGCACGCGCCAGAACACCTGGCTGTCGAGCGTCACCCGGACGATTGCCGGTTGCCGCCCCGACAGCAGGGCGGGGATCTGCTGTTGCAGATGCTGCCATAGCTGCTGCGCTGCGCCCTGCGTGGGAACGGCAGCGAACTGAACCTCGATGCCGCCGGCGGGCTGGGCAACCGCGCCGCTGCCGGCAGCGGCGGAGGGCGAGGACGGCACCAGGGGAGCGATCGCCGGTTCGCCCGCAGGGGAGCCCGGTGTCAAAACCGCGGCGCCGCCCGAGCGCGCTGCTGCGTAGGCGTCCAAGGCTTGCTGCACTTGCGCGGGTGACAGATCGGCGCTCAGGATCTGCTCGGCCGCAGCACGGTCGCCTTCCATGGTCAGTGCCGCCGCAAGATCGTGCCGAACCTTGCGGGATGCCCCAGGTGCGGCAGCGAGTGGCCGCAGCATCTGCACGGCATCCTGCGCCGATCCGGACATCGCCATCGATAGCGCCAGGTTCACTTCCGCATCGGAGTCCTGCGGATCGATGCCCAGCGCCTGCCGGTAGGCCGATTGCGCGCCAGTGTGATTGCCTTGCAGATCGCGCGCCACGCCGAGATCGTTCAGCGCCGTGACGTTGCGCGGATCGCGATTCAATACATGCAGGAACCGCAGCTCGGCCTTGGCCGGATCGCTCGCCAGATCCAGCCGGCCCAGACCGATATCGGCACCGATGGACAGTGGGTTGCTTTTCAAGGCACTGTCATAGCTGATCCGCGCCTCGTCGACCCGTCCGAGATCGGTCAGTGCGTCCCCCTGCACGACCAACGCCGCTTCATTGCCGGGAGCGGTCTCCAGCACATGGCCGACGATCTGCAACGCGGTCTGCGGCGAGCCGCCCCGCAACGCGGCCTGCGCCACGTCTACGCCGGGCTGCAGCGAGGAGATATCGGTGGCCGTGCGCCCGCAGGCCGCCAACAGCACCAGAAAGACGATGGCCCGGCCGCGCATCCGCGAATCGGGCTCAGTGATGAAAAGCGCGCATTACCTGGATCATGGCAGGACCGCCCGCGATGAGAAAGACGCAAGGTAGGATAAAAGCGATGGTCGGCATGGTCAGCAGCACCGGCAGCCGCGCCGCCCGCGCCTCGAACCTGGTCAGCATCTCCTGCCGCATCTCCGAGGACAGCACGCGCAACGCGTCGGAAATCGGCGTGCCGTATTGCAGCGTCTGTGCCAGCGTCGTGGACAGGCGCTTGAGCGAATCGAGCCCGGTCCGCGTACCCAGGTTCAGAATCGCCAGGCGCGCATCGGACATCACCTGCAATTCGTTCGCGGTCATTTCGAGTTCCTGGGAGATCTCGCGATACGCATGCTGCAGTTCGGCGGCGACGCGGATGATGGCGGGACCCAGCCCCAAGCCGGCCTGGGTGCAGATGACCAGCATGTCCAGCGCGTCAGGCAGACCGTTTTCGATACGTGCCAAATATTGCTTGCGTTGATGGCCAATGACCCAATCGGGTGCCAGCAGCCCGATCACACCGGACGCGCCCGGCAACAGCGTCGTCATCAAGCCGGTGAAGCCCCAATGCGCCAGCAGCAGCCAAAAGATCACCGGCAGCCCGACCATCAGCAACAACTTGCTGCCGATGAACAATCCTACACCCTGGGCGCCGCGCAGACCCGAGGTCGATACCGTGTTCTCCAGTTCCGACAACGTCCTGGCCGAGACTACGCCGCTGCGCAAGATGGCCTTGCCCACCGCCGCGACGCCGTTGACAATGGCGGCGTAGACGGCCGCCCGCTCGGACGATTTGCGCGCGGCGGGGGTTTGGCCATGGATCAGGCGGATGCGCGCGGCCAGCCGCGTCTCGCGGTGCATTTCGCGCAACATCCAGACGCTCGATGCCGCCAGCACAAGGACGAACAGCAGCCCGCCACCGATCAACACGTGCAGGTTCATGCCAGGCTCTTGCGAATGATGGTGCGGATGGTGAAGATCCCGAGTGACAGCGACAGCACGGCGGCACCAAACAATTTGCGGCCGGTAGGGTCCGTGAACATCGTGCCCATGTACTGCGGGTTCAGCGCCCACATACCAAGGCCCGTCACGACGGGCAGCGCACCCAGCACCATCGCGCTGGTACGGCCTTCTGAGGCCAGAGCCTTGCCCTTGGCAGCGAGCGCCACCCGTTTGCGGATCACGTCAGCCAGATTCTCCAACGTCTCGCTCAATGTGCCGCCGGTCTGGTTCTGCAAGGTCAGCGCGGTCGCGAAGAACCGGTATTCCGAGATGCCACAGCGATCGGCCATCTCCAGCACCGCCTCGTCGATCGCCACGCCAATCGAGACCTGGTCCACCAGTCGGGCGAATTCGGGGCCGGTGGGTTCCGGCGTTTCACGCGCGACAGCGCGCACCGCTTCCAGCACAGGAATGCCGACGCGGACCGAACGCACGATCATCGCAAGCGCATCGGGAAATTGCCGCAACAGCGCATGCTTCCGCCGCGCTGCCGCCGCACCGAAGATATAGCGGGAGGTCCCGACCCAGACGACCGGCAGAGCGAACCAGGAGATGTTGCCCATCAGGCCCGCGGCCAGCGACTGGGCCACTTTGCCCACCACCAGCGTCGCAATCAAAATGATCCACCACTTCGCCGGATGCAGCTCGGGCTTGTCCAGGTCGAAGCCGAACACCGCGGCCGCGAGCGCCGGCAAGGACTGGTCGCGTTTCCGGGGTGCCTTGATGAAGGCGGAAACGACAACCGGCTGCGCCCTGACATGCGGCGAGGACGCCGCGGCCATGCGGGCCTCTCGCTTGGCTTTCAGCTTCTGTGCCTTGGAGACCAGCACCCCGCTCATGCCCAGCCCGGCCAGCGACAGGCAAGACATGATCATCAGCAACCAAAGAAGGCCGTGATCCATCATGACTCGACCTCGTCCAATGCCGCTTTCCAGGCCTTATCGAGTCCGAAATAGGTCAGCCGCCGCATGAACGAGGGCGGCAGGCGGGTGACATTGTAGCGGCCGAACAACTTGCCGTTCGGCCCTTCGCCCTGGACCTCGAACTGGAACAAGTCGTTCAGGGTGATCACGTCGCCTTCCATACCGCAGACTTCAGTGACCTGGGTCACGCGGCGGCCGCCGTCGCGCTGGCGCTCCACCTGCACGATCAGTTCGATGGCACTGACGATCTGAGTGCGGATGGCGCGCGAGGGCAGGCCCATCTGGCCCATCTGCACCATGTTCTCGATACGCGTCACCGCGTCGCGCGTGGTGTTGGCGTGGATCGTGGACATGCTGCCGTCATGGCCGGTGTTCATCGCCTGCAACATGTCGAACGCTTCCGCGCCGCGCACCTCGCCGATGATGATGCGGTCAGGCCGCATGCGCAGCGCATTCTTCATCAGGTCGCGCTGGGTGACTTCGCCCTTGCCTTCCAGGCTGGCGGGGCGCGTCTCCAGCCGCACCACGTGCGGCTGCTGCAATTGCAGTTCCGCGGTGTCCTCCACCGTCACCACGCGTTCGCCCGGGGCAATCATCCGCGACAAGGCGTTCAGCAGTGTCGTCTTGCCCGAGCCCGTGCCGCCCGAGATGATGACATTCAGCCGCGCCTGCGAGGCAATTTGAAGAATGCGAGCGACCTGTCGCGACATCGCCTTCCATTCGACCAGTTGATCGAAATCGATAGTCTTGCGACCGAACTTGCGGATCGTGACGTAGGGGCCGTCCAGCGCCAGCGGCGGGAACACGATATTGACGCGCGAGCCGTCGCGCAGCCGCGCATCCACCATCGGGCTCGCTTCGTCGATGCGGCGGCCCACCGCGGCGGCGATGCGTTGGCAGATGTTCGACAGATGCTGCGTGTCGCGGAACCGCACATGCGACAGCATCAGCTTGCCACTGCGCTCGATGAAGGTCTTTTCCGGACCGTTCACCATGATTTCGCTGACGGATTCGTCCTCGAGCAATGGTTCCATCGGACCCAGGCCCAGGATGTCGTCCACCAGCTCGCCTGCAAGCGCACGTTGCTCGCGCGCGTTGAGCTGGATGCGCCGTTCGGTGGCAATCTCCGAGATCAGCCGCTCGACGTCCGCGGTGAGGCGATCCTCCGGCATGGCGGCCACCGCCGTCGGATCGAGCCGCGCCAGGCAGATATTGCGCAGCTCGATGATTGCTTCTTCCGGTGCACTGCTCGCGGGCGGTTGAGGCGGCGGCGGCGGCTCGGATTTGGGCGGCGCACTCGGCCGCAGGGGAACGAGCGTGGGGGCCGAACGGCGGCCGAAAGACGGACCAGGTGCGCTCATGTGTTCTTCTTACGAAACAGACTCCGGCGGTTCTTGCCGCTGGCCCCAGGACTGCCGCCAGCGGCCATCGCGGAATCCAGCATTCCGACGAAGGCAACCTGGCGAGACAATTCATTCACACCGGCGCGGAAGCCGCTGGAGGATCCCATCGCGGGTTCGCCCAATGTGGCGGCGTTCCCGACCTGGCGGGGCAGATCAGGGATCGCGATATCGACCTTCATCTTCAATGCGTCTTCCACCTGTTTGCGGGTCAGCCCGCCGGGTATGCCCAGGCGATTCAACACCACGATGGCGCGCTGCCCATGCTCGTCCGCACCGGGCAGCGCCAACAAGCGCAGCGTGTCCCGGACGGCGGCGAGCGTCGGCTCCATCACCAGCACGCGCTGATCCACCAGGTTGAGCAGATCCCGGTACAACGGAACCGGTGCATAGGGCACGTCTGCAACAATAAAATTGTAGCGGCTGCGCAGGGCGTCCAGCAGCACGTGCCCGGCACCCGGCGCGGGATTCGGATAGATCGCCACCGCTTCCTCGCCCGCCAGCACGTGCAGCCGATCCGCGGCGGGCTGCGCGGCGCGTTCGGCGAGCAAAGAATCGACTCGTTCAGGCGCTTCGAGCGCGGCGCGCAGACCAGGGCCCGGCTGCACGTTCAACAGGAATGCCGCGCAGCCGCGCTGGATGTCCGGATCGAGCAAGACCGTGTGGCGGCGCATGACCACGCCGAAATTCCAGGCGAGATTCACCGCCAGCGTGGTGGCACCGACGCCGCCGCGGACGCCGGTGATGGAAATCGCCCGACCGCCCAGCGCGGCCTGGGATGAGGGCGTCTTGCCGCGCAGGAAAGCAGCGAAATGTCGTGCAACGATATCGCGCGTCAGCGGCTTGGACAGATAGTCCGCGGCACCCAGGCCACGGGTGACCTCGCGGTAGAAATCGATGTTGTTGGTGTCGCCGACAACCAGCACGCAAACATCCGGTTCCACCACGTGGGCGAGGTCGCTCAGCGCGCTCAGTGGCTGATCCTCGCCACTGATATCGACCACCAGCACTTTCGGCGTCGCCGATTTCTGCATGGCCGTCACCGCGGCGCGCACGCCGCCGCGCCGGATATCGAGTTGCTCGACCGTTACTTCCGCAAGCCCGTCGCGCAACGATTCTTCCGAGCGCGCATCCGTGACGAAGCCGACCAATGAGGGACGGTCATAGCGTGCCGAAGCGGCATCGTTGAAGTCACCGGGACCGGCGGTCGAAACTGGAAACCCTGCATCGTCAGGCATGGCTAGCTCCCGGAACCACTTGAACTACCGCCACCAGAGCTGAAACCCAGGGGCTTCGGCTGTTCATTCCAGACATGGCCCACGGCCAGCGCGGGCTGGTGCGCATCCACCGTCGCGGTACCGTGCCCATGAATCAGGTCCTCGGGATTGGCGACCATGGCGGCGAGGTTCCCCGCATTCGCGCCGGTTGGATTCCACACATCGGTGCGCAGGGATGGGTCGGGGGACTGGCATCCGGAGAGCCCGATCAAACCGGCGACCAGAACGAAAAGCGATGGCCTGAGACGCGGCATAGGATACCTCATTGCACCATAAACCCGGCTGCGCCCGGTATTCGTACCGGCACCTCCGCGGCAGTGTTGGCGACCTGCCGCATCAGCAGCAGACGCTCGAGATCCGTCGGTGGCGTATAGTTATCGGTGGGCAGGTGCAGCGCCGCGGGGTTGTCGACCGGCCGAACGATGTAAGGCGTGACGGTGATTACCAGCTCGGTTTCGGTACGCTGGAACTGGTTGTCCTTGAAAAACGCCCCAAGCACGGGAATATCGCCGACGCCCGGAATTCCCGTCACGTTATGCGCCGTGTTCCGCTCCAACATGCCGGCAATTGCCAGACTTTGGCCGCTGCCAAGTTTGACCGTGGTTTCCGCCCGCGTCACGGTCAAGCCGGGAATCGAGATGGATAGGCCGTTGCTGGTGGTCTGAATTGAGTTGGCGGTATTGATCTGGCTGACTTCCGGCGCAACATGCAAGTCGATCTCGCCATTGCTCAGCACCGTTGGCACGAAGGACAAGATCACCCCGTAATTCTTGTAGGTCACCGTGATCTGATTGCTGGTGCCGCTGGCGACCGGGATCGGGTACTCACCGCCGACCTGAAAGCTCGCGGTCTGGCCGCTCATTACGGTCAGGTTGGGTTCAGCCAGTATCTGCGCCAGATTGTCGGTTGCCAACGCGTCGATCACGTTGTTCATCGCGACGCCGAAGCAAGTCGGGCAGCTCGATGTAACCGTGCTTCCTGTGGTCGTGTAGGTCAGACTTTGGATGCCATGGCCGATTGTGCCGAACTGCGCCAGAACCGACCAATTGACGCCCAGATTGCGAACGACTTCGCGCGACATTTGAGCAACCCGCACGACGAGGGTGACCTGCACCGGCGCCATGATGCTGAGTTCGTTATCGATCGTCGGCGCATTGGCGGAATAGTCCTTGGCGATCGCCACCGCCTGCGCCGCTTGCTCCGGGCTGGATACCGTGCCGGTCAGCAGCAGGCCCTTATCCTGCGCGTGCACCTGCACCTGGCTGCCGGGCAAAAGTTGCTGGATCATCGCCTGCGCCGACTGCGCGCCGAATGACGATGGCTCGACCGTCAGTTCATATTGCGCAAGCACATGCCCATTGCTGTCCATCGCGGCAACCGTGGTATTGCCGGGCGCGATGCCGAACACGAACAGGGTGGTTGCGCTGGCGGGCCGAACCTCGGCGACTTTCGGATCTGCAACGAAAATATTGGCGGCGGGCGCGCTCAACGTGACGACCTTGCCATTGCCGGACTGAACGACCAGGTGCTGGCGGTCCCCGCCGGGAGCTTCAGCCGGCGCGATCGCCGGAGCTTCCACCGCCCGGGCCAGCGGTGCGCCGAGCATTACCGCCGCGAAGCAGACCTCACAAATCAATCGGAACAAGGGTCTCATCACGGCCGGAACTCCCTTACGTCGCCGCCACCCTGATAAACGCGGACCACATCGGAACTCTGCGGCGGGGCGGCAGCTCCCAGCGCCGGCGATACATCGACCGCCCAGGTGGTCCTCATCTGGGAAGGCGGATTGGCGGCAATCTTCGACGCATCGGCGGAACGCACCGCCAGCGACAACTGCCCTAACCGCACGGCCACCGATACATCTTCGGCTTCCTTCTCCGTCACTTCCAGCGTCACCGTTTTCGCCAGCTTGTCCGGCGTCGATACGGCGCCCTGGATGATCTGCTGGTCGATCGCGATGACGCGCACATTCGACAGCACCGTTTCCGCAGCAACATTGTGACCGGGTGCCAGATTTGGGCCGGAGATGTTCTCGGTGAGGATCACGTCCACCCGGTCTCCGGGCCAGATCAACCCTGCCGTTCCACTGATGTCGTTCACTGCGATGGTCACCGCGCGCATACCTGGTGCGAGCACGGCGGCGAGGAACCCATGGTCGCCCGGACGCATGACGTCGCTGTTACGGACGATATCACCCTGCGCGAGGCTGTGCCGCACCATGGCACCCACCAGGCCGCGGCGAGCGTCAGGGGTATCGACGTTGGCGTCGGCGAGACCCGGCATGGAGATCGGAACCTGCTTCGCCGCCAGGTCTTCCGGCTTGAGCAATGAACCGGCGGTCACAGCATGGGCTGCGACCAGCACCGACTTGGTCACCGGCACCTGCGCCTTGGCGGCATGGGCAGGTGGGGGCGGCCGGGTGGAAATCCAGGCGACCGTGCCGAATCCCACCAAGCCCACGGCCATCAGGATGAAGAAAGCGACCCGCAGCAGCATGGCACGCTCCTAGAGCAAGACGAGCAATCCGCCCGCGGCGATGGCGCAGGCGTAAGGCAAAGGACCGCCGCGGTGGATGCGCCAGCGTTCGACTCGCAACGCGCGTGCAAGAAGATAGTGCGGACGCGGTGCGGGCGGCGGGGAAACGAGCCGGCGCGCCAGAAGATAGGAGAGCGCGAGAACTCCGCCGGACAAGGCAACAGCAGTGAGGAAGCTGAACACCAGGGCGGGAGGCACCAGGATTGCCGTTGCAGCGAGCAATTTCACATCGCCGCCGCCCATCCATCCGCGTCGCCAGCAGAGTGCGGCGAGGCAGAATACGACAGCACCGATCAGCAGCCCGACTCCCAGGCCGCCGGTGACGGCGCGCGACGCGATTGCAATCACGGCCAAGATCGCGGCGAGACCGTTGGGTACTGTCCTGGCCATAAGATCGTGGGCCGCGGCCAGCACCAGCACGATGATGCCGGCCAGGACCAGTCCAGATGCAAGCAATGTTGGCCAGGTCATCGACATTGCGAACCTTGCATGCCCGTCGGAGGCGGGACTTTCGAAACGCGCGACGCGGCGGCGGGCCGCCGCCGCATCGGGTTTCTACGCAGCCGCCTCAATGGAAATCAGAGCGATGCGGCGACGTTGTTGAACGTGCTGTTGATGTCCGTGCCCAGTTTAAACACGACCGCGGCAATCACGGCGGCAATCGCTGCGGCAATCAGGCCGTATTCCAGAGCCGTAACGGCACGGCGGTCGTATTTCAGTTCCAGCCAGGTCTTCACGAGTTCGAGCATTGAGGTGTTCCTTTGTTCCGTTGCTTCAGTTGAACGCTGCGCAGCGGCTTGGGCGGTTGCGGTTCCATCGCGTTGCCGAACGCAAGCAATGGGAGAAAACCATGAGCACGGTTAAGTGGGGGTTTCATTTTTCTGTCCCCGCGGAATTTTTCAATTGTCACAAGATTCGTGGAATCCGAATTGGACGGATGGATTATCGGCCGGGAGTGATAATGCACGGCAGCGCCTTACGACATGCCGCGGACGGCACGGCCGATGGTGCCACTCTCTGCGGCGCAGAGGATGGCGGCGACGGCCCCCAGATACGGACGCCGGCGATGACCGTGAATTCCGTGGTAGAAACGAGAGAATCAGCTGTATTGCCGGTCCATGCGGCGAACACTTGCTGGCGGTACGGCAAGCCGAGATCGGGCGTGGCCGAGTGATATGCCGCGACGGCGTCTTGCCAATTGCCGTATCGTGCCCGCAGCGAAGCCAGGAACCGTGCCGCGTACGTGGCATTGGATTCGGGATCGAAGGCCTGCGCCAGGCTGGCGAAGGCATCGGGATGATAGGCCAGGTTGATCTGGAAGCAGCCGACATCGACGCTTGGTGAGCCTTCCGAGCGAAGCGCGCGCACCGCAGCAATCGCATCATCCGCCGTATCGAACTGACGGCCCTGGCCGTTCGCATCGATCGACCAAGGCCACGGCTCGACCCGACCAAGCCGTACATTCCACCGGCCGCTTTCGACCCGGCCGATCGCCTCCAACAATCCCGGTGGCAACCCGAATGCCTGCTCTGCCGCACGGCCGGCTTGCTCACAACTGGCCACGGACTGTGCGCGTGCGGTTGCAACGAAACCCAATGCCAGGGCGCCGCATGCGGCTGAAAGCAACAATCGCAGCGGGCGCCCGCGTCGCGCACGCGACCGTTCGTTCGGCGAGTCAAATCGTATGGCGGCCGATGCCCGTACCAGCTCCGCGGTCATAGCGGCTATCGCACGGTTCGGCCGCTGCTTGGGGACCTTGCGCCGCGCATTGTCGTGCAGGACCGGCGCATAAGATCGCAGCGTCTCGCTGTTCTCGCAATCGCCGCCACCTGCCACGGCCATCCCAGTGTTCATGCTTTCAGGCTTCGGGGACGGCAGTCATTGAATTTGCCAGTGCGAGCCGGCGTGTCGCCGACCTCGTGTCGCCTCCATAGCGAATTGATGCCACAAGGCTGCGGCGCACGATGACACAGGCGAGCAGCATCCCGAAAAGTGCAACGACCGCCCCAACGACAACGTGCGGACCGAGATTCAGATTGCCGGACAGCAGCGGTATAAAGAACAAGCAGGCCAGCGACAGTTTTTCCCAGGGACCGAACCCGTCACGCAGCCCGCGATGCACCATCCACGCCATGGCAACGCCAAGCACCATCAGGTCGTAGAACATCAATACCGGTACCGCCACTTGAGTCGCCGCCAGTAGCATCATGCTGCGCAGCGCAATGTCGGTCGTCCGCCGCCAGACGATCCATACGAGCACGGCAGAACCCGCAACCACGCCGCCTTGCAAGACACCCGCCACGAATGGTGGCACGCCGAACGTCATCAGCATTCCGAACGGACTGGTGTAACCCGCCACGTCGACTGCACCCGGCGCCGCGTATACCGCGCCCGCACCCTGCGCCTCCAACAGGAACGCGTGCCACGTCGGCCAACCGAACCCAGCCAGAGACAGCAGGACAAGCACTGCCACCGAAGCAGCCGCGGCGGCATAAGTACGCCAATGCCCACCCGCAGCCAACGCAACCGGAATTAGCAGGCCCAGATGAGGTTTGTAGCAGAGCGCACCAATCAACAGACCCGAAATGACTGGCCTGCGCTCGAGCTGCGTAGTTGCCCCAGCCAACAATGCCGCGCTCAGGAACGCGTTCTGGCCCGTTCCCATGGTCCAGAAAACAAGGGGAAATGCCAACAGAACCGACACCGGTACGCGCGGCAGGATCACACGCACTGCAATAAGGCACAGCAGGAGTGTGGTTGCCTGAAACACAATGAATGCAGCGAGATAGGGTAACCTTGCCAGAAGTCCGCAGACCAGCAGGTACACCGGCGGATAATAGAATTGAGAGTACGCAATGCCGCGCGCCGTCGCGGCCTGTTCCGCTGCAAAATGCGCAGCCCGATTATAGACCAACCAGGGCGCCGCTGAGTTGGCAAGATGTCCCGCGGCATAGAAACTGACAAAGTCGCTCGTCGTGGGATGCTTGAGCGGCACGATCAGGCCGTACGTGCCGGCGATGCAAACCAAGAACAGTACCAACTCAAAGGCGAGGAGAACGCGGGCATAAGCGATGACCCGCGCCTGGTTCAGCCAGTCTGCTTGCCTCAGTGCGAGAGTCACAGTGCACCTACAGACACGGCAACAGCTGTAGCAATCCGTTGTCGTCGCCGATCAGTGGCTTGCAATGTGTATTCATCGCCCGCAAGGATCCGGGTAGCGCCAGCCCCCGACGCGGCACGATATCAGGCCGCCACGGCAACTTGCGCGGGCCAGTGCGGCGCCCCCGCCGCCACCTCCGGCGCGAGGCTCGGATCGCGCAGGATGTAACCACATCCCCACACCGTATCGATCAGCGTCGGCACGCCGGCTACCGCCAGCTTCTTGCGCAACCGGCAAATGATGACGTCGATGGTCTTCATCTCCGGCTCTTCCATGCCGCAATACAGATGGTTGAGGAAGGCGACTTTGTTCAGTATCACGCCCTGCTTCAGGAAAAGCAGTTCCAAAACGGCAAATTCACGGCGCGAGAGATGAAGCTGCTGGCCGTGCACGCGCACTTCGCGGCGATCCAGGCTGAGTTCCACCGGGCCAAGCCGCAGCACCGACTTCGCATGACCCTGGCTGCGGCGGACGATCGCGCGAATGCGGGCGAACAGTTCTTCGGCATCGCATGGCGTGGTAATGAAATCGTCCGCACCCTGGTCCAGGGCCCGCGCCTTCGCCTGGGCTGTCGCCGTATCGGCCAGCATCAGCACAGGGACCTTGAAATCAGCCGCCCGCATCATGCGAACGACCTCATGGCCAGGCATGTCGGACAAATGCAGGTCCATCAGCACCAGGTCGTATTCGTATAGCCGCAGAAACTCCAGCGCCTCGCGCCCGTTTTGCGCTTGCTCCGCACGCACGGCGTGCTGACGCAAGGCAGCAGCGTCGTTATTGTCCCGAGCCAACTGCGATTTGCCAACCCGCAACACCAACATCTTGCATTACCCCCTGTTGCCCCTGCCTGCCGCAGGTCGGCTCCGAGGCGACATTCGCTTAAAAAGCCGTTTGAGGACAATTCCGCCATACGGCCGAAACCTTTTCGTCCAGCGACCTATGGGTAGACCAAAAGGACTAGGCCGGGCGGTGTAGGCAACAAGGCTGATCGGAAAATGTCCCAGGCCGTGCTTAATGTTGCGCGGCGGCGGCCACCAGGTCAGTGCCGCCAATCTGTTCTATCCACCATGCTCTGGACCTTGCCATGTGGACCTTGATTCATAGGGTCAGGTGCGCCCGCCGCGGTGTCGCGGCAGTAGAGTTCGCTCTTACCTTTCCGATCATGCTCTACCTCTTCTCGGGAGTCACGGATCTGGGCTTCGCCTATTTTCGCGAAGTCGCGCTTTCCAACGCGGTCTCGGCCGCCGCACAATTTGCCGAAGTGACCGATCAGGACACCATGCAACTGGCGGGGAATAATCCGCAATCCCAGGGAACAACGGTCCATGCGACAGACATCGAGACGGCGCTGCGGAATGCCGCAGCACAGACGATGCCGGGCGTGACGGTGACGCCCCAGGTAGCGTGCTACAGCGTCAGCGTCAGCGCGACGTCGTGGCCCACAAACAATACCAGCGCGATACCCTGCGACGGTACCACGTGCGTCACCAGCGCGACAACCATCAAGTATGTGGAGATCAACCTCTCCACGGTCTATAATGGGCTGCTTCCGTTCTGGAGCAAGGTCGAATCGCCCACGCTCAGCCAGACCACCTGGGTTCCGCTCGCATGCTGAAAGCCGGGCGCGCCGTCCGAAAACTGCTGGCCGAGCGCCGGGCGACAACCGCCTTGGAATTTGCCATGGTGGCACTGCCGCTATTGCTGGTATCGATTGCGACGATCGAGTTGGGCCTGATCATTTGGACCAAGAGCGCCCTGCAAGCCGTAGCGGCGGACGCTGCGCGCTGCGGTGCCATATCCGGCCCCCAATGCACCGGCACCAACACGATTTCGAGCTTCGTCCAGACCGAAGCGGCAAACTGGGTTCTTGGTGCTGTGCTGTCGAGCACGAGCCATCCGCTCACGGTCAACGTCAATGGCAACGTCAATACCGCAATCTGTCCCCCGATGACCGTCGGCAATTACGAGACGGTGCAGATAGAAACGTCGTTTTTCACGCTCGCGGCGAATTGGCTGCCGCCGCCATTCGACAACATCACGATTGACGTGTGTGCATCCTTTGCAACCTAGGGTATGATAAGGGCGCGCGCCGGCCACGCGGACGAGTTCGTCGGGCCCGGGCCTGATTCGGCGATCTTCCCAGGATGCTCAGGCGCCGTCGCAATCCAACCCGATCGGCTGTCCATGCATGGCCGGATCACGCTCAGCCTGACGAATATGATGGCTCGGTTGTGCCGTCAGAGGATCCGCTCCGGTACCTGAGTCGTGGACGCAACCAACATGCCCGGCACCGCAACGCCGCCGCCCGCCTTGGCCATTGCCTCCAGGCGACTATGCGCGCCCAGCAACCGATAGATCGCCGCCAGATGCACCTTCACGGTTCCCACCGCCAGGTTCAGGCGCCGCGCAATCGTTTTCGTCGCGCAGCCTTCAGCCAGTAAGCGGAACACGTCGCGCTGCCGATCGGTCAGCGTTGCCAGCAACGGCTCCATGTTTTCAACGGTGCGCGGCACCGCCGCAGGCGCGCGCACCGGGCCACCAGTCAGCGATGCCGGCGCGAACACCCCGCCAGAAAGCACTGTCTCCAGTGCTCGCAGGAACTGGGCGGGGCTCGCTGATTTCAGCACGTAACCCTGCGCGCCCGCCGCCAGGCATTCCAGGATCATCTCCCGCGCGTCGCTATCGGCCATAACCACGATGCACTGCGACGGACATAGGGCGCGCAGGCGGCGAATGCCATCCGCCCCTTCCAGGCTCGGAAGGTCAAGATCAAGCAACAGCAGTTCCGGGTCGCTGTCTTGCAGGCGCGCCCACGCCTCGTCGAATGTGCCCGCTTCCACCAGGCTCCAACCGGGCTTGCTCTCTTGCAGCAGCGCAAACATACCGCGGCGAAAAAAAGTGTGACGATCGGCAATCAACGCACCGATCTCCGCGAAATCTTTTTCCATGGCCCCGATCATTCTAACGGTGACGTATCGTCAGGCTGCCCTGCCACGAATCGAGCTGAAGCCTTCTTCCTTGGGCTCCGTTTCGACAATGCCACGTGCCAGGCGCACGAGGGCCAAGTTAGGGGCCGTGAAACCTAACTGAAGGCTCGAATGCAAAATCTTTTCAGTTTATTTGCACACCCCCACTCACGGGGCCGCGACTGTGAATCCTCCGATTCTGCTGCTTTGGTTCTCGGTTGACGAGAATTTGCTAATGCGCAATCGCAATGCGCGGATGACAGGCGGCAACATCGCCGCAAGCGGGAATCGTGGTCGCGATTCTGGCCGCGATTGCACGCCCAGGTTTCAAAACAGAGACAATTGCACCTGCTGCGCCTCACCCGCGGCCTGGCCGGGCACGGCGAACTGGCCGCAATCCAGCCCTTCCCGCGCCTCGTCGAGCCCCCACTGGCGTGTCGCGCGCGCGAAGCGCCGCAGCAGCAGGTCCGCATACACCCCCTGCCCCGCCATGCGATGATGAAACCGAGGCTCCGACAAGGCCCCGCCGCGCGTTTCCCGGATCAGGCTCAGCACGTGCCTGGCGCGGTCGGGGAAATGTGTCGCCAGCCAGTCCTCGAACATCTGCCGCAACTCATGCGGCAGGCGAAGCAACACATAGCCGGCATGACGGGCGCCGGCACGCGCAGCCGCTTCCAGGATCTTCTCCATTTCGGCGTCGTTCAGCCCGGGGATCATCGGCGCAGTCATCACGCCGCAGGGCACACCAGCCCGGGTCAACTCGGAAATCGCGTGCAACCGCCGAGCCGGCGTGGCGGCGCGCGGTTCCATCACCCGGGCCAGCGCCGGGTCCAAGGTGGTGATCGACACATAGACCCGCGCCAGCCGCCGCTTCGCCATCGGCGCCAGAATGTCCAGGTCCCGCAGCACACCGGCGGATTTCGTCACAATACTGACCGGATGGTTGAACCGGTCCAGCACCTGCAGCACCGCGCGGGTCAACTTCAGGGTCCGCTCAACCGGCTGGTACGGATCGGTGTTCGAACCCAGCGCCAGCGTGCGCGCCACATATCCGGTCTTGCGCAGCTCCTTCTCCAGCAGCTCCGCCACGTCTGGCTTGAATACCAGCTTCGTCTCGAAATCCAGTCCGGGCGAAAAGCCCAGATACGCATGCGTAGGGCGCGCATAACAATAGATGCAGCCATGCTCGCAGCCACGATACGGGTTCACGGCGCGGTCGAAGCCGATATCCGGCGACGAGTTCCAGCTTATCGCCGTCCGGGTCGAATCGCGGGTCAGAGTCGTGGCAAGCCGCGGAAGCTCACCGAATTCCGAGGTCAGCGTTTCCCACCCGTCATCGAACGGGCTGGCCACCTGCGAGTCGAACCGGACCGCCGGATTGAGTGTGGCACCACGGCCATGCCGCACCAGCGATGGCATCAAGGCATTGGGCGGAAGCTCGGGATTTCCTGCGCGATCCAGCGCTACAATCGCGTCCATATCCTTGCCAGCCTCCACATCGCCGCGCATGCCGCAAGTTCCCTATATGTTCCTCCAACGCTGCACACTATGGCGACGCCATGACGACAGGTCAAGAACATAAAAAGAACATCCTGCTTGCTACTCTCCCTCCCGTCGGGGGCTTGAGCCGGGAAGCGGACCAAGGTCGCGGGGAGCAGAAGTGTCCCCACCGCCCTGGCGCTACCCCTGCCATATCCGTCGTAATCCCCACCCTGAACGCCGAAACAACCCTGCCTGCGACCATCGCCGCGCTCTCCTGGGCGGCGGAAATCATCGTGGTGGATGGTGGCAGCAGCGACGCGACGGTTGCCATTGCAGCCGGGCTGGCAGCCAGGGTCGTCGCAGCACCGTGCGGGCGAGGGAGCCAACTCGCCGCAGGTGCCAGGTCGGCCACCCACGATTGGCTATTATTGCTCCACGCCGATACCAGCCTCTCCCAGGACGCCGAAACCGCCATCCGGGCCCACACCCGGACCCCCCCCATCCGCGCGGCATATTTCCGCTTTGCGCTCGACAGCACCGATGCGCGCGCCCGCCGGCTGGAACGTCTTGTCGCCTGGCGCTGCCGCGTCTTCGGCCTGCCCTATGGCGACCAAGGCCTGCTGCTCCACCGCACACTACTTCAGGAAGCCGGTGGCATACGTCCGCTGCCCTTGATGGAAGACGTGGACCTGGTCCGGCGACTCGGCCGCCACCGCCTCACGCAACTCGATGCCGCGGCCGTCACTTCGGCGGCCAAATGGGAGCGTGACGGCTGGCACCTCCGTTCGGCCCGCAACCTGCTTTGCCTCATCCTTTGGTTCATTGGCATCCCGCCGCGCCGCATCGCCATGCTCTACCGATGACGCGCGACATCGCGGTGGTGTTCGCCCGCGTGCCGCGGCTCGGCACGGTGAAACGCCGGCTTGCCAAACAGATCGGCGACCGCGCGGCATTGCGTTTCCATGCGCAGACACTGATGCACTTGCTGCGCATGCTCTCCGCCGATCGTCGCTTCCAGACCTTGCTCTGTGCCACGCCGGATCGCGCGACGCTGCGCCTGCCGCCTCGGATCCGCCGCATCAGCCAGGGAAGCGGCGACCTGGGTCAACGCATGGCACGCGTGTTCCAACGGTTCCCGCACCGCCGCGTTGCCATCATCGGCTGCGACATCCCGCAGGCCAACGCCGACGATCTCGCGGCCGCATTCCGGGCACTCGGCCGCGCCGATGCGGCGTTCGGACCGGCCGTCGACGGCGGCTATTGGCTGGTCGCCCTGTCGCCGCGCCGCCCGTCCCGGCCGTTCGCCCGAGTACGGTGGTCCACGCCTCAGGCGCGTGCCGACACCCTGGCGAATTTCGCCCACCGCCGCGTTGCCTTGTTGCGGACATTGCACGATGTGGACACGGCAGAGGATTTGCCCGGGTTACAATCCCCATGCTCCCGACGACCATGTCCTGAACGGCAGATCCACCGGTTGCAGCCGGGTCGCCACAATGAAACCACGAGTGCCCAACCACCGTGATGATAGCTGAAACATCAGGATTTTCGGAACGCGCCCAGGTGTTCCCTCCAATGGAAACCCCGAATGGCCGCGCCGAGAGGAGCAATGGCTATTGCTGAGACCTGGTGGCGTCTGCCATCGATAAGATGCAATTTTCGGCCCGTGTGGCGGCTCAGTCGAGTTCCGCTCCGCCGATGGTAATCCGGTGCATCAGCCGCCGGGCGCCGTGGTAGTCGTTCACCGCGTAATGCCAGGTTGCCCGATTGTCCCAGAACGCAATCGAACCTTCTGCCCACTGGAACCGGCAGCAGAATTCCGGTCGCTGTGCGTGGCGATACAGGTACTCGAGCAGGGGACGCGATTCATCGTCGGTCCAGCCTTCGAATCGCAGGGTGAAGCCGGGATTCACATACAGCGCCTTCCGCCCGCTGCCCGGGTGCCGGATCACCACCGGATGCACCGCATCCTGCGTCGCCAACTCGGGATTTCCGACACGGCCCTTCAGGTCATTGTCTTTCGGGCGGCGGCTGTTGGCGCCGAAGACGTGGCGGCTGGAATGGTGGGCGCGCAAGCCTTGCAGCGTCTGCCTCAATCCGTCGGACAATGCCTCATACGCGGCGTACATGCTGGCGAACAAGGTATCGCCGCCGCTGGGGGGAACTTCGCGCGCGTACAGCATGGAGCCGAGCGCCGGCGCCTGGTCATAGCTATGGTCGGTATGCCACCCGCCGCCAATATTACTCTTCTGCTCCGGTTCCTTGCGCACTTCAGCGATCATCGGATAGCCGTCGGCATGCTTGAAGAACCGGTTGATGTCGAGCGGGCCGAAACGTTCCGCAGCGGCGATATGTTGCTCCGGTGTCAGGCGCTGATCGCGGAAGAACACCACGCCGCGATCGAACAGGGTTTCGCGGATGATGTCGGCGGTGGGCTCGTCGAGATGGGCCAGATCGACATGGCTGATCTCGGCGCCAACCGCTCCGGTGAACGGGCGAATCTGGATGTCGCTATTGCGCATGGCGGCAACTCCCTTGGACGGGTGCCGAGGCTACACGCGGTCCTCGATCAGCACCACATGCAACCGGCGCGGACCATGGGCGCCGAGTTCCAGCGCTTGTTCGATATCCGCGGATCGCGAGGGACCCGTCACCAGCATCACATTGCGCGGCATGCTGCCACGCTCCGTGCGCAGCAGGTCCCAGGCGTCTTCGTAAGTGCCCACCAGGCGGGACGCGCGCAGGATTGCGATTTCCGTGTCGGCAAGCAGGTTCAGCGTGGTGGGACGTTCTGGCGCGGAGGGCAGCATCAGCGTTCCGGTTTCGGCAATCCCAGCGAAGGCATGCTGAACGCTGACCAGGTCCGTCGCCTCAGCGCGGCCCTGGCGGATGGCCAGCAACGGGCGGCTGGACCAAGGAATGGCCTGAAGCTCCGGGTGCGGCGCCATGACCAGCGATGTGGGCAGGTTCTGGGCCGCAAGATAGTCGGCCACCGCGGCTGGTACCACCTCCGGGTCCGGCACACGGGTGACGGTGCCGAACTCCTTCTCCACGTTGCGCAAGAACAGTTCGATCTGTTCCGGATGCGGAAGTTGTGACCGGGCGGGAATAAGCTGGCGGGGATGCGCTGCCATGCGCCCGCGCAGCATCGCCGCCTGGTCCAGCGGTAACGGCCCGCGCCGCAGGCCACGGCGAATGGCGGTGAGGATCGTCTCGCGGGTCATCCAGCGTTGCGCCTTTCCCGAAAGCCAAACTGCCGACCGCGGCTCCAAGGGCTTATGCAGTTCATCCTGCGATCTCTTACCGCGGGGGAACGCCGGGGACCACAGTACCTATTTTCTCTTTCGAGGCGGAAATATCGGCCCTTAAGGCTGGCGCACCAACACTGGGCGCACCAACAAGTTGACCTATATCAATGATTATGATAGCCATGGTTGAGCGAAGAGAAAAGGGGAATTCGTGATCTCAACCCGGCAATCATCGGCCCCTGCATGGTGTGGCCGCTCTAATTTTCTGTTGACGCCGTGGATCGCAGCGATTTGCCTCCTGGCGATTTTGTCTCCGTCCCATGTGCGCGCACAGGAGGTCCCTCCGCAGTTGAGCGGAACGCCGCGAGACACCCCCTTCATCGTTCTGTATGTTGATCCGGATGGGAATTGTGCCGCTGGAATTAAGAAATCCGGCGGAAGATTTGGCCCATGGTGCGATGTGACCATCAATCAGTGCCTTGGGATTCCCGGCAGGCAGATAAAAAAGAACTTCAGAGGCGACTGGACCTGCTTCAAAACTAAATAATAACGACTGTCAGGTTGGTTTGAGTTGCGTACCCGCGATGAGTGTCACGACGACGCCATTGTCGATCAAAGCGAAGCCTGGCTCGTAGCGAACGAATACTGTGATGCCGACCGATGGTGGCCGCACCACATGTCATTGCGAGCAAAGCGAAGCAATCTCCTGCCAACGCGGCATCTCCTGCCAAGGCGGCCAGCGTTACCTTCCATGACAGCAGGGACCATTCATCCGCCACGCCTCGCCCGTTGCTCCTTTACGTAGCGGGCGAAGAACGTCTCGCCTTCAGGTGCCGGCATGTCGCGCCCCGACGTCCATCCCCCGGCCAGAGGCAGTTTCGCAAACCGCCCCCGCTTGCGTCCCGCAATCCCCAATCCCCAGGCAGCGATGCGCGTGGCCAGCCGATACACCAAGGGGCGCCGCACGAACCAGGCCCAGAACGCGAGTCCCTGACGCATCGTTGCCGGCGTCAAATGGCGTTCGAATTCGCGTTCCCGCCAGTGGCGCATCAGGCCCGGCAGTGGAATGCGCACCGGGCACACGCTTTCGCATTTGCCGCAGAACGTGCTGGCATTCGGCAGATGCCCGGCCTGGTCCACACCGATCAGCGACGGCGTCAGCACCGAGCCCATCGGCCCGGGATAAACCCAGCCATACGCATGACCGCCCACCACACCATAGACCGGACAATGGTTCATGCAGGCAGCACAGCGGATGCAGCGCAGCATATCCTGGAATTCCGTGCCAAGCATGGCCGAGCGGCCATTGTCCAACAGAACCACGTGGTATTCGTCCGGCCCATCCAGATCGCCGGTCCGGCGCACCCCGGTGGAGAACGTGGTGTAAACGGAAAAATCCTGCCCCGTCGCGGACCGCGCCAGAACGCGCAGCAGCGACGTGCAATCTTCGATCGTGGGCACCATCTTCTCGATGCTGGCAAGCACGATGTGGACGCGCGGCAGGGTCTGTGTCAGGTCGCCGTTTCCTTCGTTGGTAACGATGACGCTGCTACCGGTCTCGGCGATCAGGAAATTCGCGCCGGTTATGCCGACATCGGCGGCAAGGAAGCGCTCGCGCAGTTTGGTCCGCGCCTCGATCAGGATGTCGCGGCGTTCGTGGAACGTCCGATCGGCCGGCAGATCGGTATGCGACTTCCGGAAGGTGGATTCCCAGTCTTCAAGGTTCAGGTGGAAGGCGGGGGCGATAATGTGGCTCGGCAGCTCGTGGCGCAGTTGAATGATGTACTCGCCCAGATCAGTCTCGACCGGTGTGATGCCATTGCGTTCCAGGTGGTCGTTGATGGCGATCTCCTCGCCGATCATCGACTTGCCTTTGGTCACTGTGCGGGCATTGGCGGCGCGGCAGATCGTCAGCACGGTGTCGCGCGCCTCGTCGGCGGTGGCGCACCAGTGCAGCTTGCCACCGGCTGCGGTCAGTTTTGCCTCGTATTCTTCCAGGTAGAAATCGAGATGCGCCAGCGTATGATTCTTGATGTCGCGGGCGGTGTCGCGGAGTTGCTCGAATTCCGGCAACGCGGCCGCCGCCGCGGCGCGGCGGGCGATGAAGCTGGGGCCGCTGCGCGCGAGTGCCTTCTGCAGCCCGGCGTCGGCCAGGGCGCGATGGGCGTTTTCCTTGAAGGCTGGGGAAGAGGCGACGTGCATGGGGCCCCATATAATCCATGTGCCCCCACCACGGGAGCGGCTATTCTCTTAAGCCGAGCTTCGCGGTACGCTGCGCGGTCCCGCGGCCTTTGCCCAATGAAGCGAGCATCGGGGGCGCTGCGCCCCCGAACCCTTGGCCAAGGAGTCTGCCGCCTGGAGCCCCGCCAAGGGCTCAGCCATTGGAACCATGAATTGCTTGGGTTGGAGGGGGGGGCCCGACTGGCACCGGTGCTACCAACAGGGCGCAAGGCCCCCTCTCCGACCCGAGCTGCCGCCGTGGAGCAAGGCGATCCGATGCTACGGATCAACCTCCCGATCCTTCTTCGGAATCAGATCATACGGCAGCGCAAATCCCGGCATCGCCGCCAGCCGCTGCGACCACGCGTGCACATTCGGCCATCGCGCGATCTCCATGCCGCCTTCTGCCATGAACACCATGCGGCCCCAGCAACCGATATCGGCGATGGTTGGGCCGTCTTCCACCAGCCAGTCGCGTCCTGCCAGCGCATTGTCCACGAACCCCACAGCCGCCTCCGCCAGCGGCCGGAAATACGCCATGACGGCAGGGTCCACAGACCGGAACCGGCTGTAATGCCGCACCTTCGCGACATTCGTAATATTGTCCGCTTCCCAGGACAGCCATTCCCGCGCCGTCCATTGCTCTTGCTCCGTCCGGCCCGCGAAATGCCCGGTGGCGCGGGCAAGGTAATCGAGGATCACGTTGGATTGCACGACGGTCAGCCCGCGATGGCGCAGCGCCGGCACCTGGCCGTACCGGTTCACCGCCAGGTATTCCACCTGCTTCTGCACGCCATATTTCAGGTTCACCGTACGGAAGCTGAACGGCAGCCCTGCCAGAGACAGGTACAGCATCGGCTTGTAGGTGGAACTGGAGGTGAAGCTCCCAAACAACACCAGCCGTTCCGGCGGTCCCGCCGCGGTGTTGGTAACAGGCAACGGCGCCGCGTCGTTCACAGCGGGATCGCCAGCAGCGTGTCGAAGCGCGAGCTGTCGCAGATCACCAGCCGCTCGGCAAAACGCAAGCTGCCATCGTCCTCTTCGCGCACCTTGTCCAGATAAACTCCGGCCGCGAACAGATCCATGCGGCCGTCGCGCATCGTGCGCACCACCAGGAACGGGGTCTCGGCACTGATCTCCTCACCCTGGCGCGCGCCCACCAACGGCATGCCGACAATGTGGCGATAGCTCTGCCGTTCGTAAATGTTCGCATTGCGCAGCGCCGACACGCGGTCTTCCAGCATGGCGCGGGAATCGGCATAGACAATGCCCGCCGCATAGCCGCGCTTGTGATTGTCGGCGCTGGTGATCTTGTACAGACAGCGTTCCACGAAGAATGCCGGCCAGTCCTCCAACCGATCGGCATCGATGCAGGCAGCATAAGCGGTGTTCAGCGCCACGATACGAAGCAGGGTATCGGTATCGGCCATGTGCTACATCCCCATCAGGCTGCGCCATTCCTTCCAGAACCCGCGCACGGCAGCTTCCGTGGCGCGGGTCGGCTGAGTCTCGGCGCTGCTGCCGCCCATTTCCACCACCGATTCTTCATCCTCGGCCGTGACGGTGGCGCGCTGCACGAAGCCGCCGACGCAGCCGTCTTCCATGGAAACGAACCCTGCCGGCCCCACCAGGTTGTTCTGCTTCAGCCGGATCGCGCGCAACTCCGGCGTGTCGTCGGTGAAGCCGAGATACGTCCAGTTCAGGTCCATCGTATCGACGCCGCGCGGCACCACCTGCCGCACCGCGATGCAGTTATGAATCTGTTGCAGCACGAAGCCAGGAAACACCGTCAATATCTGCAACTGGATCCCGTCACCCCATTCGTCAACACTGCTCAGCAGCGAGGGATCGGCAAGCCGGAAGCTGTCGCTGTCCGAACGCAGTCCCGCATCCCGATACGTGCTGTCGGGCGTCGTCGGAGCCGCAAGTGTCGTGGAAGCATGATGCGCGCCGCTCTCGCTCACCAGCACACCGCCGCCCTGGCTCAATCGCGTGATGCGGAACGTGGCAAAGAACAGATGCAGCAGGCTGGCGTGGTAGGTGTCTTTCACGTTCTCGACGTAGAGTTTCCAGTTGTTCGGCAGAGGCTGGGTGAAGCGGCCGATTACCTCCACCGGCTTTTTCAGCACGCGGCGAATGCGGGCGGTGACGGCCTCGCCCAGATACGCCTCGATGGGCGGCGTGGCGTCGGACAACGTGCCGAACACCAGGCCGCAGAACGTCGTGGTGCGCAGCTTGCGCGGGCCGATGCGGCGCATGTCGAAATCCTTCGCCATTCCCCCCTGGCCGTTCACGCCATGACGGAACGCAACCGAAACCAGGTTGCCGCACAGGTCATACCGCCACGCGTGATAAATGCAGGCGAAATCCTTGGCGTTCCCCGCATCATCCAGCGCAATCAGAGCGCCGCGATGCGCACAGCGGTTTTCGAAGGCATGCACGGCGCCGGCCTCGTCACGCACCACGATCACCGGCATCTCGCCCACGAAGGTCGTGCGGAAATCGCCGTGGTTGGGAATGTCCGCTTCCAGGCACAGGAAATTCCATGTCGGTCCCTGGAAGACCCGCGCTTGCTCCTGCCGCGCGACATCTTGCTCCTGGTAGACCCAGAAGGGCACGCGCGTCAGGCCGGGCGGCCAGGCGCGGCTGCCGCTGTCGAGACCGGGTTGCACGCTGGTGCCGTCCATCGCGACCTCCCACGGGTTGGGTGCGGCGATGCTAGGCCGGTCCGCGGCGGATTGCACCTGCGGGGGAGTGACACGGCGGCTGACTGCGTCCAGGCTCGGCCAACCGCAAAGACGGCAGGAGGAAGCAATGGACATGGTGGCCGAAGACACTCACCTGCCGGCCGATATCGACGCGCAGCCTTTGGTTCAGGCCGCCGCGGCGATGCGGCCGGTGCTGCGCCGCTATCAGGAAGAGCTGGAACGCGAGCAACATCTGCCACGCGAACTGGTGGAGGAACTTGAAGCCGCCGGCTTCTATCGGATGGTCATCCCGCGCTCGCTTGGCGGTTTGCAGGTCGATCCGCTGACCTATCTGCGCGTGGTCGAATTGCTGTCCGAAGCTTGTGGCTCGGTCGGCTGGAATGTCTGCAACAACAGCATCGGCCAGTTGGTGACGCTTGGGCTGCCGGATGAAGGCGTGCAGGAAGTGCATGGCCAACAGGGCCCGTCGCGGATGGCCGGCACGGCGGTCCAGGGCGGCGGTCAGGCGGTGCCGGTGCCGGGCGGCTACCGGGTGACGGGACGTTGGACATTCGGCAGCGGTTGCCACGAAGCGCGCTGGATGCTGGGGAGTTTCCAGATTCTCGAAAACGGCGAACCGCGGCGCGGGCCGGATGGCCGGCCGCTGTACTGGCGCGCCATATTCGCCCGCGAGGAAGCCGAAGTCGTGCCGGGAAGCTGGGACGTCGCAGGCCTGCGTGGCACCGGCAGCTTCGATTGGACGGTGCGTGACGTTTTCCTGCCGGAACGCCGCGCCATGGTCCATGCCGGCATTCCGCTGGACAACCAGTGGTCGCGTTGGCCAGGCATAACCTATGCGCTGCCGACGCAATGCTGGATCGGGCCGCACCATAGTTCAGTGATCACGGGGATCGCGCGCGCCGGCATCAACGCCCTGATCGAGTTGGCCGCCGAGAAGACCCCGCGCGGGCGCACGTTCCGCTTGTGCGACAATCCGCAGGTGCAGGAGGCGGTGGGGCACGCAGACGCGATCCTGAATGCCGGCCGTGGCTATCGCAGCGCGATGATTGCCGAGATCTGGAACACGATCGCCGCCGGCGGCGAGTCGACTCTCGAGCAGCGGGCGCGGTGCCGGCTGGCGTCCACCTATGCGGCGGACAGTGCGCGGACGGCGATGGACCTGGTGTATCGGCACGGCGGCAGCACGTCATTCAAACGCGAGAGCCGGCTGGCGGAGTGCTGGCGCGATCTGCAGGTGGTTGGCCAGACGGTGACCATCGCCCCGGAGTGGTACCCGATCGCCGGGCGGGCGCTGCTGGGGATGGAGCCGGGGCCGCGGTTGAAGTAGGCAGCGAAGGCCCGCGAATCATTTGGCGGGATTGTCGATTTTCCGCCTTTCTATCCCGAGCAGCCGCGCGGCATTGCCGCCCAGGATCGCGGCACGCTCTGCCTCGCTCAACGCGGCATGTTCGATGAAGCCGATCGGATCGACCTCTCCCATATCGGCAGGATAGTCGGTGCCCATCAGCACATGGTCGGCACCATATTGCCGCACCAGGTATTCCAACTGCGGGTGGGTATAGACCAGCGTATCGAAATACAACCGCTTCAAATACGTTGTCGGCATCTCCCGGATCTGCTCTCCGCAGTCCGGACGCGCCGACGCGGCATGATCGATGCGGCCAGAATAGGCCGGCAGGTACCCCCCGCCATGCGCCAGCACCAGCTTCAACTGCGGACATTGCTCCAGCACGCCGCCGAAGATCAGGTGATGCACCGCCACCGTCGTATCCAGCGGATTGCCGATGACGTTGGTAAAGTAATGGTCGCCGAAGCGCCGCGCCTCGGTGAATCCGGTCGGGTGCATGAACAGGGTCAGGCCAAGTTCCTCGGCCTTGGCGAAGATCGGCCGGAAACGATCTGCGGAAAGGTCTTCGCCCGCGACATTGGTGGCGATCTCGATACCGCGCAGGCCGAGCGATCGATGCAGCCGATCAAGTTCCGCCACGGCAAGGTCCGGCGCCTGGAACGGCACCGTGCCAAGGCCCGCGAACCGGTCCGGATGCCGCCCCACGATATCCGCGATGTTGTCGTTGATCGCCCGCGCGGTGGCGATGCCCAGGTCGGGCGGCGTATCGTAAAAGGTCTGGCCCGGCGCCGGCGTCAGCGCCTGGATGTCGATACCCATCACGTCCATGTCGGCGAGCCGTTGCTCCACCGACGTGAACTGCACCCGCGTCCGCCGTGCTTGCTCCTTGTTCACCTCGCGGGTGTGGGCGTTGGCGTAGATCTCGCGCGGGCGGCGGTCGGCCAGGCCGGATTCGCGGAACAATGCCTCGGCTCGTTCGGTCAGCACGTGGCAGTGGATGTCGATGGTGAAGTGCTTGCCGCGCGGATGCGGCGGGCCGGGAAAGCGGCCAGGAATCGGCGCGTCAGCCGGCAGGCATGTGAACAGCATCGACGTTTCCCTCCCCCAATGTCATTGCGAGGAGCGTAGCGACGAAGCAACCTCGGTCAACCGCGCCCGAGGACGACCGGCCGTCCTCAATGATCCACCTCTCTTCCGGCCCGCCAGGACGCACAATGTCATGGCACGCTGCCCTTGCCATGTGCGGCCGTCTGCGCCATCGGGCACAGGGCCGCAGGAGCGCCAAATGCTGGAGAAGACCTACACCCCGTCCGAGATCGAGCCTCGCCTTTATGCCGGTTGGGAACAATCCGGTTCGTTCGCCTGCGATCCGAACTCGCCGGCGCAGCCCTTCACGATCATGATCCCGCCGCCGAACGTCACCGGCAGCCTGCATATGGGCCACGCGCTCACTTTCACGGTGCAGGACGTGCTGATCCGCTGGCGCCGCATGCAGGGGCGCGACGTGCTGTGGCAGCCCGGGACCGACCATGCCGGCATCGCCACGCAGATGGTGGTGGAGCGGCTTCTGGCCGAACAAGGCAATATCGAGCGCCGCGCGATGGGGCGCGAGGCGTTCATCGCGCGCGTCTGGCAATGGAAGGCGGAGTCCGGCGGCACCATCACGCGGCAGTTGCGCCGGCTGGGTGCCTCACTGGACTGGCCGCGCGAGCGGTTCACGATGGACGAAGGCCTGTCGCGTGCGGTGCGAGAGGTGTTCGTCACGCTGTATCGCCAAGGGCTGATCTATCGCGACCGGCGGCTGGTGAACTGGGACCCGAAGCTGCTAACCGCGATCTCCGATCTCGAAGTGGAAAACATCGAGCTACGTGGCTCGCTGTGGCACTTCCGCTATCCGATCGCCGACGAGCCGGGCCGTTTCATTGTCGTCGCGACGACGCGGCCGGAGACGATGCTGGGCGATACCGCAGTGGCGGTGCATCCGGATGATGCGCGCTATCGCGACCTGGTGGGGAAGAGTGCGATTCTCCCTCTGGTGGGACGGCGGATTCCGATCGTGGCCGACGAATACTCCGATCCGGAAAAAGGCACGGGGGCAGTCAAGATCACGCCGGCGCACGACTTCAACGATTTCGAAGTCGGCCGGCGGCATGATTTACCGATGCCCAGCATCCTCGATCGCGAGGCGCGGGTGACTCTGGAGGAAATCGCCGCAGACCTGATCCCCGCGCCCGGGATTGCCGATCCGGATTTCGTGCATTCCCTGGCGGGCAAGGACCGGTTCGCCGCGCGCAAGGCGATCGTAGCCGAACTGGAACGGCTGGAACTGCTGGAAAAGACCGAGCAACACACGCACCAGGTGCCCCACGGCGACCGCGGCGGCGTGCCGATCGAACCGCGGTTGACGACGCAGTGGTACGCCAACGCAAGAGAGTTGGCGAAGCCCGCGATCGAGGCAGTGGAAACCGGACGCACGCAATTCGTTCCGAAGCAATGGGAAAACACGTTCTTCGCCTGGATGCGCGACATCCAGCCCTGGTGCATCAGCCGGCAATTGTGGTGGGGCCATCGCATCCCCGCATGGTACGGGCCGGACGGACAGGTTTTTGTCGCCAAGACCGAGGAGGAAGCCACCGCCGCCGCGCTCGCGCACTATGGCCGGGCGGAAAAGCTGGGGCAGGACGAGGACGTTCTCGATACCTGGTTCAGCTCCGCTCTCTGGCCGTTTTCTACTCTAGGCTGGCCGGAAAAGACGCAGGAGTTGGCTCGCTACTATCCCGGCGACGTGCTGGTGACAGGCTTCGACATCATCTTCTTCTGCGTCGCCCGGATGATGATGATGGGCATTCACTTCATGGGCGAGGTGCCGTTCCGCACCGTCTACATCCACGGCCTGGTGCGCGACGAGCGCGGCCAGAAGATGAGCAAGTCCAAGGGCAACGTGATGGACCCCTTGGAGCTGATCGACAAATACGGCGCCGACGCGCTGCGTTTTACCATCGCCGCACTGACCGGCCCGGGGCGCGACGTAAAACTCGGGCCGACGCGCGTCGAAAACTATCGCAGCTTTGTCACAAAACTTTGGAACGCGGCGCGGTTCTGCGAGATGAACGCGATCGCGCCGGATCCGTCGTTCTCGCCGGAACAGGCGACGCTGCCGCTGACGCGCTGGATTCTTGCCGCCGCCTCCGATGCCGTCGCGGAAGCGACCACGGCACTCGACGCCTATCGCTTCGACGAATACGCCGCCGCCGGCTACCGCTTCACCTGGAACGTTTTCTGCGACTGGTTCCTGGAGTTTGCGAAACCGGCGCTCGCGCCGGGCGCCGATCCGGCGGAGGCGACGGAAGTCAG
>DATKPQ010000119.1:0-30012 GCA_035523995.1 Acetobacteraceae bacterium | reverse complement strand
TCGAAGCACATGACGTCGTGGGCCGCCGGATCAGGCGGCCACCGATTGCTCTGTCATCGGCCGGACAATGACCGGAATGGACTTGGCCGAGGGCGTCTTCGACTGTGGGTCGAAATGACTGACCGGCATGAGGTCGTTCGTTTCCGGATAATATGACGCGATCGACCCGCGCGGGATGTTGTAGGTGTGCACCTTGAACCCCGGCAGGATGCGGCGTGTCGTTGTGTCCGCCAGGGATTCCAGTTCGACCAGGCTGTGCTCCGCGATCTGCCGCTCCGCCATATCGGACGCGTTCATGAACACCACCATGCGGCCGCCGAACACGCCGCGATACCGGTCATCCAGGCTGTAGATCGTCGTATTGTACTGATCATGACTGCGTATCGTCGTCAGCAGAAGCGCGTTGGCATCGCCGCCCCGCAGGTCCTCCACAATGCCGCCTGCGACGACGAAGTTGGCCCGCCCGCCAGGCGTGTCCCAGACCCGAAACCGCGGCCCGTTGTACAGATGAAAGCCGCCGGGCTGACAAATCAGCCGGTTGAAGTTGCAGAACAGTACAGGATAGACGGCCTCGATCTTGTCACGGATCAGCGCGTAGTCTGCCTCCATCGCGTCCCAGCCGATGCCGCTGTCCGGCAGCGTGGCGCGCGCAATGCCGCAGATGATGGAGACTTCCGATTTCAAATGCGGTGAGGGCGGCGTCACCAGCCCGCCGGAAGCGTGCACCATGGACATGCTGTCCTCGACGGTAACGCTCTGGCGGCCGGTCGCCTGCACGTCGATGTCGCTGCGCGCCAGGCACGGCAGGATCAACGCCTCCTCACCGTGGACGATATGACCGCGGTTCAGCTTGGTGTTGATCCCAACCGTCAGCTTCAGCCGGCGCATCGCGGCCCGCACGATTTCGGTGTCAGGCGTAGCAGCAACGAAATTGCCGCCGAGGCCAACAAACACGCGGGCGCGGCCATCGATCATCGCCTGCAGCGAGTCCACCACGGAATGGCCATGATGTTGCGGCGGCTTGAAGCCAAATGCTTTCTCGACCTGCGCCAGCAACGCGGCGCTTGGGATCTCGGTGATCCCCACCGTGCGGTCGCCCTGCACATTGGAATGGCCGCGCACCGGGCAGATTCCCGCGCCCGGCCGGCCGAAATTGCCACGCATCAACAGCAGGTTGGCAATCTGCTGCACGCACTGCGTCCCGGACCGGTGCTGCGTGATTCCCATGCCATAGCAGATGATGCAGGACTTCGCCTCGATATAGATCCGCGCAGTACGTTCGATCTGCGCCCGCTCCAGCCCCGAAACGCGAAGGATGTCGTCCCACGACGTGTTGTTCACGTCAGCGACAAGCGCCTCGAACCCGGTCGTGTATTGCTCGATGAACGGCAGGTCCAACACCGCCGGATGGCCAGCGGCGATCGCATCCTCATGGGCCGCAAGCACCAGTTTCATGATGCCTTTCAGCACAGCAAGGTCGCCTCCGACCTTCACCTGGCAGTACTCGCTGGCGATTCGTGTCGACCGGAACGTCGCCATCTCTGTCGGCGACTGCGGCGCGGCGAAGCGCTCCAGTGCACGCTCCCGCAATGGATTGATCGCGACGATCGGCACGCCGCGCCGCGACGCGTCCCGTAGGGACGTCATCATCCTGGGGCTGTTGGTCCCCGGATTCTGCCCGATCACAAAGATCGCATCGGTGGCTTCGAAATCCTCCAGCACCACGGTCCCCTTGCCAATGCCAAGGCTCGCCGCCAGACCGACGCTGGTGGGCTCATGGCACATGTTCGAGCAATCGGGAAAGTTGTTGGTGCCAAAGCGACGGACAAAGATCGAATAAAGGAAAGCAGCCTCGTTCGACGCGCGGCCGGAGGTGTAAAATTCCGCCTGATCCGGACTGTCCAGCCCATTGAGGTGCGCGGCGATCATGGCAAACGCCCGATCCCAGTCGATCGGCACATAATGGTCCGTCGCCCGGTCGTAGCGCATCGGCTCGGTCAGCCGCCCCTGCTCTTCCAACCAGTAATCGCTATGCTCTGCCAACTCGGTCACGGTATGGGCAGCGAAGAAGTCACGCGTGACCTGCCGCTTGGTCAATTCGAAAGCGACCGCCTTCGCGCCGTTCTCGCAGAACTCGAAGGAACTCGTATGCTTGGGATCGGGCCAGGCGCAGCCGGGGCAGTCGAAACCGTCCGGCTGGTTCATCGACAGCAACGCCTTGGAACCCTTCAGGACGATGCTTTGCTCACGCAGCGCCTTGGCCGTGGCATGCAACGCGCCCCAACCACCCGCCGGGCTGTCGTATGGCTCGAATACCGGCTCCGACGGTTCCACAACGGGCTGTTCTTCAAGAACCAATGACGACCGTTCGGACATGGATTGGCTTCTCCAACGGTATGAATCCCCAGCGCGCTCCGGCCTTCGTTACAGGATTTCAGACAAATCAGCCAGACACCGCCTCCGCCCCATCGGCCGCTGCGATGCCGGCGCTGTCCGAACACATCGGTTCTCTTGCCGCCCAGTCAAGCCGGTTGACTCAGGCCAGCCGAAACCGCCGCGTGCAAAAATATTGGCGCGGTACACGCGAAGATATTAAGCGAGAGGAAATCGCGGTGACCCGGAAGGCTAAGTTACCCTATACCTTGGTCCAATTCGTCCACATGGACTTGCGCAGATCCATTGTACTATAGCACACCACTGCGATCAGCCCGGACAGCACATCGCGGCCGTCAATCGCGCCGGCGATGTCGGTGCATGGCGCGATGACAGACATTCATTCGGTTGCGACCTTATTCAGGGATGCGGTTCCATAGTGACGCACCACATCGCCTGGAGATGCCTCGTAAGCGACCGCTGCACGCGGCTTTTCCAACCCGCCCGAGAGAATGAGGTGCACGATGAATCCAATGTCCCGTCGCAACATGCTTGCCTTCGGCGCTGCCGGAGCAGTGGCCGCCACCGCCGCTACCGCCCATGCAGCCACCTTCGGCAACCCGGACGAGCCACCACAGGGCGCGATCAATGCCACGCCCGCCGGGCGGGCCGACCCCGGCCCGCAAAACCCGGCGCTGGCGTCGCAATTTCCCGATGCCGTTACCCCGCCGGCAACCGATGTCGGCGATATGCGGGAGTTCTGGGCATCGTTCAACAATGCCTCCAGACGCATCCAGGGCGGTGGTTGGGCGCGACAGGTTACGCAGAGCGATTTTCCGATTTCCACCGCCGTCTCCGGCGTCAACATGCGGCTCGATGCCGGCGGTATCCGAGAACTGCACTGGCACCAGGCCGCCGAATGGGCCTTCATGACCAACGGCCATTGCCGCGTGACCGTGATCGACCCGCAAGGCCAAGCCTACGTGCAGGACGTTGGCGTGGGCGATCTGTGGTACTTTCCTGCCGGCAATCCGCATTCGTTACAGGGGATCGGCACTGACGGCTGCGAATTCCTCATCGTGTTCGACGAAGGCAATGCGAGCGAGTTCAACACGCTGCTGGTGACTGACTGGTTCGCCCACACGCCGCCCGAGGTGCTGGCACTCAACTTTGGCGTACCCGTGGAGACCTTCCGTTCGATTCCCCTGCACGACCGCTGGATTTTCCAAGGCAAGGAGCCAGGATCGCTGTCTGCGGACCAGGAAGCGGTGGCGTCGGGCGGTATGCCTCCGAATCCGTTTACCTTCTCGCTGGCGGGGGCCACCCCGATCTATGAAGGCCGGAGCGGCAGCCTGCGCCTGGCCGATAGCAGAACCTTCAAAGTCTCGAAGACGATTGCGGCGGTGCTGGAGACCATCAAGCCAGGCGGCCTGCGCCAGATGCACTGGCATCCGAACGCAGACGAGTGGCAGTACTGGATCAAGGGCCAGGGCCGCATGACAGTGTTCAATGCCGGGCCAGAGGCCACGACAATGGACTTCCATGCCGGGGACATCGGCGTCGCCAAAAAGAACTTTGGCCATTACATCCAGAATACCGGCACGACGGACGCCCAGATCCTGTCCGTCTTCAAGACCCCCGAATACCAGGAGATCAACCTCGCAGACTGGCTGGCGCATACGCCACCAGCCATGGTGGCACAGACTCTCAACTTCGACCCGAAGCTGCTCCAGCAGTACGCACAGGGCGCGCCGTCGATCGTGCCTGCCTGACAGCACAATCTGTAGCGAAGAAAGACAACAGACACGGGGTTTCACCGAGTGTGCCACAGAGTTCCACCGAGCGAACCCGTTGTCGCTTGGCCGCGTCGCGCGCGGCCCCAGCCACATCGGAAGCCGTGGGACCCCACGATTTTTCTCGATGGAACTCTGCGGCACACTCGGTGAAACCCTGTGTCTGCTTGCTTTGCCGCGGCCACACCGGTTGCGGCCACAAGGCTCGGCAGGCCGAAACGGCTTTGGTAACACCCGCCCTCATCGCGGCCACAGCATTGCCAGCAGCGGCACGAAGGCCGCGGTCAGCAGTCCATTCAACCCGATTCCCACCGCCGCGAAGGCGGCCGCAAGGCCGTTGAGCGGTGCCACCTGCGCTGCCGCGATTCCGCTGCCGGCCACCCCAGCCGCCAGACCATGCGCACGCCAGTCCTCCACGCGCAGCCAGCGCAGCACCGTCCGTCCAACGATGGCGGCAATGATACCCCCGGCGATCGCCAGCGCCGCGGTCAACGCGGGCACGCCTCCGATTTCCTGAGACAATGACAGCGCGATCGGCGTCGTCACTGCCTTCGGCGCCATCGAGAACGCAGCTTCCCTGCCTCCGCCAAGCCACGCCACGACGGCGACGCCACTCAGCGCCGACGTCAACGACCCGGCCAGCAGTGCCAGCCCCACGCCGGGAAGGCTGCGCCGCACATGGTTCAGATTCAGCGCCAGCGGCACCGCCAGCGCCACCGTCGCCGGCCCAAGCAGAAACTGAATGAACTGTGCACCGGCGAAGTAGCGGGCGTAGGATGTGCCGGTGGCCTCCAACAGCGCGGACACGATCAGGATAGCGATCAGCACCGGATTGGCGAGCGGCGCGCCTTTACAGGCCCGCTGCACGATCTGGCCGAGCATGTAGGCTGCCAGCGTCACCGCCAGCCAAGGCAGCGGCGTCAGGCCCAGCGGCTGCCAGACCGCAAGCAGAACGTGGTCCATGGATCGATCCCTTATTCGGCAGGAACTTCTGGCGCGGATCGCTGTCGGGCGCCGGCAACACGTGAAACGTGGTGCATCACCAGCCCGGTGACTGCGAGTCCAAGCACGGTGGAGATCAGCAGTCCCGCCAGGATCGCCAGCCACTCGCGCCGCAGGATTCCAAGTTCGGCGATGATACCGACGCCCGCCGGCACGAACAGCAACCCCATATTCGCGATCAGCCCGTTGGCCGCTTTCAGCAGCGACGGCGGAACAGCATGCTCGCCCGCCGTTCCGGCGCTGCCGCGTGCGACCAGCACAACGGTCAACAGGGCCATGCCGATCAGTGGCCCGGGCAGCGGGAGGTGCAGCGTTTGACACAGCACCTCCCCGGCGAGTTGCAGGCCAATCAGGATGGCGAAAGCGGAGGCCATGGCGGCAGGCCTCTCAGGCCCTCTGCTGATTTGCCGGCACGGCATCGCCCAGACCGGCATCTCCCAGACCGGCATCTCCCAGACCGGCATCGCCCAGACCGGCATCGCCCAGACCGGCATCGCCCAGACCGGCATCGCCCAGACCGGCATCGCCCAGACCGGCATCGACAGCAGCCAACAGCCCCAGTGCCGACCAATCCAGCCTGCCGAAGCCACGCGCCACCGCGGCGACCAGCCGATCGTGGACCACGCTGGCGACCGACATCGGCACCGCCAGTTTCTCGGCCTCGGCCAGCGCCAGCCGAAGATCCTTTACCGCAAGCGGCGCTGTCATGCCCGGCGGATCATAGCGCTCATCGACGATCTTGCCGCCGTACGTCTTGTGTACCTTGCCATCGAACAATGAGCCGGTGAACACATCGAAGGCGAGACGCGGGTTGATGCCGCCCTTGCGCAACAGGGCTATTACCTCACCCATCGTTTCGAGCGTCGCGGCGGTCATCACATTTCCCGCCAGCTTGACCAGGCTGGCCTGGCCGGGATCGTCGCCGATAACGAACACGCGCTGGCCCAGATGCGCGAGCACCGGCTGCACGCGGGCTACCGCTTGCGGGGCACCGCCCGCCATCACGAACAAACGCTGTGCCTGGGCAAGATCGGGGTTGCCCAGAACGGGCGCGGCAACGAAATCCTGTCCTTGCGCTGCATGGGCGCACGCCAGCCGCCGCGACAGTTCGGGGCTGATCGTGCTCATCGACACGTGGACGGCGCCCGGTTGCAAAATGTCGATCAGTCCGTCGCGGCCGAACGCTACTGTCTCGAGCGCGGCATCGTCCGGCAGTGAAGTGAGCACAACGTCGCAGGTGGCGAACTCTGCCAGGCGCGTCGCCGCACCGGCACCCTTTGCCTGCAATGCCTGTGCGCGCCGCTGATCCCGATCAAAGGCGACGATGCGGTAGCCGGCGGTCAGCAGGTTCGCCGCAAAGGCTTCGCCCATGCGGCCCAGCCCCACCACGCCGACGCACTTTATCGTCGCCTGAGGCGATGCTTGCGACGCGGGGAAAGCTACCGTGTCACGCGCCGGCTTAGCGGCACGGGCAGGCAGATGATCGATCAACGTATCCATGGTTGCAGCTCCTTCAGCGAATGCCGGGCAAATGGCCGCAGTCCGGCTTGTGCGAAACCGCCGCGGCAGCAAATGATCTTTGCGCCCATCGGATGAATAGCTGAGCGCAAGATGATGCGTTGCATGGCCAGCGCACGACTGAACGATCGGGCCTGGACCGAAAGCCGGGAGCAAAGCAGCGTGGACTACTTCGCCGGAATGCGTGCCTTCGTCCGAGCGGTGGAATTGGGCAGCTTCTCCCGCGCCGCTGCCGAGGAGGGCATCAAAGTCTCCACCGTCTCTCGCTACGTCACCGCCCTGGAAGAGGATCTGGGCGCCGCCTTGCTCAATCGCTCAACGCGCCGTCTGCACCTGACCGAGGTCGGGACCGCTTTCTATGATCGCGCTGTACGAATCCTCGAAGATGTGGCGGATGCGCGGCTGGCAGCGACATCGCTGAACGCGCGCCCGCAGGGGCTGCTGCGGATCAACATCCCCAGCGCTTTCGGCCGCCGCCATGTCGTGCCGCATCTGCCGGATTTCCTGGCGGCCTATCCCGAAATCCAGGTTGATGCGACGCTGACCGACGACACGGTGGACCTGATCGCCAGCGGTGCCGATCTTGCCCTGCGCATCGGTGCCCTGGCGGATTCATCGTTGGTGGCCAAGCGCCTGGCGCCGCAACGCCGGCTGCTGGTAGCGGCGCCAGCCTACCTTACCGGCCGTCACCCCGTTGCCGCGCCGCGCGACCTGCGGGACCATGAGTGCCTGCAATTTGCGCTGCAGCCGAAGCAAGCCTGGTATTTCCTGCTGCGCGACACCTCCGCGCCGGAACCGCTGGAAGTGCCGGTGCGCGGTCGCTTGCGCGCCAACGATTCCGAGGCATTGCTCGATGCCGCGCTCGCCGGCCTGGGGATCGCGCTGCTTCCCACCTGGCTGAGCCGCGAGGCGATCAGCGCCGGTCGCCTCGTCGCGTTGCTTACGGACTGGGAGGCACTGATCGCTCCTTGGCCGCAACGCGCGATCTGGTGCGTGTATCCACCCAAGAAGGTCGTCGCACCCAAGTTGCGCGCGTTCCTGTCCTTCATCGAAGCGCGCTTCGGCAAACCACCCTACTGGGACCGCGCCGACGATACGGCAGAGGCGACGGCGGTGCCGGCTTCGTCCTCAATGTCATTGCGATGAGCATCGTCACGAGGGTCGTTACCAGGAGCGCCTCCAGTGTCATTGCGAGGAGCGCTGCGATGAAGCAATCTCGTTCGGCGCAATCCTCGGGCCATCCGTGCGCGCACGTGACCGAGGTTGCTTCGTCGCTACGCTTCTCCCAATGACCTGTTGCACCGTCCTTCGCTTCGCTAATTCCCGCCAGTCCTGAACGAGTTCCCAGATTTTCCCGATCCGGCATCAAACCCGCACCGGTAATCCCGACAGCACCTTGTCCAGCGTGATCGGATAATCCCGCACGCGTACGCCGCACGCGTTATAAACGGCGTTCGCCACCGCCGCTCCGGCACCGCAGATGCCGAGTTCGCCGATACCCTTGCTCTTCAGCGGGTTCGCCTTGTTGTCGAGTTCCGGCAGGAAGATCGCATCGACATTGGGTATATCGGCATGCACAGGCACATGATACTGTGCCAAGTCGTTGGTCAAGTACACACCATAGCGCTTGTCCAGCACCATATCCTCTTCCAGGGCAGCGCTGACGCCGAAGATCATGCCGCCGATCGCCTGGGACCGCGCTGTCTTGGCATTCAGCACGCGGCCGGCCGTGAATACGCCCAGCATGCGCCGCAAGCGGATCTCGCCGGTATCCATATCCACGCCCACTTCGGCAAAGTGGGCACCGTAGGATTGCTGGGAGTACTCCTTCAGCGTCGCCCCAGGCCGGATCGACCCGTCCGCTTCAATCCCGCCGCTGCCCACGAGACTCCGCAGCGGTTTCGACACGCCGCCAGACGAGACCGTCCCGTTGGCAAACCTGGCGGACATCGGATCCATCCCGGCGGCACGTGCCAGCTTCGCACGAAGGCTCATGCAAGCCTCGAACAATGCGGAACCGGAACTGGCGGCGCCGAATGACCCGCCCGACCCGGAGGCCATCGGATACGCCGTATCGCCCAGCTCCGTGCGGACATTCCCGGGCGGCACGCCGATCATCTCCGACGCGATCTGCGTCAGAATCGTATAAGTCCCTGTGCCGATATCCGTCATCGCCATGCGTGCCGTGACGACCCCGTCCGGATCGAGCCTGACGCTGGCCGTGGATGGTTGCAGCGGATTGCCACGCGTTGCGGATGCAACGCCGATACCGACCAGCCAGCGTCCATCCTGGACCTGGCCGGGCCTCGCCTGACGCCTCTCCCATCCGAACCGTCGGGCACCTTCTTGCAGACAGGGAATCAGGTGACGGCTGGAATAGGGAACATGCCGTTCCGGATCCTCTTTCGGTTCATTGCGGATGCGCAGCTCAATCGGATCCAGGTCCAATTTCTCCGCCAGCTCGTCCATCGCGCATTCCAGCGCCAGCAAGCCCACCGCCTCGCCGGGCGCGCGCATCGACGAAGCTACCGGAATGTCCAAAGGCGCCAAACGATGACGCGTCAGCCGATTGGCCCCCGCATACAGAGTCCGGGTCTGCAACGCAGCACCTTCATAGGTTTGCTCGGTCGGCAAATTGCCCGAGAATACGTCGTGGCCGATCGCCTGGATGCGACCGTCACGATCCGTGCCGATCCGGATGTGCTGGATCGTGTCGGAGCGGTGCGTCGTCACCATGAAGATCTGCTGCCGCGTCAGCGCGGTTTTCACCGGCCGCTTGAGCTGCCGGGCGGCGATCGCCGCCAGAATCGCATCGGCATTCACCCACAGCTTCGAGCCGAAACCGCCGCCGATGAACGGACTTATCAGCCGCACATTCTCCGGCGGCATTTTCAGGGTCCGCGCCACGGCTGCCACGCCCTGGTTCAGCATCTGGTTGGAGGTGTGCAGCGTCAGCCTGTCGCCATCCCAGATGGCGAGCGTTGCGTGCGGCTCCATCATCGTCTGACTCTGCGGTGGTGTCGTATAGGTGACGTCGACCCGCACCGGCGCCGCCGCAAAGGCCGGTTCGAAATGACCGACGGCGCTGTCAGCCGGCGCGTTGCCACCCGTCGGTATTCGCGCATGAGACAAGCCATCCCGCAGCGCGAAGGTGCCGTGCGCAACCTCGTAATCGATCCGCACCGCGTAGGCCGCCGCCCTGGCTTGTTCGAATGTCTCCGCCACAACGAAAGCGACGGGCTCGCCATAGTACGACACCTCCGGGCCGACCAGCACCGGATGCGCGTGATGATGATCCCCCGTGCCTTGCTCCGGAGCATTCAGATGCGTCAGCACCAGGAGAACGCCGGGCATGTGCTCCGCGACACGGCTGTCGATCGCGCGGATTCGGCCCTTGCCGATCGATGCCTGCACCAAATAACCATAGGTGGTATGCGGTCCTTGCTCGACCTCATAGGCATAGACCGCACGGCCACTGACCTTCAGTGGCCCGTCGACCCGATCCAGCGGCTTGCCGACAATGCCATTCGGCCGATTGTCGAGGGGCGTCACCCCGATGGGGTGGTTCATCTGCATGGAACAGGTCCTTCAGGCGCGGGTGATCTGGCTCAGCACCGCGGAGATGCTCCGGCGCGCCAGGGGAATTTTGAAATCATTGGAACCATATCCGCGCGCCCCATGGAGCAATGCGGTTGCCGCTGCGTCGAAGCTGTGCGCATTCGCCGGGGCGCCGGTCAGCGTCGCCTCCGCATGCTCTATCCGCCACGGCTTGGGCGCCAGGCCGCCGCACGCGATGCGTGCCGAACGAATACGCCCGCCGACCGCATCCACCACCGCGGCCACCGACACCAACGCAAACGCATAGGACGCGCGGTCGCGAATCTTCCGGTAGATTTGCCGGCCCGGCGGTGGCGGCGGCAACGTCACCGCGGTAATCAATTCGCCCGGCGCCAGGTTGGTGTCGATCTGCGGTGTGGTTCCCGGCAGGCGATGGAAATCGGCAATCGGAATTGCGCGAGTCTTGCCTGTCGCATCGACCGTCTCGACCCGCGCATCCAGGGCCCGCATCGCGACCGCCATATCGGAAGGATTCGTGGCGATGCATTGATCGCTGCCGCCGACAACCGAGAGCATGCGGTTGAAGCCGGCCAGCGCCGCGCACCCGGACCCGGGCACGCGCTTGTTGCAGGGCATGGTGATGTCATAGAAATACGAACACCGCGTGCGCTGCATCAGGTTGCCGCCGGTCGTGGCCTTGTTGCGCAATTGTGCGCTGGCGCCGGCCAGCAGGGCGCGGCTGAGCACCCCGTAGCGTGTGCGAACGCGCGTGTCGGCGGCGAGGTCGCTGTTGCGCACCATCGCACCGATGCGCAGTCCGCCGTCCGGTGCATCTTCGATCCGGGCCAGGTCCAGCCGGTTGACATCCACCAGGTGCGCCGGTGTTTCGACTTCCAGCTTCATCAGGTCGAGCAAATTGGTGCCGCCCGCGATGATGCGCGCATTCGGCTGGGCAGCAGCCGCAGCGGCTTCCTCCGGCGAGTTCGCCCGCTGATAGGTAAAGGATTTCATGTGCGTACTGCCCTTGCCTGCATGATCGCGGCCACGATGTTCGGGTAGGCGGCACAACGACAGATATTGCCGCTCATGCGCTCGCGAATTTCCGCATCGGTCAGGGCGGGATGCGGCACCGACAGATCCTCGGTGACGTAGCTCGGCATGCCGGCGGCGCTTTCCGCAAGCATCCCGACAGCGGAGCAAATCTGCCCCGATGTACAGTAGCCGCACTGGAAGCCATCATGCTCCACAAAGGCGGCCTGCATCGGGTGCAGTTTTTCACCGTCGGCCAGGCCTTCAACCGTAGTGATCGACTGGCCGTCATGCATCACCGCCAGCGACAGGCAGGAATTGATGCGCCTTCCGTCCAGCAGCACGGTACACGCGCCGCATTGGCCGTGATCGCAGCCCTTTTTTGTCCCGGTCATCGCCACATGCTCGCGTAGCGCGTCCAGCAACGTGGTGCGCGGGTCGAGCTGCAACCGATGGACCTGGCCGTTGATATTCAGCGTGACGTCGACAAGCGCGACGGGTTCCGAGGCGTCGGTGGCGCGGGGGCCGGCCGCCGAACCGGCGGCATTCGCGGTCCGAGACAATCCGGGCATCAGAAGGGTCCCGGTGGCGACGCCACCGGTGCGTAGCATCTGCCGCCGTGTCACCGCCGGGGATGTCTCGCCATCCTCATCCAACATTGCAAGATGCTCCTGATTGTATGTCTTTACTTCTCAGCCCAACCGTCCGGCCACGTGTCGTCCGGAAGGTTCACGACGATGGGGTTGGCGGTACTGCGCACCACGACCCACAGGAAAGATTCGGAATCCGACGGATTGATTTCCATGTGCAGCAGGTAGGCGGGAACATGAATGAAATCGCCGGCCTTCGCCGTCGCCGCATATTCGCCACGCGAGCCCCAGCGGACCTCGCACACGCCCTTCAACACATATGCGATCGTCTGCTGCTCGCCGTGATGATGAATTCCGGTGCGCGCGCCCGGCTCCACCTCGAACAAACCACCCCACATGACGGAATCAACCCGGCCCGGAGCGATCGCCGCCAGCCGCTCGGAGCCGGGTGTTTGTGCCGTATCGCTGACGAAGTCAGCCGGTCCCACCACACTAATCATCGCATCGCTGTGCATCGCCATGCCTCCAAACACTGACGCCACCGGTCACTTGGGAGCGGCGGTCTTTGGTGTCCACCAATTTACGATGATAACAGCAATCGCGCTTCGTGCGGATCGGCGACGATCGAATCGTTCGATTGTCTTGATCTGAAGTTTACGTTGGGATCAGTGACATCGCGTACTATCTTGGCGTCAGCATCAATGGCGAACGCTGTTTGTCATGTCTACGCACAGAACTGCCGCCATATTGGCGCGCACCAGCTTCCTGGTTCTCTTGTCCTCTCTCACGTCCTGTGGTGTTGGCCCCTCGCCCATCGGATTGCGGCCAGCCTTCGAGGTGATGACCCCGTCTGGCATTGCGAGCGTCAGCATACGGCAATCGCCGATGGGCATGATGGACGCCGAATTCACCCGATTGGTGAGGATGGGCATGGAGCGCGCCGCGTATCGAAATGTGAGCACCGGTCAAGTCGAGCCACCCTATCCCTCACAACGCATCGTCTGGCACGTGAACCCGTCAGGTCCAGAGCCAGTCTCGCGACTCGTCGTGAATGTCTTCAATGGCGGCCGCCCCTATGCTGACGAAGAACAGACCATATCCGACGACGCGTCGCGGGCAGCGATAGTGTCCGACGTGGAATCAATGTCCGAGCAATTGCGCCGTGATGTCGCCGCCCAGGCCAACGCCCAGAAGCCGGCGAACGCGCGCGCCTGAGCCCTCACCATGTCATTGCGAGGAGCGAAGGGACGCAGGGAAATGCTTGTCTCCCGATCAAGCTCCCACTATGGCGCAGTACTCGCCAGCGTGCGGCGCGCGGCCCTGACATCCCCCGTGCTGACCGGCGACGCGTGGTTCCCCCAGGCATTGCGTATATATGTCACCACATCGGCAACCTGCCGGTCGGACAATTTCCAACCGAACGGCGGCATCGCAGGCGCGGTGGGCGCGGCATCGGTTGCCACCGCGCGGCTTCCCTCAAGCACGACATGAATCAGAGAGGTCGGTTCCGCCGACTGCACCAGCGGACTGCCCTTCAAAGTCGGGAACAGCCGGGCAACGCCGCTCCCCTGCTCCGTATGGCACGCGGCGCATTCATCGGTATAGATCGCCGCGCCGGCTTGCATAATGGGATCGCTCGCCGGCATTGGCTGACTGGGCGGATTGTTCCCCGCAGGCTGGTCCTTCAAGAACACTGCGATCGCGCGCAGGTCCGCCGTCGTCATATGCGACGACGAGTCTTCGACCTCATCAGCCATCGGCCCCGAAGCGATGGCGTGCGCATTCGCCCCGGTCTTGAGATACGAGACGATATCCTGGACCGACCACGAACCGACTCCGACATGCTCGTTGCCGGTTATGTTCGGCGCAAACCAGCCCTGAACAGAAAAGCCGCGCAGGAATTGGCCGTTTCGATCGGCGCCAAGGAAGTTCTTCGGCGTATGGCACGTGCCGCAATGCCCCGGCCCCTCGACCAGGTAAGCGCCGCGGTTCCAATCGGCGGATTGGTGCGGATCGGGCTTGAATGTCCCGGGCCTAAAGAAAAGCCTATTCCAGACCGCCATGCCGAGGCGAATGTTGAACGGGAAAGGAAGCGCGTCGCTATGCACCCGATTGTGCACCGGGTTCACTGTGTTCAGATAGGCCTTGAGCGCAATCAGATCCTGCCGCGTCATTTTGGTGTAAGCCGGGTACGGCATCGCCGGGTACAGCCTGACGCCCCCGGGGGCGATGCCTTGCGTCACGGCGCGAATGAATTGCGCATCGGTCCAGCCGCCGATGCCGGTTTTGCGGTCGGGCGTGATATTGGCACCGACCACGTTGCCGAACGGCGTTTCGATCGCCAGCCCTCCAGCGAAGGGCCGCCCGCCCGGGTCGGTGTGGCAGGCGGCGCAGTCACCCAGCACCGCCACATAGCGCCCATGCGCGATCTGGCTGAAATTTTGCGGATCCGGTGCGGCCGTCTGTGCGGCCGCGCCCGCCGAGAGCACAACGACCAACGCAGCAGCCGCCAGGCTCGATCCGATGCGACGGGAAATCATGCCTGCACCAGCGGGCCGGGATACTTGAGGTATTGCTCGCGGATCGCCTTGGCAGACCAGTAGGCAATCGCGGCAACCGTGTCGGTCGGGTTGTAACCGGCATTCTGCGGAAAGGCGCTTGCGCCCATCACGAACAAGTTGGGCACGTCCCAACTCTGCAGATAGCGATTGAGCGCGCTGGTTTTCGGATCGGTCCCCATGATCGCGCCGCCGCAGGTATGCGTGGTCTGGTACGGAACGATACTGTACGGCGCCGTGCGTGGGTGCTTCACCATCTGGCGGGGGTTCGTCTTCTGCATGATCTCGGCCGCGCGGTCGGTCAGGAAGGCGCTCATCTTCACCTCATTGGGATGGAAATCGAACGTCATCCGCATCAGCGGCCGGCCAAGATGGTCCTTGTAGGTCGGGTCCAGGTCCAGATAGTTGTCGCGATAACTGTAGTTGCTGCCGGAGCAAAAGAAGGCGATGGAGGAGAGGTAGTTGTCGGCCACGGCTTTCTTCCATTCCGCGCCCCATCGCTTCGTGCCAGGGGGCACCGGTGTGGTCTCGATCGGCCGGCCATTGGTCTGGATCATGCCGATATAGCCACCGCCGACAAATCCGTGTGGGCCGTGGTCGAAATTGTCGCCGTTGTAGTTGTCGATGATCATCCCGTTCGCACCGGAGGCGATGAACGGATTGAAAATCCTGTCGTCGTAGAACCCCTCCACGATCGAGGTCGTCTGGTAGGAGAAGTTCCGTCCGATCACGCCCTCACCCGAGTTGACATCATAGGGCTTGCCGATACCGGACAGCAGCAGCAACTGCACATTGAACAACTGAAACGCGCATAACAGCACCAGTTCCGCCGGCTGCTCCCACTCGTTGCCGCTGGTATCGACATAGGTGACGCCGGTCGCACGCGTTCCGGATCCGTCGAGATTAATCCTTGTGACCTCGCAAAGCGTGCGTGCCTCAAAATTCTGCTCTCGAACCAAAACCGGCAAAAGCGTTGTTTGCGGGCTGGCCTTCGAGTAATTGCCGCAGCCGAACCGTTCGCAGAACCCGCAATAGGTGCACGCCCCAAGGGTCACACCCAGCGGATTTGTATAGGCCTGCGAGAGATTCCCCGACGGCTGCGGAAACGGTTGATACCCAAGCTGCTTCGCCGCGTCGGCGAACATTGCGGCGGCATAGGGTTGGCGCTGCGCCGGCGTCGGATAGGGGCGCGAACGCGGCCCTTCGAACGGATTGCCGCCCGCCTGTATTTTCCCCTGCAAATTGCCCGCAGTCCCTGACGTGCCGCAGAGGTATTCGAAACGGTCGTAATGCGGCTCCAGCTCATCGTAGGTGACGCCCCAGTCCTGGATCGTCATGTCGGACGGCAGGAAGTTGGCGCCGTAGCGCTGCGTCAGGTGGGTTCGCGCGACAAAGTCGGTGGGCAAAAAGCGCCAGGTCTGTCCGTTCCAGTGAACGCCCGCCCCGCCGGCGCCGTTGCCCGGCAAGAACGAACTCCAGCTCCGGATCGGCAATGCCGTCTGCCCGGGCCTGTTGCGAAACGTCATCGCCGTCTGCGCCGGCTGCACCAGCAGCCCGTTGCGGATCGCATAGCGCAGTTCGTCCGGCGCGTAGCCCGGCGGAAAGCTGGAAGCGGTATCGCGCCACGGTCCGCGCTCAATCGCCACCACCCGCAGCCCCTCTTGCAGCAATTCGTGAGAGAGCATTGCGCCGGTCCATCCCAGACCGATCACGACAACGTCGGTAGCCGGAAGCTTCCTTGCCATGCAGACCCCGTTCGTTCGTTGTTCAACCGTGCTGCTTCAATCGCTGGCGGAGTTCCATGCCGGGCGGCCCATGATTGCCACCGGCGGCAGCGGATAGCGCTGGTTGTGACGGTCGATCCAAGCGCTGTAATCGTAACGGGCGCCGGGAAAGCCGATCATCTTCCAGCCCACCATGTCGCGATTGCCGCCGTACACCGGATCCGCGAAGAAGCCCTCTTTGGTGTTCTGCAGCAGCAATTCGAAGAATGCCTTGCTGTGAACGGTACCAAGGTTCACCGTCCCGCTTTCCATCCCACCGATCAACATGTCCTGCTCGCTTGCCGGAAGTTCGGCAAAGCCCTTGCCGGCGAATTTTTCGCGGCTCACGCGATCGAGCGCGGCGAGTGCGTGGCGATAGAACTGGGCCGGCGTGAACGGCGACTGGTCACCCTGCTGGGGCGTGCCGGCGGCGAACGGCGGCTGCATGTAGCGGCCGCTGGCCTGCCCAAACGGACCCGCGAGCTGGCGATCGATGAACATGGCACATCCGGCGTCCTTGCCGCCCGGCACCTTGTCGTCCGGCGGGATCAGGCGATCGACCAAGGCTTCGGCGATCCGGGCTTCCTCCGGTGTGAAATACTGCCACGGCCCTGGCTGTGCTTCAGCGGGCGGCGCGGCGGCGCCAGGTGACCAGGGCAACGCACCTTTGATCGTGCGCGCGTGTGCTTCACCGGCGAGCAATCCGAATACGACACCCGATACCCCTGCCAGCAGCTCACGCCGCCGATGGCGGGCAGGTGACCGATCTTGCGATAACATGAGAACTGCCTCCCTGGTGCCCCTGCGCCTAGCCCGGCCAGAGTCCGACCAGCGCACCCCATGGCCGCGAAGTTGATAACTTCCGGGAGCCGCAGCGGCCATCCGGAACGCAAGTCACGGATGAACTTCGACGGCGATCGCAGCGGCTACCGCTTGCGGCAGATGCGCCGTCGTCGCGTTCTTCATCGCCTTGCGCAGCTTCGCCAGGGCCCGCGTTTCGATCTGGCGGATGCGCTCGCGTGAGACGCGGTACTCGCTGGCCAGTTCCTCGAGCGTGGTCGGATCTTCCTTCAGCCAGCGCTCGCTCAGGATATGCCGCTCACGATTGTTCAGCGAGGGCAGTGCTTTCGCAAGGCATGCCTTCCGCATGTCGAATATCTCGCGATCGGCCAGCACCGTTTCGTAGCTTTCCGATTCGTCTGGCATGTGATCCTGCCATTGATCGGCACCGTCATCCTGGATCGGCGTATTCAGGCTGCGATCCGGTCCATTCATCCGAAGGTTCATCGTCACCACGTCACGCACCGGCACGTCCAGTACCTCGGCGATCTTATCCGCTTGCTCCGACGATAGATCGCCGGCGTCCAAGGCGTTCAAGTTCCCCTTGATCCGCCGCAAATTGAAGAACAGTTTTTTCTGCGAGGCCGTGGTGCCCATTTTTACCAGCGAAGCGGAATGCAGCACGTATTCCTGGATTGCCGCGCGAATCCACCACATCGCATAGGTCGCGAGACGGAAGCCCCGATCCGGATCGAATCGCTGGACCGCTTGCATCATGCCTATGTTGCCTTCGCTGACAAGGTCGCCGAACGGCAGGCCGTAGCCGCGATAACCGGACGCAATACGCGCAACCAGGCGCAAATGCGATGTAACCAGCTTATTGGCTGCGGCGGAGTCGTGTTTATCGCGCCACAGATGGGCGAGGCGGAATTCCTCCTCGGCCGTCAGCATCGGCATCCTGTGGGCGGCCTGCAGATAGCGCGATAGACCGGCGTCAGACGGACTGGTGTAAGCGGCAGAGGCCATGATCGACTACCTTCCCCAAGCGGCATACGGTCCGGCTTGCAAGCCGGTGCCGGCGTTGCCGATGTTTGCATCATCACTTTGTCACGCACCGACCGTAGCCCACGCGCCGGCACCGAAAGCACCAGCAACATAGGAGCCTGGCGCCAGCCGATTCCATTGATCGAGAGTACGGACCGGCAATCTTCAGTGGCCGGTCACCCGATACCAAGGTTTAACGGCGGCCGGCGGCGCGGATCGCGCGGCCGTACCTGAACCCGACATAGGGACAAGGAACCAGCATATCGAACAAAACCACCAGCGTGCGGCCTGATGCAGCCGTTGGCTCAACGGCGCGCGCCACCTTCCGATGCGAGCTTCAGCCGGTCGGCCATGCGGGCAAGATCCGGCAACGAACCGGCACCCATCTTCCGCATCACCTGGCCGCGATGCACCTTCACCGTCACTTCGCTGATGCCGATATCGCCGGCGATCTGCTTGTTCAGCCTGCCCACGACGACCAGCTCCATCACCTCGCGTTCGCGTGTTGTCAGGGTGTCGAAGCGGGCGCGCAGATCGGCCAGCGACTTCTCGTTCTGTAGCCAGGCGCGGTCCTTGGCCAACCCGACCTGGATCGCATCCAGCAGATCCTGGTCGCGGAACGGCTTGGTCAGGAACTCGATGGCGCCGCCCTTCATCGCCTGCACCGACATCGGGATATCGCCATGGCCGGTCATGAAAATGATCGGCAGATGGATGTTGGCCGCCGTCAGCTCGCGCTGGAAATCCAGTCCGCTGCGCCCCGGCAGCCGCACATCCAGCACCAGACAGGTCGGTACATTGGGCCGCCCGGTCTGCAGGAACTCGGGAACCGAGGCGAGCGTTCGCGCTTGCAGGCCCACCGAGCGGAGCAAGCTGCCGAGCGCTTCTCGGACCCCCGGATCGTCGTCGATGACGACAACGGTCGCTTCTGGTTCAGTCATTGTCCGCGCTTTTGCCACGACACGTCCGCCATGCCGGCCCCCATGCCGGCCCCCATGCCGGCCCCCATGCCGGCAAAGGAGGGGTCGCGTGTTGCGATCGACTCCGGATCAACCGGCACCCGGTCCGCGCAACCGGAACCTCCTGGCGCACGATAGGCGCGGGCGTGCCGGGCAGTCTACCCGGCTGTTACAGGCCGAGGGATCGCCGATACGGTTCTACCTTCGACACATCCATCTGAACCACGGTATAACCTGATTACCGCTGCAATAACCTCCAGGGTGGCCTAACTCCACGCGGCCTGCGGCGTCCCGCTTTGACGTTGCGGAATGCAACGTGGCTGGATGTCCGGCCAGGAGAACTTTGGTGCCGACGAAGCCGTTGATTGCCATTGTGGACGATGATGAGGCCGTGCGTCTGGCAGTGCGAAGTCTCATGCGATCCGTCGGACTGGCGGCGCAGGTCTTCAGTTCGGCGGCGGACTTCCTGGGATCGGCCGACATGGCGCGCGTGGCGTGCGTGATCCTGGACATAACCATGCCGGGAATGGGCGGCCTGGCCCTGCATCGCCAGCTTATAACGTCTGGGTACGCGAACCCGACCATCTTCATCACCGCCAGGCCCGACGACGGAACACGCGCTGAGGCACTGCGCCAGGGAGCGTTGTGCTATCTGCGCAAGCCGTTCGCGGAGGACGATCTGCTTGGCTGGGTCAACGTCGCACTCGGCCGGCCCGGGGCGGCCGGAGCGAAGTCGCCGTAAAGAATTTCATAATTTGAATGACGCCTTGACATTTGCGCACACCTCGCGTCACCCCAGCGCATACTCCACTTCCGGCGTGTAGACCGATTGCTCCTTTCCCAGCAGCGAGCTGAACAATGTGAAATGCTCGATCGGAACAGGATCCGAACGAAAAAGATTGTGGGCCTGCACGAAGCTCGCCAGCTTGGCTTCGGACGCATTGTCCAGCCGCGCCAGTGAAACATGCGGGGCGAAGCGGCGGCGTTCCGGTTCCAGGCCGATGCGTTGCAACGCGGTCTCGATCTTGTTCTGCAGGTGATCGAGTTGCGGGTTCCGTTCCACCCCCACCCACAGCGATGTGCTGCGTCCGGACCGGTCGAACGTGCCGACGCCTGACAGTGTCAGGGAAAAGCCGCGCGCTTTCAGCGTGGCCAGAGCGAGGTCGATTTCCTCGGCGCGGTAGGCGGGGGTTTCGCCGATGAAGCGTAACGTGATGTGGTAATTTTCGGGCGGCACCCATTTCGCGCCCGGAATGCCGGCATTGGCCAGCATCGCCACGCGTTGGCGCAGTTCCCAGGGCAGGTCGAGCGCGACGAACAGCCTCATGCCGGGCGGACCTCCTGCAACAACTTTTCCACCAGCGGCAGGACGTGCGCAACAACCTTGCGCACGCCTGATGCATTGGGGTGCAGCCCGTCCGGCTGCGTCAAGGCCGGCACCTCGGCCACGCCCTGCAGAATGAACGGATCATACAGCACGCCCGGGCGGTGCCCGAGCTTGTCGAACACAGCGCGGAACGCTCGTTCGTAGTCGGGACCCATGTTGGGCGGCGCGTACATGCCTTCCAGCAGCACGGGGATGTGCTTCGCCGCGAGCGTGTTCAGGATGGCCGTCAGGTTGGCTTGCATATCCTTCGGATCCTCGCCTCGCAGACCGTCATTCCCGCCCAGTTCGACGATGGCCGCATCCGCGCCGCCCGCCAGCACCCAGTCCAGCCGAGCGCGTCCCCCGGCGGTGGTATCGCCCGAGACGGCGCCATCGATGATGCTTACGTCGTAGCCGTGAGCACGCAGAGCCTGCTGAAGCTGCACCTCGAACCCCTCATTGTGCGGCAGGCCATAGCCGGCGGAGATCGAGTCCCCCAGGACCAACAGCCGGATCGGGGCGGCCAAGGCGGGCGGGACGGCCGTGCAGAACGCGATACACAGCGTGCCGATCACGGGAAACAGGAAGAGGCCGCGTCGGCGGGCGTTGGACCCGCCTTCCGTCCCTCCGGCGCGGAGGCCATATGCTGTCGCCATGGATGCCATCCCGTCGTCTCCGGCTCCCGCCGACTCCGCGCCGCTCGTCCAGGTGAGAAACCTGCATTTGACGGTGCCCGCCAGTGCTGGGCCGGTCAACATCCTGCGTGGGATCGACCTGGACCTGGGTCGCGGCGAGGCCGTCGGCCTGATCGGCCCGTCCGGTTCCGGCAAGACCAACCTGATGATGGTGCTGGCCGGGCTGGAACGGGCCACCTCCGGCAGCGTCCACCTGGCCGGGGCGGAGGTCACGGCGCTGGACGAGGACTCGCTCGCACGTCTGCGCCGTACCCATGTGGGAATCGTATTCCAGGCCTTCCACCTGATCCCCACGATGACGGCACTGGAGAACGTTGCTGTGCCGTTGGAACTCGCCGGGCGTGCCGACGCCTTCGAACGGGCGCGCGAGGCGCTTTGTGCCGTGGGCCTGGGCCACCGGCTGACGCATTTGCCCGGCCAGCTTTCCGGTGGCGAGCAACAGCGGACCGCCCTTGCACGGGCCTGCGTGGTGGAACCGCTGCTGCTGCTGGCCGACGAACCTACCGGAAACCTGGACCACGCCACGGGCGCCCAAGTGATGGACCTGTTGTTCTCCATGCGTGCCGCCCATGGGAGTACGTTATTGCTCATCACCCATGATGCGGAACTGGCCGGGCGTTGCGATCGGTGTGTGCAGATGTCGGACGGGCGGGTGGTAGAGGCGGAGACTGACCTCGCCCGCGAAGTGGGAGAGGTCGGGGCGCGATAACGCCGACGGCGAAGGTGATCGGGTCGGTACGAACTTGGTCCGTGCCCTTCCGATCACCCTCACCCTCCGCGCTACGCGCCTCGACCTCTCCCGCCGCCGGCGGGAGAGGTTAGTCGAAACCTTCCACCAGCTCCGCGATCTTCTCCGGATCTGCTTGCTCCATCACCCGCCGTGCGAACCGCGCGCAGTCGTCGATCGCCACCGCCCGCACCCGTTGCTTCACGCGCGGCACCGCCCCGGCGTTCATGCTGAACGACCGCAGCCCCAGCCCGAGCAATAGCGGCGTCAGCCGCGGCTCGGCCGCCATCTCACCGCACACCGACACCGGCATACGCATCCGCAACGCCGCCTCGGTTGCGAACTGCACCAGCCGCAGCACCGACGGGTGCAGCGGATCATAGAGAACGGCCACGTCGGTCTCAGCGCGGTCCACTGCCAGCGTGTAGGCCGTCAGGTCGTTGGTGCCGATCGAGAAGAAGTCCGCCTCCAGGGCCAGCGCGTCGGCCGACAGCGCCGCGCCCGGCGTCTCGATCATGATGCCCAGCGGGGGCAACTTCTCCGGAATCCGCTCGCCCCGGCGGCGCAGGCGGCGCGCGACGCGCTCGAACACCTCGCGCGAGGCGCGGACCTCGGCCACGGTGGTGACCATGGGCAGCATCACGCGGACCGGCCCCGCGACAGCGGCGCGCAGGATGGCGGCGAATTGCGTCTCCAGCAGCTCCTGCCGGCGAAGCAGCAAGCGAATGCCGCGCATGCCCAGCGCCGGGTTGGGGTCGGCCACCTCCGGCACCAGGCCGGCACTGGCCAGCGCCTCGATGTCCTTCTCTCCGCCCCAGTCCAGCACGCGGAAGGTGACCGGGTCGCCGTTCATTGCCTCCACGATGGCACGGTAGCTTTCTGCCTGGGTCGCCTCATCCGGCACCGTCTCGCGGTTCATGAACAGGAATTCGGTGCGCAACAGGCCGATGCCGACGGCGCCGGATTGGGCAATCAGCGGCAGTTCCATCGGCAGTTCCAGGTTTGCCTGCAGTTCCACCGCCTCGCCGTCCGTCGTCTCAGCCGGCAATCGGCGCAGCCGCGCGTAACGCTGGCGCTCCCGGGCGAAGGCTGCCACGGCACGGCGGGCAGCCGTCAGCGTCTCGTACGACGGGTTCAGCACCACCGTTCCCGCGCCGCCATCCACCACGGCGATATCGCCCGTCTTGATCGCATGTGCGACGCCGACCGCGCCCAGCACCGCCGGGACGCCCAACGCACGCAACATCACCGCGGTATGGCCGTCCGCCCCGCCTTCCTCCGCCGCCACACCCGCCAGCCGTGACGGATCCAGCAACGCGGCATCCGATGGCCGCAGAGACTCGCTGACCAGCACCGCGCCCTCCGGCAGGCCGGCAAAACTCTTGAACGGCGCGCGCGTCAGGTTGCGCACCAGGCGGCGCGCGATCTCGCGGATTTCCTCGGCGCGGCGTTCCAGGCCGGCGCGGTCTTCCGCCGCCATGCCATGCTCTACCTGCGCCAGGATCGCCGCGGCGATCGCATCGGACTCCGCCACCACGGCACTTTCGGCCGACAGCAGAGTCTCCTCGATGCGGCGGCGCACGCCGCGGATCAGCCGCGACGGACCCAACATGCGAATATACGCATCGATCAGCGGCGCAATCTCGGCTTGGCTTTCTTCCGGCAAGATCGTCAGCCGCGTCCGCAGCTTCCCAAGCTGCTGGCGCGACTGCGCTATAGCCGCCTCGAGGCGTGCACCCTCACCGGCGATGTCGGCCGCCTGGATCTTGTGCCGCGTGATCTCCGGCACCGGTTCCGACGCACCGAACACCGGCCCGATCGCCACGCCCGGCGACACGGCAATTCCGACAAAATTTCGTTCTGGACGTTTGTTCCCCCCAGCGATGGCCCGTGCCAGGCGCTTGTGCTGCGGTGCCGGCGGTTCACCCGGACTCATTGAAGCCGGACTCGACCAGCGCCGTCAGCGCATCCAGCGCCTCCCGCGCGTCCCATCCTTCAGCCCGCAGCTCGATCGTCGCGCCCATGCCGGCGCCCAGCATCATCAGCCCCATGATGGAGCGTGCCGAGACGGACTGCCCGTCCCGCAGGACATCGACCGAGGCGTTGAATTGCTCTGCCAGTGTCGCAAACTTCGCGGCTGCCCGCGCGTGCAGGCCCCTCTTGTTGGCAATGCTGACGCGCCGCGTCAGCGCGGGCGACGCTGCTCCAGATGAGGGCTCGGGGGCGGGGGCTTCGGGCTCCGCCGCAGCCGTCATCCGCACTTGCCGTTCATCTTGCAGCCGTTCAGCACATGCGACGCCGCCGCGATATACTTGCGTCCCGCCTCCTCCGCGCAATTCACCGCATCGGCGATCGGCTGGCTGCCGCGCACTTTGGCGAGCTTCACCAGCATCGGCAGGTTCACGCCGGCGATTACCTCGACGTTCCGCTTCTCCATCATGGAGATCGCCAGGTTGGATGGAGTTCCACCGAACATGTCGGTCAGCAGTACGACGCCGTCACCGGTATCGCACTGCTTGATACAGTCCTCGATCTCCGCGCGGCGGTTGTCGATGTCGTCCTCCGGACCGATGCAGACGGTGCGGACGTTGCGTTGCTCGCCAACCACATGCTCCATGGCGGAACGCAGCTCCACGGCGAGGCGGCCGTGGGTCACCAGAATCATGCCGATCATGGAAGTATGAACGCTTCCCGACCGGCTCCGTGCGGAAGCCCGCTGTCTTTGGGTTGGGTCATGGTCGTCTCAGGCCTCCTGTGCCTGAACCGGCGAGGGCCGCGCGGCCTCGCCACTTAGCCTTCCGTCCGGACGCGGGATCGAACGGTCATTCCTCAGGTCGGCGGGATGCCCTTGCCGGGCCAACTCCCGATGGGTCACATTCAGCTGCCACTCAACGCCATCTTGCCCGCCCGCCGTCCGACCGGCGATACGGGATTCCAGGAACCGAGCCAATTGCTCCACAAGAAAGACGGAGCGGTGTTTCCCCCCCGTACACCCAATCGTGATAGTCGTATACTTTTTGCCCTCTTGCACGAACCTGGGCAAGAGCATGCTGACCAAATCCGTTAACGTTCGGAAAAATTGCTGATAGTCCGCGTCGGCGGCGATGAACGCGCCAACATCAGGATCCAGTCCGGTCTTGGCCTGTAACATGGGGTCGTAGTGCGGATTCCGCAAAAAGCGCGCATCGAATACCAGATCCGCTTCCCGCGGAAGGCCGTATGCGTACGCGAACGATACCAACGACACCACCATGCGCCGGTTCCCGCCTTTGCCGGCCTCGCCGAAGAATTGCTCGATCCGTTGGCGCAAAGCAGGCAGAGGCAGGTCCGAGGTGTCGAGCGCAAGGTCCGCGGCCTCATGCAGCGGGGCTGTCAGCGCTTGCTCAGCGGCGATACCGTCGGCCACGGGAGCCTGAGGTGCCAACGGATGGCGGCGGCGGGTTTCGGTGTAGCGCCGCAATAGAGTCGCTTCGTCGGCCCAGACGAAGACAAGTTCTGCGCGCAATGCGGGATTGCTCTGCAAATGACGCAGGGCGGCCAACACGGCACCGGCGTCGAAACCGCGGGTGCGGGCGTCCACCCCGATGGCGAGGCGCCGCTCGCTGCGGGCCACCATCTCCTCCAGCATCGGCAGCGGCGGATTGTCCACCGCCTCGTAGCCGATATCCTCAAGGGCTCGCAGCGCCGATGCCTTGCCGGCCCCGGACAGGCCGCTGACCAACACCACCCGCAGTCGCTGCTCTGTCGGGCGGGCAGCGCTCATGCCGCAAAAGCTCCGGCAACCTGGCCGACGCGGCCCAAAGCGCAATCCAGCGCGAGCACGACCCGCTCGACGGCGGAGGCCTGCATGGGATCCAACCGGATCAGCGGCAGCCCCAACCCGGCATGGTGGCCGGGCATCGGCATGCGGTCTGCCACCGCACCGAGTTCCGTCACCAGGGCAAGGCGCGCGGATCCGGCATAAGGCAGCCGCACGATCCCCAGCCCACGGACCTCCAAAAGCCCGGCGAGAGCGGCTGGGGGGCTGGCGACAATGCCCTCGATATCGACCCTATCATCCGCAACGAGATTGAGCCCGCGCCCGAGCAAACGCAGGGCAAGATCAGACTTACCGCAACCGGCCGGGCCGATCAGCAGCACGCCATGCCCGTCACGCGCCACGCAGCTTCCGTGAACCTGCTGTCGCCCCTGCATGGATGCCAAGTCTGAGCCTGGCCGCTGGCAAAGGAAAGAGGGGACAAACGAGGTAAGCCGCGGGGGAAGGCCTGCCATCCCGGTTCCGCCGCCAACGCGCTGACATGCAACGCTTCCTGGATCAGCAACCATACGCGACGCGGGAACTCTCGCATGCGGTGCATCGGCTTCCGCTGCTCCTGTCCCCGGTGTGCTCCCATCTGGATTCGAGCCGTGTGATGGCATGCGACTCATGCCGCGACGCCCGTGCAGCTTGCGGCAAGACCAGCCGGTTCAGCACAGATTTCACAGATCGCATAAAGCAAGGCGCGGATGGTTCGCAGGCAGTCTCGTGCACGGCAGTTAGCCAGTAGAGCATCTGGCATGGCTTGTCATCTCTCGACGTCGCCTATGGCTTGTTCTAATTGTGGGGCCGGCGGGTCCGAACCCGGCGCCCCGGCCATTGGTCCAAAGGAATGTTCCATGCGAGCCCGTATCTACCAGCCGCCGAAGACCGCCATGCAGTCCGGCCGGGCGATGACCCATCAATGGGTGCTGGAGTTCGAGCCGTCGCAGCCGCGCCGACCGGATCCGCTGATGGGCTGGATCGGAGGCGGCAACACGCAAGAGCAAGTGCGGCTGCATTTCGAGACTCAGGATGAGGCTGTGGCATATGCCAACAAAAATAGCCTTGCATACGATCTGGAATTGTCGCCGCCGCATCGCATGAAGCCAAAGGCCTATGCCGACAATTTCCGCTATGGGCGCACCGAGAACTGGACGCATTAGGCCGTTTTCCCCCCCCGTCATTGCGAGGAGCGCAGCCGCGAAACTATTTGTTTGCGTATATGAAACATTCAAACGGAATTGGCTTGCCGCTTCGTGCTTGCCAATGACAAACGTTTTGAAAGGATCGTCCTTTGACCCGCATGAAATTCGGCACCTTCCTCGCGCCGCATCATCCGGTGGGCGAGCACCCGACGCTGCAGCTTCGCCGGGACCTGGCATTCGCGACACATCTCGACCAGCTTGGGTTCGACGAGTTCTGGTGCGGTGAGCACCACTCCTCCGGCTGGGAAACGATCGGCTCGCCCGAACTATTTCTCGCTGCCGCGGGCGAGCGCACGCAGCGCATCCGGCTGGGTACCGGCGTCGTCTCCCTGCCCTATCACCATCCGTTCACCGTGGCGCAACGCATCGTGCTGCTGGACCACCTGACCGGCGGGCGCGTCATTTTCGGCACCGGCCCGGGCGCGCTGCCGGCCGACGCGCGAACCTTCGGTGTGGACCAGATGTTGCTCCGCGCCCGCCAGGACGAAGCGCTGGGCGTCATCATCCGCTTGCTCTCCGGCGAGCGCTTCAGCTATCGCGGCGACTGGTTCACGCTGAACGACAGCCAGTTGCAGTTGCTGCCCCTGCAAGAAACGCTGCCGATGGCGGCGGCGTCGTCGATCAGCCCTTCCGGTATGCAACTTGCCGGCAAGTACGGGATGGGCGTGCTGTCGATCGCCTCCACGTCAACCGAGGGCCTGGCCGCACTGCCGCTGCAATGGTCCTTCGCCGAGGAGGCCGCACGTCAGCATGGCAAGACCGTCGATCGGCGGGACTGGCGCGTTCTGGTGTCCTTCCACCTGGCAGAATCGAAGACGCAGGCAGAGCAAGAGGCAGTGGACGGCCTGTGGTGGTGGCATAACGAATACAACGTCCGCGTGCTGGGCAGGCCCGGCGCGGTCCGCGTAGAGGACAAGTGGGACCTGCTGGCCCAGGTGAACGGCAGCGGCAGCGGTGTCGGCTCCGCCGTGATCGGCACGCCGGATGAGGCGGTGCGCATGATCCGCAACCTGCAACAGGTGACCGGCGGCTTCGGCGTGGTGCTGGGCTTCGCCCACGACTGGGCCAGCCGCGAGGCCACGCTGCGGTCCTGGGAGTTGTTTGCGCGTTACGTGGTTCCGGAGCTGAACGGCTATACGCGCAACCTGAAGGAGTCGGCTGACTACATGGCCACGCACCGGCAGGAGTTGATGGCCGGGCGCGTGGCATCGATCAAGGCAACAGTGGCGGGCAACGAGAAGGCGCAGGCGGCGCTGGCCGTGACCCTGCAGCAATTGGCGAAGACGCCGCAGGGCGGCGGGTTCCGTCCGGGCGCGCTGCCGGTGGCGGAAACGAAGGAATAGCGGTACGGAACGGCACGCGGGGCTGCCATCGCAGGCATGCCCGCGGTCAGGGTTGAACCCGCGCGAGGGTTCCGCTACACCCCCGCGTCCTCGCGGCGCCCGTAGCTCAATTGGATAGAGCACCAGACTACGGATCTGGGGGTTGGGAGTTCGAATCTTCCCGGGCGCGCCATAATTCATTGAAAATACTGAACTTTTTGTCGCCGCTGCGGCACGGACAGTTGTCGGTCGCCGCCCGGATCGGTGGAAATTCCGACAACCGTACGGAGAATTGCATCGGGTTCCAGCGGCTTACTGCTGGATGCCCCAAAAATACGGTCTGGGGCTCTGTTCGATCCGACGCTGCACCGTATCTTGGTGAGACCTTGGCGCCACGAACGTGCTGTCCGGATAAGCTCGACAGGTAAGCACCGCGGGAGGCGAGTGTTCCGTTGGCATGACAAACAACCGTGTTTTTGTGTGCGACACCGCAGTGCCGCCAACTCTTTACGCTCACGGTCCGGCCGCTGATCGGCGGACCGGGATGGTGCCAGGATAGCCATTTGAGGTAAGCAATTCAGTCACCATTGCCTCGGCATCCCCGGGCGCGTCACGGCCGACCAGGATTTCGACGATGTTCTCCGGCGTGCTCAATGGCAGGGGCGTTTCAATGTAATCTCGGTTGTTGTGCCGTCGCCGGGCAGGATCGAATGTTTCGCGTTCCCCCAGGATGATAAGGCGCGTTTCCCGCTCGCAGTGGAAACTTTCACGTTTCGCTGTCAGGCAGTTCCAAATGAGCAGCGTAGCGATGAATTCATGGTTGAGGCTGTCGAACCAGGCCTGCTGCCACCGCGGAGCGAGCTACGGGTTTGCATTCGCCGCGCCCTCGGCGAGCTTTGCGAGCTTTCGCACACCTTTACGGTGTCGAGCGAACGTAGCTTCCCTGCCGTAGATCACCTGGCCGACGAAGGCGTTCTCGGTCGGGCATGGAAGCGGTGTCTTCTGGTTTGGCTGAAACAAAGCAGGCGAAAACCCGATAGCAAAGCCCTTTCCCTTATCCCCGTAGTTGGCCCACTGGCCGGCGTCATCCCGGTGTGCGCTGAGGCTGAAGAAATAGAAGTCGAACCTTTGGTCGTCGAATACTGTGTCGAGCATGCCGTTAAGGCCGCATAGCAACGAGCGTGCGTACGGTCCTCCGCTGCGAGCTTCCTCGTCGATCGCCTGCCGGGCAATGTTCAATGAATACTTAACCTCCTCTCGATCCTTCTGGCAGTTATGAATGAAGCACTAAAGCTGCTGCTTCTCGATAATCCCTCGGAGGGCAGCCTCGACAGTGTAGTGATATAGAGGCTCCCGCGGCGTCGTTCGCAACTCGTCCGCGCGCAATTCACTCAGCATCCAGTCACGGAGTTGCGTGACCGCGCAGGCGAGCGGCCCAGGCAGAGAAACGTCGGTGGATTCGCTCACTGGCACCTCCAGACATAGGTGCAGGCATGTTGCCGCTCGCGGGGCGGATGCCGGTCAATGTCGGTCTTGAGCGAGGGGCCACCGTCTCGCAGCGCCGGTGCCACCGCCCTTGCACGCCGAATTGCCCTACTGAGGCCCAGTTCCGCCAAAGACCCGGATTCGCCGGCTGCCTGCCGATTGTTCACAGCTCGGCTTCCCCTACCCAAGGAAAGAGCGCTAAGCAGCAAGTAGGACCTGTGGCCCGTTACAACAACCGCAGTTGTGGTCGCGGCGAGGCTATGTTGGCCTGAGGAGGCGGAATCATGAGCGACTCCCCGTTTCTGTTGCCCCAACCGCCACGCGTGACGGCGGACGAAGCGCGAGACACAGCACGCTTGTGGAAGGGCATGGCCGACCACCTGGCAACGCTGCGCGACATGGCCGGCGCCAGGCACGCGATGCAGGAGAGCCAATGGTGGATGGCA
>DATKPQ010000118.1:0-71260 GCA_035523995.1 Acetobacteraceae bacterium | reverse complement strand
GCACCGGGCATGGCCCCCGTCGCGGCAGCGACCGGTCCGCCCTGACGCCAATGCCCACGTCATCCAGACCACCATGCACGGGGCCGGACAACCGCCGGCCCCGCCATCCTGATTCGTCCCGTCGCATTCCGCCTCCGCCAGAAGCCGCCTGCGAAGCAGCAAATGGCCGCGCCTGCAACACGATCCACGAACCAATCGACGGCAGCCGGTCCTGCGACGATGAAACGGCCCGCGGCCCGCATGGCCGGCGCGGGCCGCTTCGATGTCACCGGCAATGCGACCTACGCCTTGATCTCACGAAACAGCGCCGGATCGCCCGCGTCGGTGGTCGTCAGTACCGCCGGGACATGATACGGCTGCCCGCCATTCACGTTGATGCCACCGATACTGACGCGCATGCCTTTTCGCAGCGTGTTGACGCGCCGGCCGCCGGTGACCGCGGCCGACCAAGTGCCGCCCGGCAACAGGCCGGCGAACTTGGCGATGCCGCTGGCGCCCCGGATCAACGGCACCACCAACGGCTCGATCGGGTTGACATACAGATCCACGCTCACGTCTCTCAAGTGGACCTGATACGCGATATCCGGCGTCGCATCGGTCCCGGCCGCGGCGTCGGTTTCATGCACCGGCGCAATCGTGCGCCCGAAGCGCGGCGCCGATCCGCCTTGCAGACACGTCATCCACGGCGTCTGGAACGTCTCGCCGTCGGCGCCCTGGCACAACGCGTAGTAATTCACCCCTGCCACCACGCCGCCATGCAGTGGCGTGCCCTCGACCAGGTCCAGGTTATAGAAGATATCCATCATCAGCGTTCCAACCGCGTAGGTTCCGACGCCTCTGACGAAGTGTGCCGGCACCTCGATCGGGATGTGCGGCAGATACGGATAGACGCTTACGCCGGTGACGGGCTGAGGAATTTCCTGCATGTTTCGCTTTCCCTCGCATTCGCGGAATTATCGGCCAGCGTGGTCCCGCGACCCACCGCCGGCATATGCACGATGCCATGACTCCCGCCGAAGTTTTTGTGACGAATGTCACACACGCGGCACCGTTGTTGGCCCGACGCGAAAATGTCAGACGTCGCAGACTCGGGACACCACCCCACGCGCTGCCGCCGGCTCAGCTTGGCCCACACCCCTTGGCAGCCCCCGCCGCCAGGACCCACATTCCCCACATGAACGACCAGCCGCTTCGCCCCAACCGGCCCGTCTACCTGGACAACCAGGCCACCACGCGCTGCGACCCGCGCGTCCTCGACGTCATGCTGCCCTTCTTCACCGAGCGCTACGGCAACCCCCATAGCGCAGAGCATGCCATGGGCCAGGACGCCGAAGCCGCGGTGGAAACCGCCCGGGCCCAGGTTGCCGCCCTGGTCAACGCCGACCCCAAGGAGATCGTGTTCACCTCCGGCGCCACCGAATCCAACAACATCGCCATCAAGGGTGCCGCTCGTTTCGCCGCCCGATTCACGGCCCCTGGGGGCAACGACCGCCGCCGCGTCGTCACCGTCGCCACCGAGCATAAATGCGTCCTGGAATCGGTCGCCGACCTCGCCGACGAAGGCTTCGAGCCCATCTTCCTCCCCGTCCGCCAGGATGGCTTGCTCGACCCCGCCACCCTGCGCGATGCCCTTGCCACGCCCACGCTGCTGGTCAGCGTCATGGCGGTAAACAACGAGATCGGCGTCATCCAGGACATCCCCATGCTCGCCGCCATCGCCAAGGAAGCCGGCGCGCTCTTCCACACCGACATCGCCCAGGCGGCAGGAAAAATCCCGCTGGATCTCACCGCCTGGCGCGTAGACCTCGCCTCCATCTCCGGCCACAAGCTCTACGGCCCCAAAGGCATCGGCGCCTTGTTCGTCCGCCGCCGCCCCCGTGCACGGCTGGCCCCCTTGTTCTCCGGCGGCGGCCAGGAACGCGGCCTGCGCTCCGGCACGCTGCCCGCCCCGCTGGTCGTCGGCCTGGGCGAAGCCTGCCGCCTGGCCCAGGCGGACCTCACCGAAGACACCGCCCGCATCGCGGCCCTCCGCGCCCGCTTGCTCGACCGCCTCCGCCAGCACATCCCTGGCATCACCCTCAACGGCAGCATGCACCACCGCATCGCCGGCAACCTGAACCTCACCTTCCCCGACGCCACAGCCACGGACCTCATGGCCCGCGCCCCCGACCTCTGCGTCTCCACCGGCTCCGCTTGCTCCTCCGCCGAGATCGAGCCCTCCTACGTCCTGCGCTCTATCGGCCTGTCACCGGACCAGGCCGACCGCACCTTGCGGATCGGCATTGGACGTTTTACCTCGGCCGCGGATATCGATTACGCGGCGGCCGCGCTGGCTGCGGCGCACGCTGGCCCCCCTCGTCATGGCCGGGCTTGATCCGGCCATCTGCCCCGGCGGACCGGGCGCCGCATGCAACCCGGCCGCCCTGCGCAGATGGCCAGGTCAACCCCGGCCATGACGAGAATGCCCTGAAGGACTTTTCCCCCAAATGCCGAAGATGACCTTCATCGAGCGCGACGGCACGCACCGCGAGGTCGATGCCCCCCTGGGCCTGTCGGTGCTGGAGATCGCCCACAAGCACAATGTGGACATCGAGGGCGCCTGCGAAGGCTCCCTCGCTTGCTCCACCTGCCACGTCATCGTGGACAAGGCATGGTTCAACAAGCTCGCCGACCCCACGGAAGACGAGGAAGACATGCTCGACCTCGCCTTCGGCCTGACCGACACGTCCCGCCTCGGCTGCCAGATCGTCATGACCCCGGAACTGGACGGCCTGGTGGTAAAGCTCCCCGCCGGCACCCGGAACATGATGAACGGCTGACCCCACCTATGTTTCACAGCGAGTGCGCCACAGCGAGACCGCATATCATTGCGACGCCACATGTCATTGCGACACCACATGTCGTTGCGAGGAGCGCAGCGACGAAGCAATCCCGGTCGAACCCGCCGCACGGACCCACGCGCGCCTCTTCCGAGCTCGCACTGACGTGCATCGTGGCCCCAACCTGATGCGCGTCGTCGTCGCCATGTCGGGCGGGGTGGACAGTTCCACCGTCGCCGGCCTCCTGCACGAAGCCGGGCACGAGGTGATCGGCATCACCCTCCAGCTTTACGACCACGGCGCCGCCACCGGCCGGAAGGGCGCCTGCTGCGCCGGCCAGGACATCCACGACGCCCGCCGCGTTGCCGACAAGCTCGGCATCCCCCACTACGTCATCGACGCCGAATCCCGCTTCGCCACAGCGGTCATCGCCGACTTCGCCGACAGCTACGCCGCGGGCGAAACCCCCGTCCCCTGCGTGCGCTGCAACCAGACAGTCAAGTTCACCGACCTGACCGCCCTCGCCCGCGGCCTGGGCGCCGAACGCCTCGCCACCGGCCACTACGTCCGCCGCATCGACGGCCCCGACGGCCCCGAACTTCACCGCGCTGCCGACCCTGCCCGAGACCAGAGCTGGTTCCTCTTCTCCACCACCCCCGACCAACTGGCGTTGTGCGACTTCCCCCTCGGCAACATGCCCGACAAGCGGGCAGTCCGCGCGGTCGCGGAACGCCTGGGCCTGCCGGTGGCCGCCAAGCCCGACAGCCAGGACATCTGCTTCGTCCCCACCGGCGGCTACGCCGACATCGTGGCGCGCCTTCGCCCCGACGCCGCCGCACCGGGCGAGATCGTCACCCAGGACGGCCGGGTCCTCGGCCACCACGACGGCATCGCCCACTATACGGTCGGCCAGGGCAAGCGCCTCGGCCCCGCGGCGATGGATCGCGGCCAGCGCCAGATCGTGATCGCAACGGATCCCGGCACCCGCCGCGTCGTGGTCGGCCCGCGCGAGACCGGCACCGGCACGGTCCGCCTGCGCGAGGTGAACTGGCTGATCCCGCCGCCCGCGACCGGTCTGCACTGCCAGGTAAAGCTGCGCGCCCGCGAGGAACCCCACGGCGCCACCATCCGCGCCACATCAGGCGGCGCCGAAGTGCTGCTGGACACCCCTGCCCTGCCCGCGCCCGGCCAGGCCTGTGTGTTCTACGACGGCGGCCGCGTGCTGGGCGGCGGCTTCATTATCCGCGACAGGGCAGGCATCACCCCCTCAACGCCGGTTGGTTAGCATCCGGAACCAGAGAAACGCGATACAGTCCGCCCGTCCCATGTCATTGCGTGGAGCGCAGCGCAATAAAATAGCGTTCGCCGAAACCAGTTAATCTCGAACCGTCAAATCCCAAACCCAACGCCGCATTGCTTATACGCGACGTTGGTTCGACCGGACCGACTCATCAGCTTCATCCGGTGGGCGAAGCTCAAATCCCGGTCCTCGGTACACGCGCTTAACCCTTTGGTGACGATTCCCTGCGAAGATGTACGCCCCACTTCCCAACACGGACTTCCAAAGGTGACACATGGGCATTTTCCGCTTTCGAGTCCGCACGCGCATCTACCTCGGATATGCAATACTGATCGCCCTTACTCTCGGCATCGCCGTTTTTGGCACCTTTGAACTGTCCGGCGTTGGCAGGAATGTCGGCAAAATGGACGCACTGGCGGGCAACACGCAGCGCTCGCTGCAAGTGGCGCGTCACCTAACGATGATCGGCCTGGCCCAATCGCGCTACCTCGCCGACCCATCCGATGCGGTGCTGCAAACCGCCCGCCAGTCCGCCGACAGCGCCGACAGCCTGCTGACGGAAGCCCAGCATGCCACCCTGTCGCCGCAACGCCTGGAAATCTATCGCGCGGTGCAGGATGGGCTGCGCACGCTCCGCGCGGACCTCAACCGGTTTGGCGAACTCGGCATGGCATGGAGTGCACAACGCGCATTATTGTTCACCGGCGGCGATACGCTGACGGCGGCAGCCGGCCGCCTGGTCCAGGCAGCGCGTGCGACGCATGACCCGGCATTGTCGGCGGCGGCGTCGGATGTCGAGGCCTCGACCTTGCTGGTTCGCGTCGCGAACTGGCGCTTCATGGCCACCCTGGACAAGAAGGGTCCGGCAACGTTCAAGACCAACGCGGCACATGCCCGCGACGCCCTCGCGACGATGCAGCGCATCGCGAAGCCGGAGATTGCCGCCCTGGTTGCGCCGGTCCAGGCCGCATTGTCCAACTACGAGACGGCATTCAACGCCTTCTCCTCCGCCCGTCTGGCTTCGGAAACGTTTTACAACGAGCAAACCCGGCCACAGTTGGAGGCGATGCAGCAGAAGCTGCAGGGGGCGCTGGATTCGCTCGCGCACGACTTCGCCGCCAGCCGCACAACCGCAGCAGACACGGTTTCCAGCGCTTCCTGGCTGCAGGAAATCGTAGGCATCCTGGCACTGGCGCTCGGCGCCACCCTGGCCTTCGTCATCGGCCGCGGTATCGTGCGGCCTCTGACGGAAATGACCGGCGTGATGGGCAAGTTGGCCGCCGGTGACAATGGCGTGGCGGTCCCGGCGCAAGACAGCCAGGACGAGATCGGCGACATGGCGCGTGCCGTAGGCGTGTTCAAACAGCACGCCATCGACGCCGAACGGCTCGCCGCGGAGCAAGCCACCGCGCGTGCCGCCAAGGAACGGCGTCAGGCCGCCATGGAGCAATACACCCAGGATTTCGGCAAATCGGTCTCCGGTGTCATGGCGTCGCTGGCCGCCTCGGCTGACACGATGCGCAGCGCCGCCGATGCGATGGCGGAAGCGGCCACTGCCGTGCATACCGAAGCGCATGGCACTTCCGGCGATGCCGCCAAATCGTCCGCGGATCTCATGACGGTCGCCTCCGCGGTCGAGGAACTCACATCAAGCGTGGCCGAAATCTCCCGCCAGGTCACGTCATCCGCCGACGTCGCGCGCCAGGCGGTGCAGCGCGCCGACGCCAGCAAGGGCACCATGCAGAGCCTGTCCGAAGCAACCGCACGGATTGGCGACGTCGTGCGCCTGATCAGCGACATTGCCGCGCAGACCAATCTGCTGGCGCTGAACGCAACGATCGAAGCGGCGCGAGCCGGCGAGGCGGGCAAGGGCTTTGCCGTCGTCGCGGGCGAGGTCAAGGCGCTGGCGGCACAGACCGCCAAGGCAACCGCCGAAATCGGCAGCCAGATCGACACTGTTCGTTCCGCCACCACGGATGCGGTGTCCGCGATGACCGAGATCGGTACGATTATCGGCAAGATGGACCAGGTGTCGGCCGCGATTTCCGCCGCGGTGGAACAACAAAATGCCACCACCCGGGAAATCGCCGGCAACGTTCAGGCGGTGTCCGGCGCGACGTCCAGCACCGCCCAGGCGATGGAGCATGTGGTGACCGTGGCAGACCGCGCCGGCGACATCAGCCGAGACGTGCTGACCGGTGCTGCGGAGATCAGTCGCGAAGCGGAAACGCTCCGCACCGAGGTGGACCAGTTCCTGGCAGCGGTGCGCGAGGATACCACGGAAGAGCGGCGGCGCTATGAGCGGCTGACTCTGAGCGGCGTTTCGGCAAGCCTCCAGGCAAAAGGCAAGCCTGCCGCCCAGGTCGCCCTTCGGAACATGTCGCGCGGTGGCGCGGCACTGGCATGCGACTGGAACCTGCCGGCCGGAGCGCAAGTGGAAATCGATATGCCGGCGGCGGGAGGCCTCATCCCCGCGCGGGTCGTCCGCTCAGGCGGCGGCGAACTCGCCGTGGTATTCAGTTCGGACCCGCAAATCCTGGCACGCATCGACCGCGCTTTGGGCCAGCTGACCGAGACGAAACGAGCAGCCTAGTCGTGCCGGTACAGGAATATAATAACATGTTGAATCCGATCCAAATATCCCACAGCGGACTCGCTGCAACCGGTATCAGGTATCAGTGAACCGAGCGTTGGCCCGTCCTGCCAACATGTCATTGCGAATTGACCACCGGCCGGCGCGGCCGACCCGCGGCAGAATGAAAGTGCGGCGCGCCACACGTTTTTCGTCATGGCCGGGCTTGACCCGGCCATCGACGCAGCATCGGTCAGGACGCGTTCTGTACGCGCCCGATCACTTGCGCCCGATCACTTGCGCCCGATCACTTGGCGAAGATGGCCGGGGCAAGCCCGGCCATGACGGGAACTTTCTGGTTAGTTAGGCGCGTAGCGACGAAGCAACCTCGATCTTCCGGGCGCAGGAAGCTCCGCGCGCACCCGAACGAAGTTGCTTCGGTCTCCGCCAAGCCTCAAGCGACTCGAGGCGGAGTGCGTCACGTTTCTCTAATTCCGGGTACTCGTGTTGTGGTCCTGACGGATGTTGTCCGCTCCACACGTCATTGCTGGCAGCCCACCCTCCGGCCCCGCCGACCCGCGACCGGATGAAAGGCTCCCCGTCCCCTCGCGACCCGGGGGGATAGCGGGGGTCGAGATCGCAAGTTTCGCCCCCTGCCCCCTACCCCAAACCTGCACGACCCATTCGTGCGCTCACACACCCACAAGAACAGTGGCGCGGTAAAGGAATTGCTAACCATGTCCGACGACAATAGCGGGCATGGAGTGGATCCTCGAAGCCGTTCTGGCCGCCCTGCTGGCCGCGACCCTGTTCCATGCCGTGCGGCTGGAACGGGCCCTGGGCGTTCTGAAACGCGACCGCGCCGCACTCGAAGCGCTGGTCGCCAGCTTCAACGACAGCTCCCGTCAGGCTGAAGCCGGCATCGAGCAATTGCACGCCGCCGCCGACGGCGCCGGTCGGCAAATGGCCCGCCAGATCGACACCACCACCCGCCTGAAAGACGACCTGATCTTCCTGCTTGAACGAGGCGAACGCCTGGCCGACCGGCTGGAATCGCTGATCCGCGCCGGCCGCTCGCTCGCCGCCGAACCAATGCACCACCCCCTGGCGGGAGCAGATGACCAGGCGCCCGAGATGCCGCGTGTCCGCAGCCAGGCCGAACGCGACTTGCTCAAGGCATTGAGGATGGCGCGATGATCCTGTCCCTCCGCTCCCCACGCCTGTTGCCGTTCACCATCGCCACGATCGGCGCGCTGCTGGCGATGAAGACGCTCGATGTTGCCCGCTATATCGCTGCCGGGCATCCGCCTGCCGGTGCCGCAGTCCTGACCGCAGCGCGCGCCGCGACAGCAGACCCATCGCCATCGGCGAAAGCCACGCCGCGGGCATCCTCACCACAGCCCGCAACAGCAGCAGCGGTACAGCCCGCCGCAACCGCCGCCGCTCCGTCTCCGGCATTGCCATCGCCCGACCGCGGCTCGGCCCCCCCGATCACCGAAGGCGAGCGCGCGCTGCTGCTGGAACTGCGCCAGCGCAGCCAGCAACTCGACGCCAGGGCAGCCGCACTGAGCATGCGCGAATCCATCCTCGCCGCCGCCGAGCAAAAGCTGGAGGCGCAGGCGCAGGCCCTGACCGCATTGCGGAAGCAGCTGCAGGACCTGGAAGCCGCCCGCACACAGCGCGAGGAAGCCGGCTGGCAAGGCCTGGTGAAAGTCTACGAAGACATGAAACCCCGCGACGCCGCCACGATCTTCAACGATCTCGACATGCCCGTATTGCTGTCGCTGGTCGATCGCATGAAGGAGCTGAAGGCAGCGCCAATCCTCGCGGCGATGAATCCCGACAAGGCGCGAGATGTCACCGCCGACCTCGCCAAACTGCGCACCCGTCGCGAACCCGCGGGCACAGCCGCCCCCGGGGGCGGTTAACATAGCAAGCGGAGACCATGCCCCATGTCGATGGACAAAACGATCAATGTCCTGATTGTCGATGACTACAAGACCATGCTGCGGATCATCCGCAACCTGCTGAAGCAGATCGACTTCAACAACGTCGAGGAAGCATCCGACGGCGCCGAGGCATTGGCCAAGCTGCGCAGCGGCAATTTCGGCCTGGTGATCAGCGACTGGAACATGCAGCCCATGACCGGCCTGCAGCTTTTGCAGGAGGTGCGCGCGGACACAAGGTTGAAAGGCATGCCCTTCATCATGGTGACCGCGGAAAGCAAGGTGGAGAACGTGGTCGCCGCAAAGCAGGCCGGCGTCTCCAACTACATCGTCAAGCCATTCAACGCGGAAACCCTGCGCGAGAAAATCGAGAAGGTATTGCTCCATGGCTGACAGGACCGCCAGGCCGGACGTAGCGCTCGCCCAACGGCTCGCGGCGATCCGGGAACGCTACGCGGGCACCGACCCGGACATGGTCGCCGACGTGGTGCGCGCCGTCCTCGCCACCATGAGCGGCGACCTGACAGCACAGGAGACCTCTCTCCTGTCCGAAGTCGAATCGCTCGGCCAGATCATCGCCTCTGCCAAGTCGGAGATTGCCGCGCTCCGCATGGACGACATCACCGCCAGCGACATCCCGTTCGCGACCGACGAACTGGACGCGATCATCCAGCACACCGCCTCGGCGACACACGCGATTTTGGAAAGCTGCGAGACACTGGATGCGGTCGGCGAGCACCTGGCCGGCGAGCCGGCGACGAAGCTGCAAGACGCCACCACGCGCATCTATGAGGCGTGCAGCTTCCAGGACATCACCGGCCAACGCATCACCAAGGTGGTGAATACGTTGAAAGCGATCGAGACGAAAGTCTGCCAGCTCGTGCTGACTTTTGGCGAACCCGGCAGCGATACGGCCATCGAGACAGGCGCGCAGGGCGAGGCCGCGCTGCTGAACGGGCCGCAGCTCCCCACAATGGCGATGGACCAGTCGGATATCGACAAGCTGCTCGCGAGTTTTGAATGATCGATCGGCCCGCACTTTCCAGCAAGGTGAGGGCAAGACGCAATCATGTCATTGCAAGGAGCGAAGCGACGAAGCAACCCCGGTCGTGCGATGTCGGAAAAGCCTGCGCGCCGCAGAAACAACCCGTCATGGCCGGGCTTGACCCGGCCATCTACCCGCAGCTGATCGGATCGAGTTGCGCACAGCCGCCCGGATCGCATGCAGCGGCACCCGATCATCGTGCCAAGCTGGCCGGGTCGATCCAGGCGACGACGAGAGGGATCGTTGCCGCGCAGTTTCATGCGGTCGCGGGCCGGCGACCAGGCCCGTGGGCAACCAACAAGAAACCAGGTCCGCCTGCGGCCCCACGCAGTTTCATCCAGCGGCAGGTCGGCCGCGCCGGCCGGTGGGCAACCCGCCCGTGGGCAACGCGCAATGACAATTGCACCCCCATTGCGATTGCCCTTCTTCTGATATTGCTCCTGCCGTTGATCGCCCACGCAGACCCAACCACCGAGATCGATATCCGCTCCGGCAGTCACCCCGGCTATGGCCGCGTGGTGTTCGACACGCCGCCACACACCACCTACCGCGTGGTACGCGACGGCGACCAACTCACCATACAATTCGCGGGCGATGTCACGTTGAAGGCGAACGACGCGCCGCCGCCCCATAACGTCTCCGCCATACACGCGGACGGCAACGAAGCCACGCTCATCATCGCGCCCGGCAGTACCTTCCATGATTCCCGCCTCGGCAACCGAGTCGTAATCGACATTCTGGATCCCGGCGGCGCGGTACCTGCGCACGGTTCGCTGCAGGTAGCCCAACACCCGCCACCGGCAGCCGAGAAGCCCGCCACGCCACCCATGCACCTCTCGAACGACACTGGGCCGACACAGCCACCTCCTGTCGCCGAGCCGCCGTCCGACCCCCCGGCCCCGTCCCGGCAAGCCCCGCTGGCGCCCTCCCCTCCCCCCGTCGTCGCAGCCACCACCATCGCGGCTGTCGCCCCTGCCGACGCTGCCCCGCCTACGCCCGGCCCAGCCCCAGCCCCAGCCCCAGCCCCAGCCCCAGCCCCAGCTGCGGCCGCCTCAGCGCCACCACAACCCCTCGAACCAGCCCCTTTGCAGGCGAGGCCCGCTCCTCTGCCGCCGGAGACACAAGGCGCCGCATTCACGTTGCCGCTGCCCGCCGATGCCGCGGCGGCCGTGTTCCACCGCCATGGCGAGACATTGGTGGTTTTCGACCAGCACGAACCCATCGATCTGGCCCCGCTGCAATCCATGCCCGCCTTTGCCTCAGCACGCGCTGAGCTGCTGCCCACCGCGACCGTGATCCACCTCTCGCCGCCCGCCGGCACCACCGTCGCGCTGTCAAAAACGACGCAGGGATGGACCGTGGCGGCGCTGTCGTCCCCGCCCCAGACCCGGGCAATTTCAGTACGGAACAATGACAACGCGGTGGGGTTGGCCGCGCAGGCGCCGGGCCGCGTGGTGACCCTGCAAGACCCATCAACTGGCGGTCCCTTGTTGGTCGGCACTCTGTTCCAGCCGGGGCAGGCCACGGTCGTCCGCAGCATCACGCCGCAATTCGAGTTGCTGCCGACGAGGCAAGGCGTCGTCGTGGTTCCCTTCGCCGATACGGTGGCACTGCATACGGTGGCGGACGGGTTCATCCTCACCACCGCCCCGGCCCCGCTGGCGGTTTCGCGTCTTGACACCGACATGCTGAGCGATCCCGCGGCGCTGACCCGCCGGTTCGAATTTCCCGACCTGCCGCCGGACCGATTGTTCCGGCTACTGGACAAGAACATCGCCTTGGCATCGAATGAGCCGCTATTGGCGCGAGGGCCGGATCGGCGGGCTGCAGCGCTGGATATGATCAGCCTTGGCATGGACGCGGAAGCGGAGGCGCTGCTGCAACTCACCGCCGCCGAAGATCCGCGTGAAGCGGCGTCTGCCGACATCGCCGGCCTGACCGGCGTCGCTGCCTTGCTCGCCGGCCGCCCGGCCGAGGCGGGCGGCATCGACGATCCACGGCTGAGCGGCACTGACGAAGTGGATCTGTGGCGTGCCCTGCGCCTTGCGATGCAGGACGAGCATTCCCCGCAGGCAGCCGCAGCGCTGGCCAACTCTGCCGCCTTGCTGCTGAGCTACCCGCGCGGCATCCGCGACAGGGCGCTGGCGCTCGCCGCCGAGACGATGGTGCAGGGCGGCGCGGTCGCAGCCGCCGCGGAATTGCTGTCCCGCGCCAAGGATGTGCCCGGCCTCGAACTGGCGAACGCCATGCTCTGCCAGGCGCAAGGCGACACGAGCAAGGCGCTCGCGCGTTATGACGCGTTGGCTGTCAGCCGCGACCAGTTCGTCAGTGCCCGCGCGGCGGTGCGGGCCGTGAAGCTGCGCCTTGCCACTGGCCAGTTCGACAAGCGCCAGGCCGCCGAGGCGCTCGATCGCTTGCTCTACGCCTGGCGTGGCGGCGAGCGGGAAATGGCCCTGCGCGGGGAGCTGGCGTCGCTACGCCAGTCCCTCGGCGAATATCACCAGGCACTCACCCTGTTGCGCGAAACCGAGAGCCTGTTCCCTGCCAGCGCTCCGACGATCCACGAGCGCCTGCAACAGACGTTCGACGCGATGCTGAAGGATGGCGCCGCAGATCGGATGCCGCCGCTGGAATTTGTCGCCCTGGTGGACGAGAACGCCGATCTCATCGCGCAAACCAGTCAAGGCGAGGCGATCGAGGAGGAACTTGCGAACAAGCTGGTGGCGCTGGATTTGCCGGACCGCGCCGAGCCAGTCCTGGACAAGCTGATGCGTACCGCGCCACCCGGGCCGGGCCGGGCCACGATCGGACTGCGGCTGGCAACGCTGCGCCTGCATGAGGGCGATGCCGTCGGTGCGCTGGCGGCCTTGGATGCATCCGAGGTACCCGGCCTGCCGCCAGCCCTGGCGCAACAACGAGCCTTGTTGCGTGCCGGCGCTCAGGCGCGTGCCGGCCATGTCGCGACCGCGATCAACTTGCTGGCCGGGCTGACTTCAGACGCAGCCGCCGCAGAACGCGTCGACATTCTGGAGCATGCGCAGGACTGGCGAGGTGCCGAACAAGCGCTGGCTGCTCTCGCGGCAAAGGCGGTGCCGGCGAGCGGAGACCTGACGGACCACGCCCGTCGCCTGGTGCTGCGGCTTGTCACCGACGCGGCACATGCCGGGGATCAGCCGATGCTGGCGACCCTTCGTGCGCAGGACGAGGCCCGGATGGGCACCGGCCCGCTGGCCGATATGTTCCGGCTGCTGACGACCGATCCGGTGCAGGGCCTCGCCGATCTGCCGGTTTCGGCACGTGAAGTTGGGCTGGCAAAGGCCCTGCCCTCTGCGTTGCAGGCAATGCAGCCATCCGGGAGGACACCTTAAGCAAATATTTTCTCTTGCACCCCGCCCCCCCTTTCCCTATGTCCCGCTCCTCTTGGCCCCAGGGGACGCTCGCGCGGGCTGTTCGCGTGTGTCCAACAGGCTGTCTGCTGGTAGGAAAGGGGAGCTCGATGGACGCTTTCAATCCATCACTCGATCCGCTGGGGATGGTCTCGGAACTTCCGAGCAGCAACCAGGAAGAAGCGCTGGGGTCGGATGCCCAGAAGGATTATTTCGTCGAGAAGGACGGAGTAAGATTTGCCGGCACGCATCTGCTGCTGGACCTGTGGGGTGCTCGCAACCTGACCGATCCGGCGAAGATCGACGCAGCGTTGCGCGAGGCCGCTGAAGCAGCCAACGCGACGATCCTGCACAGCCACTTCCATCATTTCGGTCCCGATGGCGGCGTAAGCGGCGTGCTGGTCCTGGCCGAAAGCCACATGTCGATCCACACCTGGCCGGAGCGCGACTTCGCCGCGATCGACATTTTCATGTGCGGGTCGTGCAACCCGTACGAGTCGCTGCCGGTCCTGAAGGCAACCTTCACGCCGAACCACATGCTGCTGGCCGAGCAGCGGCGAGGAATGATCGTCTAAAACCGCTCCCGCGCTGCGTGCGCGAGAGGTCGAGGTGCGAAGCACCGAGGGCGAGGGTGATCGGGTCGGTACACTGCCTGCTTCCTGCCAACCCGGCAACCCTTACGCTCAGCGCCTTCCTTGGCCCGCTCCGCGCCGCAACCGCGCCGAGCCTCTGCACAACCAACCCCACCTCATGGGACAGGTTCATTTGTCATGACCACCGACACCTGGCTCAACGAGACCCTCTACCCCGACTGGGGCCAGCGCTTCCGGGTGAAGCGCGAGCTGGCGCGCGTGCAGAGCGACTTCCAGGACATCGTGATCTTCGAAAGCTACACGCACGGCCGCGTCATGGTCCTGGACGGCGTGATCCAGATCACCGAGGCGGACGAATTTGTCTACCAGGAAATGCTGACGCACGTGCCCCTGCTTGCGCATGGCACAGCGGCAAACGTCTTGATCATCGGCGCCGGTGATGGAGGCGTGCTGCGCCGCGTGCTGCAGCACAACACCGTACAGCGCGCGGTGATGTGCGAGATCGATGGCGAGGTGATCCGCCTGTCCCGGCAGTTCCTCCCCAACATCGCCGGCAACGCCTGGGACGATCCCCGCGCAGAGGTGATCGTCGGCGACGGCATCGACTACGTTAAACGCGCGCCCGATGCAGCGTTCGACGCGATCATCGTCGATTCCACCGATCCGATCGGCGTCGGCGAGGTGTTGTTCACCGACTCCTTCTACGAAAACTGCGCCCGCATCCTGACGCCGCGTGGATTGGTGGTGAACCAGTGCGGCGTGCCGTTCATGCAGGCCGACGAACTACGAGAAACCAGCGCACGCCGCGCGAAATTCTTCCCGCACGTCACCGCGTACGTCGCCGCTGTCCCGACCTATGTAGGCGGGTTCATGACGCTGGGCTGGGCGGCGAAGGATACGTCGCTGACGCGCGTGGACGTGGAAGAAATCCGCGCGCGTGCCGACGCCGCAGGCGTTCTAGGCACCACGCGCTATTGGACACCAGAAATCCATGCGGGCGCATTTAACCTGCCGCCATATATCGCGCGTCACTTGTAATACTGCGGTACCGCGTCGGCAGGCGCACTCCCCTTCTGTCATTGCCGGTTGACCACCGTCCTGGCGCCGACCCGCGGCTGGATGAAAAAGTTCGCCCTCCCCTTGTGGCTCGGGGGATAGTGGGAGGGGAAGCATCTTCCTGTGAGGCGCACAGCGACCAAGCAATCTGGCTCACGCAGCGCACCGACGGTTGGGGCACTGGTCCGAACGAGATTGCTTCGTCGCTCGGCTTCTCGCAACGACGACGAATGTCCGCAACTCGCACGCGATTGACCGAGGTCCCGTGACCGCGGTTCCTTTCTGCCCTACTCTCTCGCCACCCTAACAACAGGAGGAAACCAATGGCCGAGGAGTCCAACCCGACCGCCGTGGCGCGTCGAGCGATGTTGTATGGCGCCGGACTGGGCGGTGCATTCGCTTTGCTCGCTGGCATGCGCGAGGCCCGCGCGGCGAATCCCTCGGCCTTCCCGCCCCATCCGCATTGGCGGTTCGTATTCGTCAACCACGTCACCACCAACCCGTTCTTCGTGCCCACGCAATACGGCATCCAGGACGCCTGCGCTCTATTGGACTGCACCTATCAGTGGACCGGCTCCGCGACCGCCGACGTCGCGGAAATGGTGAACGCGATGAACGCCGCCATCGCCGCCAAGGCATCGGGCATCGCGGTGCCGATCGTCGATCCGCACGCCTTCGATGCCCCGACACAGCGCGCACTGGACGCAGGTATCCCGGTATTCGCCTACAATGCCGACGCACCCGCCGGCAGCGCCAACAAGCGCCTCGCCTATATCGGACAAGACCTTTATCAATCCGGCTACCAGATGGGCGAGCGCATCGCGTCCATGGTCGATTCAGGTTTGGTGGCCTTGTTCATCGCCACGCCCGGCCAGCTCAACATCCAGCCGCGATTGGACGGCGCCGTCGCCGCAATCAAGAAATCCGGCAAGAACATCCAGACCCAACAGATCGCCACCGGCGCCACTGTGAACGAGGAATTGGGGAAGATCAAAGCCTTCTATCTCGGCCACCAGGACCTGAAGGGCATGTTCGCGGTGGATGCCGGCAGCACGCAGGGCGTCGGCGAAGTGATGCAGCAGTTCAAGCTCGCCTCGAAAGGCGTGCATGCCGGCGGCTACGACCTGCTGCCGCGCACGCTGGAATTGATCCACAGCGGCGACCTGGACTTCACCATCGACCAGCAGGCCTATCTGCAAGGTTTCTACACCGTGATGGAAATGTTCATGTTCGTTGCGTCCGGTGGCCTGACTGGTCCGGCGGACATCAACACCGGCCTGAAATTCGTCACCAAGGGCAACGTCGAACCCTATCTGTCCTCCAAGACCCGTTACGAAGGCAGTTCCAGCAAGGAGCAATACGTGCCGCGGTCCGGGCCGATCAAGGTATGATAGCCGGAACCGTCGCGTCATGGCCGGCCTCGACCCGGCCATCAACGCACCGGCAATCGCGCCACACAGCGGCCACACGCGTCCGATCTGCTGGGCGAGATGGCCGGGTCAAGCCCGGCCATGACGAGAGGATCGTCGATACATGACCCGCCCGCACCGACGGGTGTTAGAGGCGTTCGCGCGCTGGCAGGAGGCCAGCATCCTTGTCGTGGCGCTGCTGCTGATCGCCTGGTTCGAGAACGCCAACCACGACTTCCTGCTGACCAACGCCAGCCTGGAAAACCTGTCGCAGTTCGTCGCCCCCGCGGCGATCATCTCCTGTGGCGAGATCATGCTGATGATCGGCGGCGAGATCGATCTCTCCGCCGGCATGGTCTTCGCCCTGGCGCCGTTCGTCATGTATTTCGCCGCCCAGGCCGGCATTCCCGTGATTCTGGCCCTCTTGTTAGGTCTGGTGGCGGCTGGCGGCGTCGGCCTGGCGAATGGCGTCATCACCCTGGTCTTGGGCATCCCCTCCTTCGTCACCACGCTCGGCACATTGTTCCTGGTGAACGGCCTGACGCTGACGATCTCCCACGGCACGCCGGTGACGCCGCCAGGCGGGCCGATGCTGGCGCAGTTCATGGGCGCATGGGGCTACAGCGAAATCCTGTGGGCGTTTGGCGTGGTAGCCGTGCTGCACGTGGTACTGCGCCACACGCGCTGGGGACTGCACACCACCGCCTCCGGAGCCAATGAGACCGGTGCGCGCGAAGCTGGCATCCGCGTCATGCGCATCAAGATCGGCAATTTCGTACTGTCGGGCGTGTTGTCGGGACTGACCGGCTGCCTGGAAGCATTCCGCATCGGCTCGATCGATCCGCAAGCGGGCGGTAACCAGATCATGTTCCTGGCCGTGGCCGCCGGCGTGATCGGCGGCACGTCGCTGGCGGGCGGATCGGGCACCATCATTGGCGGCCTGATCGGTGCACTCGTCCTGGGCGTACTGAACGACGGCTTCACCCTGATCGGCATCAACGCCTTCTTGTTCAATATCATCCTGGGCGCCGCGATCCTTGCCGCCATGCTGTTCAATACCTATATAAGACGCCTCGCGCGCCAGGGCGGTCGCCGATGAGCGACCATCGCGAGACCCTGCGTGCCGACAATATCGTCAAGCGCTTCGGTGCCGTGACCGCGCTGGATGGAGTGTCGCTGACGCTACGTCAGGGCGAGATCCTCGGCATCCTGGGCGACAATGGTGCCGGTAAATCGACGCTGATGAAAATTCTCACCGGTTATCAGCCGCCCAGCAGTGGACGCCTGGTCATCGACGGCAGCGAGGTGGCGCTGGGATCGGTGGATCATGCGCGGTCCTTGGGAATCGAATGCGTTTACCAGGATCTGGCGCTGGCGAATTCGCTCAGCGTCTATCACAACATGTTTTTGAATCGTGAGATCCTGTACGGTGGTCCGCTGCGGCTACTGAACCACCGCGCCATGCGCCGGCGCGCCGCGGAGAGTCTTGCGGGCATGGGCGTGCACATCCCCTCGGTTGACCTGCCGGTAGAGCGTCTGTCCGGCGGACAACGCCAGGCGATTGCCGTGGCCCGCGCCGTGACATCGGACGCGCGCATTCTGCTGTTGGACGAGCCGCTGGCCGCCATGGGCGCCCGCGAGGCCGGCTTGATCATCGACCTGCTGTTGCGGCTGAAGCAGGAGGGGCGGCATTCGATCGCGATGATCATGCACAATTACGCGCAGACCCTGGATATCGCCGATCGCATCGTGCTGATGCAGCACGGCAAGATCACGTATGAGAAGGACGCGGCGGCGACATCGGTGGCCGAGCTGATGGAGATCGTGCGCCGGGAGTACCGGGCGACGAGGGAGCGCACCACGTCATTGCGAGGCGCGTAGCGACGAAGCAACCTGGTTCTTAACCCGATGCGGCGTACTACGCCCCCAACCGTCCGTGGCAGTGCTTGTACTTCTTCCCCGACCCGCACGGGCACAGCGCATTCCGCCCCACATTCCGCCACGTGTTCGGATCGTTCGGGTCCACCGCCGCCGCGCGCATCGGCTGCACCGCCACCGGCATCGGCGCCTCCATCATCGCGGCCCCCGCGCCTTCCAGCGCCATCTCCGGCTCGCGCGCCGCGGCAAGCGCGGACTCCGGCTCCGGATGGCTCTCCACCACCTGCATCGGACGCGGCGGTGGCGGCATCGATTGCTCTGGCGCCAACTCGACGCGCGCGAGCATCATCGTAACGCGTTCCTTCAGCTCATCCAGCATCGCGTTGAACAAGGCAAAGGCTTCAGCCTTGTACTCATTTAGCGGGTCGCGCTGCCCGTAGGCACGCAACCCGATGCCCTGGCGCAGATGGTCCAGCGCGTACAAATGTTCCTTCCAAACTGCATCAAGCACTTGCAGCAGCAGCGACTTCTCGATCATGCGCATCAGGTCGGGGCCCATATTGGCCGCCTTCGCGGCCATATACGCATCCGACGCGTTTTCGATCCGCTCGCGCAGATGCGTCTCGTCGATGCCCTCCTCGCGCCCCCATTCCTCTACCGGCACGTTCAGGTTCAGCACGCGGCGGACGTCCTCGGCCAGATCGGGCAATTGCCATTGCTCGGCAAACGCCTTCTCCGGGATACGCTGCGCCACCATGGCGGCAATTACCTCGGCGCGCATGTCGGTCACCGTCTCCGACACGTCGGTCGCCTTCATGAACTCCTTGCGCTGCGCGTACACTTCCTTGCGCTGCGCGTTCATCACGTCGTCGTACTTCAGCACGTTTTTGCGGGTGTCGAAGTTGCGCTCCTCCACCTTCTTTTGCGCCTTCTCCAGCGCCTTGTTGATCCAGGGATGCACGATCGCCTCGCCGTGCTGCAACCCCAGCTTCTGCAACATCCCGCCCATCCGGTCGGAGCCAAAGATGCGCATCAGGTCGTCTTCCAGCGACAGGAAGAACCGCGACCGCCCCGGATCGCCCTGCCGCCCCGACCGCCCGCGCAACTGGTTGTCCACCCGCCGGCTCTCGTGCCTCTCGGTGCCGATCACAAACAATCCGCCGGCCGCCTTCACCTTCTCATGCGCCTCGGCAATCTCGGCGCGGATTGTCGCTTCCTTCGCCGCGACTTGCTCCGCGTCCTCGATGCCCTCCAATTCCTTCTTCAGTCGCATTTCCAGATTGCCGCCGAGTTTGATGTCGGTGCCGCGCCCCGCCATGTTGGTCGCGATCGTAATCGCCCCGGGGGCGCCCGCTTGCGCCACGATCTCCGCCTCTTGCTCGTGGAAGCGTGCGTTCAGCACCGCATGCGGCACCTTCTTCTTTTTCAAGAGATCGCTGATCACCTCGCTCTTTTCGATCGAGACCGTGCCCACCAGCACCGGCTGCCCGCGCTGGCGGCTTTCCTGGATCAGCGCCGACAGCGCCTCGTATTTCTCCTCGGCGGTGCGATAGACCTCGTCATCCTCGTCAGCCCGGATCACCGCAACGTTGGTCGGAATTTCCACCACGTCGAGATTATAGATTTCCGCGAACTCGTCGGCTTCCGTCATCGCCGTGCCGGTCATGCCGGCCAGCTTCGGATACAGGCGGAAATAGTTCTGGAAGGTGATGCTCGCCATCGTCTGGTTCTCGGCCTGCACCGTGACGAATTCCTTCGCCTCCAGCGCCTGGTGCAACCCGTCGGAATAGCGGCGCCCCTGCATCATGCGGCCGGTGAATTCGTCGATGATGATCACCTGGTCCTGGCGCACGATGTAATCCACATCGCGGGCAAACAGCGTATGTGCACGCAGCGACTGCTGCACGTGGTGCACCACCGAAACATTGAAAATGTCGTACAGATTGCCCTCGGTCAACACGCCAGCATCCCGCAGCATTTCCTCGACCCGCTCCGATCCCATCTCGGTCAGCGACACGGTGCGGAATTTTTCATCCTTGTCGTAGGTTTCCTCGTCCTTCACTAGTTCCGCCACCACCGTATTGACCCGGCGATACAGATCGGAACTGTCCTCGGCCGGGCCCGAAATAATCAGCGGCGTGCGGGCCTCGTCGATCAGGATCGAGTCCACCTCGTCCACGATCCCGTAGCAGAATTCCCGCTGGACCATGTCCTCCAGCCGGTATTTCATATTGTCGCGCAGATAGTCGAAGCCGAACTCGTTGTTGGTGCCATAGGTGATGTCGGCCGCGTATTGCTCGCGCTTGGTCGCATCGTCCTGACCGTGCACGATCACGCCGACCGTCATGCCCAGGAACCGGTAGATCTGCCCCATCCAGTCCGCATCGCGTCGGGCCAGGTAGTCGTTCACGGTGACCACGTGCACGCCCTTGCCGGCCAGCGCGTTCAGATACACCGGCAGCGTGGCAACCAGAGTCTTGCCTTCGCCGGTCTTCATCTCGGAAATCTTGCCGTCGTGCAGCACCATGCCGCCGACCATCTGCACATCGAAATGGCGCTGCGCCAGCGTGCGGATGCCGGCCTCACGCACCGCTGCGAACGCCTCCGGCAGCAGTTCGTCCAGCGTGGCGCCATTGGCCAGCTTTTCGCGGAACTCCACGGTCTTGGCCGCCAGCGCCTCATCGGACAACGCGTGCATTGCCGGTTCCAGCGCGTTGATCTGGGGGACCCGTCGCTGGTATGCCTTCAACGAACGGTCATTGGCGGTGCCAAAAATGGCGCGGGCGATCGAAGCGAGCATGCGAACCTTCCAGGCCGGCGCGGCCGGCGCGGCTGCCCTCTTGCGATCCTGGGGCACCGGGCAAGTCCGCCGGACGCAGATAAGACTCGCCTCGCCCAGGGTCAACGACCCGCGTGCGGCAGAGTGGCCCGCGGAATATCCGCGACGATGTGGCGTCAATGGCACAGGGACACGGGGACCCAACACTGGAGCAAGCACTGTCCGGCGCCAAGCAGCCGCCGCCTGACCGGGAACCGCCGGGGCAGGCGCACGCTGGCACAGGGGTGCTGGCGCGTATCGAGTCCTGCATTCCGGCCCTGCGCCGCTATGCAATCGCCCTGCTGCGCAGCCGTGATGAGGCAGACGACCTGGTGCACGACTGCCTCGCACGCGCACTCGACAAGTTGCATACACGGCGTGAGGAGGCCGATGTCAGGGCTTGGTTGTTCGCCATCATGCACAATCTCTTTATCAGCCAGGCGCGCCGCCGGCGCTCCCGCCCGGCGCCGGTAACCCTCGATGACAGCCACGAGGACGCCGCAGGCCTGCGGCCCACCCAGGAGGATGCCCTGGTCTGGCGCGACCTCCAGCGCGGCCTGGCCATGCTGCCGGAGGAGCAGCGGAGCGTGATCCTGCTGGTGTCGGTCGAGGACCTTTCCTATGCGGAAGCGGCGCAGGTGCTGGGCGTGCCCATCGGCACAGTAATGTCCCGCCTCGCCCGTGCGCGCGACAAGCTGCGCGAACACACCGGCCAGACCGCCCGCCCCCCGCTGAGGAGGGTGAAATGACCAGGCGGCAAGCGGTTCCTTCGCCCCCTCCCCTTGCGGGCTTGGACCACGAAGCGGACCAAGGATGGGGCGAGGGGTCAGCAAGGTGACCAACCACCCCATCCCCGAACCCGACCTGCACGCTTACATCGACGGCGAATTGCCTCCCGATCGTGCCGCAGACATTGCCCGTTTGCTCCAAGAGCAGCCGGAGACCGCCGAACGTGTGGGCATCTACCTGGCGCAGCGCGATGCGCTGCGCTCCGGGCTGGCCAGCATCGCCGGCGAACCGCTGCCGCCGGGCCTCGATCTGCAGGCGATGGTCGCGGCCCGCCTTGGCGAACGCCGGGTCCGCTGGCGTGCCGCGGCTGCCGTGCTGCTGGCTTTCCTGGTCGGCGGTGCCGGCGGCTGGGCGCTGCATGATCGCCTCCTCGGGCCACCAAGCGACTTGACCATGCTGGCTCGCGAAGCCATCGCCAATCACGTTGTCTATGCCGCCGACCGCCGCCGCCCCACCGAACTGGGCGCACAGCAGCGGCAGGATCTCGCGCGCTGGGTGTCCAACCGGCTGAAACACACGGTTGCGCCGCCCGACATGGGCTCAACGGGCTTCCACTACATGGGCGGCCGCCTGGCTGCGACCCCGCAAGGACCGGCTGGGTTGTTCATGTACCAGGACGAGAGCGGGCAACGCATGAGCGTGTTCGTTCTGCCGATGCCGGACGCTGCCGACACCGCGGCACACATGGTGCGCGTAGAAGGCATCGAGGGCTGTGTCTGGATCGACAAGGGCGTCGGCTACACGGTGGTCGCGCCAGTCTCACCGGCAGAACTGCACAGCCTGGCAGAGCATGTGCGGCAGCAATTCGATTCGCAGACATAGTACCCCGGCACAATCGATTTGAACGGAGGGCCACATGGACACCGAGACGCTTTCCTGACAACCGACGCTCAAGCGAGCGCCCGGTTACCGGTAAATGATTGTTACGGATCCGACCTGAACGCCAATCTGATGGCTCGCTCCACGCACACCGTGGCACTCCGTTCTGACTCAGTGCTAAGATATCAAATCCGATCATGCAGCACGAGCAACCGCGCTACCCAACACTATACGATAGCTGGCTGTCCTCCATGGTCAATTTATGGAATACGTTCTAGAACCGCGTGCCAACTGCGATGGACAGCGAGCGTCAAATATTATCACTCAGTTTGGCCTTCGTAGACCCCTATGACGAGAAGCCATGCGCCTGAAATAAGGAATGCAAATAAGACAACGGTTCCAATAGCTGCTATGTAAAGCCCTGCATCATATCCGAAAATAAGAAAAATTGCCCCTATAACTTCAGCGAGGTAACACAGTGTGCCGCCCCCAAGCCGAGGCGCGTTCAATCCGATAAGACTCACGCCCGCTCCGATAGCGACAGCATAACCCCTGATGAAAATGACTGTTGCGATGAGCCAGAGGACAAGCCATTCAAAGCCGAGCGCTCGAAGGTGTTGATTTCCGATCAGTGCAAAACTGCATGCCATGAAAACTGCGGTGAATCCCGACAACATATTGATTGCCCGGTTCTTGTGTGTTGTGTTTTGGATAATGACTTCGGGTTTGATCGACATCGCGACGAAAATCAAACCCGCAAGCGCCGCCGCTCCGCTGCCCACCATGATAAAAAAATTGGCCCATTGATCCAACATAAAATCCCAACTCCCCTTTCCCAGGCATCAATGCCCGGCGCCCAAGCACAAGGCCGCACCGTGTGCTCAATCGCAGCCCGCCGACGACGCCTCACAGAGCCGTCATACCGCCGTCCACGAACAGCAGGGTACCGGTGACGTAGGAAGCATCGTCGGAGGCAAGAAACAGGATCGCGGCGGCAACCTCCTCGGCTCGACCTGGACGCTTCAGCATCGTGCCTTGTGCGGCCTTGGCGTTGTATTGCTCTACGGTCTCGCCGGCGGCCGCAATGCGGCGCGCATGGAACGGCGTGAAGATCGGTCCAGGCCCGACGGCATTCACCCGAATGCCCTCTGCCGAGTGGTCGGCGGCGAGCCCCCGCGTCAGGCCCGCGATCGCGGCCTTGGTGGTGTCATATTGTAGGTTGCCGCCACCCGCGACGACGGACCGCACGGACGCGACGTTGACGATGGCGCCCCCCTTGTTGCGCCGCATCAGCGGAACCGCCGCCTTGGCACAGAAGGCGTAGCTCATCAGGTTGACGCTAAGGATCTCGTTCCAGCTCGCCGCGCTCGCCTGGTCGATCTTCTCGTATTTGCGGATGCCGGCATTGTTCACCAGGATGTCGAGGCGCCCGAATTTTTCCCCAGCGCCGTCGACGAAGGCGAGGCATGCCGCCTCGGTGCCAACGTCTGCATGCGTGAACGCGACCTTGGCGCCGGCGGTCTCGAGTTCGGCTGCAACGCGCTGGCCGCGTTCGCGGTCCCGATCGCAGAATGCCACGCTCGCGCCCTCAAGGATGAAACGCCGCACCGTCGCTTCGCCGATCCCCGATGCGCCGCCCGTCACCGCTGCGACCTTGCCGTCGAGCCTTCCCATATCCGCCACCTTTCATTGCATTGCGACACGCGTAATCACGATACGTCGTATCCATCGGGCGGGCACTGCCTTGCTGGCCTAGCCGGGGTGTCCGGCCTCAACAGGCTGCGCAAACGTCAGGCGTCTGTTCACGCGACCGTTCGATGGCCTGACTCGGTCCAGGTTGGGCCAGAACCAACTGTCCTCCGTCCACTACCAGGCGGCCGGCCATCACGAGGTAGCCGGCCATCCAACCTGTCAAAACCTTCGTGCAGGACATTAGGATCCCCGCTCCCCTCCCCTTGTGGGCTTGGGCCGCGAGGCGGACCAGGATTGGGGGAGGTGGCAGAGAAACGGTCGATCGCTCCCCTCGCAGAAGTCGAGGGGCAGTTCTCAGCTACACCCTCCGCCCGTAATACAGCGTCACCGTATGCGTCGCCTGGGCAAAGAACAGCCAGCGCTCGATGTAGATGCCAAGCAGGCCGACCACCGCTGCAATCGGCAGCAGGATGCGGTCCGGCGTCACACCGGCCACGATCCCCGCCAGCAAGAGCGCAACAGGCACGAAGAAGCCCAGCGCCAACACGATTTGTCGTAACCGCGCCGCGTGCTTGCGGGCAATGGCGTAGCCCATCTCGCGCAGCAGGTAGTTTTCCTCCGTATGCGGCGATTCCAGCGAACGCACGGGACCGATGCCGCCAAGCCCGGTCGCGCTTTCCATCGTTGCCACCGGCAGCACGGCATCGATCCGCCGCCAATACATCAGCTTCGCCAGCAATGCGGCGATGCCGAACACCACGCCCAGCGCCGCCGCGAGGCGCGCCGAATGGCCCGCGACTGCCAACGCGGCTGCAAGCCACGCGACGCCCGAGAACAGAGCCAGCAACAGGAGGATTGGGAGTACCAGCTTGTTGCACCACTGCCTTATCGGCCGCAGCGTGGCGTAGATCATCGCCTGGCACGCCACCGTCGCCAGTCCGCACGCCGCGGCAAGCAATCCCAGCACCACCGTGACGCCGATCGCGCGCCCGGCCAGGAACCAGGCGGCGGCGAAGCCCAACGCCGGCAGGTTGGTCAGCAGCGCCATGACAGCCTCACGCGACAGCCACGAACTACGCCATTGCGAGACCGCGCGCCACGCCCGCTCCGGGTGGCCGAGATGCAGGGTCGATGAGAGCAATCCCACCGCACTCAAGGCCAACGACACCAGCACTGTGGCGACGCCGAACCACGGCGAGTCGGGTAGCAGCCGAAACGCGTTCAGCACGCCGAGCCAGGCCAGCATACCGTAACCGGCGCCCGACGCGACGGTAAGGACGATAACAGAGAAGGTTGGATTCATCGCGACAGCACTCGGTCGATCCAGCGCAGCACGCTGTTGCCGCCGGCCGGGCGCGGCACCTCCGCCGGCGCCATGGACACGGGGCGGCGGCGCGGCGGCAGGTATTTGTTTACTGGCTTGCAGTCCATTTCCGGCATCAGGTCGAACCCGCCGCGCTCGGCCACAAGCTTTGACACGGCACTGTCGGGGTCGCCCAGGTCACCGAAATGCCGTGCGCGCGCAGGGCAGGTGTTGACGCAGGCCGGCTGGCGCTCTTGCTCCGGCAGGTTGGTGTTGTAGATGCGGTCGATGCACAGCGTGCATTTCCGCATCACGCCCTGGTCGTCGTCGAACTCGCGCGCCCCATATGGGCACGCCCAGGAGCACAGCTTGCAGCCGATACAGATATCGGCGTTCACCAGCACGATGCCGTCTTCCGCGCGTTTGTAGCTGGCACCGGTCGGGCAGACGGTAACGCAGGGCGGGTCTTCGCAATGGAGGCAGGAACGCGGGAAATGCACCGTTCGGCTGTCCGGACCGATCCCTGCCTCGTAGGTATGGACGCGATTCAGCCAGACACCGTCTGGATGGTCCTGATAGGCACTGAAATCGGTCAGCGGCGCGGAGTGGCCAGAGGTGTTCCACTCCTTGCAGTTCACGGCGCAGGCGTGACAGCCGACACAGGTGTCCAGGTCGATGACGAGGCCAAGCTTCTTTGCGCCAGGAGGCGGGATGGAGGTCATGGAACTACCTTCTCCCCCGCTATCGCCGTGACCGCGTATGCCAACTTCCGCGGTGCCGCGCGCAATCCTGCCGGGTGATGCAGCGCGGCCGGACGCGGCACCGTTTCCGCCGGCCCGTCGGCCTTCTCCACCCGCACACGCAGGTCGTACCACGCCGCCTGCCCCGTCACCGGATCGGCATTCAGTTGACGGCCGCCATCGAGGAACTCCGAAATCACCTGATTCAGCAAAAACCCGCGTTGCGCCTCCGGCGCGTCATCCGACAGGTTCCAGGCGCCGCGGCGCTTGCCGATCGCGTTCCAGGTCCAGACCGTGTCCGGATTGACGCCCTCCATCAGCTTCACCTGGCATTTCACCCGTCCGTGACGGCTGATCGCCCACACCCATCCATCGTCTTCAATTCCCAATGCCGCAGCCGTGCCACGGTGCATATAGAGCTTGTTATAGCTGTAAATCTGCCGCAACCACGCGTTCTGCGAGTGCCACGCGTGGTACATCGCCATTGGCCGCTGTGTGATCGCATGCAAGGGATACGCCGCTTGCTCCGGCAGCGATTGCTCGAACGGTTGGTACCAGATCGGCAGCGGATCGAAATACCGCCGTATCCGATCGCGCTGCGAGTCCGGCGGCTGGACCGCCCCGTGCCCGTCGCCCGCCAGCCGGAATTTCTGCAGCGGCTCGGCGTAAAGCTGCAGCACGATCTGCGCCGTACTGTCGATCAGTCCCAGGCGCTTGGCATCTTCCAGATACGCCGCGTTGGCATGCTTGTAGTAGAGCGCCTCGGGCTTGTGGTGGTAACGCCAGAAGCAACCGTTCTCGACATAGCGCTGCAGCTGGTTCGGATTGGGAGCGCCAACGCCCTCGCTTTCCCCATCGGCGCCGCGCCAACCAGACAAAGGTCCCACACCAGGCCGGCGTTCGTGGTTGGCAATGTAATCCGCATAGCCGCGATAAACCGCCTTGCCGTCGTCCTTGACGAAGCCAGGCAGTTTCAGCCGCACGCCAAGTTCGATCAGCACATCCTGGAAAGGACGCACGTCGCGGTCGGGCGGAATCACAGGCTGGCGGATCGCATCCGCCGGACCTTCCGGACTGCCGATCGGCCGGTCCAGCAACGAAATACAGTCCCAGCGTTCCAGATACGTCGTGTCGGGCAGCACGAGGTCGGCATACGCCACGGTTTCGGAAAAGAACGCATCGGCATAGATGACGTGCGGAATGCGGTAACCCCCATCGGGGTTCTTGTCCGCCAGCATGCGGGTCGCCTCGCCGGGATTCATCGACGAGTTCCACGCCATGTTGGCCATATACATGAACAATGTATCGACCGGATACGGATCGCCGGCATGCGCGTTGGCGATCACCGTGTGCATCAGCCCGTGCGCCGCCATCGGCGCGTCCCAGGTGTACGCCTTGTCGATGCGCACCGCGCTGCCGTCATCGTTCAGCAGCAGATCCTCGGGGCCGCGAGGGTTGCCCAGAGCCATGCCCGGCAGCATCGCGTTTGGCTTGCTGCCCTTCCCGGCCGGCTGCGGTCCGGGCGGAATCGGCCGCGGATACGGCGATTTGTAGCGCCACGACCCCGGCGTATCGACCGCGCCCAGCAGCATCTGCAACAAGTGAATCGCGCGGCAGGTGTGGAAGCCGTTGCTATGGGCGGAAATGCCCCGCATCGCGTGCATCGCCACCGGCCGCCCAAGCATCGTTTCGTGCCGCCGCCCACACGTATCGGTCCACGGCTGCGGCAGTTCGATCGCTTGTTCGAATGCCATATCCGCAATCTCACGCGCGATCCGGCGAATCGTATCGGCGGTGATACCGCATGTCTCCGCCACCACCTCGGGCGCGTAGCGGCCGTCGAGGTACCGTTCGGCCAGCAGGTGGAACACGGGAAACGCCCGGCGGCCACCAGGGAGGACAATCTCGCCCGCGATTTGCGGCTGCATCCCCGGCGTTGCAGCGTCGATCGCGGCCGACGTGGCGCGGTCCCAGGCGAGCGGCTTGCCGTCGATATCACGCACGAACAAGCCATCGTCCGCGCCGCCGGGATTGCGGATCACAAGCCAGGCAGCATTCGTGTAGCGGACCAGGAAATCGAGATCGATCCGGTCCGCCGCCAGCAACTCATGCACCAGCGACAGCACGAACAAGCCGTCGGTGCCCGGACGCAGGCCGATCCATTCATCGGCCACCGCGGAATACCCGGTCTTCACCGGATTCACTGAAACGAATTTCGCCCCCCGCGCCTTCAGCTTCGCGATGCCGAGCTTGATCGGGTTGGAATCGTGATCCTCGGCCACGCCGAACATCAGCAGATATTTGGTTCGCTCCCAGTCCGGGTCGCCGAACTCCCAGAAGCTCCCGCCCACCGTGTACAGCCCGGCCGCCGCCATGTTGACGGAGCAAAACCCGCCATGCGCGGCGAAATTCGGGGTGCCGAACTGCTTCGCCCACCACCCGGTAAAACTCTGGCTCTGGTCGCGGCCAGTGAAAAAGGCGAGCTTGCGCGGCTCCGTGGCACGGATTTCGCCCAGCCACTTCGCGGCGAGCGACAGCGCCACCTCCCAGTCGATTTCCTGAAAATCCCCGCTGCCGCGGGCGCCGGTACGAAGCAGGGGCTTGGTCAATCGGGCGGGGGAATAGTGGTTCATGATGCCGGCGGAGCCCTTGCCGCACAGCACGCCCTGGTTCACCGGATGATCCGGATTGCCTTCGATATAGCGGATGCGGCCGTCCTTCAGGTGCACGCGGATGCCGCAGCGGCAGGCGCACATGTAGCAGGTGGTGGTCTTGGTGGTGTCGGCGATCGGCGGCGACGTGTCGATCATCTCCACCGGCCGAGAAAATCCGGTGGTCCGAGAAATTGTTCCGTCCGCCAACTCTCTGCTCCTCCGCCACGCGCGACGACAGGGCGAGCCAATCGGCCCGCCCCTTGCGCCGCGCTTTCCGGGTATTGTCACGCCGCCGCGACGGTCCGGGGGTATGCCCGGCGAGCCGCCGGAGGGCACCATGACTCGGCAGGGATGGAATTTCTACCCACCCCCCGCCGCTGCGCAGATTCTTGCGGAACGCCGGGCTGGCGGAGGACAAGCGCCGCGATCACGCTGTTGCCCTGCTCCCAAAGGTTGTTAGCCATTGCCACCGGTGCTTCGATCACGACGATGTCGGAGAGGCACCGCGGACGTGGACGCCGAGACCTTCGTCTTTGGGTCATTTCAACTTATCCCCGACCGGCGCCTGCTGCTTGACCAGGGCAGGCCCGTCAGCCTGGGCAGCCGAGCCTACGACATCCTGACAATGCTGGTCGGGGCAGCCGGCGAGACTTTCAGCAACAGCCAGATCATGGACCGCGTATGGCCCGGCGTGCACGTCGATGAGGGCGCGCTGCGCGTTCATATCGCCGGCCTGCGCAAGACACTCAGCGACGGCCGCGCCGGTAACCGGTTCATCGTCAACGCACCAGGGCGAGGTTACGCCTTCGTCGCGCCGGTGACGCGCAAACGGGACGGCGTGCCCCCTGCAGCGCCGCAGACGGCGCGGGCGCCAGGCAACCTGCCAACGCCGCTGGCCAACATCGTCGGCCGCGACGATACGATAACCAGCCTGGCAAGCCAGCTTGCGCGCCACCGCCTGGTCACGATCGTCGGACCGGGCGGGATCGGCAAGACGACGGTCGCGGTGGCAGTCGCGCGGACCGTCGCCGCCACGCATCCTGATGGTACCTGGTTTGTCGGGCTGGCTTCGGTGACGGGGGCCGACCTTGTGCCCGCTGCCGTGGCGGCCGCATTGGACTTCACAGCAACCGGTTCCGACCCGTTGCCAGGCCTGGCCGCATGGCTCCGCGATAAACAGGCGCTGATCGTGCTGGACAACTGCGAGCATGTCATCGATGCGGTGGCCGTCGTGGCCGAGACGATCCTGAAGGCGGCGCCGAGCGTCAGCATCCTGGCCACAAGCCGTGAGCCGCTGCGAGCCGAAGGCGAGTCGCTGACGCATCTCACCCCGTTGGCAACGCCGCCGGCGCAGGCTGAAATTACGGTGGCGGAAGCGCTAGAGCATGCCGCAGTGCAATTGTTCGCCGAACGGGCGCTTGCATCCGACGTCCAGTTCAGTCTGACCGATCCCGATGCTTCGGCGATCTGTGAGATCTGCCGCAGGCTCGATGGCCTGCCGCTGGCGCTTGAACTGGCCGCTGCCCAGGTCGAGGCGTTCGGCCTTCAGGATCTCGCCCAGGGTTTGAACCGTCGCTTCGCCTTGTTGACGCGCGGGCGTCGCACCGCCTTGCAACGGCAGCAGACTCTGCGCGCGACGATGGACTGGAGTTACGACCTGCTGCCCGAGATAGAACAGTGCGTCTTGCGGCGCCTCGCGGTGTTTCGCTGCAGCTTCACCATGGACGCGGCTGGTGCCGTCGTCGGCGATGCGCAAATCCCGGCGGCCGACGTAGTCGACGTGATAATGAGCCTCACGATGAAGTCCCTGGTCGTCAGCGATATCAACAGCGACGCCCCTTATTTCTACATGCTGGAAACAACGCGCGCCTATGCGCTGGACCGGCTTGACGAAACTGCGGACGGCGACGCCCTGAAAAAGCGCCACGCGGAATACTATCGCGATTTGCTTCTTGCGGCGGACGCGCAGCAAGAGCAAAGATCGCGTGCGGAACGATTGGAGCAATATCGGCGCCATATGGACGACGTCCGTGCTGGTCTTGATTGGGCGTTTTCTTCGCAAGGAGATCCGCGGATCGGTGTAGCGTTGACCATCGGTGCCGTGCCGCTGTGGAACCAGCTCTCGTTGTTGGGGGAATCCCGGGACCGCGTCACGCGGGCGCTCGCGACGCTGAACGATGACACGGATCAAACAGCGCGCCAGCGCATGCAGCTTTCGGCCGCACTCGGTTGGGCGCTGATGTACGGCGTCGGCCGCGCGCGCGAGGCAGGTGCCGCCTGGAGGACCACGCTCGAACTTGCGGAACGTCTGAACGACATGCGCCATCAGCAGCATGCGCTGTGGGGCCTGTGCATCGACCAGTTCAACAATGGGAATGTCGGCACGGCATTGGATTTCGCCGGCCGCTTTGCCGACCTGGTTGTCGGCTCCGCCGATCCGGCCGAATTGATGATGGGCGACCGCATCCTCGCGACCGCCCACCATTACCGCGGAGACCAGACCCGCGCCCGCCATCACATCGACCGCGCGCTGGCGCACGAAGTCGCAGTGACAGGCCTCGCGCGGACCGTCAGCGCCGGCTTCGACCTGATCGTGTCGGCCCACTATTTCCAGGCTCGAATCCTGTGGTTGCAGGGGTTTGCAGCCCAGGCGATGCGGGTGGTCGCACATAATATCGAGGAAGGCCGCGCGGCCGGCCAGGCCTTGTCGTATTGCAGCGTGCTGGGCCAGGGCGCTTGCCCCATTGCATTCCTGGTCGGCGATCTGAATGCCGCGGCGCGTTACGGCAGCATGCTGATCGCGCACACCGAGCGTTACCCGGTGCGTCTTTGGAATATCTGGGGCCGGTGTTTCCTGGGCCTGGTGGAAACCGCGCGCAGCGATATCACGGCTGGCTTGCGCACACTCGAAACCGGCCTGGAGCAAGCTGGCGAGGCACGCTTCCTGCCCCGTTTCCTGCTGCTGCAGGGCGAGGTGGCGCAATTGCTTGGCCGGACCGGCGCTCCCGAGGCAGCGCTTCAGGGCCTGGACCAGATGCTGGAACGTTGCGAGGCCCGGGCCGAAGACTGGTACGTGCCGGAGTTGCTTCGCATCCGCGGCGAACTGCTTCTTGCGCGGGACGGTCCGGTCGCGGCGGGGGATGCGGAGGAGTTATTCCGCCGGTCGCTTGACACGGCACAGCGCCAAGGGGCGCTTTCGTGGGAATTGCGCGCCGCGACCAGCATGGCGCGGCACTGGAAAGACCGCGGCTTGCTCCCCGAGGCCAGTGGACTGCTGCGCGGCATATATGGCCGCTTCACCGAGGGGTTCGATACCACAGACCTGCAGACGGCGAAATCGCTGCTGGATCAGTTGGCATGACGACGGACGCGCCCGCAGGAGGGGGCATGCACCGGCGCGCCCGAAGTATCATCCGCCCGTCGGCGGAAGGATCGGCGCCGGCGTGTGGCGCGGCCTTTCGATCAGCGGCCATTCCCCGTCGGTCCGGTTAAAGCCGGCCACGCAGGGAGAGGGCAGTGGCGAGGGACCGCCTAACAAGAAAGGTTGTCACCCTCCCCTGACCTTGGTCCACTTCGGGGCCCGAGTCCACAAGGGGAGCGGGAACCCTTTCGGCCAGTCGCGGGTCGGCCACGCCGGCCGGTTGATTAACTCGCGATGATTGCTGGGCTGACGGTTCGCCACCATATCAGCTTTGTGTCCGATTCCGATTGCGTCACTGTACGGGGGCATATCGGGATTACCGATCGGACCGGGAACCAAGCAGGCCACGCGGCGGAGGCCCGATGCCGCGCCGGAGAGTGGATATTGTCTGACATGATGACCTCCTCGGAGGCTTTGCTGTCGCTTGCGCTGGCGAGCGTGCTGATGCTGGCGACTGCGCTGGATACGCGATTCGACCGGAAGCGGCCGCTATGGCTGCGCCTCGTCATCCGCGTCACCGTGTTCGGTGCGGCGACCTGGTTTATGCGACGCGCGATCGGTTCGCCGGTGACGCCACATCTGCGCGCGGCCACGACCGGCGAGCAAATATGGATGCAGCTGGCCGAGATCGGCTGGTGGATTCTGGGCGCGCGCGTTGCCGTCGACATTGTGCGGCTGGTGGTGGTGCTGGAGAACCAGCCGCGCGAAACGAAGATCGTGTCGGACCTGGTGGCGGGCGCGATCTACACCGCCACCATCCTCTCCGTGTTCAATTTCGTCTTTGGTGTCGCCATCGCCGGGCTGGTCGCGACCTCCGGCGTAGTTGCCATCATTCTTGGCCTGGCCTTGCAGAGCACGCTTGCCGACGTTTTCTCCGGCATCGCTGTCGGGCTGGAGCGAGCCTACAAGCCCGGCGACCTTATCTGGGTCGAGGGCGGAATCGAGGGACGGGTGTTGCAGGTCAACTGGCGCTCGACCCAGATCGCTACGCCGCACGACAGTATCGCGATCGTCCCCAACAGTGTGATTGCCAAGTCGCGCCTCGAGAATCGCAGCGCGCCGACGCCGACGCGAAACATCACCGTCACGGTCAATGCCGACGCTGCCATCGACCCGCGGCGTGTCATTGCCGCGCTCAATGCCGCGGCGCTCGCGTGCCGCATCCCGTTATCTGTTCCTGCCCCCACGTTCGAGTGCGTCAGCTTGCTCGGTGACGGCAACGCTTATGAGGTTCGGTTCTTTGTCAGTTCCAGCGACGACGTTCGCCCGGCGCGCACCGAAATGCTCGCGCAGATCCATCGGCATCTGCTGCATGCCGGTATCGGCTTCGGCGTCGGCGGGGTGGCGCCCCTGCCATCGCCCTCGGTTCCGACCATCCAGGACCTGCTGGCCGAATCGGACATGTTCGGCGCTCTCGCCCCGGAGGAGCGAGGCGTGTTTGCGGAGCATTTTGTCGCGGTCAGGCTGGAGAAAGGCGAAACGCTGATCCGTGAAGGTGAAATGCCGGAGGCGGTATTTCTGTTGTCGGGTGGTACGGTGGAAGTCGCACGCGGCGAGGGAAACCGCCGCCAGGTGCTGTTGTGCGCAAGCCCCGGCGACACGCTCGGGATGATCGGCTTGATCACCGGTATGGCGTCGTTCGTGACCGCCACCGCGCTGACGCCGCTGATGGCCTACCGCCTCGACAAGACGGAAATTGCCGCGGTGCTGCGCATCCGCCCGGGACTAGAGGGCAGCCTGGAAGCGCAGGCCAGGCGCGGACACACCTGGCTGCACTGTGAGGCCGCGGCCCACGAGCAAGACCAGATGATGCAGAAACCTGACATGCTGCTGGCTCGGCTGCGGCAATTCCTGCATCGGCTCAACCAATAGCGGCGCGGCAACCTGGATTGTTGCGGGGGCAATTCGGGGATGGTCGGATGATCGACGCGAGGTGCTGCCGGGGTTACAGTCGGGACAACGACACGCCCCATCGGGTGCCGAGGGAGAAACAGGATGATCACCAAATTTGACAGCTCCTATGCCGGCCATGTCGACATGGAGAATCTCGGCTACGGCGGCACTCCGGTGAACGAGCGGCGCTATTCCAACGAGAAGCTGGCCACCACGTTGACCAAGGCCGTGGAGATGGCGAAGGCGATGGACCGCGCCGGCTTCAACGCGTTCTGGATGGCAGAGCATCATTTCCAGCCCGAAGGGTACGAGGGCATTCCGAACGTGTTGATGATGGCGATGCACCTGGTGCACGTCACCAAGCGCCTGAAGATCGGCTGCGGCTTCAACATCACCCCGATGTGGCATCCGCTGCGCCTGGCCGAGGACTACGCCATGGCAGACATCCTCAGCGAGGGCCGTGTAATCTTCGGCGTCGGGCGCGGCTATCACACCCGCGAAGTGGAAACCTTCGGTGCTCCGCTGCTTGATCAGAACGCCAACCGCGAATTGTTCGAGGAGCAGGTGGATATCATTTTCAAGGCATTCAATGAGGAGACGTTCAGCCATCAGGGGAAGTACTACACGCTGCCGCCGGAGGTGCCGTATCGCGGTTATACACTGAAGGAGCTGACGTTGGTGCCGCGTCCGTTGCGGCGGCCGGTGGAATGCTGGCAGCCGATCCAGAGCGGGTCGCAGCGCGCGTTCGATTTCATGGCGAAGCACGGGATCTGTGGCGTGATCGGCGGCGGTTCGGCGGAAGGCGGTGCGGTGGAACGCCACATGATCGCCTTCCGCGACGCCTATGCGCGGGTCGGCAGGGAGATCGAACTCGGTGAGCGGCTGTCGCTCGGATATCAGTTCTTCATTGCCGAGAGCCGTGAGGCTGGCATCCGCGAGGCGGCGAAATACTACGAAGAGAACATGAAGATGTTCGGCGAACTCCGCCTGGTGCGCGCGCTGACCGAGGAGCAAATTGAGATCATGCGGGATCCGAAACGGGCGCCGGGGGCAAAACTGCCGCGGATCGAGGACGCGGTGAAGGCAGGCGGCTTCCTGACCGGTACGCCGGACGACATCATCGAGCAACTCAAGGCAGTAGAGAAACGCTATCCTGGTCTGGACCGCGTGACATGCAGCATGTCGATCGGCGTGCCGCTGAATGTCGCGCTGGAGCAATTGGAGCGTTTCGCCAAGGAGGTCATGCCGGCGTTCAAGGCAGCGCGAACGCCAGTGGCCGCCTTGGCGCAGTAGCTGACGGACGGGGCACGCCTGGCGGGATGAAGCTCCGGCCGTGCCGGGCGGCTTCCAGGCTGAGCGTGTTCAGCCGATCGACCATGACGTCCCCCGATTCTTCGCCGGCGCGCAATCTCGCCAGGACGCGCTTCAGTGCGTCGGGGGGCGAAACCGCATGCGGGTCCGGCTGCTTATCCGGGTGCGCGTCCTGATGCTGATATGGATGCGTATCCGGTTGAGCCAAGATGCGTGTAGATCGATCGACATCCGCATCGGCGACGACCAACTTGTGGTGAATGTGCACCGCGGCGCTCGCATGGTCCGGTCTATGAGTTAAGGGGTTGTCGCTGGGCGTCTTGTCCGCAGGTTTTGATGGTTCCGCAACCAGCGGTGCTGTCGCAATCGCCACGGCCGGCACGAGGTTTGGCGGCGGCGATGGCGGGGCGGAGGGTGGCGTCGCCTCGGCAAGTTCGGTTTGGGATACCGGCACTGTTGCGGTCTCGGCCGGTGCGACAAGGGCGGATGGTAACGCGACTGGGCGCGGCGCGTCGGTATGGACCGGTGCCGGCGGTACGGCGGGCCGGGACGATATGGGCGCAACGGTTGCCAAGACTGGCGTGGGCGCAACGGTCGGCGTGGGAGGAGCAGTCGGGGTGTTAGCGGTAGCTGCCGCGATTGCGATGGTGCTGGGAGATTTGTTTCTGTGCCCGCTCGTTACTGAATGGGTCGTCAGCATATGGCTTGGTGCCGTTGCGGGTAGACCAGGTACGACGGGCGGAGGGTTCGGCAGCGCTACAGGCCGTGTGAGTGCGGGTGCCTGCATGTGGCCCGAATGCGTGGCGGCATGCACTTCAGCAGCAGTCGCCTCCCCGGTTGCGCCGGCGTGAGGCTGGTTTGTCGCTTCGGCGTCGTCTGCCAGCACGATTGGGGGCGTCGATCGTGCGATGGTCGTCGGCTGCGGCGAGGCCATCGCGGGTGCCAGGCGTTTCTTGTGTGGGCTGATGGTGGCCGCAACGGCGTGGCCTTCGAGTTTCGGCGCCGGTGCTTTGAACGAACCAACACGCGCAGCGGCAATCGCCGGCCGTGATTGACCGCGCGGCGGCGCGGGCGCCTGCATCTGCGCGAGCGACACGGCCGCTGCCTTTTGCACTGACGGCGCCTCATGCTGGTGGAGCGGATCGGCAATCAGCAGGATCGCTGCCGCTACGGTGGCCGCAAGAGCAGTACGGCTCCATGGGGCGCTGTGGCCCGCGGCATCGTCGGTGACCAGCCCTGCATCGTTGATCCTCTCCGCATCGCACCGCGGGTCGAACACGTCCGCTATGACGACCGCCGACAGCGCTTCGTTGGGTGACGATGCAGCGGAGCTTTCCGGCATTACCAGCGAGCGCGGTTCCGGCAACCTGCCGATATGTACGACCTTCGCGTCGCGGGACTCCAGAGCCTGCGGGGCATCGATGTCGGGGATCGGCAAGGCGCGCTCGCGCTTTGCCCGGATTTCCGCCTCGCGAATCGCGCGGAGCACGTCGTCCGGGGTTTCGCGCGCTCCGGGAGCGGTACTGTTCTTGGCCGCCGGTGCCGGAAGCGCGCGCGCTTGCTTTGCCGGGCGCGGTGGTTCGCACAGGAACGGCAACTGGCGTTCCCGATAGAGCGGCAGTTCGCGCAACGACGGTGCGGCGGGCACCGGGACGCGATCGAGTTCCAGGCGGTCGGCCATCGCCTGAATGCGGCCTCGAATGATTTCGCGGCGTTCCAACTGCTCCAGGCGCCGCTTCGCCAGCAAGCATTCGAACTGGAAGCGTTCTGAGCCGGCTTGCGTGGCGACACACAACGGCGAGCCCGCCTGCTTCCGGCGAACATAGCCGCAACGCAACAGGCGCACGAGCAAGTAGGGTACAAAGTCATCCTGGCGCAGACCGCTGTCGCCGGTTTTCAGGATGCGGCCGAGTAACGCAATCGCCTCCTGTCCGAGATGGGGTTGTCGGACTGCCAAGTCTCCCATGTGCGAAGTCTCCGCGCGCCGTGGGCGAGGATGGCGGGACGCCGCCGTTACGGCCAGTAAATCAGCCGCGAAACACGGTTGCCGCTGGGGGGTGATGCCCCTAGATCACGCGGGTTTGCGGAGACACGTGGATGTCGGAACTACAGAGCGTGATTGCCCGGCGAGATGGCCGGGCAGGGCGGATAGTATTGAATCGCCCGAGGGCACTGAACGCGTTGGATCTGGAGATGATCCGTGCGCTGACGCACGCGCTGGCGGGCTGGCAGGACGATCCGCACGTGCACGTCGTCGTTATCGAAGCCGCGGGTGAGCGCGCGTTCTGCGCTGGCGGCGACATCATCGCGCTGCGCGACGCACAGCTCGGCGGCAATCGGGCGGTGGCGGATGCGTTCTTCCGCGAGGAGTACGCACTGAATCTGATGATTGCCCGCTACCCGAAGCCTTATGTCGCGCTGATCGACGGCATCTGTATGGGCGGCGGGATCGGCGTTTCCGTGCATGCTCCGTATCGCGTGGCGACAGAGCATGCGATGTTCGCAATGCCGGAGACGGGGATTGGGTTCTTTCCCGATATCGGTGCAACGTATTTCTTGCCACGGCTGCCGGGGCGGATCGGGTTCTATATGGGGCTGAGCGGCGCGCGCATGCAGGGCGCCGATGCGGTGCATGCCGCGCTGGCGACGCATTTCTGTCCGCGCGCGCAACTCGGCGCGCTAGCGCAGGCGTTGGCCGCGGATGGCGCCGGCGCGCTGGCGGAATTCGCGGTGCCATTGCCGGCGTTTTCGCTGGCGGCGGCTCGCGCGGCGCTGGATCGATGCTTCGGGGCCGAGACTGTACCGGACATTGTACAGCGGCTGACAAGCGAGAGAGGCGACTGGGCCAGGCGGACGCTGGAGATGCTGCACCGGGCGTCTCCCTCGGCGCTGTGCTTCACGCTGAAGGCGTTGCAACGGGGGGCCGATCTGACATTGCCTCAGGCGCTGGATGCGGAGTTTGCCTTGACGCGCACGACGATGGCCTATCCGGATTTCGCCGAGGGCGTGCGGGCGATGGTGGTGGACAAGGACCGGAAGCCTTACTGGCAGCCGGCACGGATCGAGGAGGTTGACCCGGCCGTGATCCAGGCGATGTTCGGCTAGCCGCATGTCATTGCGAGCGATGCGAAGCAATTTCCAACCAGCGATCGGACGTTGTTGCGATGGAGATTGCTTCGCTTCGCTAACAAGAAACAAGGTCTCACTCCCTGACCTTGGTCCGCTTTGCAGCCCAGGCCCACAAGGGGAGAGGGAACTCCTCCGGCGTGCGGAGTGTCATCCGGGGCGGGTCGATCGCCAGACCGGAGGTCAACTCGTAATGACAGCGGGCGCGCGATCCGTCAGAGTCAGAACATCAGGTCCGTCGGCAGGAAATTGTCCGAGCGCCCGCCTGGTCGAGATTGCTTCGTCGCTTCGCTCCTCGCAATGACATGGGGCGGGTGACATCGGGCGGGCTGCGTCGCGCGTCGAATCATGCGACATTACCGGCTGCTACAGATGCGGAGACCGCCATGCCCGCTTTCATCTGCACCACTTGCGGCACGCAATATCCCGACAGCGACCAGTGCCCGGCCGGATGCACCATCTGCCAGGAGGAGCGGCAATACGTAAATCCGCTCGGCCAGGGCTGGACCACGTTGGCCGCGATGCGCCGCACGCATTTCAATGCGTTCCGCCAGCACGAGCCCGGGCTGATCGGCATCGGGACCACGCCGAATTTCGCGATCGCGCAGCGGGCGCTGCTGCTGCGCACGTCAGCGGGTAACATTCTCTGGGACTGCATCAGCTTCATCGACGACGCGACAGTGGAGATTGTCCGTGGGCTGGGCGGCATCGCGGGAATCGCCATCTCTCATCCGCATTATTATTCGTCGATGGTGGAATGGAGCCGCGCCTTCGGCGATGTGCCGGTCTGGCTGCATGTCGCCGACCGGCGGTGGGTGATGCGGCCGGATGCGGCCGTTGCCTTCTGGCATGACGAGACGAAGGTGCTAGCGCCCGGCGTCACGCTGGTGCGTTGCGGCGGCCATTTTGCTGGCGGCACGGTGCTGCATTGGGCGCAGGGTGCGGGCGGCAAGGGCGCGTTGCTGTCCGGCGATATCGTACAGGTGACGCCCGACAAGAACGTCAGCTTCATGCGCAGCTATCCGGACCTGATCCCGCTCGATGCCGGGACGGTGCAGCGTATCGGCGAGGTACTACAGCCCTGGTCTTTCGATCCGATCTATGGCGCATGGTGGGACCGAGTGATCCAAGCAGGGGGCAAACAGGTGCTGGAATTCTCGGTGCGTCGTTATATAGCGGCTGTCAGCCGGCCTCCGGTAGAAGAGTAACAGCGTGTATAGCGGTTAGGATCGCTACTATTCCCGCAAGGCATCGCTGGCACCTGGACGCAACGGTTGCCAAACGACTCGTGGTCGCCAACGCTGCGCGTCGTCTTCGTCCATACTTGAGCGTAACGTGATCATGGGGTCTCGGCAGGCTATCGTCATTCTGGGCATGCACCGCAGTGGCACCTCAGCCACGGCGGGGATTTGCTGCCTGCTTGGCGCCGCCGCCCCGGCCGGCATGATGGAGGCCGCGTTCGACAATCCTACCGGCTTTTGGGAATCATTTCCGGTGTCTGCGCTGAACGAGAGGATTCTCAGGACCGCCGATGCCAACTGGTACAATTCGTTTGCCTTCGATCCAGCTGTCATAGACGCCGCGTCGCGCGCCGAACTGGTCGGATATTGCGAAGCGGTTCTCGCTGCCGAGTTTGGCGATACCCCCGCCTTTGTGATGAAGGATCCACGTTTTTCGCTCTTGCTTGACTTTTGGTTTCCCGTATTCGCGGCGATGAAAGTGACCGTGGCGCCGGTGCTGGCGCTGCGGCATCCCTCTGAAGTGACAGCATCGCTGCGGCGCCGCGACAACATGCCGATCGAAATCGCCGCCCCGATGTGGCTGCAATACTCGCTGGAATCCGAGCGCCTGACCCGCGGCCGCCAGCGTGCGCTGCTGTCCTATGACCGGCTGCTACGGGATTGGCGCGACGCGGTTGCCGGGGTTGCAGAGAAGACCGGCCTTGTCTGGCCAACGGCACCGGATTCCGCCGCCGACGCGATCTGCGATTTCCTGCGTCCCCAGATGCGCCATCACCATGCAGCGCCCGTGAGGATAGCGGTTGGCAAGCCGCCGCTCGCGGGCTGGATCGCGGAAACCTACAATGCGCTGCGTGCCATCGAGGATGGCGGCGGCGAGGCGGAGTATCGCCGGCTGGATCAGGTGAGCGCGGCGTTTGCCGCGTGGCGTGCGTCGGCGCCGCGCATAACCGCGGAGATGGCCGCCGGCCGCGAACCGCTGCCCGCCGGCACTGTATTGTCGGGCTGTTAGACCGGGCGCTTCAATGCGGCTGATGTGCGGCTGGCAGTTCCGCGAGCTCGATCAGCACGTTGCCTGTGCACACCGGATCGATGAACGCGATGCGCGATCCGCCATGGCCGATTCGCGGGGTTTCATCGCGCAGCTTCACCCCCTTCTGTTTCAGCTCGGCGAGCGCGGCGTCGATGTCCGCCACTTCGAAGCAAATATGAAACAATCCAGTGCCCTTGGAATCGATCCAGCGGGTGACGGCGGAGTCAGGCCCGTTGCCTTGCAGCAGTTCCAGGTAGGTCTCGCCGATCGGCAGCATCGCCAGCCGCGTTGTGGGACGTTCCTCCTCGTATTCGACCTCGATGCCGAATGTGTCGCGCAGCATTTTTGCGGACTCTGCGATCGAATCCACGGCGATCGCGATGTGTTCGACGCGCTTGATTTTCATCCCTGCCCCCTTTGGAAAATCGCCGCGCCATGGTCCGCGCCGGCATTGCGATCATCGCAGCATCTTTGCCCTGGGCAACCCTTCGTTCGCCTCATAGGATCGCCTGTCGCCATCGCCGTCCAGCGCAAGGAGTCCCGCCATGTCCGCCCCGTCCCCAATGACCGCAGGCGTCACCGAGCATGGCAGCAGCGTGGAAGGGATCGTCTGGCACATTCTCGGCCAGACCTACACGCCGCTGAGCCTGACCGAGAGCAGTTTCTCCTGGCATGCGCTGCTGCCACCGGGGACCTTCGTGCCGCCGCACATCCATCCGACGCAGGACGAATTCATCTATATGCTGGAAGGGCGGTTCGACCTGCTGCTGGACGGGCAGGCGGCGAACGCCTCCTCCGGCGACCTGATCCGGCTGCCTCGCGGCATTCCCCATGGTCTGTTCAATCACAGCGGCGCCAACATCACCTGCATCTTCTGGGTATCCCCGACGCGGCAGTTGTGGGATTTGTTCCGCGCCATCGACAATGTCCCGGACCCGGCAGAAGTCGTGCGGCTGGCGGGCCTGCACGAGGTGAATTTCCTGCCGCCGCCGGGTTAGTTCAAAAACCTCTCCCGCGCGGCGGGAGAGGTCGAGACGCCATAGGCATCGAGGGTGAGGGTGCGCCATCACCTCTGCCTATTCACCTGCTCTTTCGCAAACCCGGCCATGGACGCATAGCCGCGAACGACCGCCTCGCGCTCGGCGTAAGACGCCACGGCCTCCACATCGGTGAAACCGTCCGGCGCGCGTTCTTCAAGCACATCTATCACGCGTTCGGGGCCGCCTTTGCGATTGCTCTGCACGATCTCCGCCGTCATCGGCCGGCGTTCGGCGTCGTAGGCCGTGAGCGCCTGCGCCACAGGCGCCCCACCGGACAGATGCCGCGCGAGTGAGCATGCATCCAGTACCGCCTGGCTGGCCCCGTTGGAACCCACGGGATACATCGGATGCGCCGCATCGCCGAGCAATGTCGCGCGTCCGAAGGACCAGCGGGGCAAAGGATCGCGGTCGCACAGCGGATATTCATAGAACGTTCCGGAGGCCGCGATCAGCGCCAGCGGATCGACGAAGTCCAGCCGGAAACGGTCACGCATGAATGGCTCGATGTCGTTCCATTCGCCGGAACGGTTCCAGTCCTCGCGCCGCGGTGGCGGCGCGCCGGCCGGATCGGCAATCTTCGCCATGACAGCCCAGTTGGTGAGCCGCCGGTCTGGCGCGGCCGGATCGAAATGGATCGGGTAGAATACGAACTTCGCCGCCATGCCGCCAGAAATCTGCATCGTCCGGCCATCCGCGTAGACGGGCCAGTCCGCGGCGCCGCGCCACAACATGGTGCCATTCCAAACCGGCGTGCCTTCCTGGGGATAGAAAATGCTGCGCACCGTGGAGTGGATCCCGTCGGCGCCGACAAGAACATCGGCATCCGCGGCGACGGTGCCGCCGCCGTCGCGTTGCTGGAACAATGCCTCGATGCGGTCGGTGCGGTCCGTGAACGACACCAGCCGCCAGCCGGTGCGCACCGCATCGGCACCGAGCCGCTCGCGCACGGCATCGAGCAATACCGTGTGCAGCTTGCCGCGGTGAATCGAGAATTGCGGGGTGTCGAACCCGGCATCGGTGCCACGCAACTCGCGCCACACCACCTGGCCGAAACGGTTGGCATAGATCAGCTCGCGCGTGCGGATGCCGGCGCGGTCCAGGTGCGGCAGCAGTCCGAGCGCCGCCAGCTCCTTGATCGCATGCGGCAGGGTGTTGATGCCGACGCCGAGTTCGCGCAGCTCTCGCACTTGCTCGAACACGCTGCAGCCGATGCCCGCCGCGTGCAGCGACAGCGCGGTCGCCAGCCCGCCGATGCCACCGCCTACGATCAGAACGTGCATGGATCCCTATCTCCCGCCCCCGCCTTCCGGAGCATTGGCTTGCACTGCCCCGGCCGGATGCACCTGCGACACCACGGCCCGTATCTGTGGTCGGATGCAGCATGGCACGCCTGGCAATCAAACGGCGAGCGTAGCTCTTGCCTCGGCGCTTCCCGCAGGTGCATTGGGGGGGCAGTGCGCCGGAGCGTCGAACGCGCCATGGCCGGCGTCACGGTTCGGCGGTGTGACGGCCGAACTATCGGCGTACTGCGGCGAGGCCGGCCAAAAATATGGCTCACTCACCTGTCATGGTCCCGCGACCCGCACCACAGACTTCTGACTGGACATGCTGACCCCCTTGCCTGATCCGAGGTCTCGCATCTGTTCTTGGAGACCGCACCGTGGCCATGCGTCGTTGCGGCAATGCCGCTGCGTTGGTTGCATTTTTCCTCGGCGTCGCGTGGTCGTTTCCGTCGCCCGCGGTTTCTGCAGCCGCGTATCCGTTGATCTCTGCGCCGTTGCGGGCGCCCGTCGCGCCCGCGTGCATTTCCACGCCATTCGGCCCCAGGACCCTGCCCGCCCGTCCACTTGCCGGCACCTTCCACAATGGCATCGACATACCAGCCCCAGCGGGCGCACCCGTGCGGGCCATCGCCGTTGGCACCGTGATCCGCGTGGTACGCCGTGGACCGGGTGGCCTGCAAATCCTGATTCAGCATCCGGGCTTCATCGGCATCTATAGCCATCTCGGAATGGTCACGCCCGCAATCGCGGAAGGACAACGCGTTGTTCACGCCGGCGAGAAAATCGGAGTGGTTGGGCACAGCGGGCTGATGTACGGCATGCATCTGTTTTTCGCGATGCTGGTCGACGGCAAGGCGGTCGATCCGGCGCCCTACCTGGCACTGAGCCTGTGCCACGAGACGCACCGCACCCTCGCCGACATGCTCGATGCGAAGGGCAAGATTCCGCCGACCCATCAATACGCGCTGGCCCGTTAACCGATTTTGCTATTGTGGGTTGACCACCGGCCGGCGCGGCCAGCCGGCGACTGAACAAAAGGGTTCCCCCTCCCTTGTAGGAGGTGGACAGGGGAGGGATCGAGATCGTACGTTTCGCACCCTCCCCCTGCCCCCTCCCGCAAGGGAGTGGAGAGAATGTTCCTCGCTACGTCGCCTGCATCATCGCTACGTACGTGTCACATCGGTCCGAAGATGGTGTCGCAGGGTCTGTCATTGCGAAGCGCGAAGCGCCAAAGCAATCTCGGTCGGGGCCGGTTCCGGCTTCACGGAAATCGCAGCGGCGCTGACATCAGCCCACGCAGGAGACGGACTCTTATGCCAAAGGACGGCGCCAGCCACCTTCGTTCACTTCAGGATGGGCGCGATATCCGCCTGAACGGCCAGCGCATCGGCGATCCCACACAAGATCCCGCCTTCCGCAACGCCTGCCGCACTGCCGCCAGCTTCTACGATTTCCAATCGCAGCCCGAAAACCTGGCAAAAATGACATATACGACCGAGACCGGCGCGCAAGTCAGCCGTTGCTGGCAGCTTCCCACCAGCTATGCCGAACTGGTGGAGCGGCGGCGCACCCTTGAGGCATGGGCGGAATTGCATCTCGGCTTCTTCGGCCGTTCTCCGGACCATGTCGCATCCACGCTGTGCGGGTTCCTGATGGGCATGGAGGTATTCGAAGCCTACGACCCCACGCGTGCCGGCGCGCTACGCGACTATGTGCGGTATGCGCGCGATGCCGATCATTACATCAGTTACGTCATCGTCAATCCGCAGGCCGATCGCGGCCGTACGCAGCACCAGCAAAAGGACGATTGCCTGACCGCTTGCGTGGTGGATGAAGACGCGCGTGGCGTCACCGTACGCGGCGCCAAGATGCTGGCGACCGCCGGGATCATGGCGAACGAAGTGTTTGTGTCCACGCTGCCGCCGCTGGCTCGGGGCGACGAGCGCTATGCGCTGTCCTTCGCCGTGCCGATGAACACGCCTGGCCTGCGCATCCTGTCGCGCAAGTCCTATGAAGCCGCGGCGGTGTCGGTGTTCGATAACCCACTCTCCAGCCGGTTGGATGAGAACGACGCTCTTCTGTACTTCGACGATGTCAAAGTATCATGGGACCGAGTGTTCGTTTATCGCGACGTGGAGATGTGCCAGCGGCAGTTTCATGCGACGCCGGCACATGTCTATCAGAATTACCAGGCGCAGGTGCGCCTGATGGTGAAGCTGCGGTTCCTCGCGGGCCTGGCGCGGCGGATCGCCGACACCAACGGCACGCTCGGCTTTCCGCAGGTGCGTGAGATGCTGGGCCGGATCGCGGCCGGTGTCGGCCAGGTGGAAGCGTTCGTCTGGGCCATGGAAGCGCGTGGGCAGATGCGTGGACCGTATTACGTGCCGGATCGTGCGCTGCTGTATGCGGCCCAGGTGCAGGCGCAGGAGATGTATCCGCCTCTCATGACGAAGCTGCGGGAATTGGCGGGCGGGGGGATGATCATGCAACCATCCTCGATGGCGGATTTCGCCGATCCGGACACCGCGCGGTTGATCCGCCTCACGCAGGTCTCGCCCTTCTACGAGGCGGACGACCGGGTGAAGTTCTTCAAGCTGGCCTGGGATGCAGTGGGATCGGAATTCGCATCACGGCATTTACAGTATGAGATGATGTATGCCGGTACCAGCTATGTCAGCCGCAATCACGCCTTCCGCACTTTCGATTGGGACAAGGCGTGCGGGATGGTCGACACGGCGATGCGCGGCATTGAAGGGCCGGAAGCGTAAGCTGTGGCCTTCACAGGTGGCTGTCGTTGCCTATCTCGTGATGGCCGGGCTCGACCCGGCCATCGAGGCGCGATCGATCGGCTCGCATCGCGACGGCGCCGTGAGGAGAGAGCTTGATCAAGCGCGTCCATCGGACATCGCCCCGGATAGCCTGACGGCATCCGCCATGCCCCGTACCGCCTGTGGCAGCGCGTTATCTCGCATCGCCCGCAACAGATAGACCGCACACCGCGGCAGCAGTGACAGCCAGCTCGCGCCGTGTTTGCGGCCGACATACAACCGGTTGCGCACGAACCAGAACCAGCGCCTGCCGGACCACGCAACGCGTTGCTCGGCGCTGACCTTGTGACGGATCACGGAGTCGCCGCGATAGCGCACGCGCCACCCGCGCGCGGCGGCACAGCGGCAAAAGTCCAGTTCCTCCCAACAGAAGAACAGCGCCTCGTCATAGCCGCCGACCTCATCCCAGGCGCGGCGGCGGATGGCGTGGCCGGCACCGACGAACGTCGCCGCGTCGAAGCTTGCTGCCGCGTAACGCAGCAGGCGGCGCGGATAACCCCAGGATGAAAGGTCGTCGGCGCCTGTCGCGAATGTGACGATGCGGCAGCCGACGGCACCGATATCCGCTTCTGCCTCGACCGCCTCGACCAGGCGCGCCAGCGTGTCTGGTGTGGCGAATTCCGCGTCGTTATCCAGCCCCACGATCACGCGCCCATGCCCAAGTGCCGTGCCACGGTTGCGCCCACCTGCCACGCCATAGTTGTGCCCCAGCGATACCAAAGTCGCGTCGGCACGTCCCGCCACGACCGCCGCCAGCCGCGCCAGGTTTTCCGGCCGCGACCCCTGGTCGACCACGAACACATGCCGAGTCACGCCGGCTTGCTGCAACGCCGAGCAAATTGCGGCTTCCGTCTCCTCGGCGCGGTCCAGCGCCAGGATCACGACATCGGCGTCATAGGGGCCGGTTGGCGCGCTCGCCGCGCCTGCGATCACGTCAAACATCTGCGGGCGGCGGGGCAGGAATTGCGAGATAGGCAAGGCGTTTCATTTCCTTGCGGCCGCGTTCGACGGAATCCAGGACCATGCCGCAGACCAGTGTGAGCGATGACAGCGATACCAGGCCGGTCGCCAGCACGGCGCTTGGCAGTTTCGGCACCTGGCCGGTACGCAGGAAGTCCACCACCACCGGACCGCCGATCGCCAGTGCGGCAAGCAACAGCGTCGTTCCGGCAGCGCAAAAGAACACCAGGGGACGGCCCTCTTTGACCAGCACCAGGATCGTGCGCAGGATGCGCAACCCGTCCGACCACGTGCGCAGCTTGGATTTCGAGCCAGCTGGGCGCTCACGGTAACTGGCGGCGACCTCCGCCACCGGCATCTCCAGCTCCAGCGCATGGACGGTGAATTCCGTCTCGGTTTCAAAGCCGCCGGCCAGCGCGGGAAACGATTTGACGAAACGGCGGGAAAAGGCGCGGTAGCCGGACAGAACGTCGCTGATGCGGCCGCCGAATACGCCGCGCACCATTGCGCTGAGGACGCGGTTGCCCAATCGATGACCCGGGCGATAGGCACCATGCCGCGCGGTGACGCGCGTCGCCGTCACCATATCGAGTTGTTGCTCGGCCAGCAGCTTCAGCATCCCAGGCGCGGCCATGGCGTCATAGGTATCGTCGCCGTCGACGAGCACGTAGAGATCGGCTTCCACGTCGGCGAACATGCGGCGCACGACGTGCCCCTTGCCCTGCAATGGCTCCATGCGCACCACCGCGCCGGCGGTGCGCGCGGCGAACACGGTATGGTCGCGCGAGTTATTATCGTAGACGTAGATCCGCGCCTGCGGCAGGCTTGCCTGGAAATCCGCAACGACTTTGCCGATCGTGGCTTCCTCGTTGCAGCACGGAATCAGCACGGCAATCCGAGGCCGGAGCGCGGTGGGATGTTCGAAATGCCAGCGCGGCGATGTCTGCGGCATCCTGGCTACGTCGGCGAGGCAAGCCATAGTATCTGACACGGCCTTGAGCTTTCCTCAATAGGCGTTGCGCCACAGCGCAGCGATCGTGCGCAGCAGGATCAGAAAGTCCGCGCCCAGCGACCAGGTTGCGATGTATTCCAGATCACAATCGAGCCGGCGCAGCAGCTTGTCTCGCGTATCGGTCTGGCCGCGCCAGCCGCGCACCTGCGCCAGCCCGGTCATGCCTGGCCGCACGCGGTGCCTGAACGAATAGCGTTTGCTGACATGCTCGAACGGCGTACTGCCGGCACAGGTGCCGGGTGCGTGCGGGCGCGGTCCGACCAGCGACATATCTCCGCGCAGCACGTTCCAGAGTTGCGGCAGTTCATCGAAGGACGTGCGCCGTAGCAGTGCGCCAATTTGGGTGACCCGGGGATCGCGCGGGCATGTCTGACATAGCGGGCCCTGGGCGGAGGGCCGGTGCTGCATGGTACGGAATTTCAGAAGTTCAAACGATTTGCCGTGCAAGCCGATGCGCCGCTGGCGGAACAAGACCGGGCCGGGGCTGTCAAGCTTGATGGCGATCGCAGCAGCGAACAGCAGTGGAATATGGAGGATGAGCACCAGTATAGCGAAGGCGATGTCGAAGCCACGCTTTGCGGCGCCGGCCCAGCCGGACAGAGGGGATATCGACGTGTTCCGAAAGCGGGGAGGCGGCAGGCGATACGGTAGCAAGGGCCACGCCACAGTGACGGTCGCGAGCGGCGATTGGTCCAGGATCGCTTCGCGTGAATCGATATGGGACACGGTTTTTTTCCTCGCGCCAAGTTGCCGATTCGGCGGCTGTCGTGACTGGTGTGAGCGCGAGAGGTAACCTGGAAGTTAACAGGATTTCGAAAAGTGCTACAGTATGGCTATGTTCCCGGAACATCCCGCGAAACGACGGGGTTATGCGTAATCGTACGTATGCCGGGCAACATACGATTGTGGATCAGCGGAATACGATTGCGCGCGAGAGGCCGAAGTTCATGAACATGCCGGCGATGGCGCCGGCGCCGGTGGCGAAGATCGGCTGTTGGCGACAGATCGGGACGAAGGCGATCATCAGCACGTAGGTGCCTCGGTTCAAGGTGAAGCCCACAAGGTTGACGGCGAAGAAGCGTGCCCATTGCTGGTGTGCTGGTCCCTCACCCTGGCCGCGGAACGTCCAGAGGCGGTTGCACAGCCAGGTGAACGTGACGGCGACGAAGTAGGACGCGAAGCCTGCCCCGTACAGGCCGAGCTGGCCGCGCAGGGAGTAGACAATGCAGGTGTCGATCACAAAGCCAAAGGTGCCGACCGTGCCGAACATGAGGAACTGGACGAGGAGCTGAATACGCGCCTCGGTAGCGAGGTCGCGCGCCGGTGGCGGGAGCTGCGTGGCGATGCGGAGCAGGAGGGCTTGCATGATGGGCGGTTAGCGAAGCTATGGCGAAAACGCAAGGGAACATCGCAGGCCAGTGCTTACGCTGTCATTGCGAGGAGCATGGCGACGAAGCAATTTCGGTCGAAGGTATACGGATCGAATGACCGCGATTGCTTTGTCGCTCCGCGCGCTCTCCGCCGTTCAGTACATCACCGCCCGCAGCGGTGTCGGCTTCGCCGCGGCCTGACCTTGCGGAAAGGCAGAAATCTCTGGATCGGGGGTCGAGCCCCACATGCAAACCGCATAGCGCTCGAACGGAAACTGCCGCGGCCGGTACGTAGCCTCTTGCTCCGGCAGGATGTGCTTCACCCCGCAGGAATATTCGAAGATCATGCCGTCCGGGCCGCGGAAATACAGCATCACCGCGGTGGACAGCGGATGCCGCCCGGGCCCGAGCAGGATTTTAACCCCTTTCTCACGCAGGAAGTACCAGGACTTCATGACATCATCGACATCTTCTACCTGGTGGTTGATGTGCTGGATGCCCGGTCGCGGCGCCGGGAACAACGCCAGCGAGTGATGTGCGGTCGCGATCCGCAACAGAGCAGCATCGCCGATCCAGTCGGAGACACGCGCATTGCACAGCCGTGTCCAGAACTTCTCGTCGCGCGGCGCGTCTGTTGTGTACAGGCCGATATGGCTGAAATGGGTCACCCCCGCATCGCGGCCTGGGAAGAACCGCGTGCCGCTGTGGTACGGGCGAGTAACGAACTCGATGCGGTTGCCAGAGGGATCGTGGCTGGCGATGAACGCCTTGACGCGACGTTGCTCGCATTCCTCCTTGGTGCCGAAATGCACGGGATGGCCGGCGTTTTCCAGTTCGGCGCCGACGGCATCCAGATCATCCGGGTTGTGCAGGTCGAAGCCGATGGCCTGATCTGCGGGATCGCCCTCGACATAGACCATGGTGTGGTCGCGCGTATCGCCGCGCACGGCGACCTTGTCGCTGCGGAAATACGCCGCCTTGCCCTCACGCCCGACGAGCTGCACGCCGAGAATATCGGTGGCGAAGCGGATGGCGCTGTCCAGATCGGACGTGCCGACGCGCACGTAACGGATGTCCTGCAGGTTCACCATGATCGCTTCTCCCGTTCGGGCGTGACGGCAACGTGCGGAAGACGGGCTAGGAATGCAAGCGTATTTCGCGGCGGCCTCAGAACCCCACCCGATCGCCGCCTTTCAGCTTCAGCATCGCACGCGCTTCGGCCGGGGTGGCGATCTCCAGGCTCAGCTCCTCCAGGATGCGGCGGATCTTCGCCACTTGCTCGGCATTCGATTTCGCCAACTGGCCGCGGCCGATATACAGGCTGTCCTCCAGCCCGACGCGCACATTGCCGCCCAGGATGCCGGCCATGGTTGTGAACGCCATCTGGTGGCGGCCCGCCGCCAGTACCGACCAGTGGTAATCGTTGCCAAACAACCGGTCCGCGGTTTCCTTCATGAACATCAGGTTGCGCGGATCGGCGCCAATGCCGCCCAGAATGCCGAAGATGGTCTGTACGAACAAAGGCGGTTCGACGATCTTCTGATCCAGGCAGTAGGCCAGATTATACAGATGGCCGGTATCGTAGCATTCGTATTCAAATCGCGTACCATACGCCTTGCCCAGGCGTTCGACGATGCCTGCCACGTCGCGGAACGTATTGCGGAAGATGAAATTGTCGGTCGCGTCGAGATAGGGCTTCTCCCAGTCGAACTTCCAGTTCTTCACGCGGCCGCCAGCGGGGGAAATGTTGAAGTTCATGCTGCCCATGTTCAGGCTGCACATCTCCGGCCTGGCCACAAGCGGCGCCGCAAGCCGCTCGTCCAGCGTCATCGTCAGACCCCCGCCGGTGGTGATATTCACCACCGCATCGACATTTTGCTTGATCACCGGCAGGAAGCGCATGAACACGTTCGGGTCGGGCGTCGGCGCGCCGGTCTCCGGGTCGCGTGCGTGCAGATGCAGGATAGCCGCGCCCGCTTCCGCCGCCTCGATTGCGCCGCTGGCAATCTGGTCCGGCGTGATCGGCAGGTACTCCGACATGCTGGGCGTGTGAATCGAGCCGGTGACGGCGCAACTGATGATCACCTTGTTGGGCATGGAACGTCCCTCTTTCTCTGCGGCGATGCCAGTTTGCCTCCGGGGCGCACGGACCGCCAGAGCCGGCTTCACAGGACCGGCTTCACAGCGTGAAGCGCTTACCTACCGCGGATGGGGCCACCATCGTCTCGCCATAGGCACGTTCCAGCGCATTCACGGCGCGCCAGCCGGTGCAGTGGGCTGGCAGGATCAGATCGAGACCGAAGCTGCCGAGATCGCGCACGGTCTCCGGGATCACCGCTTCGGTCGGCCCCGACAAATGGAATCCGCCCATCACCGCGTGCAGCTTCAGATTCGGAAAGCTGTCGCGCGCGTGGTGCAGCACGTTGACAATCCCGGCATGGGAGCAAGCACTGAACACGACCAGGCCTTTGCCGCGCACGTGCGCGGCAAGGAAGCGTTCGTCGGTCACCAGCGGATCGGGCACCCAGTCTGCTCCGTCCGTCGGCCGGCACACCTGGTTCGCCAGCCCCTTTTCATAACTTGTGATCCGCGGGATTTCCCCGCTGATAAAGAACGTGCCGTCGAGGCAGGTCTGCGGCGCATCGGTCACCACCGGCTCGGCACCAAGCAAACCGCATTGCGCCGGAGTCGGGATCGGGTCCATCGGCAGCACGCCGCCATCCGGCTGGCGCTGGCCGCGCGGACGAAACATGCCGGGATGCAAGTACAGCGGCACCGCACGGCCGCCATTGGCTTGCAGGATCATGCTGATGGCGCGCGGCAGGCCGCCGGCATGGTCCCAGTGACCGTGCGACAGCACGACCGCACCGATGCGGGCAAAATCGATGCCCAGGCGGACGCCGTTGCGCTCCACAGCGTAGTCCACCGGGCCGCCGTCAAACAGCACCGTGCGCGAGCCGGCGGTGGTGTGCGCCGTAATGACCAGCGACAGTCCGTGGTTGGCACAGCACATCGCCGCGCCGGTCATGATCCGCATGCCCTGGCGCTGCAACAGGACTGCTTCACGCGTGACGAAAGGCGGTGTGGAGGACAACGTGTCCGTCACGTTGTCTACCAGCACCTGGATTTCCAGCCGGTCGACGGGTTGCAGGTCAGGCATTGCAGATTTCCTTGGCAGAAGCCGGCTATTCCGCAGCGACCAGGCGATCGATCGTCACCCCCTTGCCAACGCCGATGCGCTCCCTGTAAGGCGTCGTATCCAGTTCTTCGAGCTCGATTTCGCGGTTCAGCACTTTCTGCTTCCAGGCCTGGTGCTCGGGTTCCATGGCATGGAATTCCGGCATTACCTCACGCGCGAACAATTCGAGGCTTTCGCAGATATGCTCGTGCTTGTTGCGGCCGGCCTGGTTGAGCAGAATGATGCTGTCGACGTGGGATTCTGCGAATCGGTGCAGCTTGCGGCGGATCGTCTCCGGCGAACCGATCAGCCCGCCACGCAGGGCGCGTTCCGCCCGTTCCGGGTTCTCGCGCTTCCACTTCAGGTATTCTTCCCAAAGATCCACCGTTCCGGGCGCGGCGCGTTCGCGGTTGCGCGCACCACTGTAATAGGCCAGCGCGAACTGGAAGAACGTCACGCCGTCGGCGCGGCGGCGCGCTTCCTCGTCGGTTTCGGCGCACATGAAATAGCTCACCATCGCGATGTTGCAGTTGGTTTGGTAATCGGTCAGCTTCTGCTGGCGTTTAACGAACGAATTATAGTACGCGTGCACCCATGCATGCGCCATCTCGGCGCTGAGGAACTGGAATCCCAACGCACCGATACCGCAGCGGCCCGCCAGTTCGATCGTCTCGAGCTGCGAGCAAGCCACCCATAGCGGCGGATGCGGCTTCTGTACCGGCTTGGGCAGCACGTTGCGCAGAGGGAATTTGAAATACGGGCCGTCGTACTGCCAGCCTTCATGCGTGAACATCGGCAGGATGCAGCGCACCGCGTCTTCCCATACAGCTTGCTTGTCCTCCATCGTCCGGTTGAACGGACCGAGTTCGGTGATGCTGGCACCTTCGCCCATGCCGAACTCGACGCGGCCGTTGCTGACCAGGTCCAGGCAGGCCACCTTTTCTGCAACCCGAGCGGGATGGTTGGTGGTGAGCTGAATGATGCCGTGGCCCAAACGAATGTTCTTCGTGCGCTGGCTTGCCGCGGCGAGGAACACCTCGGGCTGCGGAGAATGTGAGTACTCTTCCAGGAAGTGATGCTCTACTTCCCACGCGTAGTTGTAGCCAAGCCGGTCTGCCAGTTCGACCTGGGTCAGCGCATTCTGGTAAAGCTGGCGCTCGTCGTCCGCGCCCCAGGGCCGCGGCAATTGCAGTTCGTAGAAGATGCCGAATTTCATGGACATTGCTCCGCTTGGCGTTGAGGGCAGCGTATCACGGGACAGGGCGTTCGCAAGGAGATCGGCGCTATGCTATTGTTGTATCACGGATGCAGCGATCCATCCTATGCATTTCCGCGAAGCTGTTCCCCTACGAGAAGTGCCGCGAACGAACGATCCTGATGAACGCGATCCGCCGCGAGGGTATTGCGCTACCGACTTTTTAAGTCCCCTCAACCAGCGCCGACGTGTGCCGCGCGATGACGATCTCCTCATCGGTCGGAATCATAAAGGACGGCTGCGGCGATTCAGGGCGCGTTAGCCGAGACGCGCCGGCATTGTTCGCCGCCTCATCCAGCACAAACCCCAACCAACCCATGCGTCGCAACACCCTTCCACGGATTTCGGCGCTGCGCTCGCCAATGCCGGCGGTGAACACCATGCCGTCGATGCCGCCCATGCTCATCGCCATAGCGGCGGCCGTCTTCGCTACGTGACAGATGAAATACTCCACTGCCAGCTTGGCCAGCGGCGCCTCGCTCGCCAGAAGCGCACGCATGTCGTTGGAAAGACCGGACAGGCCCTTCAGCCCGCATTCTTCGTAAAGGAAATGCTCCACCCGATCGACGCTCCAGCCTTTTTCCTGCTGCAACCACAGGATGACCCCCGGATCGAGCGATCCAGAGCGCGTGGCCATCGGCAGCCCGTCCAACGCAGTGAACCCCATCGACGAATCGACACTGCGCCCGGCGGCCAGTGCGCACATCGACGCACCCGCTCCCAGATGCGCCACCACGACCCGCCCCAGCGCGATCTCCGGCGCCTGCTCCATCAGCGCACCGGCAATGTATTCGTAGGACAGGCCATGAAACCCGTAGCGCCGCACGCCTTCGCGGTACAGCGCATCGGAAATGGCGAAACGGTCGGCCACCGGCGGATGGCTGCGATGGAACGCGGTATCGAAACACGCCACCTGCATCACGCCGGGAAAGCGCTCGCCCAACGCGCGCAACACGGCCACCGCCGGCGGATTGTGCAGCGGCGCGAGCGGATTCAGTGCCTCGATCCGCGCCAGGGTCGCCGCATCCACGATCACCGGCGCGGTCATGTCCGGACCGCCATGCACGACCCGGTGGCCGAACGCCAGCAGCCCTCGGCGCGCAAGCGGCCCGTCCGGCACATCGGTCACCGCATCCAGTGCCGTCGCATGATTCGGTGCATCCAGTGACGCCTCATGCACCAGCTTGCCATCCGCGTTCGTGATGCGCAGCCGAGCCTTGCCGCCGATGCCTTCCACCGCACCGGTCTGGATCTGGCGCAGGCCGCCTTCGGTGCCGTACACGCCGAACTTCAGGCTGGACGATCCGGCGTTCAATACGCAAATGCGATGGACTGATCCTGTCGCGCTCATGAGCGGTTGGCCTTTCATCCGCGGCGGAGGCATGATCCGCTTGCACCATGACACATGCCGGAGAGACAGTACCATGACGACGCCGAAATTCGGTCTGGCCCAGCCGGTACGCCGGGTTGAAGATCCGCGTTTGCTCCTCGGCAAGGGCCGTTACACCGACGACATCGTGCTGCCCAATATGCTGTATGGTTACGTGCTGCGCAGCCCGCATGCGGCGGCGCGGATCAAGACGCTGGATATCGCCGCGGCGGCGAAGCTGCCCGGTGTGAAGGCCATCTATATCGCTGGCGACCTGAACGCAGACGGCATTGCCCCGCTGCCCTGCGCGGCGCCGGTCGAGAACAGAGATGGAACGCCGCAGGCGATGCCGCCGCATTTGGTGCTGGCAGATGATGTGGTGCGGCATGTCGGCGATCCGGTGGCGTTCGTTGTTGCCGATTCCGTCAAGGCGGCACGCGACGCAGCTGAGCAAGTGCTGGTGGATTACGACGTGCTGCCCGCCATCACGGACACGGCCCAGGCGATCGATAAAGGCATGCCGCTGGTCTGGCGCGATGTGGCGCACAACATTGTCTTCGACTGGGAGATCGGCGACAAGGCCGCCACCGAGGCGCAATTCGCCAAGGCCGCGCATGTCACGCGGCTGACCGTGGTGAACAATCGCATCGTCGTGTCATCGATGGAACCGCGCGTCGCGATGGCAGAGTACGACGCGGCAAGCGGGCGCTGGACGTTGTACGCCAACACGCAAGGCGGCTGGCTGGTTAAGAACCTGATGGCGCCGATGTTCGGTGTCGATCCGGAGAAATTCCGTATCATCACGCCGGATGTCGGCGGCGGCTTTGGCATGAAACTGTTTCTCTATGCCGAGCATGTCCTCACCTGCTACGCGGCGCGCAAGCTGGGACGGCCGGTGAAGTGGGTTTCCGACCGCAGCGAGGCGTTCCTGGCCGATACCCAGGGCCGGGACAATGTGACGCTGGGCGAGATCGCGTTGGACAATGACGGAAAATTTCTTGCCTTGCGCACACGCAACATTTCCAACATGGGTGCGTATCTGTCGAATTTCGCACCTTTCATTCCCACCTTTGCCGGTACTGGCGTGCTCGCCAGCGTCTACGGCTTCCAGGCGGTATATGCGAATGTGCTCGGTGTATTCACCAACACCGTGCCGGTGGATGCCTATCGCGGTGCCGGGCGGCCGGAGGCGAACTATCTGGTCGAACGCCTGGTCGATGCGGCCGCACGCGACTTGAAGATCGACCGTGCCGAACTGCGCCGCCGCAACATGGTGCCGCCCAGCGCAATGCCGCATGCGACTCCCGTCGGCAAGTCGTACGACAGCGGCGATTTCCGCCGTGTCTTCGATACCGCGCTGACGGGCATTGACTATGCCGGCTTCGCAGCACGCCGCACGGAAGCAGCAAGGCGGGGCAAGCGGCGCGGGCTGGGCTTTTCCTACTACCTGGAAGCGACCGGCGGCGACCCCACCGAGCGCGCGGAAATCCGTTTTGCCGACGACGGGTTCGTCGATGTCTATGTCGGCACGCAATCCACCGGCCAGGGGCATGAAACCGCCTATGTACAACTAACGGCGACACGGCTGGGCATTGACGGGGAAAAAATCCGCGTGCGCCAGGGCGACACCGATACGATTCCGGTCGGTGGCGGCACCGGCGGGGCGCGCAGCCTGTATTCCGAAGGCCAGGCGATCCTGGTCACGACGGACACAGTCATCGCCAAGGGTAAACAGGCAGCAGCGGAAATGCTGGAAGCGGCGGCGGCCGACATCGGCTTTGCCGACGGGAGGTTCAGCATCGTGGGTACGGATCGGGGCGTGGATATCCTCACGCTGGCGGCAGCGCAGCGAAAGAAAGCGGCGGCGGGCGAATCCGCGATCACGCTGGATGCGGCAGAAGTCGCAAATATCGACTTTCACACGTTCCCCAATGGCTGCCATATCGCGGAGGTGGAGATCGATCCGGAAACCGGCGTGGTCAGCGTCGTGCGTTACGCGGTGTTCGACGATGTCGGCAAGGCGGTGAACCCGATGATCGTCCGCGGCCAGGTGCAAGGTGGGGTGGCGCAGGGCACCGGCCAGGCGCTGCTGGAGCATACCGTGTACGATCCATCATCGGGCCAGCTTCTGTCCGGCAGCTTCACCGATTACGCCTTGCCGCGCGCCGACGACCTGCCGGAAATCCAGGTAGAACTGGTGGAAGTGCCCTGCACGACCAATCCGCTCGGCGTGAAGGGCGCGGGCGAGGCTGGCGCCGTTGGCAGCCCTCCGGCGCTGATCAATGCCGTGCTCCATGCGCTGGCGGATGATGGTGTCACCCATATCGACATGCCCGCTACGCCGGAAACGGTATGGAGGGCCATGTCGCTGGCGAAGGCGGCCTAGTCCCCGCAATCAGAGAAGCGTGGGTCACGCCCCCATGTCATTGCGAGGAGCGCAGCGACGAAGCAATCTCGTTCGAGGATGCCGCGTGCGCCCGCGTGACCGAGATTGCTTCGTCGCTTCGCTCCTCGCAATGACATGGGGCGGGCGGTATCGCGCATCTCCGATTCTGTGTACTGGCAACGTATCGGCGACCACGATCGCTGAGCAGCAAGGAATATGATGCGCGAACCGGATGCCAGAACTTCGAGCGAACCAACGGTCCAGGGGAAGGTAACACCGATGGCCGATTTGAACACCTGGTTCAACAACGGCGCCGCCTATGAAGACGCCATGGGCCAATGGAGCCGACTGGTCGGCGAGATCTTTCTGACCTGGCTTGCGCCCGAACGGGGCTTGCGGTGGATCGATGTCGGATGCGGCAACGGCGCATTCACCGCGTTGCTGATGCAGCACTGCGCGCCGGCGGAAGCTTACGGCATCGACCTGTCGGAGGCGCAGATTGCCTTCGCCCGCTCCCGGCCCGATGCGGCAGGCGCGATCTTTCAACTGGGCGACGCGATGGCGCTGCCGTTTGGCGACGGGCGGTTCGATGCGGCGTCGATGGCGTTGGCGATCAGCTTCCTGCCCGATCCGGCGCGAGGCATTGCCGAAATGGCCCGCGTGGTTCGCCCGGGCGGAAACGTCGCGACTTATATGTGGGACGGGACGAATGGCGGATCTCCGTTCCATCCGATCCAGACCGAGATGCGGGAGCATGGCATAGCGCTCCCGACCCCGCCCAGCGCGGACGCATCCCGGATGGACGCGCTGCGGGCGCTGTGGACCGACGCGAGATTCGAAGCCGTCGAGACAAGAGAAGTCACCGTGCAACGGACGTTTCCTGACTTCGAGACGTTCTGGTCGGTGAGTACGCGGATGGGACGCATCCAGCCGGCGCTTGCCGCCCTGTCGCCGGATGACATCACAAGGTTGAAGGAGCGCGTTCGGATGCGGATCCCGGCTGATGCCGAGGGACGCATCACGTATGCGGCGCGCGCCAATGCAATCAAGGGACGCGTGCCGGGATAGCATCTGCTCACCTGATGTTTCGCCGAGCGATGCACCCGCCACGGACAGTAACAACGCGAGCCGTGCGCCCGTCACGGACAGTACCAACGCAGGAGCCAACGCATGTCCGGACGGATTGAAGCCAAACTGGCCGAACTCGGGATCACCTTGCCCCGTCCGATGGCGCCGATCGCGAACTACGTGCCGTATGTGGTGACCGGCAATCTTGTGGTTGTTTCCGGACAGGTGCCCGCCCGAGACGGCACCATCGCCATCACCGGCAAGGTCGGGGTGAACCTGGCACTGGAGCAAGGCAAGGAAGCGGCACGGCTGTGCTTCATCAATGTGCTCGTGCATTTGAAGGCGGCATGCGACGGCAATCTCGACCGCGTCAAGCGCGTGGTGCGTCTGGGCGGGTTCATCGCCTCGCCGCCCGAGTTTACGCAGCACGCGCTGGTGATGAACGGCGCGTCCGACCTGGCCGTCGCGGTATTCGGCGATGCTGGCCGCCATGCGCGCACCACCATCGGGGTACCGTCGCTGCCCGCCGATGCCGCGGTAGAAGTGGAAGGCATGTTCGAGATCGGGTGGTACTGAGGTCCCGGTTGGCAAAATGGCCTGACAAGCGCTGTGATCCCCCCTACGCTCCACCCATGCCCGATGGTTCCCCCACCCTCACGCTGACGCTGCACCGTGCCATCAAGGAAATCCCCAGGGCCGATTGGGACGCCTGTGCCGGCGACGGCAATCCCTTCGTCAGCCACGCCTTCCTGAGTGCGCTGGAGGACAGCGGCAGCGCCTCCTCCCGCACCGGCTGGCTGCCGCAGCACGCCGTGTTGCGCGGCGAAGACGGCGGCGTGGTGGCTGTCGCGCCGATGTACGCGAAATCGCACAGCTATGGAGAATACGTGTTCGACCACGGCTGGGCACATGCGTTGGAACGCGCCGGCGGCGACTACTACCCGAAGCTGCAGGTCGCGTCGCCCTTCAGCCCTGTACCAGGTCCACGCCTGCTTCGCCGCCCCGGCACCGGTGTCCCGGTTGGAACGATGGCGAATGCGTTGGAGCAAGCCTGCCAGTCGCTCGACGTATCGTCGGTGCATGTGACGTTCTGCACCGAGGACGAATGGACCGAACTGGGCGAAGCCGGGTGGCTGCAACGCCTGGGCATGCAGTTCCATTGGGAGAATGCAGGCTACGCCAGCTTCGACGATTTCCTGGGCGCGCTGTCGTCACGCAAGCGCAAGGTGCTGCGGCGGGAACGGCGCGACGCCAATGCCGCCGGCCTGACATTCCGTACGTTGAACGGCGCCGATCTGAAGGAAGCGCATTGGGACGCGTTCTATCGCTTCTACCATTCCACGGTGGATCGCAAATGGGGCTCGGCGTACCTGACGCGGAAGTTCTTCTCGTTGCTGGGCGAGCGCCTGGGCGATCGCGTCGTGCTGATGCTGGCTGAGGATGCCGGCAAGCCGGTGGCCGGCGCGTTGAACCTGGCGGGCAGCGAGGCTCTCTACGGCCGCAACTGGGGCTGCCGCGGGGACTGGCCGTTCCTGCATTTCGAATTGTGTTATTACCGTGCGATCGAATGGGCGATCGAACATAAGCTGCCGCGCGTGGAAGCCGGCGCGCAGGGACGCCACAAGATCCAGCGCGGTTATCTGCCGAAGCCCACATTCTCCGCGCATTGGATCGCCCATGCCGGGCTGCGCCGCGCCATCGCCAATTTTGTCGAGGATGAACGGCAAGGGATTCGCGCCGAGATGGCAGCGATGGCGGGGCAATCGCCGTTCCGCAAGGACGGCGATGCGGAGGGCTGATTCAGCAGTTGTTCGTTTCTTCCAAGACACGACAGGTGCGCGACGCCGTCCTCCCAGGCAAGATGCAGGACGGGGACGCCACGATGCGCACCAAATTCACGGCCTGCGGACCGAAATGCCGGACGAATTCAGCAAGGTTCGGGCGGCGCTCGCCGACAGGCCCGGCAAGACCTATCTCTGGATGGTGCTCCGTGCGTTGATCATGGCATATGCCGCGGGGCTGGCAGCGCTGGCGGTGCTGCAATAGCTGCGGCAGCGGTTCCGCACTGAACGCGCACGTGCCGATCGACAGGAGAGCAAGCCAATGGCTCGCGTGTTCATCACCGGATCCGCCGACAACCTGGGCCTCGTGACCGCGCGCCAACTCGTGGCCGCCGGGCACCAGGTAATGCTGCACGCCCGCAATGCCACCCGCGCTGACGATGCACGCCGCGCCCTGCCGCAGGCCGACGCGGTCGCGGTCGGCGACGTGGCGGAGATCGCCGCCATGCGGCACGTGGCCAGGCAAGTGAACGCCTGGGGACGCTGCGACGCGGTGATCCACAACGTCGGCGTTGGTTCGCGCGATGCGCGCGCCGAGACGTCCGACGGGCTGTCTCACCTCTTCGCCGTGAACGTGCTGGCGCCCTACGTGCTGACCGCCCTGATCGTCCGTCCGGATCGGCTGGTATATCTGAGTTCCGGCCTGCACACCGGCGGAAACCCGGACCTGAACGATCCGCAATTCGCGCGGCGGCGCTGGAACGGGTCGCAGGCTTATTCCGACAGCAAATTGCTCGACGTGATGCTGGCCTTCGCGGTGGCACGGCTGTGGCCAGAGGTGCGCTCGAATGCGGTGACGCCCGGCTGGGTACCGACCAGGATGGGGGGCCGCGGCGCCCCTGAGGATCTGGAGGCAGGCGCCGCCACGCAGGTGTGGCTGGCGACCAGCGAAGATCCGGCGGCGCGGGCCAGCGGGGCATACTGGTATCACCGGCACCAGCGGCAACCGCATCCAGCGGCACGCGACGAGACGCGACAGGACGCGCTGCTGGCGTATTGCGCCGAGCTGTCGGGGCTGACGATCGGGTGAACCTACCGCGCCATGCCGTTACCTCACTCCCTCCCGCATCGTCCCTGACGCAAACAAATCCCCGCTCGCCAGGATCGCCTCGGCCAGCGCCGCCGCCGGACCGCGGCGGTCGCGCATCCCGCCCTGCACCACGAACTCCACCTCTCCCAACTCCGGCAGGCGCGCGCCCGCCGGCACTTCTACCAGCCCCTCCGGCATCAGCCCCCGCGCATGCACCGTCACGCCCAGCCCCGCGAGCGCCGCCGCGCGCAGTCCGCTCAAGCTGCCGCTGGAGCAAACGATGCGCCACGGACGTCCCGCCCGTTCCAGCGTCTCCAGCGCCACCGCGCGGCTGATGCTCGGCGGCGTGTAGAGGATCAGCGGCAGCGGCGCAGTGGGATCGATCCGCGCCTCCGGCCCGCTGATCCACACCAGCCGGTCGTGCCACACCAGCCGGCCGCGATCATCGCCCGCACGGCGCTTGCCCAGCACTACGTCCAGCGCGCCCTCGTCCAGCATCGTGTTCAGCGTGGCGCTGAGATCGACTGTCAGTTCCAGATCGACCAGCGGATGGCGTTGCACGAACCCGCGCAGCACCTCCGGCAGCCGCGATGACACAAAATCCTCCGACGTCCCAAACCGCACCCGTCCGCGCAACTGCGAGCCAGCGAAATAGCGCTGCGCCCGCTCATTCGCCTCCAGGATCGAGCGTGCGAACCCCACCATCGCCTCACCGTCGGCAGTGGGCGCCACCCGGTGCGTATCCCGCACCAGCAAGCGGCGTCCCGTTGCCTCCTCCAGCTTGCGGACATGCTGGCTGACAGTGGACTGGCGCAGCCCGAGCCGCCGCCCGGCCTCGGTGAAGTTCCGCGTCTGCGCCACCGCCAGGAAGCTTTCCAGCAGCACCGGGTCGAGCATTCGTTCGTCCCCTTGTCATCACGAACCAAGATAACATTAAGAACGTTAAGCATTATTCACAATAATCCGTCTCCGCGCGACATTCCCCGGTGTCACCAGCAGGAGGCACACCGCCATGGCCCGGCTGCTATCGCGGCTCCCCATCGACCCGTATATCCTGGCGATCCTCAGCGTGGTCGGGCTCGCCTCGGTGCTGCCGGCGCACGGGGAAGGTGCCATCGCCGCCGACTACGGCACCGACGCCGCGATCGCCCTGCTGTTCTTTTTGCACGGTGCCCGCTTGCAGCCGGAAGTGGCGCTGGCCGGCGCCAGCAACTGGCGGCTTCACGCGTTAGTGTTCTTCAGCACCTTCGCACTGTTTCCCATTCTCGGCCTCGCTGCGCGAGCCATTGCGCCTGGCCTGTTGCCCGCGCCGCTATGGACCGGCGTGCTGTTGCTGTGCGTGCTGCCGTCCACGGTGCAATCCTCGATCGCCTTCACCTCCATCGCGCGCGGCAACGTCGCCGCCGCCATTTGCTCCGCCAGCGCCTCCAACCTGCTGGGCATCCTGTTGACGCCGCTGCTGACCGGGTTGCTGATGCGCACCCAGGGCGGCTTTTCCATCCACGCCATCGGCGACGTGGTGCTGCAACTCCTGGTGCCGTTCGTAGCCGGCCAACTTGCGCGCCCCTGGCTCGCGGACTGGGCCGGACGCAACAAGACGCTGCTGGGCCTGGTGGACCGCGGTTCGATCCTGCTGGTGGTCTACGCGGCCTTCAGCGAGGGCGTCACCCACGGCATCTGGCACCAGCTCGACCTATCCTTGTTTGGCATCCTGATGCTGCTGAACGCGGCCCTCCTGGCCACCGTGCTGGCCACCACCGCCGGTCTCAGCCGCCTGTTGGGCTTCAGCCGGGAGGACCGCATCACCGTGGTGTTCTGTGGCTCAAAGAAGAGCCTGGCAGCCGGCCTGCCCATGGCCAGCGTCCTGTTTGCGAGCCAGCCGGTGGGCCTGATCGTGCTGCCGCTGATGTTGTTCCATCAGATCCAGCTCATGGCCTGCGCCGCCCTGGCGAGGCGATATGCCGCCGAACCGCAGCTTCCGGCCACGGTACCGGATGCGGCTACGCGGAAAAGCGCCCGGTTTGCCGGCCGCACCGCACCCAATACCGCCGCATGAGGAAGTCCCGCCACGCCGGCCCGAGGACCATCATCCACGGGGACGCCGGGTCACCGACGCGGCCGGGATCAGGCGTATTCCAGCACCGGTATTTCCTCGACCGCTGCGAAGCTGATCCGTGTCCCGTCCGACAACCCGATGGCGCTGTTGGCCGGAGGCTGCACCCCACCCCCGACATGCGGGGCAGGACGGCTGGCGCCGCCGCCGGTGACTGTGGGGCGATGCATCGGGGGCGCGGCGGTCAGGCGGCTGAGATCCACACGACCGATAGGCGGGTCCCATGCCGGTAGCGGCGAGGCATCGCCCGGTAATCCCGCTGACCTTGGAACGCCAGTCTGCCCGCCCGCCAAAGCCCGCCGCTCATTCACCCCACCCGGACCGGGCTTCTTTGGCGAGCGCTCCTGCGCAGAGTCCCTGGGGCGAAGAATCCGGGTTGCGGGCATCGGCAGTCCTTTCACGCGCGGCAGCGCGGCGACGGTGCCGCGCCTGGACTGCAATTGTTCTCATACAATCTTAACGGACAGTAAACGCGACCTGCGGAAAACGCGTGGCGGCGCAGATTACTGCAGGGGGACCGTCACCATGAAACCCGGTGGCTGCAGCGGCCTGCGCGCCTCCGGTGATTCATAGGCTGAACCGGGAATATATCCGTCCCCCGTATTGTACTCCCGCATCTGGTAGATCTCGACTGCGACGGAGCTGTGCGAACCGGCGCTGCCGCTGGGTGGCGCCGGGACGTTATCATCCGGCACGGGCGCCGCCCGGTCGGTTGGTGGATCCGTGGGCAGTGGTGGCGGCAGCGGCAGCCACGGCCGGGAAGTAGCGACCAGCAGCACGCCGCCCAACACCATGGGTCGTATTTTGCGCATTACCGTGCGCCCTCCGCGGCCTGCGGAACGCGCAGTACGCCGCGCCGGTCTTCTGCCGGGTTGCCGAACGGTGCGCCCAATGGTCCCGTGCCGCTCTGCCGCCACGCATCCAAAGCCCACCGCACCGAGGGAAACGCTATGTCGTCCCAGGGGATCTGATGCCAGGGGTAGAGCCCGACCTCCTGGCTTTCCGGTCCGGCAGCAAAGCGGGGCCGCCCAGGCTCGGCAAAGCGGGCACGGAAGATCATCTGCACCTGGCCGATCCGGGCGATGGAGAACATGGCCAGGATGCCGTCGATGGCGATGCTGGCCTGGGCTTCTTCCATGGCCTCGCGTACGGCACCTTCTTCCGGCGTTTCGCCCAGTTCCAAATAGCCGGCTGGCAGCGTCCAATAGCCACGGCGCGGATCAATGGCGCGACGGCACATCAGCACGGCGCCTTCATATACCACCACGGAACCAACGACGATCCGCGGGTTCTCATAAGAGACAAAGCCGCAAGCGGCACAAACGAGACGCTCGCGATTATCGTCTTCCGGGATGCGGCGTTCAAAATCCGGCATGCGCGCACCCTGACGCACGCAATGTTAACAATCAAGGACTTTAGATTGAAAGATCAAGTAAACTTCCACGCGGCAAGATGCGATTTGGCATTTGGCTGCCGTCGCCCGAGGGCTGGGCCTGCGACGCCGGCGGTGCCGTTTGCGACGGTGTGGACGCGGGTGCGCCACCAGACGGCAATCGAACCGGCATCATCCGAGCAGGATTGATCGCGCCGGACAAGGCGGAGAGGGAAGTGACGGACAGCATGGCAGTCATCATGCTCTAGAAAAGTTAAGCGACAATGAAGACACTCTGCCGTTTGCGGCGCACCCGGCGCGCGGCCCGAGGGGGACGCCCCCCGGACCTCGCGGTTCCTCTTACGCGGCCGCCTTCACTTCGACCTTCTTCGCTTCGGACTTGGCCACCGCGGTCTTCGGCAGCGTGACGGTCAGCACGCCCTTGGCGAACGTGGCGCCGACCTTGTCGGCATCAACGCCCTCAGGCAGAGCGAAACTGCGGCGGAAGCTGCCGTAGCTGCGTTCGGACAGGTAATAGTCTTTGTCTGTCTCTTCCTTCTCCAGCTTCTTTTCGCCCTTGATCGTCAGCATGCCATCGGTCAGCGCGACTTCGATCTCCTTCTCATCCATGCCGGGGAGTTCGGCCGTCACTTTGTAGCCGTCGGCGTCCTCGGTGACGTCCATGGCCGGGTTCGGTATGTTGACCATGCGTTCGATGCCGAACGGCGATGCCATGTCAAACATGCGCTGCAGCGACGGCAGGCCGAAGCCGCCGGCGAAGCGGTCCATCAACCGATCCATCTCCGTCCGGAACGAGCGCCATGCGTCTGGCGTGGCCGGGGCCGGAGGGGTCTTCTTCACTTCCACTGGGGCGGTTGCCATTTTGTTCCTCCATCAGTTGTGGGTGAACACCAGCGAAATCATGCGTGCACCCGCTACGCGGGCAGCGCATTGATCTGGGTCAAAACTGGAGGTTTTAGCCGCGCTGCACGCGCCTCCGGCGTCCAGCCATGCCGGTGACGAGCTATGCTGAATCTCCGGCCTCTGGACGGCGCGGCGGGTAGCCCGACGGCCTACCCGGGCCGCCGCCGAGCCTACATCTCCTTCAGATCGCTGATGATCCGGCTCACCATTCCGTAGGCAACCGCCTCTTCTGCGCTCATCCAGTAATTGCGGTCGGTATCGGTCTCGACCTTCTCCAGCGATTGACCGGTCTCGCGGGCGATGATGCGGTTGATGCGATCCCGCATCTTGATGATCTCCATCGCCTCGATGTTGATGTCGGTCGCCGGCCCGCGCACCCCACCCATCGGCTGGTGCAGCAGAAAACGGGTATTCGGCAAGCAGAACCGCCGATCCTTGGCACCGGCCAGGAAGATCAGGGCACCTGCGCTCGCCACCCAGCCGGTGCCGATCACCCGCACCGGCGCGATGGGGTCCACGAAGCGGATCATGTCGTGGATCGTATCGCCGCTCTCGACATGGCCGCCCGGCGAGTTGACGTAGACATCGATCGGCTTTCCGTCCGCCGCGAGCGCGAGCAAGCGCCCGGTCACGTCGCGCGCCACCTTGTCGTCGATGGCGCCGAACACCAGCACCTTGCGCTGCCGCAGCAGCCGGCTTTCCAACTCGTTGATCGGCGACGAGAGGGCCTTGTTTTCGTCCGGCTCATGCGGTTCCGGACCCGGTGGCACGGGGACATCGGGCACGTCCGGATCGTCGGCGCGAGCCAGGTCGTTCATTCGGAGATCGGTCATGATGGTCCTCCGCGCAGGGCGGAAGAGTTTAGGCGCGCGGCGGGGAGCAGTCGAGTTGGGGGCCTTACCCGGCGCGGCTGCTGGTAGGCGTGCATGTGGGTTTTGACAGGTTGGATGGCTGGCTGCCGTGTGATGGCCTGCTGCCCTGGCAAAGAGCCGCGGTCATCGCCGGGCGCCTATATCACCCCTTTTTCCCGCAGCCCCGCGATCGCCGCGGCTTCGTAGCCCAGCTCTGCCAGGATCGCCTCGGTATGCTCGCCCAACTCCGGTGTCGGCCGCAGCGTCTCTGGTTGCGGCGCAGCGCCCAGGTTGATCGGCTGGCCCACCACCTGGATGTCGCCCAGCTTCGGATGATGCACGCCGCGCGCGATACCCAGATGCTGGGTCTGCGGCTCAGCGAACACGCCGGCGATGTCGTTGATCGGCCCGCACGGCACGCCCGCCTGGTTCAGCGCCGCCAGCCAATACGCGCTTGGCCTGGTGCGTGTGATTGTACCCAGCCGCTCGTTCAGCACCTTGCGATTGTTCGAACGCAGCTTGCCGGTGGCGTAATCCGGATCGGTCAGCGCCGCCTCCCAGCCGATTGCCTTGCAGAACCGCGTCCACAGCGCGTCGCCCGAGGCCGCAATGTTGATGAACCCGTCTGCGGTGGGAAACACGCCGGTCGGGATCCCCGTCGGATGGTCGTTGCCCGCCTGTTGCGGCACTTCATGCGCGATCAGCCAGCGTGAGGCCTGAAAGTCCAGCATGAAGATCTGCGCCTCCAGCAGCGAGGTGTGCACCCACTGCCCCACGCCGGTCTGCGCCCGCTGCATCAGCGCCAGCAGGATGCCCTGCGCCAGGAATATGCCCGAGGTCAGATCGGCAATTGGGATACCCACCCGCACCGGGCCTTGCCCGGGAAGACCGGTGATCGACATCAGCCCGCCCATGCCTTGGGCAATCTGATCCACGCCGGGCCGTGTCGCATCGGGGCCGGTCTGGCCGAACCCGGAGATGCTGCCATAGACGATGCGCGGATTGACCTTGGCGACGGTGCCGTAATCCACCTTCAGCCGGTATTTCACGTCGGACCGGTAGTTCTCCACGATAACGTCGGCCTTTGCCGCCAACTGCATGAAGATGGCATGCGCCTCGGGGAGCTTCAGGTTCAGCGTCATGCTGCGCTTGTTGCGGTGCAGGTTCTGGAAGTCGAAGCCATGCCGCGAGCTGCCGGTGGCGTCGGCGCCGCCGGAACCCGGGGCCTCGATCTTGATGACGTCGGCACCCCAGTCCGCGAGTTGGCGCACCGCGGTGGGACCGGCGCGATGGGCCGTCAGATCAAGCACGAAGAGACCTTCGAGCGGCAGGGCGGGCATGGCGGAACTCCTCGCGTCGGCGTTGCACCACGCAGTCTTGGTCAGCCGACGCGCCGCCGCAAGGACACAGGTCGATTGGACACAGGTCGATTGGACACAGGTCGATTGGGGGTCACTCGAGATATCGATACGAACGCCGAAGAAACGCTGTCATGCCGACAAAGGCAGATCCACGCGGACGCATCCAGTCTCTGCGGTGCTGTTGGTAGCGTCGAATCTGCTCCGCCAATCAAACCCGCCAGAACGCTTCGTAACGCTTCTCTCTCAAGCCTCTGCGTCCCATCTTCCTCAGGGATAAACTTACCAGAAACGGGCAACACCTGCTGGGCGTGTTTGATAAGACCTCTATCCACAGGGCCTGATCGCCCGAACGACGCGAGCCGCCTCATGACATTCCATAAGCGCGTGTCGCGATGCACATAGCCAGCATCCCGAGCAGAAAGCCGCCGAACACCTGCAAGGCCGGCTGGCCGCGCGTCGGACCGTACCAGTAAAACCCCGCAACGAACAACACAACCCACGCACGAGGTCGCCACGAGGGTGAGAGTGCTCGGGTCGGCACGCGTTTACATCGTCCCAACCCGCTCCGCGGTCCAGGCCCGTGGGGCACGTTCAGCCGCCTGAGTCCATTATTCTAACATAGATCAGTTACTATAATTGACCGTCCGTCACGACTATGCTAACCACCCCCACTTCGTGCAACCGGCCACGAAAGGCACACTTGGGCTGGTTTCCGCAACATGAGCGACTCGGCGCCCCGTCGCGTGTCGCTGGTTCGGGGGAGATACCCTTGCCGCCTCGTTCGCGCCTGCTGACCGATGCCGATCGCGCCGCCTGGCAAGCCTATATCGGCCAGATAGCGCCTTTGCCCGGCCGTCCGGCGCCTGCGCTTCCAGCGTCCCCGCCCGATTCCTCCCTGCCGCCGCGCCCGCGTTTGCCGCCGTTCGGCCCTGCCGCGCCGCCACCGCCCCGACCGCTCGCAGTGGGAGAACCTCCCGGCGGGGTGGACGCCGCCACCTGGCAGCGTTTCCGCAGCGGCAAGCTCACCGCCGCGCGCAAGCTGGACCTGCACGGCATGACAGCGCACCGCGCATTCCACGCGCTGGTATCGTTCGTGCGGTCTGCCCATGCCGACCGGCTGCGCTGCGTCGAGGTCGTCACCGGCCGCGGCAGCCGCGAGGAAACCGGCGTCCTGCGGCGCGAGCTGCCGCTGTGGCTGAACCTGCCGGACCTTCGCCCGCTGGTCCTGGGCGCCGCCCATCCCCACGCTGCCAACCCTGGCTCTGTGCGCCTGCTGCTGCGCCGGATCCGATAACGCATCGCCGCACGCGGAAACGCGCTAATCTTCCCCGAACCAAAATCAGGAGGAACCGCCATGGAAGTCCGCCGCATCGTCACCGGCCACGACACCGCCGGCAAAGCCATCGTCGCCAGCGACGAGCGCCTCACCGCCAGCACCCGCGCCGGGCGCGGCGGCATCGCGCGCTGCGAGGTCTGGTCCACCAACCGCATGCCGGTGGACAATTCGGAAGCCGCCGCGGCGGCACAGCGCGCGGGCTTCGTCGTCCGCCACAACTACGTCGGCTCCGGCCAGGGCACCGTGGTGCGCGTCGTCGAATTCGCGCCCGGCTCCCCCAAATTCATGCACCGCACCGAGACTCTGGACTACGCGATCCTGGTCTCCGGCGAATGCGACCTGGAGTTGGACGACGGCGCGACCGTGCACATGACCCAAGGCGACATTGCGGTACAGCGCGGCACCATGCACGCCTGGGTCAACAACAGCGGCAGGCCGTGCGTTTTTGCCTTCGTGCTGATCGATGCCGATCCGGCGGAGGCTGGCGGAGAAGTATTATACACGCACTACCCGGCGTGAAACCCTTCTCGGTTATTGCGCGTCGCAACAAGTCTGCTGTTACGGCATTATCATTGCGTTTCCGCTTGGTTGGCCGCCATGCGGCGCATAAGGCGCGGCGCTCGGCGGGAGGGGTCGCGATCCGGTCATCGCCTCGCTGGCCGCGGTTTCGGTAGCGATGCTGAAGCCCATCCTCATAATCAGCCTCACCGTCCTCCTCTCCGTCGTCGCAGTGATCGTGTTCTGGTTCCACGCTCGCCGGCCGCCGAATTGCACCGACCCCGACACCATCGCCTTGGTGCGTCACAGCCTGATCACCGACGACCATCTGCCGCCCTCCGCCATTCTGGAGGACATCCGCACCATCGCCGGCGGTCCGATCGCGTTCCGCTTCGTCTGCGAGGCCTTCGTCGGCGGGGTCGATCGTGATGCGCTGCCGCCCGGCATGCCGGTACCCGGCGCCGTGCACTACACCTCGCAGTTGACGCCGGACCGCAGGCGCCATGAAGTCACCGTCCATCTCGAACCGCTATTGAAATGGATGCCGGTCCAGTGAGTCAACGCATCATCACCGTCGCCGCCGCACAGCTTGGCCCCATCCAGGAGGCGGAACCACGCAGCGTCGCCGTGGAACGCATGATCCGGCTGATGGACCATGCGCGCAAACGCGGCGTGGAACTGGTGGTGTTCCCGGAACTGGCGCTGACCACCTTCTTCCCGCGCCACTACCACGCCGACATCGCGGAAGCCGACCACTGGTTCGAAACCGCCATGCCGTCGAACGAAACCGCGCCCTTGTTTGCGGCGGCCCGCAAATACGGGATCGGCTTTCATCTCGGCTTTGCAGAGCATGCCACCGAGCCTGACGAAACCGGCCGCGTCCGTACCCGCCGGTTCAATACGTCGATCCTGGTCAATCCCGACGGCGACGTTGTGCTGAAATACCGCAAGGTGCATCTGCCTGGTCACGCCGAATTCGAACCTCGCCGCAAGGTGCAGCACCTGGAAAAGCGCTATTTCGAAGTCGGCAATCTCGGTTTTCCGGTGATCCGTGCGCCGATGGGCGGCGTGGCGGGCATCAACATGGGGATGATGATCTGCAACGACCGCCGCTGGCCGGAAGCCTGGCGCGTGCTGGGCCTGCAAAGCGTCGAGCTGGTTATGCTGGGCTACAATACGCCCAGTTTGAACATGGAGGCCGGCGGCTTCGAGGCGCATCATCTGCGCGTCTTCCACTCGCATCTCTCGATCCAGGCCGGCTGCTACCAGAACGCCTGCTTCGCCGTGGCCACCGCCAAGGCCGGCATCGAGGATGGCAACGAATTGTTCGGCCATTCGATCATC
>DATKPQ010000117.1:0-4981 GCA_035523995.1 Acetobacteraceae bacterium | reverse complement strand
GTCCCCGGTTGGCAGAGCATTGCTACGTGAATGGGCAAGGCAGGACGAAGCCAGCCCGTGTGGCGTGGAGCATCATGGTGGGACGCTGATCGCGGCGTGAACCAAGCCGCGGCGCCGGCCGGATTGGCGCAGCGCGCGCCGTGCGTTGACCCATGACCGCGACGGCCCCTCGCCCTGGCCCCCTCCCACAAGGGGAGGGGGAACCTCAGGCCGCGTGCCGGCGGCGGTCAACTCGCAATGAGATATGCCGCGGCCACCATCTGTCGGGATGACCAGGCTAGCGGAAAAGTTTGAGCGCGTTCAGCACGGTCTCGATAACGCCCCAGGCGAGGGGAATACCAACGAATCCCCAGGCCAGGATCAGGTGCAGCGGCGTGGTGCCATGTTGTGCCTGTGCGGGCATGTTCCTTCCTCCCTTAATCCGCCATGCCGACGGCGTCGGCGGCATCTTCCGCCATGTAGTGGCGCTCATGCACCGAGCGAATGAACAGGTTGCACAGGAAGCCCACCACCAGCAATGCGGCCATGATGTACATCGTGTTGTTGTAGGCGTCTGCTTTTGGCACGCCATGTTCTACGTTGTACTGGCGGATGTAGTTCACCAGCACCGGTCCGAAGATGCCCGCCGCCGACCAGGCGGTGAGCAACCAGCCGTGGATGGCGCCGACGTAGCGCGTGCCAAACATGTCCTTCAGGTAGGCGGGGACGGTGGCGAAGCCGCCGCCGTACATGCTGATGATGACCAGGAAGCACAGCACGAACAATGTCACGCTGCCGGTGCCGCCGGCATAGGGAACTGTGGCGTAGAGGACGAAGCCGAGGGCGAAGAACACGAAATAGGTGTTTTTGCGGCCGATGAAGTCGGACACGGATGCCCAGAAGAATCGCCCGCCCATGTTGAACAAGCTCATCAAGCCGACGAATCCGGCGGCGGCGACGGCGGTGATGCGGCCGGGGAACATCTCCTGGCTCATCGCCGAGGCCTGGCCGAGCACACCGATGCCTGCGGTGACATTGAGGCAGAGCACGAACCAGATCAGCCAGAACTGCGGCGTCTTCAGTGCCTGATAGACGAAGACGTGGCGCGTGGTGATCAGCTTCTTCGGCTGCGCCGGTGCGACATAGCCCTGCGGTGCCCAGCCGGGCGGCGGCAGGCGCACGATCGCGGCGCCGACCATCATGAAGCAGAAATAGATGATGCCCATGACGACGAAGGTTTCCGCCACGCCGACGCGAGTCGGCGTGGAGAAATAGTGCATCAGGCCGACCGACAGCGGCGAGGCGATGAAGGCGCCGCCGCCGAATCCCATGATGGCCATGCCGGTCGCCATGCCCGGCCGGTCGGGGAACCATTTGATCAGCGTCGAAACCGGCGAGATGTAGGCGATGCCGAGTCCGAATCCGCCCATCACGCCGTAGCCGAAATAGACCACCCAGATATTGTGAATCGAGACGCCGAGGGCGGCCACCAGGAAGCCGCCGCCCCAGGCGATCGCCGCCGTGACCATGGCCTTGCGCGGGCCACCTTCCTCCACCCAGCGGCCGAACAACGCGGCCGAGACCCCAAGCACCAGGATGGCGATGGAGAAGATCCAGCCCAGGTCAGTGAGCTTCCAGTCGCCGGGCGCGGATTTCGTGATGCCGATCAGCCGGGTCATGGGAAGGTTGAACACGCTGAAGGCGTAGACCTGGCCGATGCACAGGTGCACGCACAGGGCGGCGGGCGGCACCATCCAGCGGCTGAAGCCTGGGCCGGCCATGATGCGGTTGCGGTTCAGCAGCGTCAGCAACCCACCGCCAGAGTCCTGGCGCATGGTGGTCGAACTCATGGAGGTCTCTCCCAAACTTTGATTTTGTGTTCTGCGGCAAACCGAACGCGATAAACTATCCCACAACCGCAATCAAATCGTCAATGGCCCCGATTACGTCCAGTTCATCGATCAGACGATTCGTGCTGGCGCAGATATCCTCGATCAGTCCGCGGTCTTTTTGACCTTGGTAAAGAAGAACAGAAATTCCGGATCGCGCAATTTCTCGTTGCGGTTGACCGGCGGGTCGCCGAGGCAGGCGCCGTCATGGCCGACGATGTGGCCGGAGAAGATAATATTATCGCGGTCATGCAGTTCGGAGACCGTCGAGAACACCGGTGACGACGCGCGTATCAGCGTGCCGGTCGGTTCCGCGAAGAACGCGGTGCGGACGATCAGACCTGGCCAGATTTCGACCTGAAGGCTGGCCTGTTGACCGGCGGTCAGGTACATCTCCGCCACGCGGCCGACCCAGTTGGCGGCGTCGGCCGGCAGGGCGCAGATCCGGGCTTCGGCCTGGCGAAGCCGATCGGTAGTGGCGCCGTCCGATTCCGCTCGCTGCCGGCGCAAGTCATTGGCGGCCGCGATGAATGTGGCCTCGTCCGCCGGTGGCGTTGGCTCGGTCCATTGCCAATACAGGCGATGGAATATGTCGCTATGATCAACGACGAAATATCCGACGGCCAGGCATGCGACCGCTGCCAGCAGCGTGATCTGCCAGCGTGTGAGGTCGGCGATTATCGACGCAAACAGCACCGGCCCAAGGATGCCGGCAACCGCGATTGCGAGAAAGACAGCGCCATTCATGCGTCCGGGACCGTGTTCGTCGAACGCGGTGTTATCCGTGCGCCGGTCCGCGAAGGCAATGCGTGTCAGGAGGCTGCGGGCACGCCCATCCGCTGCACCGCCTCGCGCACCAGCGGATCCAGGTGTACGGCGGGATCGTGGAGATGCGCCAGAATGTCGCGGCGCATCCGCGGGTCCCAGAATTGCCGCAGGTGACCGGCGATCGATTCTACCGCCTGGTCATGCTTTTGGTGGGCAAAGAATTTGCCGATCTGGTTCGCCATGTAGGCGAGCTTCTCAGGCGACATGCTGCACCTTCCGTGCGGTCTCGGCTGCGGCGATGCGCGTGCCGTGGGTAAAGACTTCGAATTCGTCGCCGCGCGCGATGCCGATCAGCGTGATGCCGGCGGTTTCCGCCAGTCGCAACGCGAGCGCGGTGGGCGCGGACACGGCGACCACAACCGGCGCGCCGATCATCGCTGCCTTCTGCACCAGTTCGACGGAGATGCGGCTGGAGAGCAGCAGCAGACCGTCGCCGGCCGGGGTCTGGGCGCGGGCCAGCGCGCCGGCGAGCTTGTCGAGCGCGTTGTGGCGGCCGACATCCTCGCGCAATGCGACCAAGCCGCGGGTGGGATGCCAGAAGGCGGCGGCGTGGACCGCGTGGGTCTGCTGGTTGAGGCGCTGTGCCGCGGGCATCGCGGCCATTGCGGCGACGATGCTTGCGGGAGGGAAACGCGGGTCCGCGGCGACGCGGGGCGGCTTACGAATGGCGTCGGCCAGGCTTTCCATGCCGCACAGGCCGCAGCCGCTGGGGCCTGCGAGGCGTCGCTGGCGCACGGTGAGCGAGTCCATGCGATCCGCGGCCAGCCACAGGCGAAGTTCGATGCCTTCGTCGGCGGGGACGATCTCGATTTCTTCCAGTTCGTCGGCGTTGCGGATGATGCCTTCGGTGAGGCTGAAGCCGGCGGCGAAGTCTTCAAGGTCGGCGGGCGTCGCCAGCATGACTGCATGGGTGGTGCGGTTATAGGTGAAGGCGATGGGGGTTTCTTCGGGTACGTCGCGCATGCCGGTCGTGGCGAGCGGGCCGCGCCACGAGGTGCGGCGGACGGTTTGGGTGGGCGGGGCATCGGGTAAGGTCAGCGGTGCAGTCATTGTCCCCAGAGGAACGGCCCCCTCCCGCCAACCCCCTCCCGCAAGGGGAGGGGAAATTCAACATCTATATCGGCCGACGCCATCACTCCGCGGCCACCGCCTCGATTCGCCTGCTCTCGGCGGCGAACTCGCGATAGCTCTCCTGCCAGTCGCTGGGGCCGTTCGACGGTGTGACCTGCACTGCGGTGACCTTGTATTCGGGACAGTTCGTCGCCCAGTCAGAGAAGTCTGACGTCACCACGTTGGCCTGCGTCGCGGGGTGGTGGAATGTCGTGTAGACCACGCCGGGTGCGACGCGCTCGGTTACGCGCGCACGGAGCGTCGTTTCGCCGGTGCGGCTGGCGAGGCGCACCCAATCGCCGTGCTTCACGCCGCGTTGCTCGGCATCATGCGGGTGGATCTCCAGCAGATCCTCCTGGTGCCACACGACGTTTTCGGTGCGCCTGGTCTGTGCGCCGACGTTGTACTGCGACAGGATGCGGCCCGTGGTCAGCAGCAGCGGATAACGGGGACCGGTCTTTTCGTCGGTCGGCACGTATTCGGTGATGACGAAGTTGCCCTTGCCGCGGACGAAACCGCCGATGTGCATGGTCGGCGTGCCTTGCGGTGCCTTGTCGTTCACCGGCCACTGCAGCGACTCGCGTTCCAGCTTTTCGTAGGTGACGCCGGCGAAAGTGGGGGTGGTGCGGGCGATCTCGGCCATGATCTCGCGCGGGTGCGTATAGCCCCAGTCGTGGCCCATTGCCTTGGCGATGGCCTGGGTCACTTGCCAGTCCGCCATGCCGGTGCGCGGCGCCATCACCTTGCGCACCAGGTTGATGCGGCGCTCGGCGTTGATGAAGGTGCCGTCCTTCTCCAGGAAGGTCGAGCCCGGCAGGAAGACGTGGGCGTAGTTGGCCGTCTCGTTCAGGAACAAGTCGTGCACCACCACGCAGTCCATCGCGGCAAGGCCGGCGGTGATGTGCTGCGTGTCGGGATCGGACTGCACGATGTCCTCGCCCTGGATGTAGATGCCCTTGAAGGAGCCATCCAGCGCGGCGTCGATCATGTTGGGAATGCGCAATCCCGGCTCGGGATCCAGGGCCACGTTCCATTCGCGTTCATAGATCGCGCGCACCGAGGCGTCGGAGATGTGGCGATAGCCAGGCAGCTCATGCGGGAAGCTGCCCATGTCGCAGCTTCCCTGCACGTTGTTCTGACCACGCAGCGGGTTCACCCCGACGCCGGGGCGGCCG
>DATKPQ010000116.1:0-123740 GCA_035523995.1 Acetobacteraceae bacterium | reverse complement strand
TAGCACTTGCTCTCCAGGGCGCAGGTCACGTCCTGGCGGGTCAGTCCGCGAACACGGTGAACCTCTCCGCGACACCACGACGCCCCGCGCGCGGCGCCAGCGGATCGGGGACCTGAGACTCGCGGTGCCGGCAGTTGTTTTCTATTTGGCCAATTGCACCATCTTGGTCGGATTCCGATGGCGGTATCAGCACCGTCTCGATCGGCATCAGTTCCCTGTAGTGGCGGATCAGTTTCCGTTACGCGCAGCGGTGCGATGGGGACGGAACATGCCTTGACGGAACCATCCGTGGCAGATCGAGGCCGAGAGGGGGTTCACGTCTCCAACGCCCCGAAAGTGACGTTAGGGAAACCTAGTGATTTCGAGCTCTTGTCGTTGCTGACCGGCCTCAACCCATTGAGAAAGCGCGATTTCTTGCTTTCGCTTTTCGTTGCGTAGTCATCGCGGCAGAACTCTTTACAGTTCGCGCATTCCGTCAGGGGTCAGCCTTCGAGGATGCGGATCTCCTGCACTTTTCGGCCTGCGGTCGGCGGCAGCCGGGCGGGCGAAGTGTCAAGAGTGGCGAATCGGGAACAGGCGGGCTTCCCGAGGCATCAATTGGGTCTACCCGGAAGCGGAATGAAATGCCGAAGCTGGAAATCGCCCCCGATGAGCCAGGCCCAACGCGACAAGCTGTCCGTGGCGCAGCGTGCCTATGTCGCCCACGACCCCCGCTGGCCGGAGCACCGCCGCAAGCTGGCCGCGGCGCAGGAGGCCAAGCGCATGACGCTGTTCGACAACGAGGTGGCGGCAATCGCCGCGCTGCGTCGGAAGGGGCGCACCTTCGACTACATCGCCGGCGAGATCGGCGTCTGCCGTGAGGTGATCAGCCGCGAGTTGCGGGCGCGCGGGTTCGACACCAGCCACGTCAAGGCCGATCGGCGCGCGCGCCGGGGGCGCGGTTTCTGGCGCTGCTTCGACGACTGACGCCCATCCCGCCGGCCTGACGCTCTCAGGCCGGCGGCTTCCAGGAGCAGCAACCGGGGCCATGGCACGCGACGTGACAAATCACCGCGGCGACCGTGGCGCAGATGGACCTGAGCGCGAACATTCGAGATTGAGCCATCTACCAGGAAACGGCGGGTGGTTCGGCAACAAAACGTCCGCCCAAATGCTATACGAGCATATAGTCTTTGCTCAGGGAGGCGCACGTGGAGCGGGGTTACTAAACCAGTGCTTCGGCCCTTGACGCGGGACTACGGGTTGTGACTGGCGCGCGATCTCCTATCGGCTAAACTCGATTGTGAGTTCGGCACCTGCGATGCAGTGTTGCGGTGCGCGGACGGAGGTTATTGCCTGCAATTCCACGCGGCGGTAGCGTAATTCATTGGGCCGTCACGCAAGCAGTGTCACCCCTCCGACCGCGGCGTGCCGGAAACCTGAGCGCATTGATGGGAGCGGATCATGGCTCAATGTGGAAGCGCCGAGGCGACCAAGACGCCCGAAGCTGTTCGCCTTGAAGAAGCGCGCGAGAATGTGGCGCCATGGCGTCAATGGGGCCCATATCTGAGTGAGCGCCAATGGGGCACGGTCCGCGAGGACTATAGCGCCGACGGCAACGCCTGGGACTCCTTCAGCCACGATCAAGCACGTTCGCGCGCTTATCATTGGGGCGAAGACGGGCTCGCCGGCATCAGCGACGACCATCAGAGACTGTGCTTTGCACTGGCACTGTGGAACGGTAAGGACCCGATTCTGAAGGAGCGAATGTACGGCCTGACCAACAGCGAGGGGAACCACGGCGAGGACGTCAAGGAGTACTATTTTTATCTCGACAGCACGCCCACCCATTCGTACATGAAATACCTCTATAAATATCCGCAGAATGCATTCCCTTATCTCGACCTTGTGAATACGAACAGAAGCCGTGGCCGGATGGAGCCGGAATACGAGCTGCTGGATACCGGCATCTTCGATGAGAACTGTTATTTCGATGTGTTCGTCGAGTACGCAAAAGCCAGCGCGACAGACATATTGATAGAGATCAGCATATGCAATCGCGGACCCGAGGAAAGCGTGATTCACGTGCTGCCAACCCTGTGGTTCCGCAATCTTTGGTCATGGTGGTCAGAGGAAACGAGACCGGCGTTGAAAGACGGATCCGTAGGCGGCTCAGTCGCAATCGCTGCGAGTGACATATTGCTCGGTGACTATTTCATGTATTGCGAGGGGCATCCGCAACTGCTGTTCACCGAAAACGAGACTAACAACGCGCGTCTATTCGGCACCGCCAATCCGACCCCCTACGTCAAGGACGGTATCAACGATCACGTGGTTACAGGTAAGCGGGATGCGGTAAACCCGAACAGCACTGGGACCAAGGCCGCAGCGCTCTACGAGTTGCGCATTGGGTCGGGCGGGGCCGCCATCGTCCGGCTGCGGCTGAACACTGTGGCCAGCATCGAAGATCAGTTTGGTGCGGCGTTCGCCGAAGCTTTCGAGACCCGCCGGCGTGAAGCGGACCAATTCTACCACTCGATTACCCCACCAGGGGTCGGCGATGACGAGGCCAATGTGATGCGCCAGGCATTGGCAGGAATGCTGTGGAGCAAGCAGTACTTTTGCTACGACGTGAACAAGTGGCTCGAGGAGCATCGCGCCGATCAGTCCGGCGCAGTTCGGAACCGTGAATGGTTCCATATGATTAGCGATCATGTCATTTCGATGCCAGACAAGTGGGAATACCCGTGGTTCGCGGCGTGGGATTTGGCTTTTCACACGATTGCGCTTGCAACGGTCGATCCCGATTTCGCTAAGCAGCAACTGGATCTGTTGCTGCAAGGCCTGTACCTGCACCCGAGCGGGCAGATCCCCGCCTATGAGTGGAACTTCAGCGACGTCAATCCGCCGGTACATGGCTGGGCGGCGATCTTTCTCTACCGAGTCGAGCAGGCATTGCGCGGCCAGACTGATCTCGAATTCCTGACCAGGATCTTTGGCAAGCTGACATCGAATTTCGGCTGGTGGGTCAATCGCAAGGACCGCAATGGCCACAATCTGTTCGAAGGCGGCTTTCTTGGCCTCGACAATATCGGGGTGTTCGACCGCAGTGCCCCATTGCCGACCGGCGGCTATCTGGAACAGGCGGACGGGACCGCGTGGGTCGCTCTCTACGCCCAAAATATGCTTGAGATCGCCGTCGAGCTCGCGGCACACCGGCCCGCCTACGAAGAACTGGCGACAAATTTCGCGGCCCAGTTCGTCCTCATAGGCCATGCCATGAACGGGGTCGGCCCAAGCGGCATGTGGGATGAGGAAGACGGTTTCTATTACGACGTGCTTCGTCTTCCTGACGGTAATGCGACGCGGCTCAAGGTTCGCTCGATGGTTGGGCTGTTGCCGCTGTGCGCGACCACGGTCGTCGAGAAATGGCAGCGGGAACAGGTTCCCCATCTGACCGCGCTCGTGTATGAGCGTCTAAGGCGGATGCCGCAATTGCGCGAGTCAATCCATGCCACCGGCCCTGGCCATTTCGGTGTCGGTGAGCGTGGCCTCCTAGCGCTCGTCAACGAGAACCGCCTTAGGCGTATCCTGTCGCGAATGCTCGATGAAGACGAATTCCTGAGCGCATATGGGATACGAGCATTGTCCCGGTACCATGCCGAGCATCCCTACTCCTTTTGGGTAGCTGGCCAGGAATACCGGGTCAGCTATCTTCCCGGCGAGTCCGACACCGGCATGTTCGGCGGGAATTCGAACTGGCGCGGGCCGACGTGGATGCCGGTCAATGTGCTGTTGATCCGCGCGCTGATGCAATATTTCTTGTATTACGGAGATAGCTTCAAGATCGAGTGCCCGACGAGATCGGGAAATCTGATGAACTTGTTTGAGGTCGCGCACGAGATCGCCAACCGGCTGGCCCGCATCTTCCTGCGCGACCGGTCAGGCCGGCGGCCGGTGTTTGGTGGCTCTGCGAAGTTTCAAAACGATCCATATTGGCGCGACAATCTGTTGTTCTACGAGTATTTCCATGGCGACGACGGGGCTGGCATCGGCGCCAGTCATCAGACTGGGTGGACCGGGCTGGTGGCACCGTTGATCGAGATCTTTGGGCGCCTCGACGCCAAGACTTTCCTCGATGCTGGGCGGGCTGCTGCCTTTAAGCGTGAACAAACCTAGCGCAGGAACAAACAAGGAGACAGGTCTCTGGTAGCAGCAGCTTAGCCTGCCCGGCATGGTGGCGACATGATAACGGCCACCGCAGTTCCCTCGGGCCGAAAGCGATGCCGACGGAGGGAACGAGAAGATATCGAGGTGCGTGACACCGTCTTTCGGACCTTCTAAGGCGTGTGGACGGATTTTTATCAAGATGAAGACGCAAGCCAGTGAGATGAAGGCGGCGGAGTTCTGTCGTGGGCATTGTCACGGTAACCCGGCCTGGGTCTGTTCGCGGTCCGCGAGGCGGGGGAGACTCATGGCATGAAAGCCTCACCTGATCCCCACTACCGCCATCGGTTCCCGGCCGAGGTCATCAGCCACGCCATCTGGCTCTACTTCGTGTTCAGCCTCAGCCTGCGGGATGGTGAGCTGCTTCTGGCCGAGCGCGGAGTCACCGTCCCATATGAAACAATGCGGCGGTGGTGCCAGATGTTTGGCGGGAGCTTCGCTCACGCTATGCGCCGGCGGCGGCTTGGTCCGGGCGACCAGTGGCATATGGATGAGGTCTTCATCCGGATCCAAGGCGTTCAGCATTACCTGTGGCGTGCCATCGATCAGGATGGTGTCGTGCTCGACATCCTCGTTCAGCCGCTGCGACCGTGATGATGCAATAGGTGCGCACAACCGCGTCGTCCGGCTGCCGGCATGCCGCCCAGCGCCCAGCGATCGCCAGCGGCTGGCCGTCCCGTCGGGTGATGGCATAACGCTCGCCAGTCCCGCCCGCCCATCGTGCTGCGCTGATCGTATAGATAGTATAGACCGTCCCAACCATGGGGGTGAAGCAGCTCGCCGGTCGGGGCGCCGGCCGACAGCAGGACGTTCGCCGCGATTTGCTGGTTTTGTTCTCCCCCCATGTTTGGGACGGTCTCATCTGTCAAATCCGAGCGTTTCGTGCGTTCTGACCAGAGACAGCATCCTCCCTCCCGACGCGATCCATCAAGCCGGTTGAGCTCGACGACCCGCTATGCGATGTCGGAGGTGGTGCATGCCTTCAATCTGCGCACGATCGTCGTAGCAGCGGCGGTGCTGATCGTTCTGATGGCCAGCTCGTTCAGTGCCGGCTACTGGGCGCATGGCGACCGCCTGATGGTCCCAGCGCGCCGGTGATGACATCTGTCGGTCGCAGAGTGGCGGCGTGCTCTGCTACATTCCGATCTGGGCCAGTGACCGCGAAGATGTGCATTGTGGCCATTTGGGCAACGCAACCCGATTTGGCCCAGCAAGAGGCGCTGTGGATCGTTTGACCCTTGACGGAGAGCTCCTTTTGTCAAAAGTGACCTTACCCCCCAGAGGTCGGAAGCGACGTCGCCGCTCACGCCGAATTTGCCCGGTAACCGCGCCCGTCGTGCCGAAACGGCCTTGCCCGTTCCGGCCGGCGTCAGCAGACTGGCGAGCGGCCAATGGACAAGCGGTCAGACGCGAGGACACACAGGAGCGCGCAGGATGAAGGTAATGTTTCGAATTCTGACGGTGCTGGGGGGCATCACATCGCTCGCTGCCGCTGCGCCCGCGTGTGCCGCGCCCGTTAGCAGCACCGGGTTGGCACTGGTGCCGTCGCATGGCGCCATTGTCGAGGTGTATTACTACCAGGGGCATCACTATCCATATCGCTATAAGGGCCGCTATTACAACTACTACTGGAACCATCGTTACTACATGCACCGCGAGCGCCGCAATGGGAGTTGGCATTACTATTGAGGCCCGGGCCGCTAACGCGGCAGTATCGTGCGGTGATGAGGCGCGGCGCGTGAGCGCGAGCGCCGGCCGGTCGCAGCGCAGGCGTTTGCCCCGGCGCTGCGTTGTCGCATTAGACAGAGGTCTGATAGCCGGTCCCCCGGGCACAGTTGTGGGAGTTGTGCAAGATGGCCGCAGGACGCGTGCCGCCCTATGCCGTCCTGCCGGGCCTGGGAACAATTCGGCAGCACCGCATGGGGCCGCCGCCCGCTAAAGGACACACGCATCCGCCGATTGAGCTCGTTGTTCGGCACGGTCGAGGTGGCGGCGCCACAGTTCAAACCGTGCGGATGTGCGCCTGGCGGTAACTTTCTTTCGCAAACCGGCGGTCGATTCGCCTAGACTTTCTCCGTGCTGAGCTTCCGAGCTGTAACATTTTTAGAATTAGTTCCACGGTACCTTAGTTTGACAATGCCGCATATCTTTCAGCATGGCCTGGGGACCAAGTTGATCGCCATGCTGAAAACTGAATCGGGACGGACAGCAAAACTAGCTATATAGGACTATGGCCCTGGGAAGCCAAATAACGAGGACATGGGTGAAGCCGGTCTAGGACTGAGGACCCGGAAGGTTTGCTGAGACGACGGTACGCTGACAGTCTCGCAGGTGGCAGGAACCGAAATTAGCGTCGAGTTCCCACTGCGAACTGTCGGGTTTCCATCGCTGATATCCATAGGTTATCGCTGGTTGTGCAAAGCGGCGCTGGCGGAAAAGATCGACGTCGCCTTGTTCCCCGGCCTCAAGGGCGCTCCGGGCGCACATATCATCGCGGCGCGCGCCGTCCTGTTCGAATTGGCGTCGCGTCCCGGTTTCGCCGCGCTGATGCGCCGTGGTGCGTAACGCACGCAGCTTTGCCGATGCGCTGATCGAGGCCGGATTGCCGCTCTTTCGTGGCGGTACCGACACGCACATGGTGGTCGTAGATCTGCGGGCCAGCTACATCGGCGGGCGGACGGCGGAGCGGCGGCTCGAAGCGCACTGCCTGGTCTGCAACGCCGTGCCGCTTCCGGCGCGCGCCGGTGCGACGGGCCACGCCGGACTGCGGCTGGGCAGCACCGCGATGACGATCCGCGGCCTGGACAAAGCCGGGTTCCGCCGGGTCGCGCATCTGAACGCCCGCATCCTGAATGCGCCCGATGATGGAGCCGATAGCGGTGTTCGCGGCAGGTCACCGCGTTGGCGGAACGATGCCCGGTGCCCGCCGGGTGCGTGGGATGATCGGCATGCGACCGGAGGACCTCGCGTCGGCCTTCGGCGCAGGAGGCGGCAAGGGGCCGCGGCAGGGACTGTGCGTGCTGGACGCCGGCACAATGATCGCCGGACCGCTCGCCGCAACGCATCTGGCGGATTTCGGCGCCGAGGTGATCAAGATGGAGCAATCGCATGTCGGCGACGCGATGCGGCACTGGGCGCCGATGAAGGAAGGCCGCTCGCTGGTGGTGGAAGGTGATCGCGCGCAACAAGCGCCTGGTCACGCTGACCCTGTCGCATCCCGAGGGACAGGCGCTGTTCCGCCACATGGTGGCACACGCCGACATCGTCATCGAGAATTACCGGCCCGGAACATTCGAACGCTGGGGCCTCGGCCACGCCGAACTGGCGAAGGTGAACTCGCGCGTGGTCCTGGTGCGGGTTTCCGGGTTCGGCCAGACGGGGCCGTATGCCCATCGTGGCAGCTACGGCACAGTGGCAGAGGCGTTCAGCGGAATCCCGGGCTTCACCGGCTTTCCCGATCGTCCGCCGACCCTGCCGGGATTTCCGATGGCGGACTCGGTCGTGGCCACGTTTGCCGCAGTGGCGGCGATGTTCGCGCTCTATCGGCGCAACCAGGGCGGCGCCGGGAGCGGACAGGAAATCGATGTCAGCCTCTATGAGCCGTTGGCGTGCCGCATGCTGGCGGAAACGGCCGGCTCTCAAACCAAACTGCGCACAGCGAGCCGCCCAAGGCAGGTCGTCGGGGCAGGTAGGTGATCTCACCAGGTTATTCAGAATTAGAGAAGCGCGGGATGGCTCGCCAGGTTCTCCACCACGTCGATGATCCGCAGGCAGTTGCCGCCAATCGGGGCCTCGATGCGACGCCACAGACGCCGCGCTCCGTCCCGTCGTCCAGCACGATCCGGCGCACGCTGGCGTATTGGCGCAAATCGCCAAGCCGGTTGCGTTCCATGGGCGAAATCACGACGCAGCGACGCCGCGCTGGATCGGCGGACGCGGCAGACTCATGGCGCTGCGATGCCAAGCCGGGCAAACGCCTCCGGCGGCGCGTCATTCTCCGCCATCAGCCGCGCCATCGTCGCGATCATGCGTTGCTCTACCGTCATGTTGTGAATCGGCTGCGCCTGGCCGGGATCCGCAGTAAGGTCGTAAAGCCGCGTGTCGCTTTCCAGCAGCGCGCCCGGACCATAGCTGTTGAACATCGGCGACCGCTGGATCACCGGCACTTTCAACAGGCGCGCACCTTTCGCGAACGGCAACGGTTCGGCGAGGCTCGCCTGCGCAAGTTCCTCAAGCGAGAACGGCGACATGATATGCGTCGGCATCAGCGTGTATTGATAAATCTCCTGCTGCTTCAGGTCAGGCGGGAAGCGGTGATAGGTGTGGTGCCCATCGGTCACATTCACCGCGCCGCCGAAATACCCGAACAAGGCCGCGTCGCGCAGCGGCGCCGCCGATCGCTGAGCGGCCAGGATCGAATGGCCTTGCATCTCGGGCATGCTCGCCACGTGGAACAAATCCAGAAAGGTCGGCGCGAGGTCGATGGTCTGGGTCAGCGCGGCGCTGTGCGCGCCCGCCTCCGGCTGCCGTGGATCATGCAAGAACAAAGGAATGTGCACGATCTCTTCGTAGAGGTTCATGCGGTTCTTGGCCCAGAAATCATGCTCGCCCAGCAGGAAGCCGTGGTCGGTGGTGACCAGCAGGGCGGTGTCCTGCCACAGCGCGTAGCGGTCGAAATAGTCCAGTAGCTGGCCCAGCAGGAAGTCGCACAGCGAGACGACCGCGTAGTAGTTGGCGCGCAGTTCCTCGCATTCCGCCGGCAATTCGTCGACCCGGCCATAGCGCGGCCAATCGCGCACGCCGCCATTCCAGCCGGTGTCGAACGCCTGCTTGAAGCGCGCCGGTGCGTAGAACGGTTCGTGCGGATCGAAGGTCTCAAGCTGCAGCAGCCAGCCGTCGGCGGTGCGGTTGCGGTCCAGGAAATCGAAGGCATGGGCAAAGCATTGGACAGAAGGAAAATCCCTCTCCTCGCGGATGAATTCGCGATTGATGATGTCCTGTGCCAGCTTGACCCGGCGGCTGCTGGAGAACTGGCGCTGGTGGTACAATTCGCGCAGCCGCTCCCAGTGCGGCCGCACCATGGCCTTCCAACGATCGCCTTCCTGGCCGCGCACGAATTCATAGCTATCGTAGCGATTGTGGTAGGTCGCACCGCCATCCTCCCAGTAATGGAAATGATCGGTCACCAGGTGGCTGTAGATGCCGGCCTGGAAGAGCAATTCCGGGAACGCATTGTCGAACGGCTCCAGCGGCCCCCAGCTTCGGTGCAGGAACGACAGGCGTCCGGTCTGCATGTCGCGGCGTGCCGGCATGCAGGGCAGGCTGCCGACATAGTGGCGATCGAAGCGGCGGCAACGCGCCGCCAGCCGGTCGAAATTCGGCGTGACGATGCGCGTGCCTCCGTACGGCCCCAGCAAATGCCGGTTGAGCGAATCGAACAGTACGAAGACACATTTCATGTGGTCACCTTGAGGATTCGCGGCGGACGGTCGCGTCGAGTCATTTCACCGCCCCCTGCGTCAAGCCCTTGACGATGTAACGCTGGGCAAACAGCAGCAGGAGCAGGGCCGGCAGGATCGACAGGGCGGCCGTGGCTGCCATCTGCGTGTAGTCGATTTCATAATCCTGGGCGAATTTCGCGATCGCCACCGGCACCGTCGCGGTCGCCTTCACCGTCAGGTTCAGCGCCACGGCGAACTCGTTCCAACTGAACACGAAGCACAGCACGCCGGCCGCGGCGAGGCCGGGTGCGACCAGCGGCACCACGATCCGCCACAGCAGGACCGGCGTCGAGGCGCCGTCGAGATTCGCCGCCTCCTCCAGTTCGATCGGCACGTCGCGTACGTAGACGCCCATCAGCCACAGCGCCATCGGCAAATTCAGCACCGTATGTGCGAGCACGAGACTCACCAACGTACTGCTCAGACCGACCCCGCGTGCCATGGCGAACCAGGCGCCGGCCAGCGCGATCGGCGGGATCATCTGGAACACCAGCGCCCAGCCGAGGAAGACGTGCACCACCCAGCGCGGCCAGCGCATGCGATGCAGCGACCACGCTGCCAATGTCGCAACCACCAGGCACAGCGCGGTGCTGCTGATACCGACGACCAGCGAGTTGCGATAATTGGTCAGGAAGTCGGACGTGGCGGAGAACAACACCTCCTGAAAGTTCGCCAGGATCGGCGTAAACCATACCCGGCCCATCAGAAGCGAGATCTGGGTGCGGAAGCCGGCCGCGATGATCCAGATCATCGGCACCACGATGATAACGGCCGCGACGATCAGCACGCTGTGGCGGACGGCGCTGTGCAGACGGCGGCGTCCACGGGTTGCAGTGCGTGCGCTCATGGTTCGGCCGCGGCCTTGCGGCGGGCCGCGATACTCAGCACCAGCAGCATCGACACCAGGAAGATCACCGCCACCGACATGGCCGCGCCATAGCCGACGCGATTCTCGGTGAAGAAGCGCTGATAGATGGTGTAACTGAGGACTTCCGTCGCGGTGCCCGGTCCGCCGCCCGTCAGCAGGTAGACTTCATCGAACACCTTGAACGCCACCATCACGCGGAACGCCGCAGTCACCATGATGGCGGGCGCCAGCAGCGGCAGCGTCACGTAGCGCAGCTCCTGCCAGAAGCCGGCGCCGTCGATGTGCACCGCTTCATAAACGTCCTGCGGCAGGGATTCGATGCCGGCCAGCAACAGCAGGAAGCAGAACGGCGTCCAGTGCCAGATATCCACGGCGATGACCGCCACCAGCGCGGTCCGCGGCGAGCCTAGCCAGTCCTGAGGCGCCAGGCCCAGCAGCCCGACCATTTGATTGACCAGGCCGAAATCGTAATTCAGCATCAGCTTCCAGATCGCGCCGATCACGATGCCCGGCGTGAGGATCGGCAACAGGAAAATGGTGCGGTACAGCGCGGTGCCGCGGACGATGCGGCTGCAAAGCAGCGCCAGGAAGAACCCCAGCAGCATCTCACCGCCGACCGCGGCCAGCGCAAACACCACGTTGTTGACCAGACCGGCGCGGAACAACGGATCCGCCGGCAGCGCCGCATAGTGCGCCAGCGCCACCCCGTGCCAGACCGCGGCGGCGCGAGTCCACGTCACGTCGTAGAAGCTGGTGGTCAGCAGATTGACCAGCGGCAACAGCCCGAGTGCCAGCATCAGCAACAATGCGGGCGAGAAGAACGCCCAGCGCCACGGCCGGTCGTCGCCAAACCCGCCGCGCCGGCGCATCGGGCGGTGCCGCGCGCGCGGCATGGCGGGCGACGCCACCGCCGCAACCGGCCGGCCGGCCGTGCTCATCGCCATGGTTCAAAGCACGCCGGTGCGATAGCCATTGCTCGCCATGACATGATAAATCTGGTCCGCCATGGAATTCAGTGCGGCAACCGCGGTGATCTCCCCCGCCACCGCGCGATTGAGGCCCACGTCAAGGATGCCGGTCACCTCACTCGCCTGCGGGAAATAGTAGATGTTCACCGCATGCGGCAGCGCCTCGGCCATCGCCTTCATCCAGCGGAAGCGAGGCTCGGCGGCAAGCGGGCTGTTATAGATCGCTGAGCTGATCGGGATGCCGCCTGCCCGCGCATAGAACATCTGCGCGTCGCGGGTCTGGAACCAGTTCAGGAACTCGACCGTTGCGCGCTTGCGTGCGTCGGGCACGTTGCGCGACACGCCGCCCAGCCAGTGCCCCAGCCCGGGCGCAGTCGGAAAGCCGCGCGCATGCGGCGGCGGGGCGAAATCCACCTTGCCGACGACCGCGGATTTGTCCGGATTGTCCATCTGCGACCAGGCGGCGGCGACCACCATGATATGCGCCGCCTTGCCGGTGACCATGTTCAGGATCACCTCCGCCTGGTCGATCGATGCGGTCCTGGGATGTCCGGCTTCCTTCGCCAGCCGCAAATAATACTCTAGCGCAGTACGCCCCGCCGTACTGTTCAGCGTCACCTGGTAATCGCCAGCACCGGGATCCTTGAAGACGTTGCCACCGAACCCGTAAAGGTACGGGTAGAAATCGTACGACACCGAAGCGGTCCCGCGCGCGCCGCGCTGCACGATGCCGTAGATGTGCGGCGGGTGATTCAGCTTGATCGCATTCGCCTCCAGTTCAGCGAAGGTTTGCGGCACCTTGAGCCCGGTCGATTTGTACAGATCCTCCCGATAGTACAACAGCGGGATCAGCGGCGCGATCGGCATCGACATCAGCTTGCCGCTCGCCGCCATCACCTTCTTTGCCGCGTCGAAATACACCGTGTCGTCCAGCGTATAGACATCCCGCTCCAGCTTGAACGACGGATCGATGTCCGTCAGCGGCTCGACGAACTCACCAAAATACATCTCGGCGAACCAGCCAGAGTTCATCACCAGCAGGTCGTACTGCCCGTGCACGGACCGCACCGACTGGCGCTGCTTCTCCAGCGAGCCGGCGAACGGGTTGACGTCCAGGTTCACCTTGTTGCCGCTCCGCTTCTCATATTCGGCGACGGTGCGGCGGAAGCTGTCGAACCATGGCGATTGATTAATCACGATGGTGATCGGGGCGGCCGTCTCAACGGCGCGGCCCTTACCTGTCAGCACGCCGCCACTGGCGATCGCCGCGGTGCCGCCCGCTATCATGCCGCGGCGGGTCACATGTGGTTTGTGTTGCGGCTGCATCATACGGTCTCCTCCGGGGTCTCGCGTCTCGTCGCGCGCTGCTGGTTGGCAGAAATCGCCGGTGACAACAAGCCGGCGGCCGAAGTTTCGTATCTTCAGATAGGCCGGTTCTCAAGGTTTCTAATTCCCGGGATCGACATCCCAATCAGTGAGATCGTTTGAGGCGGTCCCGTAGTGATGTTCGCCCGGCTGACGACCGGCGCAGACGCGACGACACACGTGGGCGATCAACCAGTAGCGTCTCCATCACGCTCTTGTCGGTCTCGCTGCTGAAACACCCCCTCGGTCACATTGTTCCGCCGGAGATCGGCGAGTTCGAGATAGCCGAGCGATGCCGCGACTGGCGCATCAGCTCGGCGAGGTTGGCGCGGTTGTCGGCACCGGCGGAAAGCAGCCCGCGTCGCAGCGAGTGCCCGGCGAATTTGTCTGGGTCCAGCCCGGCGCCCGCGGCGGCTTGCTTGACCAGCCGCACCACCGCCTGGTCGGACAGCTTTTCCCCCGTGACCTTGCCAACCTTGGTCACCGCGCAGAACGGCGGACGCCCGATGCCGATGAACGCGTGCTTGAGCCATTGGCGGCGGCCGGCAAGAAGGTCGTGATCCCGCCGAAAGCCAATCGGCGCGAGCGCCGCCGCTTCGACCGGGATATGTACAAATCCCGCCACCTGATCGAGAACTTCTTTGCCAGACTCAAGCAATATCGCACTATTGCAACGCGCTATGACAAAACTGGCAGAACCTTCCTGGCCGCCATCCACCTTGCCGCCAGCGTCATCTGGCTGGCTTAATTGACGACAGGCCCTACTTACCGCGCTACCCTTTCGTTCAGCCAAGGATCTGCCCTCGACGAGGGCGTGACGCAACTGATCCAACGAGATCAGGCAACACGGAATAGTGAACACAGGTCGTAGTCTGGAGAATATATAATATTGACATTTGCCATATAGCCGGGCGGAGATGCCATTCCAGGTAGTTAACGGTGCGCAGATGGCCTGCACGTTCGGGGCGGCGCCGGCGTGCCTGACAGTGCTGCCGATCAATCGGGCCGAAACCAGCGACCAGCCGGAGGCGACGGTCCAGGATTACGTGCCGATGCTCAACATCAACCCGTTCGGCATGTGCATGAGTCCTTCCAATCCCCAGGTGGCAGCCGCCACGGCTGCAGCGATGGGCGTCTTGACGCCGCAGCCCTGCATGCCAGCGACCACATCGCCGTGGACTCCCGGTTCGCCGACCGTGCAGATCAATAACAAAACGGCGCTCGACAACGTCTCAATATGCAACTGTATGTGGGGTGGTGTGATCAGCATCACTGACCCGGGCGAACAAACCGTGCAGATTCCATAAGACTCGTAATTACGTGAAGTCAACGGGGGAGCATACGGTGGCGAAGATTGCAGGGCGGCCGTCGTGACGGGCCTTGGCAAGGTTAGCTGCGCTCGAACCAGCCAGGGGCGTTGCACTGATAGCGACGTGGCAAACACCGGTCCTCGGGCTGGGCGGGTGTAGCTGGATGACCGGTACCGTGGACATAGCTGTGCGCGCACCGCAGATCCGAGCCGAGGTGACCGTGGATAGCGAAACGAATTTCGCCGAGGCGTTGGCACGGCTGTTCGACGATCCGACGATCAACGACCCCGCGGTCCCCGGCGTGAGCACACCACTCGCGCTCCGTCTGCTCAACATCTTTGCCAGCAGCGGCGATGCCTACAGCACTGGAATTACCCATTTCAGCGGAATCTTCAAAGGTTGGTACGATTCGCGCGGTTGGGGCGATACTGGCTTCAAACGATGCTTTCAGGATCATGATCTCTGGCCGGGCAGCTCGATGCAGGTCTGCCACTGCATGACCGCGGCAGACATGGGCTACCGGCCGCACAAGACATACCTGTTCGTAAATCACTACACCGATATGCTGCCTGGCGATCCATGGGAGCACGTGGCGGCAGGCATCAACCAGAGCGATCCGGGTAAGCCAATGACCCCGGGATGGTGGTCGCAGGATGAGTTGGAATGCGTCAATCTGATGATAGCCCACGAGAAAGTGGCGGACTCCGGCACCTACGGTGAGCCTCCCACGACGTGGGGCAGTGTTCGTACGATGTGGGGGTCGCTGTTCGTCTCCACCGAGGAATACGATGCGTTCCGTCAGGCGTTCATCGGTCTCGGAGCGGGACCGCAGTTTGATATTCCACAGGCACAAGGCAGGCTGTCCTCCATCACCATCGGGGATGGCTCGGGCAACAGCAGGGAGGATCTGCTGCTCAGTCTGTTTGGGTTCAAGTTCGGCGCGATGATCGCAAAAGCCCAACTGACCAGCCTTGCCGACGGTGCCAACTGGGTGCGCCTCAATCTGAAAGACCCCGCGAGTAAACCGTGATGTCTGAGTCAGCAGCATCCACCGCGCAAGCGCCGCAGCTATTTCTCTCGCTCACTGTGCCTGCCAAGGGTGGTCAGATGACGCCGATCTCGTTCTGCGCGGATGAGGTGATCAGCAAACCGTTCCTCGTCACCATCGAGGCGGTCTCAAACCAGGCGAATCTGGATCCTACAATCTTCTTGTACCAACCTGTATGCCTCACTCTAACCGAGACAGGTGGGCCAACCCGTTATTTCAACGGTGTCGTGCGACGATTCGTCGCGCGCGACGCGCAGCCCGCCAGAGGCTGGGCGTATGCAATGGAGGTTGTACCCCGGCTCTGGTTCATGTCGCAGACTGTGGACAGTCGGATTTTCGAGAATCAGTCATCGAAACAGATCATTACCACGCTACTGCAGGAAGCCCTCGTTGCCGATGTGCAGTGGCAAATGTACAGCACACCGGTAATGCATGACTACACCACGCAGATGAACGAGACAGACCTCGATTTCATCAGTAGGCTGATGCAGCAGGAGGGGTGGTTCTATTATTTCCAGCAATCCCAGTCTGCGCATACTCTGATCATCACCGATGACAATAGGGCGTTTGGCACTATCCAGAAGCCGCAGGTTTCACTGGGCACGAGCCTAAATCTACATCTGCTCCAGGCGTGGAGCCCATTCCAGGCGACAACATACGGTGAGACCAGCCTGAAGGACTACGATCCCACTGTTCCGAACGAGCTGCTGGAAGCAACCCAGAAGACCACCGACAGCGTTGCAGGCGCTATGAAGCGGGACTTCTTTCGCTGGCCTGCGCTCACCTACGTTACCAATCTGGTCGATGATCGAACGCGGATCATCATGGCCGCCGCGGAAGCCAACGCCTCACTGATCGCCGGGATGGGGCAGCACTCCGGATTCACTCCTGGTTCGAAGTTTGTGCTGACCAACGATCCGTATAGTGGTGGGGCGAGCCAGGAGTATGTCATACGCAGCGTTATCCATCAGGGTTCTGGCAGCCCCAACGTTTCCGGTGGTTACGCGCCAACCTACGGCAACAGCTTCACATGCTTCCCCAGTTCCAAGGCGTGGCGCGACCAACTCACCATTCCGCGGCCGAGAATGTACGGCGTATACAGTGCCACGGTGATCGGACCAAAGGGCGAAGACATCTTCACCGACAAGTTCTGCCGGGTGAAAGTGCTGTTTCCATGGGACCGGCGTAAAGATTCCACGCCGGAACACTCGGTCTGGCTTCGCGTGATACAGCCCTGGGCCGGGGACAAATGGGGCTGGCAGTTCATTCCGCGCGTCGGCGCCGAGGTGGCCGTCGCCTTCATGGACGGTGACGTGGATCGGCCGGTTGTGGTCGGTGGTCTCTATAACGGCACCTACATGTCGCCGTTCTCCTTGACCGACCAGAAGACCCTCAGCGGCATTGAGACCCGCAGCACGCCGGTGCCGAAAGACGCCAACGGCAACCCCACCGGCAAGGCCGGATACCATCTACTACGATTCGACGACAGTTACGGCAACGAGCAGTTTCTGATGCGTTCGCAGGCGCGCATGGACGTCACGGCGAAAGCCTCGCTCTACGAAACCGTTGGCGTCGGTAACCGGCACCTGACCGTCATCTCCGGCTACGACAAGACCACCAACACGACGGTTGACGGCAGCTCATTCGTGACCATCGGCACACCGCATTTCGGGATCCCGCCGTACGGCAATCTTGATGTGCATGTCGGCGGCAGCCGATTCGAGCAAGTGGACGGCACCGATTATGGCTACCAGCTTACGGTGAAGAAGGACATGCAACTTGATGTGGAGGAAAATCTCGGCGGCATCGTCAAAGGAAATCTGAGTTTGAATGCGTCCAGCATCGTGCTCGAGGCATCGCAGAAGATCACTCTCAAGGTGGGGAGCAGTACCATCGTGCTGAACGCCGGCGGGGTCTATCTGGATGGGACGATGATCTATAACCAGTGCGGCGGCCCCGCGGATTCGGCCGCGGACCTGACCTTCCAGAATGTGATGGACGCGACGCAGGCCGATCCGGGGGAACCGGCAAAGTCTCGCCAGGGCGGCGGCTCGGGTGGCAGTTCGCCCTCGCGCGGCTCGCATCAGGTACAGGCCCAGCATGCGCCTGACACAGGAGCGGACGATGACAACATGATCTCGTCGGACCTGACGCAATGGTGCGAAGCGGCCGGCAACAGCGAATGAACCATGCGGCGCAACATCTGGTGCAACACGTGCCGCCCCGAGGGCGGCTGCGGGTGATGCCCGCCAATCCCCGGTTCATCGATGCCGTACTCGCGGACTTGCTCGCTATCCGGCAGACAGCAACAGGACGGGCTGTGTTTCGCAGGTTGCGAAATGCGGGCCGGGTTGTCACGATCGAACAGCCCAACCCGCCAACCGACCCGCCGAACGCATGGACCTGGCTGCGTTCGCCGCACAGCCGGGGCAAGGCGGAAATCGTCATTGTCTATGATCCCGCCGATTGGCCGAACCACGCATCGCGCAGCCTGCTGACCAGTGACGCGATCCTGTTCGGCCGCCTGTTGGACGCTGTTGGCGTGGCCGTTGGCGCCGGCGGGGTGGATGCGAATGTGGAATCGCCGGAAATGTCGGCCTATCTGCGCGAACGGGACGCTCACGGTACGATGCGGGAGAGTGTCTGACAATGAGCGCTCCGCCACCGCCGGTAGACCTTCGCCTGGATTGCCGGCCCGGCAAGGAAGGCCACACGCTGGCCTTCCCGTACACGATACAAAACCGCGGCCCGGGCGATGCATATGTCATGGATCGGCTGCCCAACGTTCACCCATCCACTGGCGCTGTGACACCGGGCCCGCAAGCGGCCCTGGTCGTGCAAGGCCCCGGGGATGACGTCACCGTAGGCGTGTTCATCGCTCCGATGCCGACCGATCGCCGCGTTGCGGTGCCGGTGATACCGCTTGCACGCTACCTGCCTGCCGGCGGAGCGCTTGAGGGCCGGCTGGAAATCCCTGTTCCTCTCGCCGAGACCAGCCCCTATTTCGGCGATCTGCCGCTGCGCCAATACGAGATGGTCGAGATTACGGGACTGGTGTTCTGCGTCGGCTATTGGGCTGCCGGTATCAGCGGCCTGGCAGCGCTGCCCCTCGAAGATGCGCCCGAGCTGTTTACCGTGGTAACCCGCAACACGGTTGGTAGCGCACGGCAGTTGGCGCAACGTTTTCCCACGCGCTTGCTGCAATTGTTCCGGCGTACCGACGAGTTTCCGCGGGGAATCTCTGGAGAATCCGGCGCAAGGCCAGCGTCAGGTGAAGCCGCGGCAATGCGCGCCGGCCCGACGGCATTCTGAGCAATCCACCTCACGCCGCTGTTTTGCCGTCACCGCCACCCCAGCAGTTTTCGCTCCAGCAGCCCGACGACCCAGGGCATCGCCAGCCCAAGAGCGGAGAGCACCACGATTCCCGCCATCAGCGCGTCGGTGTCGTAGCGATTGCCCGCCGACAACACAAACGCGCCGATGCCGCGTTCGACGCCGATCATTTCCGCTGCCACCAGCAGGACGATCGCGATCGACACAGTGACGCGGAAGCCGCTCAGGATCGCCGGCAGTGCGCCCGGCAGCACGATCCGGCGTACAATCGCGCCGGTGGGGAGCCCGAAACTCTGACCCATCATGAGCAGCTACTTCGTGATTTACCGAGGGGTCGGGCGGACCGCGGCTCTACGTGTAGATATCGGATATCTCAGAATGAATTGGCAGGAAAATTAGGATGAAAGTCGGAATGAATTGTTTGATGAGAAGCATTCTGTCGAGATCTCAGAGGTCAGGGATACCTATCACAGCTTATTTGCCATCAGGGAACGCTCCGACGCGTGCGGCTAGGGATCGGGCGAAGCTTTCGTTCCATTGCTCGCACGGCCCGATACCACCCCTGCATGGCATTTTACTAAGTACCGAGCCAGGATTCCCTGTGACTTCCAGCTTCGGCATTTCATTCCGCTTTCGGATGGGCCAAAATGACGCCTCCAAAAGCCTGTTGGAGACGTGAACCCCATCCCCGCAACCTGGCGCGGGCGGCGATAAGAGGACCGGTCGTCAGCTACGGCTGGCGCCAAGATCGTATGGTAATCAGAACTCTCGGAAATCCACTGTTTGGCCAGGATCATCATTTCGGCAGCACGACAGGTCCCTTCCGACGCTACACCTCCTCGCTGCGATCGCGGATTGCCACCCGAAACTGCCAGCCCTCGAAACTCATCAGCATGCGGCCAAATTCGTCCCACGACACGTCCCGACCGTCGATGACCAGCAGCGGAGCCCGCCTGTCGCTGGACGCGTCCCATTCGATTCGCCCGCAGACGGTCTGGTCTGCAATATGGGCGCCGTCCGCGTCACGGACGAGATACCGGACGGACAGACTGCGGCGTATCCGCGCGATCAGGCTGCCGAGCAGCGGCAATGGGTCGTCGTCCGGCGCTCCCAGTATCTCGAACCGGTAGCCATCCGGCACGCCGGCCGTGAGCTCGAACGCCTCGAGTGCCATCACGTCGCCGAGCAGTCTGATCCGGAAATGAAACTCGTGCTGCTCGCCGACGCCGTCCGTCACCACCACCGGCTCGAGCCGGACATGCTCGAAGTCCTCCAGTCCCAAAACGCTGGCGACCTCTGCATTGAAGCAATTGGTGCAAAGCTCGCGGTAGCCTCGCTCGATCGAGCCGTAGCTCACCACGTCGTAGCTCGGGACGGCCGTCCCGCAGGCCGCGCAGACCGAGGCGTTGCTGTGCTCGCCGTCGCTCATCGATCCTCCAGCGGCCGCCGGAGCGCGCCGCGCATGCCCGGCAGCCGCAACCACCCCGCGCATCCCTTCGTGACCCTAGACGCGCACGCGCCGGTAGATCGCGGGCAATGGCAGCGAGGTGCCAAGCTCGGGGAGCTCGAGGCTGCCCGAGGTCACTTCAGTTGGTGTCCAGCCCGACTGGGTTCGTTCGCGCGATGTGACTCCCATCTGCCGCTGGTCAATTGTCACGTATCGGCGAATGGACTGCAGGCGGGCATATTCCGCGAGCTTCGGCCCTAGCTCGATTTCTGCCGTGTCCTCGGACAGGACCTCGAACAGAACCACCGCATCGTGCAGCGTCTTGGTGTCTTCGGTGATCGGCGCAGTGACGACCGAGATGTCGGGATAACGGATCGTTCCACTGGCATTGACGCGCATCTCCTGCACGACGTCGAATCGCACCGGGTCCAGACTGTCCTCGAGCAGGCGCAGCAGATTGGCGACGATGCGCTGATGCGCCCGGCTGCCGCCGGTCATCTCGATGATCCGGGTTCCATCGAACTCGTGCTTCCCCTCCTGGCCGTCCTCCCAGGCGAGGAAGCGCGGCACGGTCCACAGCTCGCGGAGAACGATGTTCATGCCGTCTATCCTGGTGAGGATCCCTGGCCCGGGCAAGCCGAATTGGTGGCACGGCCCTGCTGTTGGTGAGATCGACGATACGTCGAGCTTCGGTGGCAGGCCAGAACTGACGAAACGCCCTCCTGGTACGCATAAGCCGCGAAATGGTGAACGAACGGTAGATAAAGCGCGAATATGAACGTGCAAGTCCGCGGCCCGTATCGATGGCGGTATGGTTCAGGCGGCCGACCCCGGGTGCTGCAAGCCATTGATACAGCCCGCTATCTGGGTCCGGGTTCGTTCCGCTTCCTGCTTATGCGTACCAGGAGGTCATTCCGTTGCTTCTGGCCTATCCGGTTTCCAGCTCGCGCTACGGGCCTGCGCTCTGGGAGAGAACGCTACACCCCGGCCGGAACTTGGGGGTGCCGGCGTGACGCGAAGTCGCGAAGTGACGCATCGTGAGCCCTTGGAATTGCACCTCAGAGTTCAATTGGGACAGGCTGCCACCTCCCGGCCACCGAGCACCAAGCTGTCCGGCGCTGCGTCTACCAGGCATTGTCCTACCGGTTGCGGACTGATCAACACGCCAAAGCAGCGCTGAAGCCGGGCGACGCCGCGAAACTGACTGCCACTTTGCACTTAGTTACACGAATGTCTGGTCCGGGCCATGCACGCTGATGTTGACACCGTGCCGGTCGAGTTCGCGCCCAAGCTGCCGGATAGTCTCACCGGGCGTGATATAGCCCTGGTGGACCGGCGGCGTGGTATAGCGGCCTTCGACCACGACATCGGCCTCGTTGAACCCGGCCTCGACGTCGCCCTTCCTAAAGGTGACCACCTTGGCGATGTTGGACGGCTTCGTTGGCTTTTGTTCCGCACCGGCGGTGAACAAATCGCGCCATTGCTTTGTGCCGGAATCACGACATTCAATGCGTTGCGTCATTGCGGCGCGCAACCGGGCGAGCTGGTGGCAATCCATGGCGTCGGCGGACTCGGGCATCTGGGGATCCAGTTTGCCGCACGGCAAGGGTTCCGCGCCGTTCACGCAAACGTCCGATGCCTTTCAGCGTCTCGATGTCATAATCGTACGATGGACCGACAAACATGCCGATCTCCAGGTCTGGCCGCTCGGCCTGCCGCCAATCATGGAACCGGTGCACCAATTGCTCGAACCGGGCGAATGACAGAGCGCTGCGCTTGCGTGATTCCGAGATCAGGCAGTAGCGGCAGATATGGGCGCAGGGCGCGTGGCGCAGCGAAACCCTTGCCAACGATTTCCCTCGCCATGCGCCCCCCTGCGATCACTTGGTCCGATCCGTTCCTGCAGGACTATACGAAACCGACGACCTCATGGGGAACATAGGGTGCTTCCAGCGCGGCGATCTCTTCCGCGGACAGCGTCACGTCCACCGACGCGATCGCGTCGTCCAGGTGGTACAGCTTGGTCGCACCCACGATCGGCGCGGTGATGACCGGCTTCGACAGCACCCAAGCCAGCGCGACCTGCGCGCGGGAGATGCCGCGGGCCTTGGCCACCTCGGCGACGCGATCGACCACTTTCTTGTCGGCCTCCTGCGTCTTGGCGAACAATCGGGTCATCGCCTCGTCGGTCTCGGTGCGGAGGCTGGTGTAATCCCAGTCGCGGCTCAGCTTTCCCCGCGCCTGCGGGCTCCATGGTATGACGCCGATGCCTTCCGCGGCGCACAGCGGCAGCATCTCGCGTTCCTCCTCGCGATACAGCAGGTTGACAAGGTTCTGCATGCTGACGAAACGAGTCCAGCCACGCTTCTCTGCGATGCCAAGGGCACGCGCGAACTCCCAGGCCCGCATCGAGGAGGCGCCGATGTAGCGGACCTTGCCTGCCTTCACGAGATCATGCAGCGCCTCCAGCGTCTCCTCGATCGGAGTCACGTGGTCGAAACGATGAATCTGGTAGAGATCGACATAATTCATGCCGAGCCGGCGCAGGCTGTTGTCGATTTCCGCGAAGATCGCCTTGCGCGACAGGCCGGCGCCGTTCGGGCCGGGCCGCATCCGGCCGTAGACCTTGGTTGCGATCACCACTTCGTCGCGGCGGGCGAAGTCCTTGATAGCGCGGCCGAGAATCTCCTCGCTGTTGCCGAGGGAATAGCGGTTTGCGGTGTCGAAGAAGTTGATGCCCGATTCAAGCGCCTTCCTGATGAACGGACGGCTTTCGTTTTCACCCAGGCTCCATGCATGATTGCCCTGGTTGCCGCCGCCATAGCTCATGCAACCGAGGCAGATGCGTGACACGTCGAGGCCGGTGCGGCCGAGCTTGGTGTATTCCATTCGTGCCCTCCAATGTAATTATCGCGGTTGCAGATCGCCTCGCCGCGTCGCGGGATTCAGTCCTGCCGAAACGGCGACGGAGACGCGAGGAACGCGGCAAACTCCTGGGTGTAGTCGGGGTGCCAGCGCGACAACGCCGGGCGGTTGCGGATCAGGTCCTCCGCCGCCCACAGGATACGCCGGTTATCGACATCGCCGGTCACGTCGTTGTCGGGGCATATGATGTAGAAATCTCCGTCACCCATGCGCCGGATCAGTACATCGATCACCTGGTCCGGCGTCCACGCTCCTGGCGGTTTCTCGCTGCGACCGCGCGCGGTCATGCCGGTGAAGGTCGAGCCGGGCACCAGCAAATGCGCAGTGACCCGGCATCCTTCGATGCTGCGCAGTGAATGGGCCAGACCTTCCGTCAGCACTTTCACGCCCGCCTTCGTGACGTTATAGGCCGTGTCGCCTGGGGGGCAGGTGACGCCCTGTTTCGACCCGGTATTGATGATCGCACACGGCGTCCGCTGCTCCACCATCGCCTGGGTGAAGGCATGAACGCCGTTGATGACGCCCCACAGGTTGACGCCCAGCACGCGCTGCCAGCGCTCGTAATGGTCCCATGGGCCGCCGCCGGGCGACGTACCGGCATTGTTCATCAATACCGCCACCTCGCCGAATTCGTCGTAGGCACGCTGCTTCAGGCGCTCGACATCCTCCATCCTGCTGACATCCGTCGGCACGGTGATGAGGGGTGCTCCCGATAACGCGGCGCTCGCCTTGTCGAGCGCCTCCTGGTGCAGATCGGCGAGGCACAGCTTCATGCCCAGCGCCGCGAAACGCCTCGCGGCGGCGAGGCCGATGCCGCTTGCGCCGCCGGTAATCACCGCGACCCTGCCAGCCTGCAATGCGGGATGGTGCATCGAAATCTCCTTCCTCGAGCCGCGCCCGATCGATTTTGCCAGTATAACGCCTGGTCCGCCCGGCGGTCGCGCCGTTGACCGCTATGTCACATCGCATATAGCGTATCGCCCCGGAGGCGGCCACCGTCGCAGCGACTGCACACGCGTCATTCGGTTGCGGCATCACACCCGTGGTAAGCATCAGCCGGTACACCAGCGTCAAGTCAACGGAGAAGGAAGTGCACAATCATGCAATTCGGCGTTCATAACCCCTCATGGGTGTACGGCCCCGATCCGTCCAAGGCGTTCGAGGGGCTCAAGGCCAAGGCACAATGGGCCGAGAACCACGGCTTCGTGTGGTTCTCGGTGATGGACCACCTGATCCAGATCGGCGGCGTGGGCGCGCCGACCGAGCCGTTCATGGAAGGCTGGACCGCGCTGTCGGCCTTGGCCGCGGTCACCAGCCGTATCCGGTTGGCCACGCTTGCCACGTCGGTTGCCTACCGCAATCCGGCGCATCTCGCCAAAATCTCTGCTGGCGTCGATCAGATCAGTGGCGGGCGCATGACGCTCGGCATCGGCGCGGGCTGGTTCGAGGGCGAATACAAGCAATATGGCTGGGAATTCCCGCCACGGCCGGCGACGCGCATCCGCCAGATGGAGGAAGCCGTCCGTTTGATCCTGCAAATGTGGAGCGAGCCACGCACCACGTTCCAGGGCCGTTACTTTCATGCCGAGAACGCGATTCTTGAACCGAAGCCGGTGCAGAAGCCGCGTCCGCCGGTGATGATCGCGGGCGGCGGCGAGCAAATGACCCTGCGCGCGGTCGCCCGCCTTGCCGATGCCTGCAATGTCGGCGGCGACCTGGCGACCGTGCAGCACAAGTTCGCCGTACTGCGGGGTCATTGCGATGCGGCGCAGCGCGACTACGACGCGATCCAGCGCACCCATAATTTCAGTTGGTTGCTCGCCCGCGACGATGCCGCGGTGGCGGCAAAACGCGAGCGCCTCTCGCTACGCGGACCGCTGCGGGGTTTCGTCGGCACGGTGTCGCAGGCGATGGATCTGATCGGCCAGTACCGCGATGCCGGTGTCCAACTGCTAATCAACAGCGACTACAGGAACGATATGGAAACCCTGGAGCTGTTCGCCTCGGAAATCATGCCGCACTTTTCCTGAGAACCAGGATATCGGCTCGATTGCCAGGCGATACACCCCGGCGGCGGCGGCGGGGGGAAATCCCGCCCATACCGCGCCGGGGCGCAATGCGCTGCGGCAAACCGCTGATCACAACGCCGCGGTGACCGCCTTCACTTCCGTGTAGTTGTGGAACACTTCCTCGCCCATCTCGCGGCCCCAGCCGGACTGCTTGTAGCCGCCGAATGGCAAGGATGCGTCGAACACGTTATGGCAGTTGATCCAGACGGTGCCGGAGCGGATGCGGCTGGCAAGCTTGTGCGCCGTGCCGCCGTTGCGCGTCCACACGCTGGCCGCCAGGCCATAGATCGTATCGTTGGCCTGCTTCGCAATGACATCCAGATCGTCGTCGCCGAAGGGCTGCGTGCAAACCACGGGCCCAAAGATCTCCTCGCGCACGACCTTCATGCCCGGCGTGGTGTTTTCCAGCACCGTCGGCGCTACGAAATAGCCCAGGTTGCCGACCCGGCTGCCACCCACCGCGACCCGCGCGCCGGACTGGCGGCCGTCCTCGATATAGCTGGTCACCCGATCGAATTGCTCGTCTGACACCAGCGGCCCCATCTCGGTGGTTGGGTCCAGTCCAGGCCCCACCTTGATCTTCCCCGCGATGTCGGCGACGCCCGCCACCACCTTGTCGTATACCGACTTGTGCGCGAACAAGCGCGAGCCAGCGCAGCAGCATTGGCCATGATTGAAGAAGATCGCGTTGGCCGCACCGGCAATCGCAAGATCCAGGTCGGCGTCCGGCAGGATGATCGCCGGTGATTTGCCGCCAAGTTCCAGCGACACCTTCTTCAAATTCCCTGCCGCCGCCTGCACGATCAGCTTACCCACCTCGGTGGACCCGGTGAACGCCACCTTGTCCACGTCGGGATGTGCGGCCAGCGCTGCTCCGGCCGTCTCGCCGAAGCCGGTCAGCACATTCACCACGCCCGGCGGCACGCCGGCTTCCTGGATGATCTCCGCCAGCCGCAGCGCGGTCAGCGGCGTTTGCTCCGCGGCCTTCAGCACGATGGTGCAGCCCGCCGCCAGCGCCGGTGCGATCTTCCATGCCGCCATCAGCAACGGGAAATTCCACGGAATGATCTGGCCAACCACGCCCACCGCCTCGCGCACCGTGTAGGACAGGTATTCCCCGGGCAGCGACAGCGGCAGCGTCGAACCGGTGATCTTCGTCGCCCAGCCGCCCATGTAGCGGAACATGTCCACCGCCAGCGGCAAATCGGCCACGCGCGCCACCGCGTACGGCTTGCCGTTATCGATCGATTCCAGCTCGGCCAGTTCCTCCAGGTCGCGCTCGATCAGGTCCGCGATGCGCCACAGGATACGGCCACGTTCGGACGGCGTGACCTTGCCCCAGCGCCGCTCGTCGAATGCGCGCCGCGCCGCGGCCACCGCCAGATCGACATCCGCCTTGTCGCCTTCCGGCACATTGGCGATCACGCCGCCGGTCGCCGGATTGTAGACGGCGAAGGTCTTGCCGGAGGCAGCGCCAACCATTCTGCCGTCGATCAGCATCTTGGGCGTGCGACCCAGAAAGCCGCCCGCATGCCGCAGCCGCGGATCGAGTGCGATCGTGTCCATGTCCGTTCCTCCTGTCCGGGTGACCCCTGGCCCTTGGCAACCGCTTGGTTGTGGGCCAGTATCGCTGTATCCAAACACATACGACGACGGGAGGCGAGTCCCTTGGTGGACCGCCATCCCGCCCCAAGCCCCGGAGAGGACCACATCGATGTATCGCGACGTTTCCCTGTTCATTGACGGCGTCTGGACGCCAGCCGCCGGCAACCGCACGCTGCCGGTCGTCAGCCCCGCCACGGGCGACACCATCGGCACTGTCGCGCATGCCAGTCGCGCCGACCTGGATCATGCCCTGGAAGCCGCTGACAAGGGATTCCGCGCCTGGCGTCACGTATCCGCCTTCGACCGTTCGAAGGTGATGCGCAAGGCCGCCAACATCCTGCGCGACCGCGTCGACGACATCGCGCCGTTGCTCACCATGGAGCAAGGCAAGCCGCTGCCGGAAGCCAAGGGCGAGGTGTTGGCGGGGGCGGACGTCATCGACTGGTTCGCCGAGGAAGCTCGCCGCACCTACGGCCGCGTTATTCCTGCCCGTAGCGAAGGCATTTACCAGCTTGTGGTGAAGGAACCGGTCGGTCCGGTCGCCGCCTTCACGCCCTGGAACTTCCCGATCAACCAGGTGGTGCGCAAGCTGTCCTGCGCACTGGCCGCCGGGTGCTCCATCATCGTCAAGGCGCCGGAGGAGACCCCGGCCTCGCCGGCCGAACTGATCCGTGCCTTCGCCGATGCCGGTGTCCCGGCGGGCGTGATGAACCTGGTCTACGGCGTGCCCGCGGAAATCTCCGAATACCTCATTCCGCATCCGATCATCCGCAAGATGTCGTTCACCGGTTCCACCGCGGTGGGCAAGCAGCTCGCGGCCATCGCCGGCGCGCACATGAAGCGCGTTACCATGGAACTCGGCGGCCATGCCCCGGCTATCGTGTTCGACGATGCCGATATCGACACCGCAAGCAAATTGCTGGCCACGGCGAAATATCGCAATGCCGGCCAGGTCTGCGTGTCGCCCACACGCGTGCTGGTGCAGGAACGTGTCTACGACCAGTTCGTCAACGGCTTTGTGCAGCACAGCCAGGCGGTGAAGGTCGGCGACGGTTTGGCAGCCGGCACCCAGATGGGACCGATGGCCAACGCGCGCCGCATCGCCGCGATGGAGACGTTCATTGGCGACGCCGCACAGCACGGTGCGACGGTGCGCACCGGCGGCCATCGCATCGGCAACAAGGGCAATTTCTTCGAACCGACGGTGATCACCGACGTGCCGAAGGACGCCCGCATCATGAATGAGGAACCGTTCGGTCCGGTCGCGGTGATCTCACCGTTCAGCTCGTTCGACGAAGTGGTGAGCGAAGCCAACCGCCTGCCGTACGGCCTGGCGTCCTACGCCTATACGCGTTCGGCCAAGACCGCGAATGCCATCGCCGCGGCGGTCGAAAGCGGCATGATCTCGATCAACCATCACGGCCTGGCCCTGCCGGAGGTGCCGTTCGGCGGTGTGAAGGATTCCGGCTACGGCTCGGAAGGCGGGCTGGAAGCGATCGAGAATTACCTCGTCACCAAGTTCGTCACCCAGGCGGGCCTGTAAGCGCCGTGACCAGGGGAGACGGAAAATCGTGAGCGCCTCCGGGGCAATCCGGCACGGCACCAGCCTGGCCTTGCCACCCAAATTGTTCTCCGTCTCCCCGCTGGCACCAACGTTGGTTGACCGCAACGTGGCACCCGCCGACGCCGCCGGTCCGCCGCGCCGCACGAAGATTTGGGAATTCCACGGCAACCTGCATTGCTCCATCATCGGCACGTGCCTGTCCACCAGCGAACTGCGGCAGGTGCTGAAAAAACTGGGCATCGCCGCGCCGGACAGCACCGACCATGAATTGCATGCCGCCGCGGTAGGCCTCGCCGGGCGCCACGACAAGGCGGCGAAGCTGCTGCATAAGGCGCTGGACGAACGCCATCGGCTGCCGATCAATCAGTTCGCCAGAGCAATCACGGAAGATGCGGTACGCACACTGTGGCGCGAGTCTGTGCGGCGGGGCGAAATTCCCGGCGCCTACTGGGCGACGCTGACGCACCCGGCGACGACGCAAGCGCTGATCAAGGACGCGTTCGGCGAAGTGCACATGTTGTCGCACCTGGTCGGCGCCGCCAACCGCGCGGATATCCGCCGTCTGTGCGAACTGGAGGCGGAGAACGCCGAGCTTCGTGCCCGTCTGGACCGCCAGCAGCTTGCCTTCCGCGACGCCGTGGTGACGCGCGAGGCACATATCCGCGAACTGCAAGACAGCGTGGCGCAGCGTGACGCCGCGGAACCGGCGGCGGCGCGTGACGACAGCGCCGTGCTGCGGCAAGCGATGGCCGATCTGGAACGGCGCCTGGCGGCGGAGACACGCCGAGGTGCCATGCTCAACGACAAGCTGGCCGCCGCTAACATTGCTCTAACAGAACAACGGGCGGCCCGCGCCAAGGCCGAGCAGGACGCCGACGCTCTGCGATGCGAGTTGGATTCGATCGCCGATCGGTTCGCGCCCGCCGATGACCACACGGCTCCCGCGACCGCTGTTGAGCAGTGGTTGCATGGCGCGACAGTGCTGTATGTCGGCGGCCGACCGAATCAGGTGGCCCATCTGCGCGCGGCGGCCGAGCAAGCGGGGGCAACGCTGCTGCACCACGACGGCGGTGTCGAAAACCACCTGCACTTGCTCGGCGGCCTGACGAGCCAGGCAGACATCGTCGTCTTCCCGGTCGATTGCATCAGCCACCATGCGGCGCACATGGTGAAGCAACTGTGCCGTCAGGCGGGCAAGCGCTTCGTGCCGCTGCGTTCGGCCAGCGCCACGTCCTTGCTGGCCGCGCTGCGCCAGCCGGAGCTGGCCCCAGCCGCAGATGCAGCAGACTGATCAGGCGTTCTCGACCCAGCCGACGGATCAGACGCCGACCATCACATCCGACGCCTTGATGACGGCAAACGCCACCATCCCGGGCTTCAGCCCGAGTTCCTCCGACGCTTCGTTGGTGATGGATGCTGTGATGGTCACGGTCGGCGATATCTCGATGGTCACATGCGTCGTGGTGGCGCCGGGCTTCACTGTCTTGATGGTCCCGGCGATCTGATTGCGGGCGGATAGTTTCATGGTACGAGCTCCATTGAATCGTGGTGTCTGGCTCTTCCCCCGTCGTGGTCGGTTACGTTCCCGCCGCTGTGATGGCGGCTTGTTGCTGAATGCATGCGGGTATATCGTTGCAAGGTGACACCGCTCGCGCCTCCCGGCAAGGATTGTTCCCCCGTGCGCCTTCTGTTGGTCGTCGTTTTGTTGCTTGCGCCGATTGCCGCGCGAGCGCAGCAACTTACCGTCTTCGCCGCCGCCAGCCTGACCGATGCCATGAAAGACGTGTCGGCACAATGGACCCGAGCGGGCCATCCGCCGCTGCGCCTGTCCTTCGGTTCCAGCTCGACCCTGGCGCTGCAAATAGAGCATGGCGCCCCTGCCAATCTGTTCGATTCCGCCGACGAGAAGTGGATGGACTACCTGGCTGGGAAGAATCTTATTGCTGCCGACACGCGCAGGGACTTGCTCGGCAACGACCTGGTGCTGGTGGTTGCGGCGGACCATCCACAGCACGTCACCATCGGGCCTGGCTTCAATCTGTTGGCCATGCTCGGCGCGGGCGGCCGGCTCGCCACCGGCGATCCCGCCCATGTGCCGGTTGGCATTTACGCAGAGCAATCACTGAAGAAACTTGGCCTGTGGGACACAGCCGCGCCGCGGCTTGCCCGCGCGGCCGATGTTCGATCGCCGCTGCTGCTGGTGGAACGTGGCGAGGCACCGGCCGGGATCGTCTACGCCACCGACGCCGCGGTGTCGAAAGCCGTCATGGTGGCGGGCACATTTCCCGCCAACACGCATGATCCCATCGCTTATCCGTTCGCAGTCACCAAAACCGGCGACACGGCGGACGTTCGCGCACTGCTGACTTTCCTGGCCGGGCCGCAAGCCCGTGCCATTTTCGTCAAACGCGGCTTCACGGTTGAATAGTCTGCTGCTGTCGACGGAGGAATGGGAAGCGGTCCGGCTGACCCTGGTCGTGGCGGCCCGCGCCGTCGGCTGTGGATTGCCACTGGCGGTGCTGACGGCCTGGGTGCTGGCGCGCTACCGCTTTCCCGGTCGTCCAATCGTGGACGCCTTGGTACATCTGCCGTTGGTGCTGCCCCCAGTCGTCACCGGTTGGCTGCTGCTGATCATCTTCGGCATTCGCGGTCCGGTCGGATCCTTGCTGTATGACTGGTTCGGCCTGCGGCTGGTGTTCACTACCGCCGGCGCCAGCCTGGCCTGCGCCGTCATGACCTTCCCGGTGATGGTCCGTGCCGTGCGCCTGTCGCTGGAAGCCGCCGATCCTGGCCTGGAACAAGCCGCGCAAACACTCGGCGCCGGGCGGTTCGACCGGCTGGCGAACGTGACGCTGCCACTGGCCTCGCCCGGCATCCTGGTGGGCGCGATCGTCGCCTACGCGACCAGCCTGGGCGAATTCGGCGCAGTGATCACCTTCGCAGCGAACATCGCCGGCCAGACGCAGACCCTGCCGCTGGCGATCTTCACCGCCTTGCAGGTGCCCGGCGGCGAGGCGAAGGCGGGGGAACTATCGCTGGTGTCCGTGGTCCTCGCGCTGATCGGACTGTTCCTGTCGGAATGGGCCAACAAGCGGCTGAACGCCGTGCTGGGCCGATGAGCCTGGACGTCCGGCTGCGTCGTCTTTTCCCGGCCATCGAGATCGATGTTGCGTTTGAAACCCCCTCGCCAGGCGTCACGGTGTTGTTCGGTCCATCGGGGGCGGGAAAATCCACCATCATTGCCGCGGCGGCCGGATTGCTGCGGCCGGATGAATGCCGTGTTGTCGTCGATGGCAAGGTGCTGAGCGATACCGCGTCCGGCGCCTGGCTGGCGCCGGAACGACGGCGCGTCGGCCTGGTGTTCCAGGATGCGCGGTTGTTCCCGCACATGTCGGTGGCAACCAATCTGCAGTTTGGATTGCGCCGCGCTCCGGAAGGCCGTGTGAAGTTCGACGAAGTGGTCGCATTGCCCGGCATTGAAGCGCTGCTGGACCGGCGCCCGCACACCTTGTCAGGCGGCGAACGGCAGCGCCTGGCGATCGGACGGGCGCTGCTGGCACAGCCGCATTTGCTGCTGATGGATGAGCCGCTCTCCAGCCTGGATGCCGCGCGCAAAGCGGAAATCATGCCGTATCTGATCCGCCTGAAAACCGCGTTGAGCCTACCGGTGCTCTACGTGACGCACGCCGTGGATGAAGTCGCACGGCTGGCCGATTCCATCGTGCTGATCGAGGCGGGACGATTGATCGCCAGCGGGTCAGCCGCAGATATTTCGGCCCGCGCCGATCTTCCTTTGGCGCGGCGCGACGATACGGGCGCGCTTCTGCCGTGCCGGATCGCGTCGCACGACATCGACCGCGAACTGACGCTGCTGGAAGGCGGCGGGGCGACGTTCTGGGTGCCGCTCCTGCACTCGCCGCAAGGCAGCCAGTGCCGCATCCGCATCCCAGCCCGCGAAGTCATCCTGGCAGGCAAGGCGCCCGATGCCATCAGCCTGCACAACATCGTTCCGGGCACCGTCCGCCAGATCATCGCCGATCCGATCCGGCGGTCGGTGCTGGTCGAGGTCGCACTGCCCGATGGTGCGCTGCTATCACGGGTGACACAGGATGCCATCGCGCGCCTGGCATTATCGCCCGGCAAGCCGGTTTTGGCGCTGATCAAGTCCACCTCGATCGAGGTGCTGGGCGGGTAACCCGCCCACGTGTCGTTGCTAGGAGCGGAGCGACCCCACATGTCATTGCGAGGCCCGCAGGGCCGAAGGAATCTCGGTTGACTGGGCGCTCGGACGAACCGGACATTCCCATGACCGGGATTGCTTCGTCGCTACGCTCCTCGCAATGACAACCTGGGCGCGGGTTGCCCCGCCGCGCTATATCCGCTTGGATATGGCGTTCTGTCACCGTCACGCCATTGCCATGAAAGTTGCCGCCGGACGAATGCGCCGTTCGATCCATCGTTGCTGATAAGCGAAAAGTTTGCCGTAGGCCAGCCAGTTTCGCGCAAGGAGGACCCGGTCCTGTTGCGCGGCGAGGGCCGCTACACCGACGATCTCAACCTGCGCAACCAACTCTATGGTGTCATGCTGCGCAGCCGGATTGCGCACGGCACGTTGCGCGGTGTGGACGCCGATGCCGCGCGCAGCATGCCGGGCGTGCACCTGGTCGTCACCGCGGCGGAGCTGGATGAAGCGGGTATCCGCAACATGCCCGCGGCGGGTGGCAAGAATTTCGACGGCACGCCGACGCCAAGGCTGCCACAGCTCGCTCGCGACCGGCCGGGTCCGCCATGTCGGCGAACCGATCGCGATGGTGGTGGCCGAGACGCCGAAACAGGCCAAGGACGCGGTCGAGTCGATCTTCGCCGATATCGACTCGCTGCCGGCGGTGACCACTGCCAGTGCCGCCTCGGCGCCGAACGCACCGTCGCCGCATGACGAAGCGCCGGGCAACGTCTGCATGGACTTCCATTACGGCGACACGGTAAAAGTCGCTGCTGCCTTCGAACAGGCGGCGCATGTCACACGCCTGTCGCTGCGCAGCAACCGCATCGTCGTCTGTCCGATGGAGCCGCGCGCGGCGATCGGTGAATACGATGTGGAGTCCGATCGTTTGATTCTGCGCCTCGGCTGCCAGGGCGTATTCGGCGAGCGCAATCTGTTGTCCGGCATCCTCGGCGTGCCGGTGGAGAAGCTGCGCGTGTTGACCGGCAATGTCGGCGGTTCGTTCGGCATGAAGGCGTCAGCCTATCCCGAATATATTTGCCTGCTGCCTGCGCACCGCAGAGCACTTGCCGGACGATGTGCCGCGCACGCTGGATGTCCGGCACGTTTTCAAAGGCGTGCCGCCGGCGTTTCCCAATAGCTGCCACATTGCCGAAGTCGAACTCGATCCTGACACCGGCATGGTGGACATCGTCCGCTACACCACGGTCAACGATTTTGGCGTGCTGGTGAACCCGATGCTGGTCGAGGGCCAGGCGCATGGCGGTATCGCGCAAGGCGTCGGCCAGGCGCTGTTGGAAAGCGTCGCCTATGACGAAGACGGACAGATGCTGACCGGGTCCTATATGGATTATGGCCTGCCGCGTGCGTCCGACCGGCCGGTCCTGGGTTTCCAAAGCCACCCGATGCCTGCCCGGACCAACCCGCTGGGTGCCAAGGGCTGCGGCGAGGCGGGCTGCGCTGGTTCGCTGCCCGCGGTGATGAACGCACCGGTCGATGCGTTATCGGAATTGGGCATCACACGCATCGACACGCCGCATCGCACCTGGCAGGCAATCCAGGCGGCGCGCGGCGGAGCGTAACTGCCGCGCATACCCACGCTCACTGTCATTGCGAGGAACGAAGCGGCGAAGCAATCCCGGTCATGGTGGGACACTGATGACCGGGATTGCTTCGTCGCTTCGCTCCTCGCAATGACAGTGGGCCGACCGGCGGGGCTGGGGTGGCGTAGCCAGCCAGTTTGCGCTATACCCATGCGGGAATTACGATGCCATCAAGGAGGAAGGTCGATGAATGTCATGCCGCATTCCGTGCCCGGTCGGGAGCTCAAGGCTGGTGCCGCCGCGTTATGAGCGAGCGCAGCAGGATCGACGCGACCGAGGTGGACAGCGTGGTTCTGTCGGACGACGGCACACGGCTGGTCCTGCTGCTGCGCGACGCCACCGGGCAGAAGTTCGCTTTGTCGGTGCCGGTCACCTGCCTGAACACGCTGCTGCGAGCGATGCCGCGGCCCGCGCCGATGGGCGCTCGGCACGCGCTCGATGCCTGGAGCATGGACCCGGCAGAAAACGGCAGCGGCATGGTGCTGACCCTGCGCACGCCCGAAGGTCTTGCCGTCTCGTTTACCATCAAGCCGTGGCAGGTGCAGGGCATGGCGACGGTCGCCACCTTCGGCGCGCCGCATGACGTGCCGCCTCGATCGATTCACTGACATTGCGGGAGCGATGCAATGGCCCACTACCTCGAACTGAACTTGTACATCGGCGGCGAATGGCGCAGCGCCGACGGGCAACCGATGATCAACCCCGCCGATGAGACCACACTCGGTACGGTGCCGCATGCAAGCCGCTCCGATCTGGGCGATACGCTGGCAAACGCAATGTCATGATGGGGAAGTCCGGTGGGCGCCTGTTGCTTCTTGGTGGTATTGCTGCGGTAGCGGCACGACCATCGCGTGCCGCGCAGCCGGTCATGATCCTCGCTGCCGCGACGTTGAAGAACGCGCTTGATCTGGTGGTGCGAGCGGCCGAAGCGAAGCTGCATGTGGCGATCGTGACCGTGTACGGCCCGAGTCCCACGCTGGTGAAGCAACTGGAGAATGGCGCGCCTGGCGACATCTTCCTTTCAGCCGACTTTGACTGGATGGACAACGCCATTGCCCACAAGCTGGTCGATCCAGCGAGCCGCGTCGACCTTCTCTCGAGCCGGTTGGTGCTGGTCGCACCCGCTGAGCAGGCGCAGCCCGTAGCGATCACGCCAGGATTTCCGGTGGCGCGGCTGTTGGGCGCGGGCCGGCTGGCGATGTGCGATCCGATGATGATGCCGGCAGGGCGCTACGGCCGGGTGGCGCTGCAAAAGCTTGATGTTTGGAACAATGTGAAGAGCCACGTCGCCGTCGCCGAGGACGTGCTGGGTGCTCTCGAGCTTGTCTCAAGGCGTGAGGCCGCACTGGGCATTGTGTTTGATACCGATGCCCGGCTGGACCGAGGCGTAAGCATCATTGGGACGTTTCCGTCCGATAGCTATCCGCCCATTGTCTATCCAGTGGCCGAGGTTGCCAGCAGCCGAAATCCGAATACGAAGCCGATACTTGAGTTCATTGTGTCGCCCGAGAGCAGGGCGATATTTCAAGAAGAGGGCTATACTGTGTTGGGTTCCCCGCATTAGCTATCGCGCAGCACTGGCCCCTTGAGACGGCGGACTAAATTCGGTAGTGCCCGTTGCGCTTTCCGAACGCGGCTCGCTGTGAGGCGAGCGGCGCCGTGGTGCGTGATCTGGCAGCAGGAGAGACGAGCAGGGTATGAATCGGGCGGTTGAATAAGCGGGCCATTGCAGGCCGGAACCAAGAAAGGACCAATCATGGCGATCCGCACGCTTGCCGAGGCGATCTCCCACTATGGCAGTGAGGCCTATCTCCTCACGGTCGCAAAGGATGGTCCCCACACCAGTAGTGTGACGATTGAATATAATGGCGGCTACATCGGGTGCAACGTGGGTGTATCCGCAGCCAAGAACATCGACCGTGAGCGGAACGTGTCATTGTTCTGGCCGCCCACAGAGCCCGGCGGCTATGCGTTGATCATCAATGGCACGGCCGTAAGCGAGCAGCGGCTGACGGGTGTGACGATGGCAGAGATCACGGTCACGAAATCGGTGTTGCATCGTCCCGGTCCCAGGCCCGACGATGGAGACGGGCCGTGCGGGTCCGACTGTCGCCGCCTGACACGGTGATCCCATCGTGTGGCCGGTAGCTCGATGTCCGCTGCACATCTCGAGGGCGTTGGACCACGCTACGGGCAGGCCTTTTGCGCGCCCAATGTCGTTCGGAGCTCCGGTACGAATGTCCGCTTGGGGTCGGAGGACTAAACCGCTGTCGCGGTAAAGTGTCGCGCTGAAGGACTGCGGCTCGATGGCCGGGCGGCGTGTCCTGTCTTGGGATGGAGGGGCTTCACAACCTCACCCAAGACAGGAGCCCGCTATGAACTTGCTCAGGATATCTCAAGCCGTCTGAGCGCAATACCCGTATCCCATCGTCTGATCCCCTACATTCAGGTCCACGAATTTGAGGCTCTGTTGTTCTCGGATCCAGCTTCGTTTGTTGAGGCGCATCCGGACAGACCTCGAGCAATCTCGACGGTGACCGCAATTCGCGCGCAATTTCCCAGCCCTGAGCACATCGATGACGACCCTCTGACGGCTCCCTCTAAGCGAATTCAAGGTTTGCTGCCCGACTATCAGAAGCCGGTTGCCCGGCTGTTGATCGCTCAGCGCATCGGTCTGGCCAAAATGCGGAGCGAGTGCCACCACTTCGGCGACTGGATTACTCGGCTGTTGGCGCTGGACGACCCGACCATGGCATCGTAACGTTCACTTGCAGCGGGCGTTCCGGGGACAGTGCCGCAGAAAACGAACCGCCCGCATACGGGCCTGGAGACCTCTCCCGGGCACCCTGCGGGCGAAAGCGAAACGGTGCGGCAAGACCGCACCGCGCCCCTGGCAACAAGGGCGGCAGGGAAACCGTCCGGGAGCAACACCGAACAGGGACGACCGCATCCGCGGAGATGCAGGGGCATTCGAGACACGTCAGGATCGCTTCATGAATGGACCGGTCCCGGCGGGTCCGCGAAAGCGAACGGGCCGTGCCCGCTCAGGCAAGCCCCCATTGTGTCAATGCGGTCTGCATGGCCGAAATCACCGTGTCGGCGATCTTTCCCTCGCCGATCTTTGCGCCCAGCCACACCAGCACGTTCGCGAGTGGACCGCTTGCGAATTCGGTCTCGAGCAGTTTGGCGAACCGTTGCTCGATCGCGCCGCGGAATTTGGTCGGATCAAGCGCGTTCTTTGGCCAGGGATCCGTGGTTTCCGCCACCCGCGCCTGCCCTACCAACGGAATGATCGGCAGATAGCTGCCCGAATCGTCGGTGAACCGGAAGTCATCGAGCGGCACACCGTCCAGGCATCCGTCGAAGACAGGGCTGTGCTCCGGCAGCACGAACTGGGTGCGCAGGAAGTCCTGGCAATTTTTACGGCCGAGCAAGTAGTCGTGCCGGCGGAACGCGTCGCAGGCAAAGCCGAGAAAAGCACCCATGCCCGCTGTCGCCAGCGCCGGATCGCCGAGATTGTTTTCCCGCAATGCCGTGAGCATGAACCGGCTATAGACGTCGGGATAGGCGGCCAGCAGGATATCGCGGGTATCGTAACGGGTCTGTTGGATCATGCCGGTTACCAGCGATTCCGCGAGGTCAGGCAGCGCGATGGTGAGAGGCGGCGCCATTTGGGCAGAGCCCGCGAATGGGTCGATCAGCACGACACCGCGATTGGCTCTCATGCCGTCGCGCGGATTGCGGCCCGTGATCCCCGCCAATACTGTGCGCGCGAGTTCGATCGGCTCATTGTCGGTCGCACCGCCATCGACGGTGAGGAACTGGTAATCATCAGGCAGACCGCCGCCTGCCCAATCCTGGATCGCTGCCCAGTCCGGCACCAGGGGCAACCACATGGTGGTTCCCGGATTGTCATCGCCCGGGACCGACACCACCCGATAGCGATAGTGCTCCAGCGGCCGGGTCAGTCGGCGCGGCGGGAAACCGATCGGAAAGGCTGCAGTCGCCATGGCGAACTGCCCGAACGTGGACCAATCCGTCGCCTGCGGGAATCGCGCGTCCCCGAATCCGAGCACGAACTCGTCGGGCCGCGGAATTTCGAGCGACTGGCCTGGGTAGACCAGCGCGAAGCGCGCATAGTCGGCGTGGTCGACGTAGGATTCACCGAGGTTGCCAGCGCTGCCGTCCGGAAGCCCGATGCTGCCGAAGTCGATGCGGTACGCGATGCCGTTCAGGTTGGTGAGCGTCAGGATCAGCCGCAACGGGTTCGCGAGATACGAGCGGGGCTTTTGCGTTTGCGCGGTAAATGCGACCAGATTACTGGCGGCAGCATCGATCACGGTACCGTTCAGCAGCGAAACGGCCGTGGCACCTGACGCATTGAGGTCGTCGGTCTTCAGCATGCCGTCGAGCGTGAGGCGATTGATCCAGGTATCGTAGAACGGATTGCCGGCGGCGACCGAGACTTCCGTTGCACGCGAGACATGGGGAAAATCGTAGGCCAGCGCACGCGCCGCGATGGCCGCGTTCACCCCGCCACCCGACGTGCCGGCGATGATGCGGATCACGACTTTATGGCGCGGTACCGCTTTCCCGTTGGGACCGTCGCGCGTGTCTGTCCAGGCGTCCAGGGCTTCGATCAGGAAATCGAGCGCGCCCGCGGTATAGGCTCCTGCAGACACGGTACCGCCCAGCACGAGTGCAATCTCGAACGTGTTCGACGCCACCTCGCCCGGCGAATCAAACCACTGCGTGACTTCCGCCGCGCTCAGCGGCTGTAGATTGACAGGCATGACACGTTTCCCTTGACCGTGGCGCGGTTTTGTCCGCCGACTGCCCTGCGGCGCCGCGAATCAACTGGCGCCATCGCCATTGTTCGCCGGTTTCGGTTTTGGCCCCGCGCTACGCATGTTCACCATGTTTTGCAGCAGCGCGAACCAGAACGGGGCACTCAGGCCTACGGCGGCCGCCGTGATAGCACAGCCGCCTACCGTTGCCGACCATCCCTCCTGCCAGCCGCTGGCCTTTGTCTGCGACCCATCCGCCGCGCCAGGCGAATATGCCGGCGACGACCTCCAGGATCCCGCTGCCAATCAGCGACAGCAGGAAATAGATGAAGACAGCGCCAATGGCGGTATCAAGGATGCCGCCCAGCGTCATGGCAATGCTCCGGCAGCGATCGATGCTCCAGAAAGCAGGTTGAGCAGGATCTTCGCCTGGTAATTGAATGAATCAGGTCCGCCGCCGTTGTATCGGCGGACCGCGTAGGGCCAGTCGCACAGAAAAGTGGCGCGGTCGGGAACGCCGATATAGCTTGGGTCGGAATAGTACTTCGCCTGCCCGTAGGTCTGTGTTGACCCGTCATAGAGCGGCGTGCCGGCGCTGATATCGACCTTGGCCGCTGCAAGCGCGCAGTCCTTGCAGGCGCGCATGTATCTGGCGTCGTCAGGACCGTAGCGGCAAAGGCGCAGCGACAGCATCGGATGCTCGGCCTGGTGGTCGTCGGCCGTGTCGGAAGGGCCGACAATGAAATGGTCGAATTTGTCCCGCAGTTCCGCAAACGCCGTCTGCACGTTGCGGATCGGATCAGTGATGACGTCGCGGACCTCCTCCGCGCGGGGCGGGTGGTGGAACAGGGTATACTGGCCAAGGCCGTAACCACGCGAGGTCACCTGGTCGGGCGACGGCCCGTTGTGATCGAGGCCGATGGACACGAACGTGTCGGCATCCTGCTTGCCCTCCGGCACGACATAATGCTGGCTGCCGCTTTCCTGCCGAAAGGTCGCGAGCAGGAAGGGAGTCGGCGCGGTCTTGCTTGCGATGTCCGCCACCGACGCCAGCGCGGCGCGATTCGCGGCAACCGGATCGTCGCTGCGCGGCAGGCGCGGCACCAGCGGGTCGGCCAGCGCCGACTCGATGCTGTCGGCGAGCGCCGCATCCACGATCCCGCTCACCGCGACGACGCCATGGTTGAACGACGTTAGGGCAACCGGTGCCGGCCCATCGTCACGTGTCGAACGGCCGTCGTTGTGCATCAGGTCGAATTGCAGCCGCCGTACGGCCTGCGTGGTGCCAGGGCCGAAGTCGCCGTCGATGCCGCGGCTGAGATAGCCCAGGCAGCGCAAATCCTGTTGCAGAGCACGAACCAGCACCGCGTCCTGGACCTTGCCTTGCGCCAGCCCAGCATCTCGGTACGCAAGCGGCATGGCTACCCCCGATAGACTCTTGGCAGCACGGTCGACGGCTTGTGCCGCGACTGCACGCCAGGTGTTGTATGACTGGGCGATCATGCAGCCCCGCTGCCGGTCCGGACCAATGCAACCCGCGGCGGCGTTTCACACGGCGCCATCGATGCGAAACCGGGTTCCGACAGTGGACACGCGCATTCGTGACGAGAATTTGGCCCGGAAGCTGTGATCCAGTTCACAGCGCCACGGTTTTCTTTGCGCCAGGGGTTTTCCTGATCCGCGATCTTGTCCCGATCTTCATCCGCCCGCCGTTGTGGCCGGAACGTGCGGCGACCGGGCATGCCGGCCGCTGTGCCATCTGCGTTCATTTGCGTGCATCGGCGGTTCCAACTCTTGCTTCCCTGCCAACCGAACCGCACAGGCGACGGGACTCGACTTCCATCACCCCCAACGCGCCGCAACCCGGCACAAGCCTGTCTTACCCGCGTGCAACCGAGACGCCCGCAGACTACCCTCCCCCTCCCCCTCACCCGCACCGACCAGGGCGCCACCCGCGCCCAGCCGGCGCCGCCAAGCCGTGCCTCGATCGTGCCTCGCCTCCCCAATTGACGCCCCGCCCCGAATCCTGTCAGCAAGCGCCCTCGTGTCCTACCGGCAGAAGCACCTCCTCGCGATCGAAGGCCTCTACCCGCCCGAGATCGGGCACTTGCTCGATCTCGCTGAGAGCTACGTGCTGCTGAACCGCTCCGGCCAGACCCAGCGCGACGTCCTCCGCGGCCAGACCCTCATCAATCTCTTCTTCGAGGACTCGACCCGCACCCGCACCAGTTTCGAACTCGCCGGCAAGCGCCTCGGCGCCGACGTGATCAACATGTCCGTCTCCACCTCCTCGGTGAACAAAGGCGAGACCTTGCTCGACACCGCCGCCACCCTGAACGCGATGAACTGCGACCTGCTGGTGGTGCGCCACGCCCAATCCGGCGCGCCGAACCTGCTGGCCCAAAAGGTGGACGCCGCGGTGATCAACGCCGGCGACGGCACCCACGAGCACCCCACCCAGGCCTTGCTCGACGCGCTGACCATCCGCCGGCGCAAGGGCCGGCTGGAGGGCCTCACTGTCGCCATCTGCGGCGACGTCCTCCACTCCCGCGTCGCCCGCTCCAACATCCACCTGCTCACCGCGATGGGCAGCCGGGTCCGCGTGATCGGCCCCCCCACCCTGATGCCGGCCGAAGTCACCACCCTTGGCGTGGAGGTCTTCCACGACATGCGCACCGGGCTGGATGGTGCCGACATCGTCATGATGCTCCGCCTGCAACGCGAGCGCATGCAAGGCGGCTTGGTCCCCAGCGCCCGCGAATTCTTCCGCTTCTATGGCCTGGACGCCGAGAAACTGGCCTACGCCAAGCCCAATGCCCTGGTCATGCACCCCGGCCCGATGAACCGTGGCGTCGAGATCGACAGCGCCGTCGCCGACGACCCTGACCGCAGCGTCATCCGCGAGCAAGTGGAAATGGGCGTCGCCGTCCGTATGGCGGTGCTCGACACGCTGGCCCGCCGGCACGGCCGGAATGATTGAGGCGCTTCGAGGCAGGAGGGGCAAACAGCCTCCCGCTCCCCTTTTTGGTGGGGGACGGGGGAAGGGGGCCGTAGCACAAGCACGACCACGCCGCCTCCCCCCCGCCTTGGTCCACGTCGCGGCTCAAGTCCGCACCGGAACGGGGAACCGTCAGCGCCTGCCATGACTCCCACCACGCTCTTCCTCAACGTGCGGCTGCTAGACCCCGCCTCCGGCATCGACACCCACGCCGACCTTCTCGTGCACAACGGCATCATCGCCGATGTCGGCCCCAACCTTGGCCGTCCCGACGGCGCCGCCATCATCGAGCAAGACGGCGCGATCCTCTCCCCCGGCCTGATCGACCTGCGCGCCACGCTCGGCGAACCCGGGTTCGAATACCGCGAAACCATCGCCTCCGCCGCCGAGGCCGCCGCTGCCGGCGGCATCACCACCCTCGCCGCGCTACCCGACACCCACCCCGCGATCGACGACCCGGCCCTGGTGCACCTGATGCGCCGCCGCGGCGAAGAAACCGGCAGCCTCACCATCCTCCCCTATGCCGCCGTCACCACCGGCTGCGCCGGTGAGGCGTTGGCGGAACTCGGCCTGTTGCGCGAGGCCGGCGCAATCGCCTTCACCGATGGCGCCAAGACCCTCCGCTCCGCCCGCCTGATGCGCCTCGCCCTCTCCTACGCAAGAGGCTTCGGCGCCCGCATCGTCCAGCACCCCGAGGACCCGTCGCTCGCCGCCGGCGGCGCCGCCACCGAGGGCGAACTCGCCACCCGCCTCGGCCTCCCCGGCATCCCCGCCGCCGCCGAGGCGATCCAGGTCGCCCGCGACATCAGCCTCGCCCGCCTTACCGGCGGCGCGGTGCATTTCGCCCACGTCTCCACGGCAGACGCCCTCACCCTGATCCGCCGCGCCAAGGACGAGGGCCTCGCGGTCACCTGTGACACGGCGCCCCCCTATTTCGACCTGAACGAAACCGCCATCGGCGACTTCCGCACCTACGCCAAGCTGTCCCCTCCACTGCGCAAGGACACCGACCGCCAGGCCGTCGCCGCCGCCCTGAAAGACGGCACGATCGACGCCATCGCCTCCGACCACCAGCCGCGCGACGCCGACGACAAGCGCCAGCCCTTCGCCCAGGCCTCGCCGGGCGGAACAGGACTGGCGACGCTGCTGGGCGTGACCCTGGCGCAGGTGCACAACGGCACGATTTCCCTGCCGCAGGCGATCGATCTGCTGACCGCCCGTCCCGCCCGGCTGCTGGGCCTGGACACCGGCCGCCTGGCCAAGGCCGCCCCCGCCGACCTGTGCCTGTTTCACCCCGAGCGGGTCTGGAAGGTCGAATCCGGCAAGCTGCCCGGCAAGGCGCAGAACACGCCGTTCGATGGCCGCGCCCTGGAAGGCGTGGTGCTGGGCACATGGAAGGCCGGGCGGCGGGTCTTCGGGTGAGCCCCGCCGCAGCGCGGGCGCAACGGCCTACCCATGACGCGGCGCAGATGCAGCGGCCTGCCCATGACGCGGCGCCGGGCGTCATAATCAATGGCGTCAGCGTCGTTTCGTGACGCCTGACCACGTTGCGCCGCCACGCCGGGTGCTGCACAAGGCCGCCCTCGACCCGGAGACATCCGACGCGCATGGCGACAGCATTCGCAACGAGCGTGAGCCGCCGACCGGCTGTCGCGGCGCGCACCGCGGATCTGCCGGACTATCGGCGCCAGACCACGCTGTACGGCGTTGATGTCTGACGTCCCACACCCGTCACTTCCGTCTCGCTCCGGCGGTCTTGCCGCGTTGACCCGCAGCACAGCGGAACGGCGCATGTTCCGGATCGCCGTGGCCGCCACGCTGCTGTTGCCGCCGGCTTTGCTCTACACCCGCACGGTCGGAGACACGCTGCTTTCCACCGTCGCCATTCTGTTCTTGATCAGCCGTTGGGCACGACACGACGCAACATGGCTGCGCCCGCTCCACGTTCGCCTGGCACTCATATTCTGGGCCTGGGAGTTGATCTGCACCCTGATCGCGGGCCGGCCGCATGAGATCGTCGAAGCGCTGGTCCTGATCCGATTGTTCCTGTTCGCCGCCGCCCTGGAATTCTGGCTGCTGGCGGGCAGCACCCAGCGTCGGCAACTTCAATACGTCATCGTCGCGATCGCCGTGTGGATCGTTGTCGAGACGTGGCAGCAGTACGCGCTTGGAACGAATATGTTCGGCTATCCCCGCTGGGGCAGTGGCGTGCTGACCGGACCGCTTCCCGGCCCCCGTGCCGGCCTCAGCCTGCAAACGATCTATTTCGCAGCCTTCCTGCCGCCCGCGACCGCCCTGATCGCGCGGCCGCAATGGCGCTATCGCCTCGCCGGTGGGGCTGTCTTGATCGCGTCGATGCTCACCATGGCCCTGATCGGCCAGCGCATGCCGATGCTGTTGGTATTGTGCGGCTACGGCATCACTGCCTTGGTTCTGCGCAGCTTCCGCTGGCCAATGATCATGGCAATGCTCGCGCTTGGCGCTGCCATTGCCGTCGCCCGCCTGGCCGCGCCACAGGAGTACCACACGCTCGTCGTCGTCTTCCTGCACCGGATGGCGAATTTCTGGTCCGAGCCCTACGCCATCATCTATCAGCGCGCCATCGTGATCATACAGACGCACCCTTGGTTAGGACTTGGCTTCGACGGTTATCGCGACAACTGCTTTGACCCGCGCTACATCCGGATCCTGAGCTGGATTCCCGTGACAGACATCCACGAATCCATAGCTTGCACGATCCATCCGCATAATTATTGGCTGCAGATCGCCAGCGACTCGGGCCTTATCGGCGTGGCATTGTTCGCCGCGCTTTGCATTGCATGGCTGATTCGCATCGCCCGTTTCATGCAGGCGCCGGGCCGCGCGATCCAGGTCGGCTTGTTCGTTTCATTATGCATCGCCTTTTGGCCGATCGCGTCCACCACGGGCCTGTTCACGTTGCCGAACGCAGGATGGCTGTTTTTGTTGATCGGCTGGGGATTGGCCGAGCGCCAGGAGAACCTCGCGGCCCCAGCCCGGACGGGGCAATAGCGGTGGCGCACAACCCGCCCTTCACCATCGCCTTCAAGGGGTGCTAGTCAGGCGCCCATGCGGATCGCGATCTTCGGCACGCGGCTGGACCGTTACATTTTTCGCCAGCTCCTGTTTGGCCTGCTTGCCGTGACCAGCGGTCTCACCGCGCTGATCTGGCTGACGCAGTCTTTGCGCTTTGTCGAATTGATCGTGAACCACGGCCTCTCCATCAGCGTGTTCATGCGTCTGACCGGGCTGCTGATCCCCAGCTTCATCGCCGTCATTCTGCCCATCACCACCTTCGTGGTCGTGCAGTTCGTGTATCAGCGGCTCGCCGGCGACCGCGAGCTGACGGTGATGCGCGCCGCCGGTTTGTCGTCCCTTGCCCTCGCACGTCCTGCCTTTGTCCTCGCCATCCTGAGCACGCTCGCCTGCTTCGCGCTCAATATCTGGCTTGTACCGGCCAGCCTCGCCGCGTTTCGTCAATTCCAGTGGGAAATCCGCAACCGAATCGCCGCCTTTCTGGTGCAGGAAGGCGTATTCACCCAGGTCTCGGACGGCCTGACCGTTTATGTCCGGTCGCGCGAACCGGATGGCACCCTGCGCGGCATCCTGGTGAATGACGACCGAGATAAAAACAACCCCGCGACGATTCTGGCGGAACGCGGACGTCTGCTGGAAAGCCCCACCGGCCCGCGTGTCCTGCTGATTGACGGCAGCCGGCAGTCGATCGACAAGCAGACTGGCCGCCTGGACATTTTATCATTCAAGGAAAACGTCGTGGATTTGACCGATAATGCGCATCAGAACGGTCCGAAAATACTCGATATGAGTGAGGCGTCGATCCCCGAACTGTTGAATCCGCCGACCAACATCCCGCAAATCGACGCTCCCCGCTGGCGCGCCGAGGCGCACAAGCGTCTGGCAAGCCCGTTCACCGCGCTCTCCTACGCCGCCGTCGCTCTGCTGTTCTCGCTCACCGGCACGTTTCGCCGGCACGGCGGGATTCTTCGACCACTTGCTTCCGTCGCAACCACGGTGGGTCTGGTGGCTCTGGGACTCGCGGTTGATAACATTGCCGCCCGCGACAACGCTTTGATCCCGTTGATTTGGCTGCAGGCAATCTTGCCGGGAGTTGTTTGCGCCTGGTTGCTGCTGGTGCCGCCGATGCTGCCGTCCCGCCGCCGCCCGATGCCGCTGGCGACCTAGGTCATGACTCCTGCGATTACGCTGTCGACGTATATCTCCCGGCAGTTCGTGCTGTCGGTCATGGCGATGTTGTTTGCCTTGACCGGGCTCACCGCCCTGTTCGATTTCCTGGAACTGCTGCGCCGGGCTGCATCGCGGCCGGACACGACATTTGCAACGATTACGGAAGTCGAAGCGTTGCGGCTGCCGTATCTCGCGCTGCAAATCCTGCCGTTCGCCATATTGCTCGGCGGCATCCTGTGTTTCTGGCGGCTGACCCGTTCGTCGGAATTGATCGTCGCGCGTGCCGCCGGCGTTTCCGCATGGGAGTTCCTCACCGCCCCGACATTCTGCGCGCTGCTGTTTGGAGTCATTGCCGTAACGGTCGGCACCCCATTGTCTTCCATTATGTTCGCGCGCGCGGAGCAATTGGAAAACTCCTATCTGAGCGTCGGCGGCGGACCGTTGGCACTGAACAGTGGCGACCTTTGGCTGCGACAGTCAGATCGAGGGCTGACGCCGCAAGGTGTCGCCCTCATCCACGCCAGCGACGTTCAATTGAAACGGCAAAGACTCACCGCGAGCAATGTGAGCGTTTTCCGCCTGGATGCGCGCGATCGCTTTCTGGCGCGTATTCAGGCAACCCATGCCGTGCTGGATCCCGGACATTGGGTGCTGGCAAATGCGCATACGCTGCGCCCGGATCAACCGCCGGGTCCAGCAGAGCAAATCAGCCTGCCGACCGATCTGACGGTGCAGCGCATTCAGGAAAGCTTCGCATCGCCCGATACCCTGTCCGTCTGGGCCCTGCCGGGTTTCATTCATTTGTTGCAGCGGTCTGGATTTTCGACCGTGCGGCACCGCCTGCACTTCCAATCCTTGCTGGCTCTGCCGTTGCTGTGCGCGACCATGGTCCTTGTAGCAGCCGGGTTTTCCATGCGGCCGGCGAGACGCGGCGGCGTGGCGCGTATGCTCGGCAGTGGCGTGGCAGCCGGCTTTGCCCTGTTCATGATTTCCAAAATCGCGGAGGAATTCGGCCAATCCGGAGCCTTGCCGGTCGTGCTGGCCGCCTGGGCCCCGGCCGCATCGGGCCTGATGCTGGCGGTCGCGCTGTTGCTGCACATGGAAGACGGCTAGGCATGGCGCGGACGCTTCTCGGCTGCGTGCTTGCATTGTTGCTGCTGCCGGCGCTGCCAGCGCATGCGCAGCTCGGCGTGCTGACCGGAGCCGCGAGCAACAACGCGGCGCCGTCCCGCAACGAGCCGGTCACCTTCTCTGCGGATCAGGTGCAATACGATCAGCAGAACAACCTGGTGATCGCCGCCGGCCATGTGGAAGCCTGGCAGAACGGCCACATCCTGCGCGCCGATAAAGTGGTGTTCGACCGCAACACCGGCACCGTCGCCGCAACGGGGCATGTGGTGCTGATGGAGCCGGACGGCGAAGTCATGTTCGCCGATTATGCCGAGCTGTCGCAGGACATGAAGGAAGGCGTGCTGAGGGATTTTCGCGCGCTGCTTGCCCAGAACGGCAAGCTGGCGGCCAATGGCGCGCGCCGCACCGCCGGCGAGATCAACGAACTGTCGCGTGTCGTCTATTCCGCTTGCAACGTATGCAAAAAAAATCCGAATCGACCGCCCTTGTGGCAGATCACCGCCTCGTCCGGGGTGCAGGATATGCAACACAAGCGCGACGAGTACTACAATGCCACGTTGCAGATGTTCGGCCTGCCGGTCTTCTGGTTTCCCTATATCTCGACGCCCGATCCTTCGGTGAAGCGCGCGTCCGGTTTGCTGATTCCGTCGATCGGAAATAGCAGCACGCTCGGCGCGTTCTTCGCGCAGCCTTACTATTGGGTGCTGGACGACCAGTCGGACGTCACGCTGACCCCCGTACTGACCACGAGGGCAGGTGCCGAGATGGAGGCGGATTACCGTCGCCGCTTCAACGATGGCTATTTCGAGTTCAATGGCTCGGCCGCGTATTTTATCGACCATCCAATCGACGGCGTGCCACCGACGACCCAGGATTCGATACAAGGTACTGCCGCCCTCAAGGGCCAGTTCGATTACAACGATACGTGGCGCTGGGGCTTCGACATCAATCGTGCCTCATCCTCCGAGTTCGTCACCCAATATCACTTCGGCAACGGGCTGGACCTCAACCCGAACCTTCTTACGTCGGACATCTACGCCGAAGGATTCGGCGAAGGTGCCTACGCGCGCCTGGATAGCCAATTCTACCAAGGCTTGACCAGCGTCATCGTGGACAGCGAGCTGCCGGTGGTGCTGCCGCGCTTTCAGTATGCCTATTTCGGGCAGCCGGACGCGCTAGGGGGGCGATTCTCGCTCTACACCAACGACTTCAACGTCTACCGCCTCGATGGCACCAACACGCAGCGGGCCGCGGTGACAATGAACTGGGAGCGGCCGTTCGTTGGCGCGCTTGGCGATTTGTGGAAGATCGCGCTGAATCTCGATGCCGCCTCCTATAATGCATCGCATTTCAACGAGCAGCCAAATTTTGGCACGCACGACGACATCGACGATGCACGTGCGTTGCCGCAAGTGGCCGTGGATTTCCGCTGGCCGTTCATGCGCAACTCCGGCGCCTGGGGCACGCAGATAATCGAGCCGCATTTGCAGTTGGTCGTGGGCCCGCAAACCGGCGCCGGCCAGGATGACAAGTATCCCAACGAGGACAGCCTGGACCTGGAATTCACCGATATGAACTTATTTGGTTTCAATCGCTTCAACGGTATCGACCGCCTCGACGGCGGCATTCGTCTGAATGCAGCGCTACAGGGAACATGGTATCTCGGCGGCACCACATTCGACGGCTTCATCGGCCAGGCCTATCGCACCAACAAGGATAGCCTGTTCCCTCAGTACACCGGCCTGCACGACGAGGTATCCGATATCGTCACCCACGTCTATTTCGCGCCGACCAAGTGGTTCGACATGATGTGGCGTGCCCGGTTCAATCATAACACCTTCAATACGGAGATGACCGACGCCACCGCCTCGATCGGTGTCCCCAAGTTCCGCCTGGCCGGCGGCTACCTCTATACCGCCTACGATCCCTACACCTTGTTCGACACAGCGCCGCCCCCAACGCCAGCCACGGACCCCAGTTTCTTCCAGCCACGCGACGAGATTTCGCTTAGCGCCACGTCCAACTGGGGGCAGTACCGGTTCGACGCCTTCGCCCGCCGGGACCTCACGCTCAACCAGATGGTGGCGGTCGGGGCAGACGCGATTTATGAGAACGAATGCCTTATTCTGGATCTCAAGTACTATCGCGCCTATACTTCGATCGATGGGGAGAACGGCGAGACCGTCCTGCTGTTCCTGATCACCTTCAAGACGGTGGGGCAATTCGGGTACCGAGCGATCTGATGACAGAAACTGGTGCATTGCAGCATAGCCGCCGGCCTCGCCTGCGGCGTGTGGCGTTCTCGGCGGCTGCCTCGATGGCCCTGGTGCTCTGCGCTACGGCTTTTTCCGCGACGGCGGATGCCGCCGCCGCCGTACCGGTGCCGCCCGTCGCCGATACCACCCGCATCGACGCGCTGGTGAACGGCGACGTGATCACCAACGTGGACGTGGCGAACCGAACCCGCCTGTTTGCGCTGTCCACCGGCCTGCCGATGTCGTCCGATATCCTGGACCGGCTCAAGCCGCAGATTCTCCGCCAGCTCATCGACGAACGGCTGCGCATGCAGGAAGTCGAACGCCGCAAGATCGTCGTCCCGGACAAGGACATTGCCGAGGCGATGAATCAGATCGCGCAGCGCAACAACATTCAGCCCGACGCGCTGCGCGCGAAACTGGCGGCCGATGGCGTGAGCCTGAGTACGCTGATCGACCAGATTCGCACGCAGATCGGGTGGACCCAGGTGCTGCGCGAGCAGTTGGACGGCCGAGCGCAGGTGACGACCGCGCAGGTCGCCGAGCAACAGCGGCTGCTTGCTCAACTCACCGGAAAACCGGAATATCGGGTCGGCGAGATTTTTATCCCGGTCGACGATCCGGCCAGCCAGACCAATGCCGAGCGCTTCGCCGATATCGTGATCAGCGAACTGCGCAAGGGGGCGCCGTTCGGCCTGGTAGCCGCGCAATTCAGTCAGACGCAGTCAGCCTTGCAAGGCGGTGAACAAGGCTGGGTACAGCCAAACCAGCTTGATGCCGCCGTGGCCGACCTGGTGGCGCAAATGCCGGTGGGCGCCATCAGCAACCCGGTACGCGTGCCCGGCGGCTACTCCATCGTGACCGTGCAAGGCAAACGCAACATCGGCAACGACTTCGGCACCGTGCTTTCGATGCGCCAGGTATTCCTGCCGTTCGCCACCGCCTTGAATCCGCAGGCGCCGACCGATCAGCAGCGTCAGGTGTTGGAGAAGGCGCGCAGCATCAGCACCAGCGTGCATAGCTGCGACCAGATGGAGCAAGTAGCGAAGGCCGATAATTCAGCGCGCCCACCGGATCCGGGGCCAGTGGTGCTTGATAATGTGAATCCGCCGGCTTTCCGCCAATTGCTTGCAAGCTTGCCGTACAACAAAGCCAGCGAACCGCTGGTGGCAACCGATGGCATTGCCGTGGTAATCGTCTGTTCTCGCGACCAAAAGAACCTCGCCGCCGTCAGCGATGCGGAAATGCGCCAGATAATCCTGTCGCAAAGGATCGAACTCGCGTCGCGGCAGTTGCAGGCAGAGCTGCAGCGCAAGGCCACGATCCAGATCAGACACGCCAGCGGGATGTGACAGCACTGCCGCCTCTACGGGAGGTCATTGCGCGCCACGGTCTCGACGCACGCCGCTCGCTGGGCCAGCATTTTCTGCTCGATTCAAATTTGACGGCGCGTATCGTGCGCCTGGCCGGCGATCTGTCGGGGCGGCATGTGATCGAAGTCGGGCCAGGGCCGGGTGGGTTGACCCGGGCGCTGTTGGCATCCGATGCAGCCAGTGTCACCGCCGTCGAGATCGATCCGCGCGCGGTCGCGGCAATCGAGGAGCTGCTGCCGGACGCGCGGGGCCGGCTGCAGGTAATGGCGGCAGACGCAATGAATGTCGATCTGGCATCTGTAGCCGAGCCGCCGCGGCAGGTGGTGGCCAACCTACCCTACAATATCGCCTCGCCGCTGCTGGTGCGCTGGCTGCGTCAGGCCGCGGCGTTCGAGCGGTTGACCCTCATGTTCCAGCAGGAGGTAGCGGAGCGCATTTGTGCGCCTCCCGGCCGTGGCGAGTACGGGCGCCTATCGGTGCTGACGCAGTGGACATGCGACGTGGCAATCGTGCTGCGTATCCCGCCTGCCGCGTTCGTGCCGCCGCCAAAAGTGTGGTCGGCCGTGGTACGTTTGATGCCGCGCGTAGAGCAACCGGATGCGGGACTTTTCTCAAGCATGGAACGCGTCACGGCGGCTGCATTTGGTCAGCGTCGCAAGATGCTGCGCGGCGCGTTGAAGGACCTGGGCGGAGAGGCTCTGCTGCATGCAGCGGGAATCGCATCCCACAGGCGGGCCGAAACGCTGACGGTACGGGAATTCGAAGCACTCGCCCGCACGACTTAAAAACCTCGCCTGCGATGCGGGAGAGGTCGAGACGCCGTAGGCGTCGAGGATGAGCGTGATCGGGTGGCACGCTATTATCTCCTGGCGACCCGATCACCCTCACCCTCCATGCTCCGCACCGCTTCTCAGGCGAGGTCATGACACGCCGCGCCATGCTCAGGCGGCAACCGATCGCCCCGCCCGAACAGCTTCTGCCGGTACGTCCCCGTCGCATAGTCCCGTTTGTAAACCCCGCGTTCCTGCAACACCGGCACAACGAGTTCAATGAAACTCTCCAGACATTCCGGAACCACTGTGCGCGCCAGATTGAACCCGTCCACGTCGCCTTCTTCCATCCAGGAAATCAGCGCGTCGGCCACTTGCTGCGGCGATCCCGCGATCGGCGGCTGCCGGCTCCCGAGCACAAATCGATCGATCAGCCGGCGCTTCGTCCATCCTGCTCCCAAAGCCCGCGCCATGGCCTCGACGTTGGAACGGATCGCCTGCGTCGGCGCAGCATCGATCGGCTCGTCAAGCCCATAACGCGCGAAATCGATTCCCAGCGACGCGGCAGCATGTGCCAGTGCCCCCTCGACGCTGGCATGACCCCGATATTCCTCCAGCAGGTCCAGAGCCTCACGTTCGGTGCGCCCCACCACAACAGTCGCGCCGAGGAACGTCAGAATCGGCCGCGGTGCAGCCCGCGCACGCAAATCCGTTACCAGCCGGCGCACATTCGCCTTCGTGCTGGGATTGATGAACATACACTCGGCGTGGCGCGCGGCGAACACGCGCCCTCGATCCGACGCGCCTGCCTGGTACAACACCGGCGTGCGCTGTGGTGACGGCTCCCACAACGGAAGCGCATCGACGCGGAACTGCTTGCCCTGGTGCCGAACACGCCGTACGCGCGCCGGATCGGCATAGACACGGGACGACCGGTCGCGCAGCACGGCATCGTCCCGCCAGCCGGCTTCCCACAGCGCGTACACCACCTGCATGTACTCGTCCGCGAGGTCGTAGCGGTCGTCATGCTCCATCTGGGCGTCGAACCCCATGGCGCGCGCCGCACTATCCAGATAGCCAGTAACGATATTCCAACCGATGCGGCCACGCGTCAGATGGTCCAGCGTCGCCATCCGGCGGGCAAACAGGAAGGGCGTTTCATAGGCAAGGTTGCAGGTAACGCCGAAGCCGAGATGCGTGGTGGCGTGCGCCATCGCCGGCACCAGCGCCAGCGGGTCGAGCAGCGGAATCTGCACCGCATTGCGCAGCGACGCTTCGGGCTTGCCTTCATAAACGTCGTACACACCCAGCACGTCGGCCAGGAACAAGCCGTCGAACAGGCCGCGCTCCAGCGTGCGGGCCAGCGAGACCCAATGGTCCAGCGAGGTGTAGTCCCACGAGTGGTCGCGTGGATGCGTCCACAGGCCGTGCTGGATGTGGCCGACGCAGGCCATGTCGAACGCATTCAGGCGCATCTGGCGGGGTATGGACATGCGGTGAAGCATAGCCGCTTCACATGCGGAGCGTGTAGCGCCGACCTGCCCTCCCGCTTGACCCGTCCGGCCGATTTGCGCGAATGGCGGTTGACCAATCACCAGGAACCCCCGCCACATGTCCGAAGCCGTCATCGCCCACTTGTCCGCCCAGCGCGACGCCATCCTGGACCGCCTGAAGGCCCTGCTGCGCCTGCCCAGCGTGTCCACCGATCCGGCCTATGCCACTTCGATGCAGGCGGCGCGCGAGTTCCTGCTGCAACGGCTGCGCGACATGGGCATGCACAACGTCCAACTGCTGGACGGTGGCGGGCAGCCGGCGGTGTTCGGCGAATGGCTCGGGGCACCGGGAAAGCCCACGCTGATCGTCTATGGGCACTACGACGTGCAGCCTCCTGACCCGCATGAACTCTGGGAGACGCCGCCCTTCGAACCTACCGAGCGCAACGGCCGGCTTTACGCGCGCGGCGCTTCGGACGTGAAGGGGTCTACCACGATCGCGATCGAATCCATCGGCGCCTTTCTCAAAACGACCGGCTGTTTGCCGATCAACGTCAAGCTGTTCGTTGAAGGCGAGGAAGAATGCGGCAGCCCCAGCCTGCGCCGCATCGTCGAAAAATACGGCGATTTGCTCCAGGCGGACGCAATGCTGTCAGCAGACGGCGGGCGCGCCAGCACCGCAGTTCCCACGCTGGGTATCGGCGGGCGCGGCATCGCCGGCGCGCAATTTACGCTGCGTACCGCGAAGAAGGACGGCCATTCCGGACGCTATGGCGGTGCCGCGCGCAATGCGCTGCATGAGATGGCGGCGCTGATCGCCAGCCTGCACGATCGCGCCGGCCGCATCCTGGTTGCGCATTTCGGCGATGACGCCGCGCCAATCACCAACTCTGCCCGCTCTGCCGCCGCCGCGTTGCCGTTCGATGAGTCGGAATTTCTCGCAGGCATTGGCGGCGTGCGATACGGCGATCCGGCCTATACGGCGCGTGAGCTCACCACATTACGGCCGACCATCGAAGTGAACGGGATGTGGGGCGGCTATACCGGCGCGGGCACCAAGACCGTGCTGCCTGCCGAGGCGCACGCGAAGATCACCATGCGACTCGCCCCCGGGATGGATCCGGCCCGCGCGCGCCAGCACCTGCTGGCCCACCTGAATTCGACGGTGCCACAAGGTGTGGAACTGACCTTCGAACCCGACGATGGCGGCACCCCTGCCCCGACGCTGCCGGATGATCATCCGCTGCTGGTAACGGCCTCGCGCGTGCAGGAACAATTGCATGGACGCCGGCCGATTCCGGTGCGGGCCGGCGGCACCATCCCGATCAGTGCGATCTTCCGCGAGATGCTGGGGATCGATACGCTGACCTATGGCCTCGCCATGCCGGACGAGGACGTGCACGCACCAAACGAGTTCTTCCGGCTGTCGTCTTTCGACGAAGGGCTCAAAAGCTGGCCGATGCTGCTGAGCGAACTCGGCAAGCTCAGCGCCACGGATTTTGCACCCTTCCGGCACTGACCTGATGCGCCTGCTGGCCATGATCGCACGGCGTTGCCTGTGGATGCCGCCGACCTTGTTCGGCCTGGTGCTGATCGTGTTCGCGATCTCGCATGTCATCCCATCCGACCCGGCGCGGATCATGGCGGGCGAGAACGCGACGCCGGACCAGGTGGCGGCGCTGCGCCACAAATACTGGCTGGACCGGCCGCTGCCGGTACAGTTTGCCCACTACATCGGCGACATCGCCACCGGCGATATGGGCACCAGCCTGTTCACCCAGCGCCCCGTCTCCGAGGATTTGCTGGACCGCCTGCCCGCCACGTTGGAACTGGCAATCTACGCCACCATCATCGCAGTCGCCGGCGGCATTCCCCTGGGCGTGGTCGCCGCGCTGCGGCGCAACTCATGGCTGGACCACGCGGTGCGGGTGGTCACCGTCGGCGGCCTGGCGATGGCTGCGTTCTGGCTCGCCATCCTGCTGCAATTACTGTTCTCGATGTGGCTCGGCTGGACCCCATTGCAGGGCCGCATCGACGGCTGGGGCCCCGATCCCATCACCGGTTTCTATACGCTGGATGCGATCCTGCGCGGCGACTGGTCAACGCTGGGTGACGCGGTGCTGCACCTGGTCCTGCCCACGCTGACACTGGCACTGCCGGCGACGGCCACCATCGTCCGTTTCACCCGCGCCGGCGTGCTGAACGTGATGTCCAGCAACTTCGTGTTCTACCAGTCGGCGATGGGCATTCCCCGCCCCCGCATCATCTGGAAATACATCCTGCGCAGCGCCCTGATCGGCACACTGACCCAGATCGGGCTGATCTTCGGCAACCTGATCGCCGGCGCGGTGGTGGTGGAGACGGTGTTCGACTGGCCCGGCCTCGGCAGTTATGCCGTGAGTTCGATCCTGCAATCGGACTACAACGCCATTATGAGCTTCACATTGTTCCTTGGTGCGGTGTTCATTGGCGTGAACCTGCTGGTGGACATCGCCCAGGCCGTGCTGGACCCGCGCGGGCGATGAACGCGCTCCCCCCCTCCCATGGTAATTACCGGGCGTGGAGCGACACCTCATGTCATTGCGAGGAGCGTAGCGACGAAGCAACCTCGTTCGGAAAAGCGCCCAGGCCATGCGTGCGCCAACCGACCAAGGTTGCTTCGTCGCTCCGCTCCTCGCAATGACATTTGAACAGCGATGACCATGCTGCGCCGGCTGCTGCGCGACCGGTCCGCCGCGCTGGGGCTGGCGATCATCATCCTGCTGGTCCTGGCAGCGATCTTCGCACACCCGCTGGCGACATTCCCGCGCGACATCACGCAATACCATCCGCCGCAACGCCTGCTGCCGCCCAGCGCCACCCATTGGTTCGGCACCGACCGCATGGGCGGCGACATCTACAGCCGGCTGTTGTTCGGCGCGCGCGTCACCATCATGATCGCCGTCGTGGCGACATCGGTATCGGTGCTGATCGGCGTACCGGTCGGACTGGTCGCTGGCTACTACACCAACCGCACCAGCGAGGCGCTGATGCGCGTCTCCGACGTGTTCCTGGCAGTACCGCAAATCGTCTTGGCGATCGCCATCGCGCAAACACTCGGGCCGGCGATCCAGAACGTCATCCTCGCGCTGTCGCTGACCTATTGGCCATTCTGGGCCCGGCTGGTCTATGCCGAAACCCGCAGCCTGCGCAACGAAACGTTCATCGAGGCCGCGGTCGCCCTCGGCGCATCGCCGCTGCGGGTGATGGTCCTGCATGTGCTGCCGTCGATCGCGTCGTCGGTCATCGTGCGCACCACCATCGGCATGGGCGGCACGATCCTGGTCGCTGCCGCCTTGGGTTTTCTCGGCCTGGGCCCGCCGCCGCCCAGCCCCGAATGGGGCCGCATGATCGCCGAAAGCCGCGAGTTCCTGCCGCAGGCGTGGTGGTATGCCGCGGCACCTGGCATCGCGATCCTGCTGGTGGTGATGGGCTTCAACCTGCTGGGCGATGGATTGCGCGACGTGCTCGACCCGCGCCTGCGGCGAGGCGGCAATGACCGCTGACTTGCTGACCGTGCGCGATGTGTCGGTGTCTTTCGCCACCGAAAGCGGCACAGCGCGCGTGCTGGATGCGGTGAACCTGTCGCTGCGACCGGGCGAGATCATGGGCCTGGTCGGCGAATCCGGCTGCGGCAAGACCACGCTGGCCCGCACGATCCTCGGCGCGCTGCCGCCAAACGCGCAGGTACGTGGCGCGGGTCTGGAATTCGCCGGGCGGGATCTGCTGCGTCTCGACGCACGCACGCAGGCGACGCAGATGCGCGGACGCGCCATCACCTTCGTACCGCAGGATCCCTTCAGCGCGTTCAACCCCCTGTTCTCGATCGGCGACCAAATTACCGAGCTGTTGCGCTGGAAGTCGCCGGACCGTGCGCCGCGGCGGTTCGGCTACCCGCGCGCGCGCCGGCGCACCGACCGAGCACGTGCCCTCGCCCTGCTGCGTGCCGTGCACCTGCCTGATCCGGAGCGGCTGCTCGCGAAATATCCGCACGAACTCTCCGGCGGTCAGCGTCAGCGCGTGATGATCGCGATGGCCTTGCTGCCCGAACCGCGGCTGGTGATCGCGGACGAACCGACCACGGCACTGGACGTCACCATCCAGGCACAGATTCTCAAGCTGCTGCGCACCCTGGCGAACGAGCATGGCGCGTCGGTGTTGTTCACCACGCACGACCTCGGCACGGCCTGGGAAATCTGCGACCGCGTCACCGTGATGTATGCCGGCCAGACGCTGGAAACCGCCCCGATCGAACGGTTCGTCCGGCGCCCGATGGTGCCCTACACGCGCCTGCTGCTGGATAGTCTGCCGTCGCGCAATGCCGCGCTGCAAGGCATTCCAGGCGACGTGCCCAGCCTGGTATCGCCACCCTCCGGCTGCCGGTTCCATCCACGCTGCCCGCAAGCGAGCGATCTGTGCCGCGTTGAACGACCGCCCGCGTCGGTCGCCGAGGAAGGACATCTGGTAAGCTGCCATCATCCGCACATGGCAACGCAGGAAGCGGCAGCGGGATGATGTCCGACACGGCACCGATTCTCGACCTGCACGATGTCAGTACGCAATTCCCGGTGCGGAATGCGTGGGGCCGGCGCGTCGGTTGGCTGCGTGCGGTTGATGCTGTCTCGCTTTCGGTGGGCCGCGGGGAAATCCTCGGCGTGGTGGGAGAATCAGGCTGCGGCAAGACCACGCTCGGCAAGACCATCGCCGGCATTCATCGTCCCGCGAACGGCAGTATCCGGTTCGAGGGCAATGAAATCGGCGGCCTCGCCGCCAATGAAAGCCGCGTGCTGCGACGGCATTTGCAATATTGCTACCAGGATCCCGGCGCGTCGCTCGATCCGCATTGGAAGATCGGCCGCGCCCTGGAAGAGCCGCTGGTGATTCACACCAGCACGTCGTCGGCCGAACGGCGTGCGCGCGTGCGGGACGTGCTGGCGGCAGTGGGTTTGCCTGCGGGGCATCTCGATCTCTATCCCCACGAGATCAGCGGTGGCCAGCAACGGCGCGTCGGTTTGGCGCGCATTTTGATGCTGACGCCAAGCCTGGTGGTGCTGGACGAACCGACCTCGGGGCTCGATGTGTCAGTGCAGGCAACGGTGCTGCGATTGTTCCTGGAACTGCGGCAGCGTTTCGATCTGACCTATCTGTTCATCAGCCACGACCTGGCGGTGGTGCATCTGGTGTCGCAGCGGATCGCCGTGATGTATCTCGGCAAGGTTGTGGAATGCGGCGATACAGAGCAAGTGTTTGCCGCGCCCGCACATCCGTATACGCAGTCGCTGCTGGCGGCGGTGCCGGTGGTCGGCGGGCGGCGGGTCACCGAGACGTTCCTGCTGGAAGGCGAACCGCCGAGCCCGGGGCGGCTGCCAAGCGGGTGCCGGTTTCGCACGCGCTGTCCGCGCGCGGAGGGACGATGTGCCGAGGAAGAGCCGGCATTGCGGACGTTGGCGGATGGCAGGACAGCGGCGTGCCACTTTGCCTGAAAACTCTCCCGCACCCGCTCTGTTCGCGCGCGTGCGGGAGAGTTTTTTCTAACTCATGCGCATCCAGCGGATGTCCTGTGCATCGCCGATCGGGCAGAAGCGCACATCATGCACGTTCTCGGTGAACGGGCCGTACCACCTCGTGTTGTAGATGAACAACCCCGCCGCGTCCTCTACCAGGATGCGCGACGCCTCCTCATACAGCGGCTGGCGTTGCTGTTGCGACGTCAGCACCAGCGCCTTCTCCGTCAGCTCATCAAAGCGCGGGTTATTGTAGAAGCTCGCGTTGCCGGCACCGATGTTTTGGCTGTTGTAGATGGCGCCGGTCCAGTTGTCCGGGTCAGCGTAATAGGCGCTGCGCCATAGCGGCACCAGGTCGTGCTGCTTTTGCGGATCGGCGAACTTGCTGGCGATCACCGGCCATGGCTCGCTGGCCAGCTTCACGTCGATGCCGATCTTCGCACAGCCGGCTTGCAGCAACTGCGCCGCGGCCTCGCTCTGGTCGAAGCCTGCCAGCACACCGATCTCAAGCTGGCGCTTCGGCGCCTTTACCAGCGCCAGATGCTGCTTCGCCTTCTCCAGATCGTAGCTGTAGCCGGCCAGACCCTTGGGCGCGCCCCACATGTTGTTGGGAATGATCCCGGCATTGCGCGATACCGAGCCGGACAGGATGTTGTTGATGAACCCGTCGTAGTCAAACGCGTAGCACAGCGCCTTGCGCATATGAACGTCATTCAGCGGCGGGCGCTGGTTGTGAATGATGAAATACATCGTCCGCAGCGAATCGGCCTGCAGAATCTGCACCCGGCCGGTGGCGCGCAGCCGCTTGATCTGGTCCTGCGGCAGATAGCCGTCGGTCGTGTTGAACTCGCCCTTCTCCACCCCAAGCGAGCGGCTTGCGGTCTCCAGCACCACGCGGAACTCCGTGCTGGTGATGTTGGACTTGCCGAAACTGTGGAAATGCCCGTCGAAGCGGTCGGCCTGGAAGCCGATCGCCGGGTCGTACCGGCGCAGTTTGAACCCGCCGGAGCCGGCCTCGTTCCGCGCCAGCCAGGCGTTGCCCCAGTCGCCGGATTTCTCGTGCGCGCGCACCAGCTTGCTGTTGACGACCCACATTTCCGACAGGATCGACCGGAACACCGCATAGGGATGGTTCAGCGTGAATTGCACCATCCCCGGATTCAGCGCCTTGGTCTTGCCGGGCGAAACCACGCTCTTGAACAAGCCATAGGCGCCCTGCTTCAGGCCCAGGATGCGCTCCATGGAGAACACCACGTCGTCGGCCGTGATCGGCGTGCCGTCGTGGAATTTCACGTTCTGCTTCAGGGTCACGGTGTAGGTCACGCCGTCGGACGAGATGTCGATCTTGTCCGCCAGCCACAGATCGAGCCGTGGTGGATTGTCCACCCAACGCACCAGGCAATCATACATGTTCAGCCGAGAGGCTATGCGGCCGATATCGAACACCATATGCGGGTCCAGGGTGTCATAGGGGCTGTTATTGGCGGTCACGAAGCGTTTGCCCTCGGCCGCAACGGCGGTGCCCGGCAGGCCCCCGGCCAAGGCCGCGCTGCCGCCCCAGGCAAGCAATTCGCGGCGAGAAAGGTGAAGCATGCAAGTTCCCCCGTGCGCTGACGTCCCTGTTACCAGGAATGGTCGGCGGAACGTTGTCGCCGAGTCAAACGGAAATCCCAACCGATTGCGGAAAAATTGGCGCCGGCGACAACCCTTCCTCACGACCGGCCTTGAGCAAGCGATGCGTACACAGTCGATCGGGATGCTTCGTCACCAAACGCGCCCGATCCCTTCGGGCAGATGGCCGGCTCAAGGCCGGCCACGACGACAAGACTATGATGCCTCCAGGAACTCGGCGAAATACTCTTCCGGGGACACGCGGCGGTTGACGATACCCGACGCGAACGCCTCATCGGTGAAGGCTTCGATGGCACGCCGGTTCGCCTCGAAGCCATAGGGATGGAAATCGACACCCATCAGCGCCTCGGTCTCCTCCAGTTCGGCGTCGAGCCAGGGCGACGCATAAGGAAACGACCGCTGCGCCTTGCCAAAGGTTTCGTTGCACATAAGGAACGCATCGGTCAGGCTGCGCGCGATCCATTTGTTCGCTTCCCACACCGGACGCCGCACCACCACCAGATGCTGCGGCGGGAACATCCCGGTCTGGCGGAAATAGTCGCGCTCTACCGAGCGGATGTCGGGGAACAATCGAACGATCGGGCCATCGGCGGGATGATAGCGGCGCAGGCGCGGCGGGCTGTAGATCGCATCCAGCTCGCCATCGATCAGCATGTCCGACAGCGGCTTGCCGTCCGGCGCGGCCTGCACGCCGCCCGGCAGGGTGTACACATGACTGGTAATGCCCGGTTCATCCACGCTGCCGATCCACCACTGCACATCGTTCGGCTGCACGCCGACGAAACGCAGGAAGTGCCGGTACCAGATGGCGCCGCTGGCGACCCAGTCGTACATTCCGACGCGCCGCCCGCGCAGGTCCGCCGCAGTCTTCACACGCCCACTCTTGCGAACGTACAAGTCCCGCGCAGTGAAGTTGCGCAACGGGAAGACCGGGATCGCGACATGACTGCGGTCGCCCTGCGCGATGCGGCGCAAATGTCCCGCCATCGAGGATTCGCCGCCATGCACGGCCGGATCAAGCAACGCGCGGCGCAACAGCTCGGCGCGCCCCGGCCAGGAGCCTTCAAGACCAATGATCAACGTCAGATCGATGCGGTCGGGTTTCACCTGTCCCGTCGCCAGCGGCATCATCCGCGCATAATCGGCCATCGTCAGGGTGAGGGGCAAATCAGCCATCTGCGTCTCCTGCTGTGCGTGTGATTGCCTGCCCGTTGCGACGATTGATCAGTGCGCGCCGACGAACCGGAACGTGCCGCCAACCCGTTCAACATGGCCAAGCCCCGGCCAAGGATAATGATACCCGATCACCGCCAGCTTCTCGTCCGCGAGCCGCCCGAGCAATCCGCGCCGCGTCTGCACGGCTTCCGCCGGATCGGCGTCGAAGGCGCTCGTTGCATCCGGAAAGACGAAGGACAGGGGATCGTGGAATGCCACGTCGCCGGTCAGGCACCAACCGCCGGCAAACAGATACGCCATGTGGCCCGGCGTATGGCCGGGCGTGGCCCAGGCCTGCACGCCAGGCAGGAATTCCTGCCCATGGCAAATCAGCGCGATGCGGTCACGCAGCGGCAGCAGATGCTTACGGACACCCGCGAGGCTACGTTCGCGGCGCTCCCCCGGCGGGTCAGATTCCCAGAACGCCAGTTCGTCCCGCGCCATATAGATCGTGGCGTTGGGGTAGTTGGGCATGCCATCGTCGCGCATTGTGCCCCAGCAATGATCCGAATGGGCATGCGTCAGCACCAGCGCATCAATGGACTCCGGGGCAGCGCCTGCCTGTGCCAGGCTGTCGAGCAATTGACCGCTGTCCGGCCCGTACAGTTTTGATGTTCCCATTCCATTATCGAACAATACACGCTTCCCACCCGTTTCCAGCAGCAAGCAATTCTGCTCCACCCGCACCTTGTCGGTGGCGTGTCCGGACCCGCCAAGCGCAGAGTCCATCGTTGCTTCATCGAGCCCGCTGAAGATGCGCGATGCGCGCGGCAGCACCAACGGTCCGTCGGAAACGATCGTGGCACTCATGGGGCCAATACGGAAACGGTGGAACAAGGGAGTCCCCCAAATCATTCGAATGCAGCCAATTATGTCATTGCGACGAGCGAAGCCGCGAAGCAATCTCGATCGCGTAGCGCACGGACGGCCTCACCGTGATCGAACTTGCTTCGCCGCTTCGCTCCTCGCAATGACGGCGGCGGGCAGGACAGCGGCAATTCTGACAGCGGTCCCGATTACCGCATCATTACGTGCGGCAACAACCCCGCCACGCCGATCACAATCAAATACAACGCCACGATGATGTTCAACAGGCGCGGGATGAGCAGAATCAGGATGCCGGCGATCAGCGCCACGAGTGGTTGGAGGACGATCATATTGACGGCCATAAGTGATGCTCCGAAGCAGGGGTCAGCGACGCTGCGCATAGCACGCCAATTCGCAGCAGGACGCCATATTCGCCGGCTGTAACATCTGCGCCAGATCTACCACCGGCGATTGGCCGCACCGGCCGGCACATGGGCAAGCCCCGAGGTGCCGAGAGACAGTCCTACCAACGACCGCTGCTATTGGGCTGCTGCCGGTTGTGCAGCGAGATGGCGCCACGCGGCCACCGCGGCCAGTTCGCGATCGGGACGCTCGATCAGCACTGGCAATGCGCCGGCGTAGACTGCCCCAGTGTTGCCATCCAGGCTGATTGGATCGCCTTCCGCGAGGCAAATACCGCCAATCCGGCAGGTGCGGCGGTCAGCATCGATATCCAGGCCGGGGCACCCCACCAGACACACTTTGCCGAGTTGACGTGCCACCACCGCGGCATGTGCCGTGCGACTGCCGGTGGCGCTCAACAGGCCGGCAGCCTTGGCAAGAGCCATGGTGTCGGCCGTGACCGTCTCCGGGCGCACCAGAATCGCCGCGTTACCACGGCTGGCAAAGCGTTCCACGGCGGCCATATCCAGCGCCACCGGCCCGCTCGCGACGCCGACACCGGCGACGACCGCGCGTGCCAGAGGTTCCGGCACCGGCGCGGCAAAGCGCGTCTGGCCGAGCGAAGCCAGGTCGACGCCATCCAAACGCCACAGCGCTTCGTCCGGACGGATCAGGCCCTCCGCGACCATGTCCACCGCCATCCGCAACGCGGCAATCGGCGTTCGCTGTGCACGGCGCGTTTGCAGCAGGTGCAACTGTCGGTCGTGCACGGTGAACTCAAAATCCTGGGAGTCGCGGAACAACGCCTCCAGCCGCGTGGCGGCATCTTGCAATGCGTGGAACGTGTCCGGCATCAGGTCACGCAGGCGATCGTTGTCGGTCGTTGTGCGGCGGCCGGCGACCACATCCTCGCCCTGGCCGTTGAGACAGAAATCGAAATACAAACTTGGCGCGCCGGTGGCAGGATCTCGCGTGAAGCCGACGCCCGCGCCGGACGTGCCTCCGGCGTTGCCGAACACCATGGTTTGCACTGTGACAGCGGTGCCGCCGGCATCGTCCAATTTGTTCAGGCGGCGCCAGGCGATGGCCTTCGGCGCATTCCACGAGCCGAACACGGACTCGACCGCCGCTGCCAATTGCTCCATCGGATCGGCCGGAAACGGCGCGCCTGCCAGCGCGGCGTAGTGCTCGCGCATCGCGGCGGCGAGACGACGCAAGGCGCGATGATCCAGATCGCGCTCGGTTTCCACGCCTTCAGCCGCGATGAATTTGCCCAAAAGCGCGTCGAATGATTCGGGCGGCAGACCGGCGACCACTTCGGCGTAGCCTTGGACCAGTCGGCGGTCGCAATCCCACGCCAGGCGAGGATTTCCCCCCAGCCTCAGCAGTCCTTCGACGCTGGCGGCATTAAGGCCGATATCCAGCACTGTCTCCAACATGCCCGGCATCGACACCGCCGCACCCGATCGCACCGAGACCAACAGCGGGCGGCGCGCGGCACCGAAACCCAACCCGGTCGCCGATTCCAATTTCGCGATACCGGCAGCCAGCGCCTGGCGCACCGCCGCAGGGTCGCGCGGCGCGCGACACCAGGAGGTCGGAAGCACAAAACCTGGCGGCACCGGCAGCCCTGCCTGGGCCAGCAGCATCAGGTTCCAGGCCTTGTTGCCGACCTCTTCCACGCCACCCTCCGGCAGCGGCGCGCCGGGCAGGATGAACCACAGGCCAGGATCAGCCACCGAGCACCTCCTGCAACAGGGAATCGCGCAGCATCAGGCTGGCGCGCTTCAATGCGTCGGCGCCTGCCTCCAGCCGCGCACCCAGCGCCGTGCACAGAAACAACTCGCGGAAATCGGCTGTCTGCCGCACCGCCGCCGCGGTCAGGGCGCGCTCGGCATCGTCCGCCGCATGTTCCAGCACGGCAATGCGGTCGATCGCGACCAGGAAATCGTCAGCGTCCTCGGCAGCACTCTTGTCCTCGGCGTGGGCTGCGTGCAGCAGCGCCTTCAGCCATTCCTGCGAAGCGTCCAGCAGGATAGCGGCAAGCGCGTGCAATTCCTCGACGGCGGTCCTGGACGCCCCGGCTTCCGCCAGCAATCCGAGCAAGAAAACGGCTTCTTCCAGTTCGTCGGCCGCATCGTCAGCGTCGTGCAGCAGCGGACCGAAGGCAGCGTGGTCGGGGCGGCGATGCACCGCCTCGAACACAGCGGCCACAATGCGGTCCGCGTCATGCTCGAAACCGCGGGCGCGTTGCTGCGCTTTTGCCATGTCCGCAGTTCCCGCCGCGAGGACACCGTCCCGTACCAGGCTGGCGAGTTCGAAGATCAACCCCGCATGGTCGGCGGCGAGGTGCAGCAGGTGGCGGCGTTCATTGCTGAAATGCCGGCCGAGTTCGGCACGGATGCGATCCCGCAACAGCGAGGGCGAACGGTGCGCATGCAGGCAATCTGTCGCCGCGCGCAGGACGAAGTGCAGGAATTGTTCGGTCTCGGCCAGGCCCAGCACGTCGGACAGTCGGTCCCCGAAATGCATCGCGGAGCCGTCGGCCGCCTCGATCGCCTGGTTCACCAGCCGCGCCCCGCCAAGTTCCAGGAAGGCGCGATGCCCGACCTCCTCTTTCGCGGCCCAGGACAGAAGATCGTTGCGCGCGGCACCAGGTAAGAAGGCACGGAGTTGCTTCCGGGCGCGGTTCCAGTCGATCAGGAACACCAGGCGGGAGCCGATGAAGCTCAGCGCGATCAGCAATGCAGATTCGTCCGGCGGATCGATCTGCCCGGTCGCGAGCGTGAACGCCGGACCGCCGGCGATCTGGCCAGGCTGCGACGTCTCCCAGTCCGGCGCGAGCGGCGCGAGCATATCCTGGAAGAAGTGCAGGCGTTCGGCGTGCACGTCGGTGTAGGTGACGCGAACCGATCCGTCCTCGACATGGATCACCACGACATGGGCATCTGTGGTACCGATGTCGTTTTGCAGCACAAGCGTATCGCCACAGCGCGTGGCCGTCGTCCCGAGGCCAGGGTGGTCGAATTTCAGCGGCGCGGTGCGATTGACACCGGCCATGAAGGCGGCAATGCGCGGGCGATCGACATCACTCAGGCCATAGGCGGCGGCCCCATCGATGGTTTCCTCGGCAAGCTGTGCCTGCATGGTATTGAGCTGCTTGTGCAGGTCCATGACCAGCCGGTGCAGGCTGTCGCTGCCCTCCGGCGGCGTGGCGGAGCCCATGGCAGCAAGGGTGGCGGGATCGACCACGTCGCCCTCCGCGGACGGCATGGCGGCGAGGGCGGCATCGAGCCGAACGGCAATGCCGGCAATGCAGGCGTCCATAACCGGCGCGGCCATCGTTTGCAGGTCCCGGGCAATGCTGGCCAGCAGGCGGGCGGCGCCGGGCATCAGGTAAGCCGTGCCCTGCCGCCTGGCGGAGGCGGTGAACCCATCCAATGACGGATCGTCGATTCCGCAGGCAATGCGCTCGCGCTTCAGCGAAGCGGGGGCCGCGCCGGGTGCGTCGGCGTGCGCGGCTGCCATCTGGAACAACGAAAGCTGATACTTGACCCGGTCATTGGCGGAGAGCGCGGCATTCACCGCGGCAGACCGGCCAAGCCCGGTCTCCCCGATTGCCGCCAGCACCTCGGTTTTCATGCGATCTCTCTCCGCGGTGGCGGACGGAGTGAAGCGCGTTGCCGCGGTGGGGGCTTTGATCTGGGTCAAGCTTGAGTAAGGCAAGATGGAATTGTCATAATCGCCCCTCAAACCTCGCCCTCGCTGCGGGGTTGGGCCGGTGAGCTGACCAACGCGGTTGGGCTGTGAAGCGACGCAACCAATCGCGCGGAGGGTGAGTGATCGGGTCGCTCGACAATCGCGACGCGGCTCGCTGCAAAGATGCCGGGACTGCGATTGAATTGCCCGGGTTAGTGACAGTGTCTCGCTGCGTTTCCACTTTGCCTGGAAAGCCGACATCGGCCCCGTTTCGCCCGGCGGCACTGACCGCAGCTAATTCGCGCCGCCTCGGGCACTTCTCAACCGTTCCAGAATATCACACCGTCGTAGATGGTTTCGACGTCGATCTCGACAGCACGGCTTCCAGGGGGAGCATGTGATCATGGTCTCCGTCGCGCGATGCTCGGCGGCGTCGCGGGAGCACCAGCCCACGATATCCGGCTTTGGTGAACAGTTGCCTCGCTCGTTATCCGAGCATTGGACACGCATGCCGCCCCGTGACGCCTGGCAGCCACGTTTCCGCAAGGCGGCATGCAAGGGGCACCGCCGTTCCATTCGGCACCCGATGCTGGAACACGCTTGCGTTTCCGGTGGCTTGGCACGCAGTTCAAGAAGATTCGCGGTGACCTAGAATGCAAGGGTTATGATGTGCGTGTGCTTGGCAGGATGGAGCGTAGACAGTTCACCAGAGACTCAAGGTCACCAAACGCGCCAAGCATCTCACCTGGCGCTGATGTGGCCGCATTCAATAGCAAGATCTGGCCATCTTCGCGGCAAACAAGGTAGGCCTTGCAACGCTGGTTGTGATTTCCAATCAATGCCCAGGCACCACGAGGGCCCTCGAACTCCGGCTCTAGATTCCATCCAGCTTGCAAGTCCCTGATCCTTCGCCGGAGGGTACGAAGCTCGGTTTCGGTCAAACCATCCAGGCATGGCGAAGCTTGCTCGTCCTTTTTCATGTGTCCCATTGCGGTGCTTGAGATCGCTGTACGCGCGCCGCGCGTCGCGGCCGGCGGAGTGTGGAGAACGGCAATAGAGAGTTTGCGGTGGCGAACAGCTCTGAATTGCCGTTTCCGTCAGTCCGTGGCGAAGCTGGTCACACTGGCTTCCGTCGGACACGCGCCAGGCCGAGCCCCACGAGGCCCATTCCGATGACCAGGAGGGAGGCAGGCTCGGGAGCGAGCGTCTTCGTCTCGGTCTGGCCGCGGCTGGTCAACTCGCTGTTCGGCAGCAGCGTGTAGGTCCAGGTCTCGGTCATCGAGTACAGACCGACGTCCGGCGTGGCCAGCGTCACCGTGGCGGGATTGAATGAGTAAGAACTGATGACGCCGCTGGCGGCGGGCGACGTATAGGAAAAGACCTCGTTGCCGGGGTCCGTCAGAGGTTCGCACTGCGGCGAGGTGGTGGTGCATTGGGCGCCCAGCACATTTGCCGGATCATCGTAGTAGCCCAGGGTGATTGTGGAGCCGTCATTGCCAAACCATGTGCCGCTGGCGGTGGCGTTGACCAGGTTGTCAGGCCCCGCGAAGTTCTGGCCGCTGACGGCTGCCGTCAGGATGTAGGTGTCGGTTGTGCTGAGGTTGTGAACGGTCGTCGCCGACGTGGTGAGGGCATTGGTGGTGCCCACAATGAGCGACTGCGAGAACTCGCCAGTGAAAGTGATGGCACCCTGATTGCCGCTCGAGACACTGATCGTATTCGGCGTGCCCGAGTCTGTGTACTGGGCTGTGTAGAACGTGTTTGTCGTTATGTCGTGCGCGGTGAGCGTCAGTTCCATCGGCGTGGCGCGGGCTGGGTGACTAGCGGCGGCGAGTGTCAATCCCAGGCTCGCCACGGCGACAAGGGCGGCGCGGTAGCTACCCCGCCTCGTTCCCGTCGGGCCAAAGCTCTGGCGGTTGGGCAGAGACGCCCGTAACGAGCGGTTCATGGCAGGGACTCCTTTCATCTCGGTTACGAAAGATGGGGTAAGCAACCCGCGTGCCACCATCTTTGCGAGCATAGGAATCAACGACTTAGGGGTATGAAAGCTATTCACACAACCAGTGAGTGTAAACTATTCCGACATATACAACGATTGGACGTTGGAATAAATAGACAAATTCTTTGGGTTGTGTGTATTATCTCATGTCCTGGGATCATATAACATAAATATCTCAGAATGAGAGAATATAGAGACTTCGTATCGAAATAAGTGCAACCGGGATAAATTTCATTCGAAACAACGACCTACACCGCTAAACGCACGCCTGACGGAATGTTAACACCCAGGAAACGGTGCTTGCGGGTAGACAGACGGCAATCTCTCCCAACTGATCGACCGGTAGAGGCGATCCGCAACGTTCAGTCGCACTGTCAGAAAATTTTACAACCCCGCACGTCTTCGCCGGGCAACACCCAAATCGGGGTCAGCAGACAATCTGGTCAAAACTGCGCGCGAAGCACGCAAATACAGAACAACGCAAGAAACGGCCCCGCAATAGCATCTCCAGCCATGCCCATCCGGCTGGAAAGCCGAAATCCCTATTGAGCCATGAGCAAGTCGCCATCTGGGCCCCCTGCTCATGCGGTATGCTGGCCTCCACTTGGCGGACACGCCGCAACTGCTCACACTGCCAATGAGCAAGCAGCGGCTGCCATAGCTGCCGCCACCACAAAAACGGAGGCCCAGGATGCCGGACGACGCTCCTCACGCCCATACGCATACTCCCGAGCTCAACATGCGCCCGCGGCAACGGCGGGTTGGCGCCGCCGGGTACGTTGACCCCGCCTTGCCCGACCGCCTGAAAGAATTGCTGGTCCACGGGAAGGCTGCCGCCGCCGAACCCTTCCGCGGCATCACCACCGACGGCCCCCCACGCCCCGGTCTGTTCCCTTTGCACCGCACCGGAGTCTCCGTCGCACCGCTGGTCACCGCCGCCGACGCCTTCCTCGCCGCCCTCACCCCGGCGGAATGCGAGGCAGCCAGCTTCCCGATCGACAGCGACGCATGGCGCGCCTGGTCCAACATCCACCCCTATCTGATGCGCCACGGCGTCTCCCTGCGCGACCTGAACGACGCGCAACGCGCCGCGGCACTCGCGCTGGTCCGCGAGAGCCTCAGCGCCGGCGGCTTCACCACCGCGCGTAACGTGATGAAGCTGAACGACCACATCCGCGAACTCACCGGCCGTCCCGAAGAATATGGCGAGTGGTACTACTGGCTCAGCATCTTCGGCACCCCGAGCGAAGAGCACCCGTGGGGCTGGCAGATCGACGGTCACCACCTGATCATCAACTGCTTCGTGCTGGGCGATCAGATCGTGCTGACACCGCAATTCCTCGGCTCCGAGCCTGTCGTCGCCCAGTCCGGCCAACACGCCGGCACCCGTGTGTTCGAGGCGGAGGAAGCCAAAGGCTTCGCCCTGATGAACGCCCTGTCGCCGGAGCAACGGGCGGACGCCACGATCAGCCACGACCTGCCGATCGAGGTCTTCACCGCCGCCTTCCGCGACAACGCAATGCTGAACTACCAGGGCATCCGATACGACCGCCTGACGCGGCACCAGCAATCGCTTTTGCTTGAGCTGATCGACGTCTATGTCGGCCGCATCCGCCCCGGCCATGCCGAGATCCGCATGGAAGAGGTGAAGGCGAATCTCGAGGAAACCTGGTTCGCCTGGATCGGCAAATGCGATCCAGTCAGCCCGTTCTACTACCGCATCCACAGCCCGGCGATACTGATCGAGTTCGACCACCAGCGCGGCATCGCGCTCGACAACGACGAGCCGTCACGCAACCACATCCACACGCTGGTGCGCACGCCGAACGGCAACGACTACGGCAAGGACCTGCTTCGCCAGCACTACGAACAACACGACCATTCACATCCACACTCTCCCCACCGGCGCGGGCTGGAGTGAGGTCGGCGTACTCGATTGAACCTTATATCGCCGCCCAACCAAGACGGAGGAAACCGCGATGATCGAAGTCTGGACCTGGCCCACGCCGAACGGCCACAAGGTTCACATTACGCTGGAAGAACTTGGGTTGCCTTACAAGGTCGTCCCGGTCAACATTGGCAAGGGCGACCAGTTCAAGCCGGAGTTCCTGGCGATCACACCCAACCACCGCATCCCCGCCATCGTCGATCCCGACGGCCCAGGCGGCAACCGACTCACCCTGTTCGAGTCTGCGGCGATCATGATCTACCTGTCGGAAAAGACCGGGGGAAAACTGATCCCGCAGGACCCGGTCGGCCGCTACAAGTGCCTGGAATGGATGATGTTCCAGATGGGTGGCATCGGGCCGATGTTCGGGCAGTACAACCACTTCGCCAATTACGCGGTCGAGAAGATCCCGTACGCCATCGAACGTTACCGCAACGAGGCCGCGCGGCTGCACCGCGTTCTCGACAAGCGGTTGGGACAGGCGGAGTGGCTGGCAGGCGACGAGTACAGCCTGGCCGACATCATCACCTTCCCCTGGATCCGCAACCCCGAGCGCCGCAATACCGATTTTGCGAACTATCCCAATGTGAAACGCTGGCACGATGCGGTTGCCGCGCGGCCGGCGGTGCAGCGCGGCCTCGAGGTGCTGGTGGAGAAGCAGCGGAAGAGCGCAATGACGGATGCCGAGCGCGACGTGATGTTCGGCCAGACACAGTTCGCCGTGCGGTGAGCCACGCGCGAGCCAGGTGGCTTTGAAGATCCCAATGATCCTGCGCCAGGAAAGATCCGTGCTGCTGGTGTTGTGACTCTGACGGATCGTGCCTGCTGTCATTGCAAGCGAAGCGAAGCAATCTCCCCCGCGAGAACGTGCGCTCGCCGGTCGGAGATTGCTGCGCCTCGCTCGCAATGACGTGTCGAGCGGCCGCCATCCGCCAGGATCACAACACTAGGCCGTGCCCTCGCCGTCGTCCGCGAAGCCCACCAGCAATTGCCCCTCCTGCACCGTTTCGCCGACGCGACACGCAACGCGTTCCACCACGCCGTCGGCCGGCGCCGTGAGACGAAACACGGTCTTCATTGCCTCCAGCACCACCAGCACCTGGCCGCGCGCCACCGTGGCGCCAGGTTCGGCCATCACCTGCGTCACCTGCCCTGGCAGAGGCGCAATCAGACGGCCGCCGGATTCGTCCTCGGCCTCGGCATGCGCCATCGGATCGGGTAGCGCGAAGCGGAACGTTATCCCGGCATGCCGCACCGACAACGTCTCGCCGTCGTGCGTCACCCGGATGTGCAGGCGCGCATCGTCCAGCGTGATGGCCAGCACGCTATCGGTCCCGCGCGAGGCGCTCACGCGCCGCGTACGACCGCCGGTGTCGAGCAACCATGCATCGCGGTGCCGGCGCACCGTGACCGGATACACCGCGTCGCCGGCATGGAATTCCAGCATGCGCTCGGGCGCCATGTTCAGCCACCACTGGTCGCGCGTGTGCCATGGCGAATACGGGTCCGCACTCGCCGCGGCATTGCACGCGGCCGTGTCCGCCTCGTCCGTCAGCACCGCCACCGTCGCGGCAACCAGCACTTCGTCCGACGGCGCGCCCTGCCCGACCAGCAGCGTGTCCGCCTGGCGGGCGATGAAGCCGGTGTCGACGCCTCCGGCTGCAAATTGGGGATGCGATACGATCCGATGCAGCAGATCGAGGTTGCTTGCCACGCCCACCACGTCGCACTCGGCCAGCGCGCGTTGCAGGGTACTCAGCGCCGCATCTCGCGTATCGCCGTACACAATCAACTTTGCGAGCATCGCATCGTAATGGGTTGAGACGCTGTCGCCGGAGGCGAACCCGGTATCGATGCGCACCATCTCGCTCGCTTCGGGCATGTGGAACGCAACCAGACGTCCGGTGGAGGGTGCAAAATCCCGGGCCGGATCTTCCGCGTACAGTCGCGCCTCGATCGCATGACCGGCAAGACGGATCGCGTCCTGTGTCACGGGCAACGGTTCGCCGGCCGCAACGCGCAACTGCCATTCCACCAGATCGAAGCCCGTCACCATTTCGGTGACCGGGTGCTCCACCTGCAGACGGGTGTTCATTTCCAGGAAATAGAACCCGTCTGCGTCGGCAACGAACTCCACGGTCCCGGCGCCAACATAACCAACCGCGCGCGCCGCGGCGACGGCAGCCTCGCCCATGGCGGCGCGGCGACGTGGATCGATGCGTGCGGCGGGCGCCTCCTCCACCACCTTCTGATGGCGGCGCTGAACAGAGCAATCCCGTTCAAACAGATGAATCGTGTTGCCTTGGGTATCGGCAAAGACCTGTACTTCGATGTGGCGCGGGCGTTCCAGGTAGCGTTCGACCAACACCCGGTCGTCGCCGAAGGCGGATGCGGCTTCCTGGCGTGCTTCGCGCAAGGCGGCGTCGAAGCCAGCGCCATTGCCAACCACGCGCATGCCGCGCCCGCCGCCACCCGACACCGCCTTGATGACGATAGGATAGCCGATGCGCTCTGTCTGGGCGGCAAGAAATGCGGTGTCCTGGTTGTCTCCGTGATAGCCCGGCAGCAGCGGTACGCCAGAGCGTTCCATCAAAGCCTTGGCGGCGGATTTGGAGCCCATGGCGCGCATGGCGCTCGCCGGTGGACCGACGAAGATCAATTCCGCGGCGGCGCAGGCCTCGGCGAAATCGGGATTTTCAGACAGAAAGCCGTAGCCGGGATGGATCGCCCGGGCACCTGTGACGCGGGCAGCCTCAATAATGGCCGCGATGTTGAGATAGCTTTCCCGTGCGGACGCCGGACCGATGCGCATCGCCCGATCGGCGGTGCGGACATGCAGCGCGTGTGCATCGGCATCGGAGAAGATGGCGACGGTCTCGATGCCAAGCCGCCGCGCGGTACGCGCGATCCGGCAGGCAATCTCGCCGCGGTTGGCAATCAGGAGGGTATGGAACATGCGCCGCTCAACCATCCATCCGTCATTGCGAGAAGCGGCCATCCGTCATTGCGAGAAGCGAAGCGACGAAGCAATCTCGTTTGTGGGAGACAGTGGTACTCCAGCACGAAGGAGATTGCTTTCGTCGCTTCGCTCCTCACAAGAAGGGTCCCGTCATGGCTCATCCAACCGCGGGGCGGCCCGTCCGGCCGGTGGCAACCCGCAATGACACAGGGGCGATCGTCGTGCATCGGCTTCACATCCGGAACACGCCGAAGCGCGTCTCCTCCACCGGCGCATTCAATGCTGCCGACAATGCGAGACCGAGCACGCGGCGCGTGTCCACCGGATCGATCACGCCGTCGTCCCACAGCCGCGCCGTCGCATAGTATGGATGGCCCTGCGTCTCGTACTGTGCACGGATCGGAGCCTTGAAGCGTTCCTCCTCTTCTGCCGACATCTCGCCCGCGCCGCGCCGTACTGTCGCCAGCACGCCCGCCGCTTGCTCGCCGCCCATGACCGAGATGCGAGCGTTCGGCCACATGAACAGAAAGCGCGGATCATAGCCGCGGCCACACATGCCGTAATTGCCGGCGCCATAGCTGCCACCGATAATCACGGTGAGCTTCGGCACGGATGTGGTGGAAACCGCAGTTACCAACTTGGCGCCGTCCTTGGCGATGCCACCGGCCTCGTATTTCTTCCCCACCATGAAGCCGGTGATGTTTTGCAAAAACAGCAGCGGGATGCCGCGCTGGCTGCATAGTTCAATGAAATGCGCGCCCTTCAGCGACGATTCCGAAAACAGAATGCCGTTGTTTGCCAGGATTCCGATCGGATAACCGAACAGATGGGCGAAGCCGCAAACCAGCGTAGTGCCATACAGCCGCTTGAATTCGTCGAACTCGCTGCCATCGACGATGCGGGCGATCACCTCGTGCACGTCGTACAGGGCACGCACATCGGTGGGCACCACTCCGTACAGCTCTTCCGGATCATAGCGCGGCGGTGCCGGCAAGCGCAGCGAAACGGCCGGCCGTTTCACGTGGTTCAAGCCGGCGACGATGTGCCGGCATAGCGCCAGCGCATGCCGGTCGTCGTGTGCGTAATGATCAACCACACCGGAGGTACGCGCGTGGACCTCGGCGCCACCCAGTTCCTCGGCGGTCACGATTTCGCCCGTTGCCGCCTGTACCAGTGGCGGCCCACCGAGGAATATGGTCCCCTGCTTGCGAACGATGATGCTTTCGTCGCTCATGGCGGGGACATAGGCGCCGCCGGCGGTGCAGGAGCCCATCACCACGGCGATCTGCGGAATACCGGCCGCTGACATGTTGGCCTGATTGAAGAAGATGCGGCCGAAATGATCGCGGTCCGGGAAGATCTCGTCCTGCATCGGCAGGAACGCCCCGCCGGAATCCACCAGGTAGATGCATGGCAGCCGGTTGGCACGTGCGATCTCCTGTGCGCGCAGGTGCTTCTTGACCGTCAGCGGGAAATAGGTGCCGCCCTTCACGGTGGCATCGTTCGCCACGATGACGCATTCGCGCCCGGCGACGTGGCCGATGCCGGTGACGATGCCGGCGCAAGGTACTTCCCCGTTGTACAGGGCGTAGGCGGCGAGTTGGGAGAATTCGAGGAACGGCGAACCGGGATCGACCAGCGCCGCCACGCGCTCTCTGGCCAGCATCTTGCCGCGCGCGCGATGCCGCTGGCGTGCCGTTTCACCGCCGCCCTGGGCCGCGGCGGCGACCTTATCGCGCAGGTCGGCAACCAGCTCGCGCATCGCCTCCGCGTTGCCAGCGAATTCGGCGGAGCGCGTGTCGATGTCGGAGCGCAGGATCATGCGACGGGAGATCGCGGCCTAGGCCGCCCGTTCGTCCCGAGGGGCGCCCCGCACTGCCGCCAGCCACCCTGCCCGCCGCGCCTCGGCCTGCCGTGCCAACGTACCATCCGCGCCGAACGCCGCCATTGCGCCACGCGCCAGCCCTCGTCGCAGCTCCACATCGCGCACCAATCTGCTCAGGGCCACGAACCACGCCTCCGCGCGGTTCGGCAGCAACATTCCCCCCAGCCCGTCCGCCAGGGAGCAATGGTACGCTGCCACATCCGATGCCACCACCGCCAGCCCGAGCGCGGCGTAATCCAGAGTCTTGATCGCCGACTTGCAGCGGTTGAATGCAGTATCCGCCAGCGGCGCCAGACCGATGTCCCAGCCTTCCTGTTGCGTGATCCAGTTGACGAACCCGGGATAGGTCGCAGTGGTTCCCGGCGGGACAGAGGGGCGGCGCGCCCAGTCCGGCAGATCGGCACGGGTACTCACGCCCAACACATCGATCGTCACCCGGCCCCCAAACGTCTCGTGCAGACGTGCCAGCGCCGGCTCGATCATCGCGAAGTCGGCTCCGTGGGTCGCCGTCCCCATGCATAACAGCCGCACCGGGCCGCCGCGCATCCGGCGTCCGGGCAGGCAACCCTCCGGCGGCGCGGCCCAGATCCGTTCATCCAACGCGTTTGGAACCAGCACCGCATCGGCCCGTACCGGCTTCAGGCTGGCCGCAAGCGCCGGCGTGGACACGAACACCAGCCCGGCATCGCGCAACAGCCGCTGCACCACCTTTGCCTTCGGCCGCAGCATCGCCGCGTCGGCATGATCGCGCGGGATGTGCAGCAGGTCGTCGTCCAGGTCATAGACCAGCGTGGAACCTGTGCGGCCGCAGTGCGCGGCCAGCCGGTCGGCCGCCGCAACATCCGGCACGGCAAGCCGCTGCGTCGCCACGATGTCGGCGGCGTAGCGAAGCGCCTCCTTTGCGTCCGCCAGCACAATGTCGAAGCCATCGCCGATGACCGGGTGGTCCAGAGGCTGCAGCAGCCGGATGTAGGCGCAAGGGCTGAACTCGCCGTTATCCAATTGCTCCGGCACGACGACGATGCTGGTTCGCCCCTTGCGCCGTAGATCCACCAACCCGCCCGCTGCCCTGCCCTGCCCGCCGCCGCCACGGCGCGCCCGCAAATAGTCGGTCGCGTAGAAATCCCCCACTTCGGTCCGCGGCACCACGGCGATCGGGCGTGGCGACGCCAGCGCTTGCCGGACTTGCTCGAAGCAGCGCAGCCAGTCCTCCGCCGAGGCGCGCGGATCGACCAGCCAGGACAGCGGCCGCCCTTGCAGCCGCTCGACAAAGGCGCCGATACGCGAGGCGACCACCGGCAGCCCTGCCGCGACAGCGGCGCTCAGCGTGTAACTGTAGGTCTCCGGCCACTGCGCCGGGAACCACACGAGATGCGGCTTCACCCGCGCCAGCAGGCCCGGCAGTTCGGACTCCGAATACGCGCCCGCCACGACGATGCGGTTTTCGACGGAATCCGGCAATTCGTCTTCCGGATGGCCGATCAGGTGCAGTTCCAGCGTGGCAGGATCGGCGGCCTCGGCCACCGCGATGACGCTTTGCGCTCCTTTCTGGTCCGCCAGCACGCCGATAACGGCCACCCGCAACTTGCGGCCCTTCAGTGGTGGTGGGGTGACCACCCAAGGACCGGCAGCGACCGGCTCATGCGCCACGACGATCGCCCGGTCCGCCAGGCCATATCGCGCCAGGCGGGCACGAGCATCTTCACTGGGGCAGATCACCCGCTCGGCTTCCAAAAACTGCCATCCATGGCGACGGCGCCAGGACAGGATGTCGCGCGCGCCATGCGATGGCTGGTCGGCGATGCAGGCATTGCAGTCGGCCGGCCCCGGCTCGCCGCAGTACTGCGCCGACGGAAATGGCAGCAGGTTCACCTGCGGACAGATCGCAAAATAGTCGTGCAGGGTGACATCGAACGGCACGCCCAGCCGATGGATCAGAGCACGTGCATCCAGGTCCATGTCGATCAGGTGATGCACATGCGCGCGGCCGACGCCGGCGGACTCCAGAACGGCGACGAAATCGTCCAGCCGCTCGGCAGGAAGCAGGAGTAGTGGGCCAGTGTGCAGCGCCGGCACCGACAAGGCCGATCCACGCGTCGACTCCTGCAACATCAATACATTGGCTCGTCCCGCAACCCTGGCGACCAACTCGTCGATGTGCCGCTGCACGCCGCCGCCGAGTTGGTGTGACAGCATCAGCACGACCGGCAGGCCCATGTGGCGGAACAAGGCAGCGGTCACCGCGAAGCGGAACGGCGCCACGGCATCGTTCTTTACGTGGCGATCGATGATCCGGGCGTAATCCGGGTAGCGTTGGGCGAGCGTATCCAGCGCGGCGGCCTCGCGCTTGTCCTTGACGCCCCGGAAGCTCACCGCGCCCTCATGGAAAACGAAGGTGTCGCAGGCGAGCCGATGCGACCAGCCGCGCTGGCTGACACGCATGCAGAAATCGTTCTCCTCACCGTAGCCACGCCCGAAGGCTTCGGCGTCGAAGACGCCGACCGCGTCCAGCGCCTCCCGCCGGATATACATGCAGAAGCCGACGGTGGTGGGCAGCGCCACGCTACGCCCGGCATTCACGGTTCGGCAGGCTGCGTCGATCGTGCCGAGGTCAAGGCCCAGCGGCAGCGGCCCGCCCTCATCGCAGGGGTAGCCGCAGATCGTCGCGTTATTCGAAAATGGTGATACCGACGCGATGCGCGGCCCCGCATACGCCTGCGCTGCCAGCCGCCGCAGCCACCCCACCGGCACCTCGGTATCATTGTTCAGCAGTGCCACGTCGTTCCGGCCGGCTGCCTCAATTCCGCGGTTCACCGAGCCGACGAAGCCCAGATTGCGCCGGTTGCGCAGCAGCGTGATCCGCTCCGCCGCTGCCAGGTCATCGAGCCAGGCCGAAAGGTCGGCTTCCGGGGAGTGGTCGTCGACGACGATCACCCGGCCCGTCGGCCGATCGCGATCAGCGAGCACGCTTTCGATGCAGCGCCGCGTCTCCGCCAGCCCGCGATAGACCGGAATGACGACATCTACCTGAACGTCGGCGGGACACGGCAGCGGGACCGCGGCGGAGGGCAGGTAGTCGGCAATCGTCACCGTCGGCTCGGTGGGCCAGCCGCGTGCCTTGCCGAACAGCAGGTGGTGCAGCAACGGGTTGCCGGAGGCTTCCGGATGCTGGTCCGCATACCAGGCAGCATCGAAACGGGGATGCGGATTGCGCAGTTCCGCCGCGCCCGTGACCATGTAGTGCAGCAGTGGTGGCATACCGGTGGCGGCCACGTCCGGGTAGCGCTGCATGTAGCGACGGCTGTCGAACCAGGGGTTCGGATCACGCCCCTCCGCCGCGCCCCAATGGATGAAATGCGCGATCGGCTCCAGGCCGCAGGTTTCCACATCCGGATAGCGGTTCAGGTACCACTCGGCATCGAAGAACCCGGTCAGGACTTGCTCGAGGTCGCTGGGTTTCGCTTGGTCCGATGGCGAAGATTGCAGCGGCATCTATGACAAGGTCCTTGCGGGCAAAGCGAGCGAGGCAGCACGTAGCATAGCCGGTGGCCCGACAGCCCAGGCCGGAGCGGCGTTGCCAGATAGCGCTCGCTTTCCCTGGAAGCTGCCTCAAAGTCAAGAAAATCCCCGGTTTCAGCTCACCCTGCCGCAACCGGTAGACCTGGCCAGCCGCCGACCTTTCCGGCTGACAGGTTTAGTTTGAAATACTGACTAACATGAGTTAGGATAGAAATCCATTTTTCGACACCGTATTTCGGAGCGACATCTTTGCGTCCACGTGAGCGATTCCATGACTACCTCGGCATGGCCGGGCGCCCCGGCCCTGTCCTCAACGCGCCTGAAACGGGCGCGGCACGGCCGCTATCGACCGACCGGGGCTATGCATCGAGCTCAGGGCCGTGATCGTCGAGATTCTGCGGCTACTGAACACCTTGTTGTCCATTCTGGGCAACTGGCGCCAGCCGCTCGCCACGCTCGTGCTGCAACCCTTGGTCACCGTCGCCATGCTGCTGTGTATCTATGCCGGCTGGCACATTCGCGACGAGGGCAGTGTGGTCCGAGGCCTGCGCGTGGCGTTCGTCGATACGCGAGCAAACCGCGAGGCGGAGGAGCAGCAGATCGTTGCCGCGTTGCTGCAGGCGGAATTGCAGCAATATGCCCGAGGCGGGAAACTGATCGACCAGGCACTCATTAATCTGCTGCAGCATTCGGCTGGGGCCGCGCGGATCCGGCTCGGCGTGATCCATAACGGTGTCAGCGGCCTGACCGGGGTCAATCTGTTACGCTACGATATCATCAACGCCATCGCGCCGCCTGGCCGCGCGCCGGGCGCTCTGGTCATCAACGAGCCACTAACGACGTGGAGCGACTTTCTCCCGTCATTGCTCGCCGCCAGATGCCAACTGCTGGCCCTCGCCGACGTGCGCAATTTTGCGCTACGGGCGAGGCTGGAGAATCTGGGCGCCAACAGCTTGCTTGCCTGTCCGGTGATCGACCTGGAAGGCAAGCTTCTGGGCGCGATACTCACGAGTTGGGATGCCGCAGACAAACCTCCTTCCGGCGCGCAATTGGAGGCGGTAATCGAGGCCAATCGACGCATCGCCGGGCTGATCGCCTCGGCGATCACGTTGCGCGGGAGTCCCGCCGGCGGGCGGCCGGCACCATCGCATAACACCTGCGAGGCACAGCCAGACAGCCCGGCATCCGACCAAGCTCCAATTGCACCACCGCTCCGGGCAGTGCCACCCGCCGAGATGCCCGTTGTGCCGTGAAAGGTTCCGTCATCGAGCGCGCAATGCGGCACCGCCGATTGGCTGGCACAGACAATGCGCCACGATGACACGGGAGCGTCAGCAAGGATTGCCGCGCAGTCTCGTGAAAGTAGCAAAGCCGTTCTGCCGCGCACGCGGCGCGGACAGACCCCTCGGCAGGGGCGGCGACATGCATTCACCGCAGGCGCCTCGGCTTGCATCGCGCCCCAGCCGGCCGCAGTACCACTATCGGCCGACACTCAGGAGTGCTTCCGTCATGCCTCGTCCCGCCGCCATCATTTTCGATGCCTATGGCACGTTGTTGAACGTTCACGCCGCGATGGCGCGTCATGCGGACCGTCTCGGGCCCAAGTGGCAGACGATCAGCACCGACTGGCGGACGAAGCAGATCGAATACACCTGGGTGCGAAGCCTTGCCGGCCCGTCTCATCATCGCGATTTCTGGACCCTGACGCAGGAGGCCCTCGCCTGGACCGCGGCGCGCCACGAGATCACCGACACCGGATTGCTCGCGGATATCCTGCAGGCCTACCGCGTCCTGGATGCTTACCCGGAGGTGCCGGCGCTCCTACGGCGCCTGGGTGAGATGGGCATTCCGCGCGCCATTCTTTCCAACGGCGAGCCGGGCATGCTGAACGATGCCGTGCGTGCCGCCGGCATCGAGGCGGGCCTCGACGCCGTCCTCAGCGTGGAGGCAGTGGGCGTGTTCAAGCCCGATCCTCGGGTTTATCGCCTTGCCGCGGACTGCTTCGGCGGCGAGGCAGGCGCCATCGCCTTCGTCTCCTCCAATCCATGGGACGCATTCGGCGCGGCCAGCTACGGCTTCCAGGTGTTCTGGCTGCGCAGAACCTGGGTGCCGGTCGAGTACGGGTTGCCGACGCTGGCGACGGAACTGACCGACCTGGCGTCCTTGCCCGACCGGCTGGCGTGACCCCGGCTGCCCGGACCGCCGCCGCGATCGACCTGCTGACCGCAATCGAAGCGGACCGCGCCCGCCCGGCCGATTCAGTTGCGAACGACTGGCTCCGCGCCCGCCGTTTCATCGGCAGCAGCGACCGGCGCGCGGTGTCAGAGCATGTCTGGTACGCGCTGCGGCATTATCGGCGGCTCGGCTGGTGGTTGGTGAGGAGTGGAGCGGCCGTCATAAGGGCTCCCACTTCCCTAAGGGCATGGGAGGAGGGGTTCAAGCGGGCAGTTAACGAGGTCGCGCGTCCCCCTCCTCCCACCCCCCTCCCACAAGAGGAGGGGGCATCCACCTCCCTCCCTCCGCCCCCCCGCCAGCTGATCGCCGCCTCCCTATTGCTCGGCGGCACACCCCTGCCTGCCATCACCCCGCTGTTCTCCGGCGGACGGTTCGCTCCCGCCCCGCTCGACGCAGCGGAGCAAGCAATCCTGCGCCCGTTGCAAGGTCACACGATCGACCACCCTGCCATGCCCGAGGCGGTAAGGCTGGAAATCCCCGATTGGCTATATCCCCTCCTCGCGGCCCGCTTCGGCCCGGCCACGTCCGCCGAACTCGAGGCGCTGCTGCAACCCGCCCCGCTCGATCTTCGCGTCAACCTGTTGAAAACCACCCTGGCTGCGGCCCAGGCTGCTCTTGCCACTGAGGACCTGCACCCCACACCCACCCCGCTGTCCCCCTGGGGCCTGCGGCTCGATGGCCGCCGCCAGATCACCGCTGGCGTCGCCTTCCAATCCGGCCTGGTAGAGATCCAGGATGAGGGCAGCCAACTCGTCGCAGCCCTGACCGACGCCCGCCCCGGTCAGCGAGTGTGCGACTACTGTGCCGGCGCCGGTGGCAAGACCCTGGCGCTCGCCGCCGCCATGCAGAACCGCGGCCACTTGCTCGCGTGCGACACCGCCGCCGCCCGCCTCGACAACGCCGCTCGACGCCTGCGCCGTGCCGGCGTCAGCAACGTCGAGCGCCATTTGCTCCAACCGGGCGACAAATGGGCCAAGCGCCGCGCCGGCGCCTTCGACCGCGTGCTGGTCGATGCGCCCTGCACCGGCACCGGCACCTGGCGCCGCAACCCTGACGCACGGCAACGCCTGTCCGACGCCGACCTGGCTGAATTGCTCGACCGCCAGGCCGCGATCCTTGACGCTGCCGCCCCCCTGGTTCGCACGCAAGGCCGTTTGGTCTACGCTACTTGCTCACTGCTGGATGCAGAGAACGAGGCCCAGGTGACACGCTTTCTCGCCCGCCATTCCGGCTTTTCCCTGATGCCGCTGGCGCGCGCGTGGCCTCTGCAAGCACCGCCGCCCTGCAAGGGTGACTTCCTGTCCCTGACCCCGGCGCGCCACGGCACCGACGGGTTCTTCGCCGCCGTACTGGAACGGACCGTATGATCAGCATCCGCCGCGCGCGCGCCGCCGATGCCTTCGCGATCGGCGCCGTGCACGTCGCGGCCTGGCGCAGCGCCTATCCTGGCATCCTGCCGGACACCTATCTCGCCAATCTCTCGGTCACCCGCCAGGCCGCTTACTACGATGCGGCCATCCGCAGCCCCACCGGCGTGTTCGTCGCCGTTGCCTCGGGAGCCGACGCGCCACCCGTCAGCCCCGGTACAGCGAACCGCCCGCGCATTGTGGGTTTCGCCAGCGCCGGACGCTCGCGCATCAGCGGGGACTTTGGCCGCCGCCTGGGCGAAGGCGAGATCGAGACACTTTACGTCCTCGACGACTGGCGTGACCGCGGCGTCGGCCGCCGCCTGATGCGGTCCGCTGCGACGCATCTCGCCGAAGCCGGTTGCCGGTCGGTGTTCCTGTGGGTGCTGCGCGAAAATCCCAGCCGCTGGTTCTATGAACATCTCGGCGGCAGGCCGACCGCCGAAGCACTGATCCGCTTCGCCGGCCGCGACGTGATCCAGACCGCCGTCGTCTGGGACCCAATCGAGCGCTTGCTCGCGGCCAGCCCACAGGAATCCTGAAAAGCAGATACGGAGGAGCGCCATGCCGGTCATCGATGTGCAGGTCCACTGCTACGAACGCGATCATTCCGGCCGCCCCTGGGCCAGCACATTACAGGGTCCGCCCGAAGTGACCGGGGACCAAATGGTCGCCGCGATGGATGAAGTGGGCGTGGACGGCGCGTTGCTGGTGTCGCCCTATGCAATGTATCGTTACGATGCCAGCTATGCCCTCGAGGTCTACGCAAAACACCCCGGCCGCTTTGGCCTGATCAAGCCGGTCGATCCGAGCAATCCCGCGGTGGGCGACATCGTCACCGATTGGGCCGCGACCAACGGCACGGTCGGTGTCCGCATCATGCTGAACCGCGAGGGTATCTCGACTGACTCGGCCGACCCCGGCCTGAACATCGTCCTGGCCACCGCGGCGCGTCACGGCCTGCCGGTGAACCTGATGGCCACCGGCCGCCTGGAGCAAGCCGCTGGCCTCGCCGCCCGCAACCCGAACACGCAGGTGGTGATCGACCATCTGGGCCTGCCCCAGCCCCCTGCTCCGCCACCCCCAGCCGAACCCTGGGCCGCCCTGCCCAAACTGCTGGCACTCGCAAAGCACGACAATATCGTGGTGAAGGTCAGCGGTGCCTGCACGCTGTCGCACCAGCCGTTCCCTTATGCCGACATCTGGGATCCGTTGGCGCGCGTGTTCGACGCGTTCGGTATGGGCCGTTGCATGTGGGGCACCGACTGGACGCGGGCGACTGCGCTGCTGACCTACGCGCAGGGAGTCGATGCGTTCCGCATCATCGATCGCCTGTCCGAAAGCGACCGCACCGCGCTGATGGGCGGGACCTTGCAGCGTATCTATCGGTGGTCGCCGGCGAGGAGCTGAACCGCACGGCTGCGGTCACGCGCCGGTGATTCAATTGCCATCGTAACCGGAACCATCGCGCGCGCGATGCGTTGAATGGGGCTATGCTGGACCAGGATGCCCAACATCTCGTGACCGATCTGCGTCTGCTGCTGCCATTGCTCGTCAGCAATGCGATGCACGTTGTTGCTGCCATTCTGATCCTGATCGCCGGGTTCTGGGTGGCCGGCCGAATGCAGGCGCTGGTGGTGCGGTCGCTGAGCAAGATGCCGCACCTGGACACGATGTTGCGAGGTTTCTTCGGCAACGTCGTTCGCTATTTTGTCCTCACCATTACGGTGCTTGCCGTCCTGTCGCAGTTCGGCATCCAAACGGCGAGCCTGGTCACTGTGATCGGTGCGGCCGGCCTGGCGATCGGGCTCGCGTTGCAGGGAACGCTGTCACATCTCGCGGCGGGCGTGATGCTGTTGATCTTCCGGCCGTTCCGCATCGGCCAGCACGTCCAGATCGGTGGCGCCGACGGCACCGTCCGAGAGTTGTCTTTGTTCTGGACCGAGATCGTCACCAGCGACAACGTGCAGGTAATCATCCCCAACGGCAGCGTCTGGGGCCAGCAGGTGCGGAACTTCAGCATCTTTCCGCAAGCGGCCGCGACGGCGCAGGTGCGGTTCCGTTTGCCGGAGGCTGATCCCGCCACGGCGCGTGCGCAAATCGAAGCAATCGTGAAAGCCAATCCCAGGGTGCTGGAGAACCCGGCGCCCGGCGTGCTGCTGGATCGCAATGCCATCGACAATGCGCTGGAATACATCGTGACGTTCGCGCCGCTGGATGGCGGCGGCGCTGCGGCCGCAGTGAAAAGCGAAATCATCCAGGCTGTTCATGAGGCGCTCGAGGCACCGGCCGTGGCGTCGCAGCCGGGCAACGCGGAGCCTTTGCCGATGCGGCGATCGGGTTGACGCACATCGGCAGGTCAGTTCGGAAAAGCTTATTCAGGATAGATCATCTTCCGCGTCACACCGCCATCGATAACGAACTCGGCGCCGGTGATGAAACCGGCGTCAGGGCCGAGCAGGAATGCCGTCAACGTCGCCACGTCCTCGGCCGTGCCGACGCGACCTGCGGGATGGAACGCGTGGTCTTGCGCCCGAGGTGCATCGCCTTTGGTGAAGATCCAGCCGGGGCTGATGCAGTTCACGCGCACATCGGGCCCCAGACTGATCGCCAGCGCATGCGTCAGCGCTACGAGGCCGCCTTTCGATGCCGCATACGCCTCGGTATCAGGTTCGGACATGCACGCGCGGGTCGAGGCGATCGTAACCACCGCGCCCTTCGCTGCACGCAACAGCGGCTCCGCGGCGCGCACGAGAAGGAAGGTGCTGGTCAGGTTGATGGATAGCACGCGCGACCATTCGGAAACCGACAGGGCCGCGATCGGCTTGCGGATCATGATGCCGGCATTGCAGATCAGAGCGTCGAGCCGGCCTTCGGCTGTGCGTACATCCTGGAGCAAGGCGGCGACCGCAGCTTCGTCGGCAACGTCGCAAACGATCGCGCGGCCATGGGTCGGAGCAACGGCCAGACCAACATCCGCAACGATCGTGCGGTAGCCGTCACGTGCGAGACGGGCAGCGATGGCGGCACCGATACCGCGGGCACCGCCGGTAACCAATGCGACGCGGTCCGGATCAGAAGGCATAGTTTGGTTGCAATATCATTTCAACACGGAGAAAAAACGGAGGACATGCACGGAGCAAGCCATCAGAGTGACGTACGCAGGAGCATTGCAGCAGAACTCAGCACGCGAAGTCTAGTGCCGCCAATCGCGTCAACCTCATCGAGGTTTGCTCTAACTTGCCAACGCCAAAGCGGATCGCCGGGCGGCAAGCTCCTCCGCTTGCATCACCGGCGCCATCACCGCCAGCAGTTTTTCCTGCGTTGCCAGCAGCGCGCGAGTCAGCGGCAACCGCACCTCGTTGCTGCCCAGCCCAAGATTCGCCAGCGCCGCCTTCAACGGAATGGGATTGCTCTCCAGGAACAATGCCGCATGCAGCGGATGCAGCAGATCGCGCAACGCGGCAAAGCGGGAAAGATCGCCGTTATCCCACGCCTGGTGCAGCAGCGCGCACAGCGCCGGCGCGACATTGGACGTAACGGAGATGCATCCCATCCCGCCCATCGCGCGATACGCCGGAGCGGTCGCATCGTCACCGCTCCACTGCATGAACGCATCGCCACAACGCTCACGCAGCCGAGGTGGCCGCGTCACATCGCCGGTAGCATCCTTCACCCCGACGATCAGCCCCGCATCATGCAGCCGCGCCACGGTATCGTCGCTGATCGGCGTGCCGGCGCGCGACGGAACGTCATAGAGCACGACGGGAACATCGGCAGCCTGCGTAATCGCGCGGACATGCGCAAAGATGCTGTCCTGCGTCGGCTTCACATAAGGTGGCACGGCGCAGAGCAATGCATCCGCTCCCGCCTCGGCGGCCTCGGTCGCGAGCGCCATCGCGGTGGACGTGCACATCGCGGTGGCGCCGGCGATCACCGGCACGCGGCCCCTGGCGGTCTGCGCCACGAAATGCACGGCGCGCGCGTATTCGCATTGCATCAGCGAGGCAGCCTCGCCGGTGCTGCCGCACACGATCAGCGCGGCGGTCCCGCGCTCGATCTGACGCTCGGCCATGCGGCCGAACGCATCCCAGTCCACGCGCGAATCGTGGAACGGCGTCGCCAGCGCGGTCAGTGACCCGCCGACGCCGGAAATCGAGTTGCGCACTATAAAGAGTCCTTTCAGGCGTAACGGCGCATGCCGAACGCCGGGAGTTCTGCCGTGAGAATCTGGCCCGTCCTCGCCCGGCGCGTACGGACTGCGGTGAAACCATGCACCGCCAGCACACGCCGCAGCAGGTTCTTGGTGATCGGCTGCGCCGCGAACGACAACACCAGGCGTCCGTTGGCATGCAGCGCGCGGCGGATCGAGGGCAGCGCCTTCGATAGCCAATCGATCGAGGGAACCTGCGGCACGATCGCCAGGCTGGCACTATCCGCTTCAGGGCGCCCCAGCGAGCGAAGATGGGTGACTTGTGCCGCGCCTGCTCGCATCAGCGCGCACATCAGGTCGGGGCCGTCCTGCCCGATCACGAGGATGTTGTCCTCATCCTCGATGCCCGCGAGGTTCTCGAGCAGGGCGGCCTTGGGTTCCGGAGGCTCGGTTTGTGGGGGCAGACGGCGCGACTGGCCGCCCGCCCGGGACTGTGCTGGCATGAAAGACGACTCCCGCCGCTGTGATCTGCGGCTGGATTGGCCGCTTATCGTGGCGGGCTGGAAGATCGGCGCCCCGGCATATAATTGCGATTTGTGTCGTGGACGGAGGGAATAAACGCGGCATAGATGCCTTACCATGTCATTGCGAGGCCCGCAGGGCTAAAGCAACCCCGGTCATCGGGAGGATCGGGCTTGCTTCTTCGCTCCGCTCCTCGCAACGCCGGTACGCAAGATATCGATCCGGTTTCGCGCGGCGTCCCAGCAGCTCAGCCTGCTGCGCCGACCACAAGAGGATATCGTCTTTGTAGAGATTGCTGATGGCACAACCGTCAACCCTGGCACGGCTCCGCATGACACCATGCGGTACAGTCTCCAAGAGCAACATATCCCTTCTACGTCAGCGCGCGCTTCAGCGCCTCATTCACCAGCGCCGGGTTTCCCTTGCCGCCCATCCCACGCATCACCTGGCCGACGAAGAACCCGAACAGCTTATCCTTGCCGGATTTGTACTCCGCAACCTTGTCCGCATTCGCCGCCAGCACCTTGGCAATGGCCTCATCGATCGCGCTGGAATCGGTGACCTGACGCAACCCCTTCTCGTCGATAATCGCCGCCGGGTCCTTGCCCGTCTCCACCATCACCTCGAACACGGTCTTGGCGATGCGGCCATTGATCGTGTTGTCCGCGATGAGATCCAGCAGCCTCCCCAATCCACCGGCCGTCACCGGCGACGTTTCGATCGAACTTCCCGTGCGATTCAAAGCCGCAAACAGATCGCCCATGATCCAGTTCGCCGCCGTCTTCGCATCGCGTCCACGCGCGACGGTCTCGAAGAAGTCCGCAGTCGCGCGCTCCGCCACCAGTACCGCCGCATCGTACGCCGGCAGGCCGTACTCCCGCATAAATCGCGCCCGCTTGGCATCCGGCAGCTCCGGTAGCGCCGCCTTCAACGCCGCAACCCAATTCTCCTCCAACACCAGAGGCAGCAAATCCGGATCGGGGAAATACCGATAGTCGTGCGCATCCTCTTTCGACCGCATACTCCGCGTCTCGCCCCGCCCCGGATCGAACAATCGCGTCTCCTGCTCCACGGTGCCGCCGGATTCCCAGACCTCGACCTGCCGCTTCGCCTCCGTCTCGATCGCCTGCATCACGAAGCGCACCGAGTTGACATTCTTCACCTCGCAGCGCGTGCGGTATGGTTCGCCATGCCTGCGCACCGACACGTTGACGTCGGCCCGCATCGAACCCTCCTCCATATTGCCGTCGCAGGTTCCCAGGTACCGCAGGATGGTCCGCAGCTTGCGCAGATACGCCCCCGCCTCCTCCGGCGAACGGATATCGGGTTCCGACACGATCTCCATCAGCGCGACGCCGGCGCGGTTCAAATCGATATACGACTTGGTGGGATGCTGATCATGCAGCGACTTCCCTGCATCTTGCTCAAGATGCAGACGGGTCACGCCGATTGCCTTGGTGGTACCATCGGCAAGTTCCACCTCGACCTCGCCGGTGCCGACGATGGGATGCTGGTACTGGCTGATCTGATAACCAGCCGGCAGATCGGCATAGAAATAGTTCTTGCGATCGAAGCGGCTCACCATGTGGATATGCGCGTTCAACCCCAGGCCCGTGCGCACCGCCTGCGCGACGCACTCGCGGTTGATCACCGGCAGCATGCCGGGGAACGCGGCGTCGACAAAACTGACCTGCGTGTTCGGCTCGGCGCCGAAATCGGTGGCGGCGCCGGAGAACAGTTTGGCGCGGCTGATCACCTGGGCGTGGACTTCCAGGCCCACGACAACTTCCCAGGAACCGGTGCTGCCTTCGATGGTGTAGCTCATATCCTGCCTCGGGCAATGGTCGGCCAAGCGTGGTTTATCCGCGACGTCCTGTGATGGCAACAAACCATGCCGCCCGCGATATTTCTGCGCACGGCACAATCCGCCGCCCGCCCCCGCGATCCTTGTCCCGGCCCCCTCCCCCCGCTACGTCTGCCCCCCAACATGACGGCCATATCCCCCCGGGGAAGAGGAGCGAGCAATGGCGCGGGCGGCACAGCAACAGACCAAGCGCGGCAAGCAGGACAGCTCGTCCGAGGACCGCGCTGACCTGCTTCACGCCTTCCGCGCCATGCTGCTGATCCGCCGCTTCGAGGAACGTGCCGGCCAACTTTACGGCATGGGCCTGATCGGCGGCTTCTGTCACCTGTATATCGGCCAGGAAGCCGTGGTGGTCGGCATGCAGATGGCGCTGGAACAAGGCGACACCGTCATCACCTCCTACCGCGACCACGGCCACATGCTCGCCACCGGCATGGACGCGAAGGGCGTCATGTCGGAACTCACCGGCCGCCGCGACGGCTATTCCCACGGCAAGGGCGGCTCGATGCACATGTTCAGCAAGGAGAAGAATTTCTTTGGTGGACACGGTATCGTTGGCGCGCAGGTAAGCCTGGGCACCGGCCTCGGCTTCAGCCATTGGTATCGCGGCAGCGACCGTGTCAGTGTCACATATTTCGGCGAAGGCGCGTCCAACCAGGGCCAGGTCTATGAAAGCTTCAACCTCGCCGCGCTGATGAAACTGCCGGTCGTATATGTGATCGAGAACAACCGCTACGGAATGGGCACCTCGATCGACCGCGCATCCGCATCGAAGGACCTTTCCAAGAACGGCGCGCCCTGGGGCATTCCGGGCAGCCAGGTGGACGGCATGGACGTGCTGGCGGTGCGCGATGCGGGACGCGAGGCACTGGCACATTGCCGCGCCGGCAACGGCCCCTATCTGCTGGAGATGAAAACCTATCGCTATCGCGGCCACTCGATGTCCGATCCCGCACGCTACCGAACGCGCGAAGAAGTGCAGGAGATGCGCGAGCATCACGACAGCATCGAAAGCGCCCGCCATAGGCTGGAAGCGATGGGCGAGCCAGCGGACGAGCTGAAAAAAATCGAGGACGAGGTGCGTCAGATTATCCAGGACGCCGCCGCCTTCGCGCAGGAAAGTCCCGAGCCCGATCCTGCCGAACTCTATTCCGACGTGCTGCTGGAGGGCTGAGCGATGAGCACGCAGATTCTGATGCCGGCGCTCTCGCCCACCATGACCGAGGGCAAGCTCGCAAAGTGGCTCAAGAACGTCGGCGATGACGTGCACGCCGGCGACGTCATCGCCGAAATCGAAACCGACAAGGCAACAATGGAAGTCGAGGCCGTTGATGAAGGCAAATTGACGCAGATCCTGGTCGATGAGGGCACCGAAGGCATCGCGGTAAACACGCCGATCGCGGTGCTGGGCGGCAACGGTGAGGACACCACCGCCACAAAGGCCCCGCCCAGGCGCGAAGCAGCGCCGATGCCCAAGGCCGCGGCCGAGGCGGAAGACATGCGCGCCATCGCGAAGCAGGCGGCGGAGGGCCAGCGCAAGGAGGCGGTGGAAACCGCAGCGCCGGCGCCAGAGAAGGACTGGGGTCCGACCAGGCCGATCACCGTGCGCGAAGCGTTGCGTGACGCCATGGCGCTGGAACTGCGCCGCGACGAACGCGTATTCCTGATCGGCGAGGAAGTCGCCCAGTACCAGGGCGCCTACAAGATCAGCCAGGGCCTTCTGGACGAGTTCGGCCCCAAGCGCATCATCGACACGCCGATCACCGAACATGGTTTTACTGGTATGGCGGTCGGCGCGGCCCTGAACGGTTTGAAACCGATCGTCGAGTTCATGACATTCAATTTCGCCATGCAGGCGATGGACCAGATCATCAACTCGGCGGCGAAGACTCTGTACATGTCGGGCGGCCAGATGGGCTGCCCGATCGTGTTCCGTGGCCCCAACGGCGCTGCCGCGCGTGTCGCAGCGCAGCACTCGCAGTGTTATGCAAGCTGGTACGCGCATGTCCCCGGCTTGAAGGTGGTGGCGCCGTGGTCGTCCGCCGATGCCAAGGGCCTGCTGCGCGCCGCGATCCGCGATCCCAATCCGGTCGTCATGCTGGAAAACGAAATCCTCTACGGCCACACCTTCGATTGCCCGACCGATGACGAATTCATCGTGCCGCTGGGCAGCGCGAAGGTCGAACGCGCGGGCGATCGGGTGACGATCGTCGCGTTCTCCATCATGGTCGGCGTCGCGATGGCCGCGGCCGAAGAACTGGCGAAGCAGGGCATCGAGGCGGAGGTAATCAACCTGCGCTCGCTGCGTCCTCTGGACACCGAAACGATTGTGCGCAGCGTGAAGAAGACCAACCGCATCGTCTCGGTAGAGGAAGGTTGGCCCTTCGCCGGCATCGGCGCCGAGATCGCCATGCAGGTGGTAGAGCGTGCGTTCGACTGGCTGGATGCACCGCCGGTGCGCGTGCACGGCGTGGACGTGCCGCTGCCCTACGCGGCGAACCTGGAAAAACTGGCGCTGCCGCAGCCGGACTGGGTGGTGGATGCGGTGAAGAAGATCGTCTGAGGGGGCGGGTAAAAAATGGCGACCAACATCCTGATGCCGGCACTCTCGCCGACGATGACCGAGGGCACGCTGTCGCGCTGGCTGAAAAAGGAAGGCGAGGCGATCCGCGCCGGCGACGTGATCGCCGAAATCGAAACCGACAAGGCAACGATGGAAGTCGAAGCGGTCGATGAAGGCGTGCTGGGCAAGATCCTCGTTGGTGACGGCACCGAGGGCGTGAAGGTGAACCAGCCAATCGCCGTGCTGGTGGAGCAAGGCGAAAAGGTGCCGGCGGATGCTGGCGCTTCGGGGCAGCCGGAGGGCAAGCCGCCGCCGTCCGCGAAACCCCAGGCGGCGGAACCGCCGCAACAGGTGGCGCCGAACCGGACCGGCGAGCCGCCGGCAACGCCGCCACCCGCATCCGCAGCGCAGCCCGCCGCACGTTCCGGCAACGGCCACGACACCTCAGGCGAACGGATCTTTGTTTCGCCGTTGGCACGGCGTATGGCGTTGCAGGCGGGCATCGATCTGCACGCGCTGAAGGGCAGCGGCCCGAATGGCCGGATCGTGAAAGCGGATATCGAGGCGGCGCAACAGCGCGGCGTAGCGGCCCCTGCGCCCACCGCTGTCCCGCCGCCTGCCGCGCAGCCGCAGCCCACTACGGCCACACCACCGCCGGCCGCACAAGTGCCGATGCAGATCACCGCGCCACATCGCGCCGTGCCCAACACGTCGATGCGCAAGGTGATCGCGCGGCGCCTGTCGCAGGCGCATCAGGTTACGCCGTTCTTCTTTGTCTCGATGGATATCGAACTCGACGCCCTGCTGAAACTCCGCGAGGATCTGAACGCCAAATCCCCGAAGGAAGGCCCCAGCGCATTCCGCCTGTCGGTCAACGATTTGGTCATCAAGGCTGCCGCGCTGACGCTGCGCCGCGTGCCGCAATTGAACGCCACCTTCACCGAAGATGCCACCCTGTTCTATGACGATGTCGATATCAGCATTGCGGTCTCGCTGCCGGAAGGATTGATCACGCCGATCGTACGCAAGGCCGACCAGAAAGGCCTGGCCGCGATCAGCAACGAGATGAAGGACCTGATCTCTCGCGCCAAAACCGGCAAGCTGAAGCCCGAGGAATTCCAAGGTGGCGGATTTTCGATTTCGAACATGGGCATGTACGGCGTGTCCCAATTCACCGCCATCATCAACCCGCCACAATCGGCGATCCTGGCGGTCGCGGCAGGCCAGCAGCGCCCGGTGGTCAAGAACGACGCACTGGCGATCGCGACAATAATGACCTGCACGTTGACGGTGGACCACCGCGTCGCCGACGGCGCCCTCGGCGCGCAATGGATGGCGGCGTTCAAGGCGATCGTCGAGGACCCGCTGAGTCTGATGTTGTGACAAAATATCCCGTCATGGCCAGCCCTGACCCGGCCACCTACCCCGATAGATCGGGCGCGTACCCACGCGCCGTTACGCAACCGGATCACCCGCGCGCACATGCCCGGGTCAAGCCCGGCCATGACGGGTGACCAGTGATGGGCGGCGGGTAGTTCCATGTTCAGCCTCCGCGACGCCACCCAAGCCGACGTCCCCGACGTCCTGCGCCTCGTCCGAGCCCTCGCCGACTACGAACACCTGCTGCACGAAGTCGTCATGACCGAGCCCGACCTGCACGCCGCCTTGTTCGGCCCGCAGCCCCGCGCCTACGCCCTTCTCGCGCACGACAACACCCAAGCCGTCGGCCTCGCTCTCTGGTATTACTCCTTCAGCACCTTCCGCGGCCGGCCCGACATCTTCCTTGAGGATTTGTTCGTCGAACCCACCCACCGCGGCCGCGGCATTGGCCTCGCCCTGTTGCGCAGCCTCGCACAACGCGCCATCGCAGAGCGCTGCCGCCGCATCGAATGGCGTGTGCTGAACTGGAACGCCCCCTCGATCGCGTTTTATGAAAGCCTCGGCGCCACGCCGATGCAGGACTGGCACGTGCGACAGCTTGGCGGCGAAGCGCTCGCCCGGCTCGCGCAAGGAGCGAATCATGCCTGACCAGACATTCGACATTATCATCCTGGGCGGCGGTCCCGGCGGCTACGTCGCCGCCATCCGCGCTGCCCAGCTCGGCATGAAGACCGCCGTCGTGGAACGCGAACATCTCGGCGGCATCTGCCTGAACTGGGGCTGTATCCCCACCAAGGCGCTACTGCGCACCTCCGAGATCAGCCACTTGCTCCACACGCTGCCGGAATTCGGTTTCGCCCCGGTCGATGTGAAATTCGAAATCGACAAAGTGGTGAAGCGCTCGCGCGCTGTCGCCAGGCAGCTTTCGCAAGGCGTCGCCCACCTGATGCGCAAGAACAAGATCACGGTATTCGACGGCAGCGGCAAGCTCGCCGGCAAGCAAACCCTGGCGGTCGAGAAGGGCGGCAAGCCCCTCGCCACGCTAAAGGCCCCGCATATCGTTCTGGCCACCGGCGCAAGGGCCCGCGAACTGCCCGGCATCGAGCGCGACGGCAAACTGATCTGGACCTACAAGGATGCGATGGTCCCGCCCACAATGCCAAAATCACTGCTGGTGATCGGTTCCGGCGCGATCGGTATTGAATTTGCCAGCTTCTATCGCAACATGGGTGCCGAGGTAATGGTGGTGGAGGTGCTGCCGCGCATCCTTCCCGTGGAAGACGAAGAAATTTCTACCTTTGCCCACAAATCGTTCGAAAAGCAGGGCATCAGGATAATGACTGGCGTCGCGGTGAAAGCGGCAAAGAAGAACGCCAGCAACGTCACTGTGACTGTCGAAGCAGGCGGCAAGGCACAGGACATCACGGTAGATCGCGTGATTTCCGCGGTCGGCATCGTCGGCAACGTGGAGAATATCGGCATTGAAGGCACCGGTGTAAAAGTGGACCGCACCCACGTCACCATCGACGAGTACTGCCGCACCGGCGAATCCGGCGTCTATGCGATCGGCGACCTGGTCGGCCCGCCCTGGCTCGCGCACAAGGCGATGCATGAAGGCGTAATCTGCATCGAGAAAATTGCCGGGCTGAATGACGTGCATCCGATGAACGTGCGCAATATTCCCGGCTGCACCTATTGCCGCCCGCAGGTCGCCTCGGTCGGCCTCACCGAAGCGAAAGCGAAGGAACTCGGCTACGACGTGAAGGTCGGCCGTTTCCCCTTCATCGGCAACGGCAAGGCGATCGCCATGGGCGAGCCGGAAGGGCTGACAAAGACCGTGTTCGACGCCAAAACAGGCGAATTGCTCGGCGCGCACATGGTCGGCACCGAGGTAACCGAGATGATCCAGGGCTACACCATCGCCCGCACGCTCGAGAGCACCGAAGCCGAGCTGATCCACACGGTTTTCCCCCACCCCACCGTCAGCGAAACGATGCACGAGGCCGTGCTGGCAGCCTACGGACGGACGCTGCATTTCTAGTAAGCAGCGATCAGTCATGGCCAGGCAATCTCGTTTTGGATCGACCCAGGCCGCAGCGTGGCAGCTAACCACGTGATTTTGTGCCCCATGCGGTGAAGTAAGACGTTTCACCACCGATTTCTCACAACAACGCAGCATCTTCCTCCCGACCCGCTTTCGCCGGACGCTTGCATCGCCGCGCCGCATCACGCAATCAGCAGGAAGGATTCCTCCCCCTCACGCCGGACAGCAATCCCCATGCCTGCGACCGATCTTGCCTTCACGCCCGCCACTGACCTCGCTGCGCTGATCCGCAACCGCCAGCTATCGCCGGTAGAACTCACGCGCGCGACGCTGCAGCGCATCGAGCGCAGCCAGCCTGACTTGAATGCATTCATCACCATCGCCGCCGACAGCGCCATGGCGCAGGCACGCGCCGCGGAAGACGCGGTGCAGCGCGGCGACCCGCTCGGTCCGCTGCACGGCATTCCCGTCGCGATAAAGGATCTGGTACCGACTGCCGGCATTCGCACCACCTGGGGTTCGCTGATCTTCAAAGACCACGTGCCCGACACCGATGCCGTCGTCGTCACCCGCCTGAAGCAGGCCGGCGCGATCATCGTAGGCAAAACCACCACGCCCGAATTCGGCCAGCAATGCCTGACCCAGGCGCCCCTGTTCGGCCGCACGCGCAACGCCTGGCGACCCGATCGAGCCGCTGGCGGATCAAGCGGCGGTTCGGCCGTGGCAGTTGCTGCGGGACTGGTGCCGCTCGCGGTGGCAACCGACGGCGGCGGTTCAACGCGCATTCCCGCGGCATGCAACGGCGTAGTGGGATTCAAACAAGGCGTCGGCGTCGTGCCGCAGGAATACGCCCAGGACGGGTTCGGCAACATCTCCTACATCACCCCAATGACTCGCACCGTGGCCGACACCGCATTGATGTTGCAGGCAATGGCCGGCCCCGATCCGGGCGATCCTCTAACGGTCGCGCGCCCTGTCCCCGATTTCACCGCCGCCGTGCGCGATCCGGGCAACCTGCGCGGCGTCCGCATCGCCTGGCGGGCGCGTATCGGTAACGGCGCGGTGGCCGCATCCGTGCTGTCGGCCTGCGAATCCGTGCTGAATACCTTCGCCGAACTCGGTGCGCGGGCGAATGAACTAACTGGTGAGTTCACCAATCCGGAATCCATCTGGTTCGTTAACAACGGCGCCTATCGCATGGCGCAGTTCGGCGATCATCTTCGCCAGCATCGTGACATCATGTGCCCGACCTTCGTGCGGCAGATGGACCGCGTCGCGAACTTCTCCGCGGCCGAGCTCTACGCCGCGATCTTCGAGCGCACCAAACTATACCGCCAGGTGCAGGCATGGTTCGAACATGCCGACATCGTGGCGATGCCAACCCTTTCTCGCAGTGCCGTGCCGATCGACCAGGACTTCTTCGGACCGATCGAGATCGACAACCAATCAGTCGAGAACATCCGCGCCGCGTGGTACCCCTACACGATGCCGTTCAACCTCACCGGCAACCCGGCGATCAGCCTGCCCTGCGGGTTCGATCCGGCTGGCATGCCGCTCGCAATTCAACTCGTAGCCCGTCCAGGCGACGACACATTGCTGCTGCGCGCCGCAGCAGCGTTGGAGCATGCGCGACCATGGGCACAGCACCGGCCGGATCTGCGCGAACCGACGTGGCAACCGTCATTGCCAGGCGCGCAAGCGACGCAGCAATCCCCCGCCTGACGAATCGTCACGGATTCCCCCGCATGGGATTGCTTCGTCGCTTGCGCGCCTCGCAATGACACAACGGCGCCAATCCCGCAGCCACCATCCTGCCAGCCCTGTCAAATGCACCCGTTGCATGGCGACATGCCACCAACAGGCCACCCGGTTACAATCATCCGCTTTGCGGCCATCCCTGCCACTCCTATGCTGCCAATCCGGCGGGTTCACACACCACCCGATGGAGCGGGTAACACCAACGGTTCCAGGTACGAGACGAATGCCTTGCGTCGCTACCGTATTCGCCACGCCCTGGCCTGGCAGAAAGGGGTTCCAGCGATGGCCTACACAATTCATGTAAACGGAGCAAAACGTACCGTCGATGCCGACGGCGACACGCCATTGCTCTGGGTGCTGCGTGACGAACTCGACCTGAAAGGCAGCAAGTTCGGCTGCGGCGCCGGTCTCTGTGGCGCCTGCACCGTGCATCTCAACGGCGCCGCAGTGCGATCCTGCCTGATGCCCCTTGCCAGTATCGGCAATGCCCCGATCACCACGATCGAGGGCATGTCCGCCCATCCCATCGGACGCAAGCTGCAAGAGTCCTGGACGCAACTCGACGTGCCGCAATGCGGCTACTGCCAGGCCGGGCAGATCATGACGGCCAGTGCCTTGCTCGCGAAGACGCCGCACCCCACCGACAGCGACATCGACTCCGCCATGTCCGGCAATGTCTGTCGCTGCTGCACCTACACACGCATCCGCGCCGCCATCAAAAAAGCCGCGCTGATGCATACCGCGGAGGCGCAATGACCATGAGCATGCGCACTGCCACCGCGCGCACCGACGCGCACGACGTTGCCCCAGCCCCCTCTCGCCGTGCAATTCTGAAAGTCAGCGCGATCGCCGGCGGCGGCCTGCTGCTTCACGCCATCGTTCCTTCACCCGCGCGCGCCGCGGTTGGCGAATCGTCGGCCGCATCAAAAAGCGGCGCCCCGCTCAATGCCTTCATCCGCATCGCCCCGGACGGCATTGTCACCATCATGTCGAAGAACCCGGAGATCGGCCAGGGTATCAAGACATCGCTGCCCATGGTGATCGCCGAGGAACTCGACGTCGCCTGGAGCCATGTGCATGTCGAACAAGCGCCGGTAGACCAGTCAAAGTTCGGCCGCCAGTTCGCCGGCGGCAGCATGGCGACACCGCTGAACTACGACCCGCTGCGCCGCGTCGGTGCGGCCGGGCGCCAGATGCTGATCGCAGCGGCCGCGCAGGAATGGAAAGTCCCACCCGCCGACTGCCACACCGAGGCGGGCATCGTCTTCCACACCGGAAGTAAGCGCTCGCTCAGCTACGGCGCACTGGCCTCGCGAGCAGTGGCGCAGCCCGTGCCCGATCTCGCCATGGTCAAATTGAAGGATCCGAAGGACTTCAAAATCGTCGGCCAACCGATCCCCGGCGTTGACAACCCGAATATCGTTACTGGAAAGAAACTGTTCGGCATCGACGTGACGGTACCCGGCATGCTCTATGCCGTGTTCCAGAAATGCCCGGTATTCGGCGGCACGGTAGCGCAAGCCAACGTGGATGCCCTGAAGAAGCTGCCGGGCGTGCACGATGCCTTCATCGTCAGGCCCAGCGACGTCTATCGTAATGGCAACGCGCAAGGCCTGGCCGGCGGAGTCGGCATCGTCGCGAAAAGCTGGTGGGCAGCCACCAAGGCGCGCAACCAGCTTCAGGTGACATGGAACGAAGGTCCCACCGCAGCACAAAGCACCACCGGCTTCGCCCAGGAATCCGTCCGGCTGTCACAGCAGCCACCGCAAAACTGGCTGCGCCGCGACGGCGACGTGACCAACGCGATGCAAGGCGCGTCGCACATCGTCGAAGCCGCCTACAGCTATCCGTTCCTGTCGCACATCGACCTGGAACCCCAGAACTGCACCGCCCGTGTCCATAACGGCAAGGCAGAACTGTGGGCGCCAACGCAGCTTCCCGAACCGGGCGCCCAGCTTGTCGCGGCGACGCTCGGCATTCCGCGCAGCGCCGTCACCGTGCACATGACCCGCGTCGGCGGCGGCTTCGGCCGGCGCCTCCGCAACGATTTCATGGCGGAGGCAGCCTGGCTGTCGCAGCAAGTCGGAGCGCCGGTAAAACTGCTGTGGAACCGCCAGGACGACATGCAGCACGATTTCTATCGTCCCGGCGGCTTCCATTTCCTCAAGGGCGGGCTGGACAAGTCGGGCAACCTGGTGGCGTTCCGCGACCATTTCGTCACCTTCGGTCAGAACGGCAAACCGGCCGATTCGGCCATGATGGACGCCAACGAATTCCCGGCATTGCTCGTCCCCAATCTCGAATACGGCCAGTCGATGATGCCTCTGGGCGTTCCCACCGGCCCCATGCGAGCGCCCCGTTCCAACGCGCTTGCCTTCGTGTTCCAATCCTTTATCGACGAACTCGCGCACCAGGGCGGCCATGATCCGGTAACCTTCCGCCTCGCCTTGCTGGGCAAGCCGCAAGTGCTGGTGAACTCTAGCGGCAAGCCGAACGCGCTGCGCGACTTCAATACTGCGCGCATGCACGATGTCCTGGTGCGGGTCGCCGAAATGTCGGATTGGTCGCAGCGCGGTTCGCTGCCGCCGCGCACCGGCAAGGGCGTCGCCTTTTACTTCAGCCATTTCGGCTATTTCGCCGAAGTGGTGCAGACAACCGTGGCGCCTTCAGGCGACGTGAAGCTCGACCAGGTCTGGATCGCAGCCGATGTCGGCAGCCAGATCGTCAACCCCAGCGGAGCGATGAACCAGGCGCAAGGCGCGGCATTGGATGGACTGGGCGCAGCGCTGGGTCAGGCGATCACCATCGACCGCGGCCGCGTGGTGCAGGCGAATTTCGACACGGTGAAGCCGTTGCGCATGATGCAGGCCCCGCCGGTCGAGGTGGAATTCCTGACCACCCCGCATCAGCCGACGGGCCTCGGAGAACCCGCCCTGCCGCCGGTGATTCCGGCGCTATGCAATGCTATCTTCGCCGCCACCGGAAAGCGCGTCCGCAGCCTGCCAATCGATACGGAGACGCTGAAGGCATAAATCGGATTCCCCTCCGGGGAGCCTGGACAAACAAGAGGGGAGTCCCAGCATGCGTGTTTGCGTCTATGGCGCCGGCGCAATCGGCGGCCATTTGGCGGTGCGCTTCGCGCGTGGCGGCGCCGAGGTTTCCGTGATCGCGCGCGGCCCGCATCTCGCGGCGATCCGGCGCGACGGCCTCACCGTGCATGCGATCGACGGCAAGCATCACGTCACGCTGCCCGCCGAGGACGATCCCGCCAAACTCGGCCCCCAGGATGCCGTGGTCGTAACGGTGAAGGCCCCTGCCCTGCCGCAGGTCGCTGCTAACATTGCCCCGCTGCTGCGCCCTGATACCGGCGTCGCCTTCGTCATGAACGGCATTCCCTGGTGGTATTTCCACGCGCTCGCCGGCAAGCATGAGGGGCATCGCCTCCCCCGCATCGACCCGGACAACGCGTTGTGGCGCGCAATCGGCCCCGAACGAGCGATCGGTGGCGTGGTCTACGCGGCCAGCGCGGTCACCGCGCCCGGCGTGATCGAGGTCGAGCAACCGCGCAGCCGCGTCGTATTCGGCGAACCCGATGGCCACCTTTCGGAACGCGCCGAATCGCTTGCAGCGTTACTGCGCGCGGGCGGCATCATCGGCGAGGTTTCGCCCGATATCCGTACGGAACTCTGGAACAAGCTGATCAGCAACCTAGCCGGAGGCACGCTGGCGGTGCTGGGTGGGGCAGCGCCGAAAGCTGTCTATACCGATCCGGTCTGCGCCGCCGCCGGCGAGCGCGTGATGCAGGAAGCCGCATCGATCGCCGAGGCACTTGGCTCAAACCCGCATCGCAATTTCGCGCAACGCATCGCCAGTACCGCGTCGATGGACCACAAGCCAAGCATTTTGCAGGATCTCGAACTAGGCCGCCCGATGGAAGTGGACGGCATGTTCGATGCACCGCTGGAACTTGCCCGGCTCGCCGAAATACCGGTGCCCACGTTGGAACTGCTGGTAGCCTTGGCAAAAGTCCGAGCACGCGGCGCGGGTCTGTACGCGGGCTAGCCCACCGCCAACGCCACAACACCCCATGTCATTGCGAGGACCGCGAGCGAAGCGTAGCAACCTCGTTCGGAGAGACGCAGGGACTTCCATACGCCTTCTCTACCGCCATCGCTACGCGAACACGGAACTCGCAACAACAGAAGGTGCGACGTGATTCACCGTCTCAGCCCATCACCCCGCAAGAACAACGACGACCGATCAGTAGTAGTGCCACCGCTTGTGCGCCTTGTCCCAGGACCGATGCTTGTAGTGGTGGTGGTTCCAATAGTAATCGACCCGCTGCACAGCGGCCTGTGCTGCCGCGCCCGGAACAAGCTGAACGGTCACAGCTGCGAAACTGGTGGCGGATCCCATCAGCAGGACCGCCCCAGCAAGCATGATCGGCAAAACGAGTCGAGACATTGTTGGCTCCACGTACCTGTGCATGCGCCCCCACGTACCGCTCGTACCGCGAGTCGTCCAGACAGGAAGCCGTGCATTGTCAAACCCCACGCCCGCCTGTCGCACGCCCGCCACAGCCCTCTCAGTGGTTATTCCTGCTCTCGCCCCGCGTCTCGATCACGTCCAGATACAGCGTTGCTGGCTCCAGACACGCCCCGGTGCCCAATTGCCCCACCATCGAGCGGTAGATCTCTTCCCAAGGCGTCATGTTCACCAAATCAGGCGCCGTCCAGGCCTTGCGCCGAGCCTCCAACTCGCCCGCCGCCAGCAGCACGTCCACCTTCCGCGTATTCAAATCGATACGGACCCGGTCGCCGGTCTGCAACAGCGCCAACCCGCCACCCACCGCAGCCTCCGGCGATACGTTCAGAATCGACGGCGACCCCGACGTGCCCGACTGCCGCCCATCCCCCATCGTCGGCAGCGCCGTGATCCCCCGCTTCAACATGGCAGCCGGCGGCTGCATGTTCACCACTTCCGCACTGCCCGGATAGCCGACCGGGCCGCAGTTGCGGATGATCAGCACCGATTGTTCTTCCACGCCCAGGTCGGGATCCTCGATGCGGTGGTGGTAGTCCTCCGGCCCTTCGAACACGATCGCCTTGCCCTCGAACACGTTCGGATGCGCCGGATCCGACAGGAAGCGCGCGCGAAAATCTTTGTCGATGACGCTGATTTTCATCACTGCGCTATCGAAAAGGTTGCCGGACATCACCACATAACCTGCCGCTGGCAGCATGGGCGCTTCATAGGCGCGGATCACCTCGCGATCCCCGTCCGGCACGTTGCGCAGATTCTCGGCAACCGTCTTGCCCGTCACGGTCATCGCGCTCGCATTCAGCCTGCCGGCCTTCAGCAGTTCCTTCATCACCGCCGGCACGCCACCCGCGCGATAGAATTTTTCCCCCAGGAACCGCCCCGCCGGCTGCACGTCGCACAGCAAAGGAATTTCCGGACCCAGCCGCTGCCAATCGTCCAACGAATGGTCCACACCCATATGGCGCGCAATTGCCACCATGTGGATCGGGCAATTGGAAGACGCCCCCAAAGCCGCCGCCGCCACCACCGCATTCTCGAACGCCGCCTTGGTCATGATATCGGACGGCCGCAGGTTCTCCTGCACCATGCCGACAATGCGCTTGCCGGTTTCGAATGCCATCCAGCCACGCTCGCGATACGGTCCCGGAATGGCGGCACAGCCGGGCAGCGACATGCCCAGCGCCTCGGCCAGCGAATTCATCGACGTCGCCGTGCCCATCGTATTGCAATGCCCGACCGAGGGCGCCGACGACGACACCATCGTCATGAATTCCTCGTAGTCGATCTTGCCCTCGGCAAACAGTTTCCTCCCCTCCCACACGATCGTGCCGGAGCCGGACAGACGCCCATGCCACCAGCCATCCAGCATCGGTCCGCCGGACAGCACGATCGCGGGGATGTTCACCGTCGCCGCGCCCATCAGGCAGGCCGGCGTGGTCTTGTCGCAACCGGTCGTCAGCACGACGCCATCCAGAGGATAGCCGTGCAGCACCTCCACCAGCCCCAGATAGGCCAGGTTGCGATCCAACGCCGCGGTGGGCCGCTTGCCGGTCTCCTGGATCGGATGCATCGGAAATTCGAGCGGAATGCCGCCGGCATCGCGAATGCCATCGCGGACGCGCGACGCCAGCTCGATATGATGGCGATTGCACGGCGACAGATCGGAACCTGTCTGTGCGATCCCAATAATCGGCTTGCCGCCCCGCAGCTCATCCGGCGTGATGCCGTAATTCATGTAGCGCTCGAGATACAGCGCCGTCATTGCAGGGTCGGCCGGATTGTCGAACCAGCGCCGAGACCGCAGGCGCGGCTTATCCCCGGAACCATTATCGCGAGCCATGATGCGCTTCCTCCGCTGACTGCATCGGCGCGTAATGTGCGCGCGGGGCGGATGCGGTCAAGCCGACCGCTATTTCTCGACTTCGGTCAGCCCCTTCACAAACCACCGCTGCATCGCCACCACGACAACGACCGGCGGCAGGATCGACAGCACCGCCATCGCCATCATGATATTCCATGGCGTGAGCGTGAACCCCTCGTTCATAAGCTGCACGATGCCGATCACGATCGTATCCAGCCGGGAATTGGTGGCAACCAGCAGCGGCCACAGGTATTGATTCCACCCATACACGAACAAAATCACGAACAACGCCGCGATATTGGCACCGGACACCGGTATCAGCATGTCAAACAGGAACCGGATCGGACCTGCGCCATCCATCCGCGCGGATTCCACCAACTCGTCGGGAATCGCGAGATAGACCTGGCGGAACAACAGAGTCGCGGTGGCGGAAGCAAGCAACGGCACAGTCAGGCCGGCGAAGCTGTTGATCAAATGGAAATCCGCCATCACGGCATAGGTCGGGATGATGCGCACCTCCACCGGCAGCATCAGCGTGATGAAGATCGTCCAGAACGCCAGCATACGGAACGGAAACCGGAAGAACACCACGGCGTAGGCCGACATCACGGAAATCACGATCTTGCCGACGGCGATCACCAGCGCCATGCCGGCCGAGATCATCATCATGTGCCACACCGGCTCCGAGCCGTGGCTGCTGTCACCGTGCAGCAGCACCGACAGAAAGATGCCAAGATTGGAAAAATCCGGGATCAGCGAGAGATCGCCGCGATTGATCGCCCCCGGATCCTGCGTCGCGCCGGCAAACACCAGCCAGACCGGAAAGATGAACAACACCACGCCGAGCGACAGGATCAGGTGCGCCGGCCAGTCGAAGCGGCGCCGCATCAGGACAGCGTCCGCCGATCGAGGAATCGAAACTGCAACGCGGTCAGCCCGATTACGATGATCATCAGCACGACAGATTGCGCTGACGACCCGGCCAGATCCAGATTGATCACACCGTCACGATACACCTTCACCACCAGCGTTTCCGTCGCCTGGCCGGGGCCACCGTGTGTCAGCGCCATAATGGTGCCGAAGGTTTCGAACGCCGCATACACCAGGTTGACGATCAGCAAGAAGAAAGTCGTCGGCATGAGCAGCGGCAGCACGATCGTGCGGAACCGGCGAAACCCGCGCGCCCCGTCCATCCACGCGGCTTCGATCACGCTGGCCGGGATCGATTGCAGCCCGGCCAGGAAGAACACGAAATTATAGCTCACCTGCGTCCACGCGCCGGCCACGATGACCAGCCCGAGCGCCTGGGCGCCGTTCAGCGTATAGTCCCAGTCAAGCCCGATCCGATTGATCCACCGGCCGATCAGTCCCACTTGAGGGTTCATCACGAACACCCACAACACTGCAGAGACGGCAGGCGCCACCGCATAAGGCCAGATCAGCAGCACGCGATAGATCGAACGCCCGCGGATTTCGCGATCCGCAAATACCGCGAGCAATAGCGCAAGTGCCAGCGCGAGGAAGGTGACCCCCGCGCAGAAGATCGCGGTCGTCACGAACGAACCGCGATACCCGCTATCGGTGAACAGGGCGACGAAATTGTCCAGCCCGACGAAGCGCGTATGCAGGCCGAAAGCATCGGTTTCCGTGAAGCTGGAATAGATCGCCCGACCCGCCGGCAGCAGGAAGAAGAACACGGTCACCAGAAGCTGCGGCAGCACCAGTGCAACCGGCAGCACCCATCCACCAAAGATCGTCCGCCGTTCCAATTGCTAATGCCGGCAATCAGTGAAGCGCAACATAACCCATCCCATGTCATTGCGAGGCGCGCAGCGACGAAGCAATCCCGGTCGTGCCGGTGTAGCGACGCTCCGGATACTTTTCCGAACGAGGTTGCTTCGTCGCTGCGCTCCTCGCAATGACATTGGGAAGGCCAGGTCCCTACCTACCCCACCGAATGCTGGAACGCCGTCAGCACCTTGTTGCCGCGCTCAACCGCCGTTTGCAGCGCGCGCTTGGCATTGAACCCGCCCTGCAGTTCCTTCTCCCACTCCTCCTCGATGATCACGCGCAGTTCCGGCATATCGCCCAGCCGGATCCCCTTCGAATTCGCCGTAACCGGCTTCCTCTCCAATTGCTCCACCGGCAGCTTGGTGCCCGGATTCTGGCTGAAATACCCCTGCTTCTCCATCAGGTCGGACCCGGCGAAGGTGACCGGCACATACCCCGTATTCGAAGCCCAGTCGGCGTCCTGCGGCGCCTGCCCCAGGAACGCCAGGAACTGCGCCACCGCCTTATATTCCGCGGCCGTCCGGTTCGGTGCCGTCATCGTCCACAAACTGGCGCCGCCAATGATCGAGTTGATCGGCTTCTTGATAACCGTCGGATCATACGGCAGGAACGCATCGGCGAACTTGAACTTCGCGCTCTTCACCAAAGCGCCCCGCGCCGCCGATGAATTGAACGCAATCGCAGCCTGCCCTGACGTAAACACCGGATCCGGCGTATTGTCCCGGCCGGCATACTTGAACGTTCCATCCTTCGCCATATCGAGCAGCCGCTGCAAATTCCGCACAAATGGCGCCGAATCCACCAGCAGCCGGGCCCCCAGTCCCTTGAATCCATCCTGCTCCGTCGCATACGGCAAATTATGGATCGCCGAGAATTGCTCAAAGTGAATCCACGTCGGCCATGACGTCGTGACGGCAAATTCCGTCACCTTCTTGTCCTTCAAAACTTTCGCGACCTTGACCAGCTCGGGCCACGTCGCCGGCGGCTTGCTGGGATCCAACCCGGCCTTCTCGAACGCATCCTGGTTGTACCACATCACCGCGGTCGAGGAATTGAACGGCATCGATGCCATCTGCCCGTCCGGCAGGCTGTAATAGCCACGCACCGCGGGAATGTACTTGGTGGCGCTGAACGGCACCTTGGTTTGTTCGAACAATTGCCACGCGTAGCGCACCGCCGGCCCCGCCGCGATCATCGTTGCCGTACCGACATCGAACACCATGGCAATATGCGGCGCCTGCTGCGCGCGCCAGGCGGCGATCGCCGCGGTCAGAGTCTGCGGATAAGTCCCCTTGTACACCGCGTTCACCACCACCGCGCTTTGGCTTTTATTGAACCGATCCACCAGCTTGTTGAGTTCGTCGCCCAGCGGAGGATTCATCGCATGCCAGAACTCGATCTGGGTCGGTCCGGCCGCCAGGGCCGGCTGGGTGAGCGCAAGCGCGGCGGAGCCCGCAAGCAGCGTGCGACGTTTCATCTGAAAGACCCCCAAAGGTTGCTGTGTCCGTCGCGTCAGGTTGCCGGCTCGACGACGGCGGCAGGCGCGGTTCCGCCTTGCACTCGACCCTAGCAGTGCCGGCAAAGACGGCCAAGCGGCGGCACTGTTACAGCATTCTGACAGTTTCCGCTTGCGTCACCCCCCGGTCCTTCCACCCACCTGATGGCGGGCGGTATATCGCGACCCCATGACGAATCCGGACATAGGCAGCCCCGACATTGCCACGCCCGAGATGGACCGCCTGATCGCCGGCGCCGAGGCCGCAGCCGACGTCGCCGGCGCCGTGGTGCGTCCATTCTTCCGCGCCGGCCTGGCCGCCGACCTGAAAGCGGACCGTTCCCCCGTCACGACAGCCGACCGCAGTGCGGAGCAAGCAATGCGTGCGGTACTGGCCGAACGCTTCCCCGACCACGGCATCCATGGCGAGGAATTCGGCCTCGACCGTCCTCAGGCCCGTTTCCGTTGGGTGCTGGACCCGATCGACGGCACCCGCGCCTTCATAACCGGCCGCCCCACCTTCGGCACCCTGATCGCATTGCTCGACGGCGACCGCCCCATTATCGGTGTGATCGACCAGCCGGTGACGCGCGAACGCTGGATCGGCGCCCCCGGCCGCCGCACGACATTCCGAGGCCCCCTGGGCGGCCGAACCGGCTGCCGCCCCTGCGCGGCCCTGGCCGAGGCGGAACTCTCCTGCACCAGCCCCGAGATGATGGCCGGCGAGGCACAGCCGCGCTGGCAACGGCTGGCGGCGTCGGTACGGCGCAACTACTGGGGTGGCGACTGCTACGCCTACGGGCTGCTGGCGCTGGGCCAGATCGACGTGGTGGCGGAATGCAGCATGAAGCTGTGGGATTGGGCGGCATTGGTGCCCGTGGTGCAGGGCGCCGGCGGCCGCATCACCGACTGGTCCGGCGCACCGCTGCGCCCGGACGGCGACGGATCGGTGCTGGCGGTCGGGGACCCCGCGCTGCTGGCGGCGGCGGTCGCCTGTCTTACCGAAGCGTCAGTTGCCCCCGGGCCCGTGTAGCCCCAGTTACCGCGCATGGTTGAAGTTGCCCCAAACCGTGCTTTTCATAACCTTGCTCGCGAAGCGAGGTTGGGCCGCGAAGCAGATCAACGCGAGCTGCGCGGCACCGAGGGTGAGGGTGAGCCGGAGGGCAGACCCTGCGCCCCACCCTCCCGCTCACCCTCGATCGACACCCCCTCGGCTTCGCCCGCGTCGCAGCCCAGGCTGCCCCGTCGCACCATCCTCGCCTCAATCCTCTCCCTCCCTGCCCTAAACGCCCGTGCCGCCGAACCCTCACCTCCCGTCACCCGCAGCCACGCATTCGCCGTCCTCGGTGCCCCTGCCCTGCCACCCAACTTCCCATACTTCCCCTACGTGAACCCCAACGCCCCCAAGGGCGGCACGGTGACGCTGGCCTCCATCGGCACTTTCGACAGCTTCAACCCCTTCATCCTCCGCGGCACCGCGGACAACGACACCGTTGGCCCCTGGGTCATCATGGCGGGCGGCGCAGGCGCCGGTTCCACCGTCGGCCACGTCTGGGAAACGCTGCTAACGCCCTCCGCCAACGAAGGCGCTGTCGGCTACTGCCACCTGGCGCAGGTCATCGAGACCCCCGCCGACCGCATGTGGGTCGCCTTCGAACTCCGCCCCGAAGCAAAATTCTCCGACGGCACGCCCGTCACGGCGCAGGACGTCGCCTGGACCTATCGCACCTTGCTCACCCAGGGCAGCCCCGGCTTCGCGATCCAGATGTCCGACGTGAAAGACGTAGCGGTGGAATCGCCCCGCCGCGTGGTCTTCCACTTCAAAAGCAACACCAACCGCCAGCTTCCCCTGATCCTCGGCGGCCTCTCCGTCCTGCCAGAGCATTGGTTCAAAGGCCGCGACTTCACCCGCCCGTTGCAGGCGGCACCGATCGGCTCCGGCCCCTATCTCATCACGCATTTCGAGCTGGGCCGCAGCATCACCTTCGAGCGCGATCCCAACTGGTGGGCCGCCAAGATGCCCACCGGCATCGGCACCAACAATTTCGGCCGCGTGCAAGAGGAATACTATCGCGATTCAACCGTCGCGATGGAGGCATTCAAAGCCGGCTCGGTGGACGTGAGATCGGAGAACATTGCCAAGAACTGGGCCACCGCCTACGGCTTTCCCGCGGTCAAAAAGGGCCTGGTGATCAAAGGCGATTTCCATCACCATCTGCCCACCGGCATCCAGGGTCTGGCCATGAACACGCGCCGGCCGGTGTTTTCCAACGCCCTCGTACGTCAGGCAATCGGCTGGGCCTTCGATTTCGAATGGACCAACAAAAATCTGTTCTATGGTGCCTACACCCGCACCAAGAGTTATTTCAGCGACAGCGACCTGGCATCGTCAGGCATTCCGCAAGGCGATGAACTGAAGCTGCTGGAACCCTGGCGCAGTGAACTCCCCCCTGCCCTCTTCACGCAGCCCTTCACCCTGCCGGTGACCGATGGTTCAGGCAACAACCTGAAGGAACTCATCTACGCACTGAAGCTGATGGAACAAGCCGGCTGGACGGTGAAGCAACGCAAGCTGGTAAACGCCGCCGGAGAGCAGATGCGATTTATCATCCTGGTCGAAGATCCATCGCTGGAACGCGTGGTCCTGCCCTACCAGCAGAACCTGGTAAAGCTGGGCATCGACGCCCAGGTGCGCGCCGTCGATCCAGCACAGTTCCAGCACCTGACCGAAGACTTCAATTTCGACATGATCTTCCAGATCTATCCGGAAGGCGACGTCCCGGGCCCCGAGCTACGCGACTACTGGTCATCCGCCGCGGCGAAGGTGCAGGGCAGCATGAACACGCCCGGCATCAGCGATCCGGCGGTGGACGCGCTGATCGAGAAGGTCATTGCCGCCCCCGACCGTCCCAGCCTGCAATCCGCAGCGCGCGCCTTGGACCGGGTGTTGCTCTGGCGCTGGTACATGGTGCCCAACTGGGAGAATTTGGTGTTCCACGTCGCCTATTGGGATCGCTTCGGCCATCCGGACAAACCCATCCGCGAAGGCTTCAACTTCGATCTCTGGTGGGTAGACGAAAAGAAAGCCGCCGCTACCGACGCTGCGAGGAGCGCGTGACCGCCCGCGCCGACGCAAACATGTCATTGCGAGGACCACCGGGACGAAGCAACCCGGGTGGAAAGACGCACCAACCGTGCGGACGTCTTGACCGAGGTTGCTTTGTCGCTGCGCTCCTCGCAATGACATAGGAATAGCAATGACGCCAATGCCATGACCGCCTACCTGGTCCGCCGCCTGCTGCTGGTGATCCCGACCCTGTTCGGCATCATCGCCATCAACTTCGCCGTCATCCAATTCGCCCCCGGCGGCCCGGTAGACCAGATCCTCGCCAACCTCCGAGGCCACGGCGGCCTGTCCACCCGCCTCGGCGGTGCCGGCTCCGACCTCGCCTCCCCAGGCAGCTATCGTGGCGCGAGCGGCCTCGATCCGCACGTTATCGCCGACATCAAGAAAATGTTCGGCTTCGACAAGCCGCCACTGACGCGCTTCCTCGACATGGTCGGCGGCTATCTGCGTTTCGATTTCGGCCGCAGCTTTTTCCGCGACGAATCCGTCTTGCACCTGATCGCACAGAGAATGCCGGTATCGATCTCGCTCGGCCTGTGGTCCACGCTACTGGTTTACACCATCTCGATTCCGCTCGGCATCGCCAAAGCCGTACGCGACGGCTCCCGCTTCGACATCGCCAGCAGCGCCGCCGTCCTGGTCGGCTACGCCATCCCAAGCTTCCTGTTCGCTATCCTGCTGGTCGTGGTATTCGCCGGCGGCAGCTACTTCCATTGGTTCCCGCTGCGCGGCCTGACCAGCGAGGGATCATCCCACTGGAGCGTTCCAGCCCAAATCGCCGACTATTTCTGGCACATGGTGCTGCCCACCATCGCGATCGTCGCCGGCGGCTTCGCCAGCCTGACGATGCTGACCAAGAACTGCTTCCTCGAGGAAATCCGCAAGCAATACACCGTCACCGCCCGCGCCAAGGGTGCCGGCGAACGCCGCGTGCTGTACGGCCACGTCTTCCGCAACGCCATGCTGCTGATCGTCGCCGGCTTCCCCCAGGCCTTCATCAGCATCCTGTTCACCAGCCAGTTGCTCGTGGAAATCGTGTTCTCGCTAGATGGGCTCGGCTTGCTAGGCTTCCAGGCAGCGATCCAGCGCGATTACCCAGTGATGTTCGGTACCTTGTATATCTTCACGCTGCTGGGGCTGCTGATGCAGATCGTAGGGGACACCCTGTACACCGTGGTGGACCCGCGCATCGATTTCGAGGCACGCGATTAGTGCCCAGAACCAGAGAAGCCGGGCACGACGCATACCATGTCATTGCGAGGAGCGAAGCGACGAAGCAACCTCGTTCGGGGAATCCTGGGACCGTCCGCGGGCCCACAAAACCGAGATTGCGTCGTCACTCCGCGCCTCGCAATGACAGGTGGCGGGCTTCCCATCAGCTTCGCGAGCATCCAAATGTCGGGCGGCCTGATGCCGCCAACCCTGCGATGATGCAACGCGCCTGATGCCGCTGTCTCCCGTCACTCGCCGCCGTCTCGCGATCTTCCGGCAGAACCGGCGCGGCTACGCGTCTTTTTGGATCTTCTCAATCCTCTTCATCCTCAGCCTGTTCGCTGAATTCATCGCCAACGATCGTCCGCTGCTGATCCGCTTCGACAATCACTGGTATGTCCCCGTCCTGCAGGATTACAGCGAGGATCGCTTCGGCAGCGACTTTCTCCCCACCGAGGCCGACTACACCGACCCCGATGTACAGAAAGCGATCCGCCAGCACGGCTGGATGATCTGGCCCGCCATCCCCTACAGCTACGACACCATTGTCAAGAATCTCCCGTCACCGCCGCCGTCACCGCCGAGCTGGCAGAACCTGCTCGGCACCGACGACCAGGCACGCGACGTGCTGGCCCGCGTCATCTACGGCTTCCGCCTGTCGGTGTTGTTTGGCTTCGCGCTCACCGCAATATCGTCGGTCGTCGGCATCGCCGCCGGCGCCGTACAAGGCTTCTACGGCGGCCTGACAGACCTTCTGTTCCAGCGTTTTATCGAAATCTGGAATGGCATGCCGCAGCTCTATCTGCTGATCATTCTTGGCAGCATCATCACACCCGGCTTCTGGGTACTGCTCGCGTTCCTCCTGCTGTTCTCCTGGATGAACCTCACCGGTGTGGTGCGCGCCGAATTCCTCCGCGGCCGCAACCTGGATTACGTGCGCGCCTCGCGAGCACTGGGAGTCGCAAACGCCGCCATCATGTGGCGCCACATCCTGCCCAATGCCATGGTCGCCACGCTGACATTCGTGCCGTTCATCCTATCCGGATCGGTAACGATCCTGGCAAGCCTCGATTTCCTAGGCTTCGGCCTGCCGCCAGGCTCGCCGTCGTTGGGCGAGTTGGTGGCCCAGGGCAAAGACAACCTCCAGGCCCCTTGGCTTGGCTTCACCGCGTTCTTCGTTCTCGGCGGCTTGTTGACGCTGCTGATCTTCGCCGGCGAAGCAGTGCGAGACGCATTCGACCCCAGGCGTCTGCCCAAATGACAATGACCTATGTCATTGCGAGGAGCGAAGCGACGAAGCAACCTCGGTCACATGGAGCCGCGCTATTGCGTGTACATCATGACCAACGCCCGCCAGACGGTGCTGTACACCGGCGTCACCGGCGACCTGAAGCAACGCGTCTTCAACCACCGAACCCACGCCATTCCCGGCTTCACCACCCGCTACAACGTGGACAAACTTGTCTTCTACGAACAGCACGCCACCTCAGCAACCGCAATTGCCCGGGAGAAGCAAATCAAGGGAGGCTCCAGGGGAAAGAATGTCGCGCTGATCGACTCGCTCAACCCCGATTGGCGGGATTTGTACAAGGACCTCTTGTGACCGAGGTTGCTTCGCCGCAACGCTCCTCGCAATGACATACGTACCGCGATGACCCCCGCCCCCCTCCTCACCGTCTCCAACCTCTCCGTCGCATTCGGCGACACACGCGTGGTGGACGACGTCTCCTTCAAGCTCGACCGCGGCGAAACCCTCGCCCTCGTCGGCGAGTCCGGTTCCGGCAAGTCGCTGACGGCCCTGTCCCTCCTCCAGCTTCTCCCGCATGGCGGCACCAATCCCACCGGCAGCATCGAACTCGACGGCCAGCAGATGATCGGTGCACGCCCCGCCGCACTGCATCGTGCCCGCGGTGAAATCGCCGGCATCGTCTTCCAGGAACCGATGAGCAGTCTGAATCCGCTGCATCGGATTGGCCGGCAGGTGGCAGAAGCGATTACCCTGCATCGCCACCTGCCGCGCACCGCCCTTCGTGCCCGCGTCATCGACGTTCTGACCCAGGCCGGCTTCGCGGATGCCGCTTCCCGGCTCGACGCCTTCCCTCACCAACTTTCCGGCGGGCAGCGCCAGCGCGCGATGATCGCCATGGCACTCGCCAACGATCCCGCCTTGCTGATCGCCGACGAACCCACTACCGCGCTCGACGTCACCATCCAGGCGCAGATCCTGCAGCTTCTCGCAAAACTCAAAGCCGAGCGCAGCCTTGCCCTGCTCCTGATCACCCATGATCTGCAGATCGTGCGCCGCTACGCCGATCGCGTCTGCGTCATGCAGGGCGGCCAGATCGTGGAAGCGGGCCGCGTGGCGGACGTTTTTGCCGCGCCCACTCATCCCTATACCCGCATGTTGCTTGCCGCCGTACCGAAAGGCGCGCCGTCGCCACTGCCCAACAGCGCGCCGACTGTCCTGCAGGCGGACAACGTGCGCGTGCACTATCCCATCCGCCGCGGCGTGCTGCGGCGCGTGGTCGGCGTAGTACGCGCATGTGACGATGTCTCCATCGCAGTACGCGCCGGCGAAACGGTCGGCCTGGTGGGTGAATCCGGATCCGGCAAAACCACCATGGGCCTCGCCGTGCTGCGGCTGGAGCAAGCACAGGGACACGTCGAATTCGAACGCACGGACATCGCCGCGCTGGACCGCCGCGCCCTGCGCCATTTGCGCGCACGGGCGCAGATCGTCTTCCAGGACCCCTTCGGCAGCCTCTCCCCGCGCTTGTCGGTGGGCGACATCGTCGCCGAGGGCCTGCGCGTGCACGAACCCCGACTGTCGCAATCCGAACAAACCGCACGTGTCGCCGCAGAATTGGAAGAAGTCGGCCTTCCCGCCGACGCCGCTCAACGCTATCCGCATGAATTCAGCGGCGGCCAGCGCCAACGCATCGCCATTGCCCGCGCCATGGTGCTGAAACCGCGCTTCGTCGTCCTGGACGAACCGACCAGCGCTCTGGATATGTCGGTACAGGCACAGATCGTCGAACTACTGCGCCGGCTGCAGCAGGTTTATGGGCTGGCCTACTTGTTCATCAGCCACGATTTGAAAGTCGTTCGCGCCCTGGCGCATCGCATCGTCGTGCTGCGCGCCGGCCGCGTGGTGGAGCAAGGCGACGCCGAGGCGGTGTTCGCTCACCCGCGCGAGGACTATACCAAGGCGCTGATGGCGGCAGCCTTCACGCTCGAAACCGCCGAAGCCAATATCTCAGAAAAAGCCGCTGTGTGACGGCCTGCAGCACCAGGCACCGTCACAGCAACCCGGCGCGCCGTAAGAATATTGGCGCCGGTGGCACCAACGTATCGTCAGCTTCGGCAACAAACGCCGCGACATCTGGCAGCGGCACAATCCGCAGCGCCGGATATTCGCCATTGCCGCGCGTCGCGTGGGCTTCGCGGATTGCCGTCCCGCTAACACGGCAACGCAGGGCCATGCCAAGATCGCAGACATGGCTGCCCGGATGCTCCACGACACACAACGGCACCGGCTTGTCCACATCCTCGGGCACCAGTCCAACTTCCTCGCGCAGTTCGTTCAGCACCTGCCGTTCCGGCGAGACAGCGCCGTTCCCGTCCACGGCATGCACATCGACACTGCCGGCGGGCGCCAACTGCCACATGTCCGCCTGATAGATCGCCCCCGCATGGCGCCGGCCGAACACGACACCATCCCTGCTGTACAAAACGCCGCATACCGCCAGCGGGCGGACTCCTAACGCATGGAACAGGGCCGGACGCTCCATCTGCGCGACGATGCGGCGGAACTCGGTAAGATGGCCGGTGATGGCCGACGGCGTGATCGTGTCGGCGCTGAACACGCGGCCATTGAACAAGGCCCCTGCCCCGCCCGCGGCGACCCGCGCACAGGCGGCGCACCACAGGTCCTCCACCTCCACGTCCAGCGCCGGCGGCAGCGCCGGCATCTCCCGCGTGACGATGACACGCAAGTCCGGCTGAACATCGTGAACGACGAAATCATCCATGCGCGCCCGCATATGGCATCCGGGCGGAAACCAGCCAACATGGGAGGGGCGATTTGCGTTTCTCCGCCTCACCCCACTGCCGCTGTTCGCCCCGTCCCCACTGCGACCAGCCGCATCGCCAGCCCCAACGCGAACACCGCCGGCACCGCCAGGCCGACGAATGCCGCCCCCCAACCAATCGAGGCCGCCAGAACGCCCCCGAGCGTCGTTGACAGCGCCGCCCCGATGCCTTGCAGCGTACCGACAGCCCCGAGTGCCGTCTGCGTCCGCCCGCTACCCCACGTGTAGTCAGCCACCATCACCGGAATTGCCACGCCCTGTGTGCCCGCACCGCATGCGTCCAGCACCTGGATCGGCACCAGCCAGGCAGGATCCTGCGCCAGCACCGCCATCACGCCGCGGACCGGCAACACCATGCAGGATGCCAGGAACAACCAGGCGGGGCTCACACGCCCCGTCGCTCGGCCACAAACCAACGCCACCGGCACCATCACGGCCTGTGCCACAACGATACATACCGCCAGCCAGCGCGTCGGATTGCCGCGGCCGATCGCGGCCATGCGCTCGCCCAGCAGCGGCAACATCGCCGCGTTGCCCAGGTGGAACAGCATCAGGGCGACACCCAGTGCCAACAAACGGCGGTCCGCCAGCACATGCCACAGCGAATCGCTCGGTGCGCCGCTTGCGTGTCCGCTCGCACGCGAAACATCGATGGCAGCGGATGGGATCGCCAGCAGCGACAGGCCGCTGGCCGCCGCCATGCCGGCCATCACCCAGAACGCTGCCGACGCACCCAACACGAAGGTTGCCGCCGCCACAGCACAGGCGGCCAGGACATTGCCGGCATGATTCCACGCCTGGTTATAGGCCTGCTGCCGAGGAAAACTCTGCTTTCCGACGACCGCCAGCGTAAGCGCCACCAGCGCCGGCGCCGTCACCGCCCCACCCGCCGCCGCGGCAAGCTGCGCGCCAAGCACCGCGGCAAAACCGCGGGCTGGCAACAAAGCGAGGGTGCCCGCCATAGTGGCACCCACGGAAACGGCCACCCAGAAGCGAGGATGCGCCGAGCGGTCCACCAAGGCGCCGGCCGGCGTATTGCACACCAATCCGACCAGGCCGCTGACCGTCATCACCAACCCAACGCGCGCCGGATCCCAATGCGCCGCCTGCGCCAGCCAGGTGGCAAGAAACGGCCCCAGCCCGTCCTGCACATCCGCGAGAAAGAAATTCAAAGCTGCGAGACCGAACACAAACATTAACCTCTCCCGCGGAGCGGGAGAGGTCGAGACACGAAGTGTCGAGGGTGATCGGGCCGGTAAGCACTGTCTTGACCTCTCCCAAACCCACAGCGCGTACGGAAGCGGCCAAGTCCTACAGATAATGCTCCGCCAACGGCGCGAACCCATTGAACCGCTGGCTGGCATACGTCGTCACGTACGCACCCGTGGACAGCAGCTCCACCCGATCGCCCGAGCTCAGCGCCAGCGGCAAGCGGTAATTCGACTTCTCATACAGAATGTCGGCGCCGTCGCAGGTCGGGCCGGCAATCGCCACCGGCCCCATCTTCGAGCCGTCATGCGGGGTGACGATCCGATACTTCATCGCCTCGCCTTCGGTTTCCGCCAGCCCGCCGAAACGCCCGATATCCAGATACACCCACCGCACCGGATCCTTCGGATCACGCCGGCTCACCAGCACGACCTCCGCCGACACCAAGCCGGCATCCCCGACAATGAACCGCCCCGGCTCAATCAAAATCTCCGGCAGCGCATTGCCGAAATGCGCCGTCATCGCCCGCATGATCGCGTCGCCGAACGTGTCGATCTCCGGCACTGCATCGCGATAGCGCGTGGGGAAACCGCCGCCCAGATTCATCATGCGCAGGTTCACGCCAGCCTCGGTCAGGTCGGTGAACAGCATGGCGACCTTGCCGATCGCTGCTTCATAGGCGTGCGTGGAAGTCTGCTGGCTGCCGACATGGAACGACAACCCATACGGATCCAGCCCCAAATCGCCGGCACGCAGCATCAGCTCCCGCGCATGCTCGATCGTCGTGCCGAACTTGCGCGACAGCGGCCAATCCGCGCCCTTGTTCTCCACCAGCAGCCGGCAATAGACACGCGCACCCGGCGCATGCTTCGCCAGCTTCGCCAACTCTTCAGCGGAATCGAAAGCGTACAGCGACACGCCGCGTTCGAACGCGCGCTGAATCGCCGACACTTTCTTTATGGTATTGCCGAAACTGATCGCCTCCGGCTGCGCGCCGGCCTCGAGGCAGGCCTGCACCTCCTCCCAGCTCGCCGCATCGAAATTCGAAGCAAGCGTCACCAACCGCTCCAGCACCGGAGCAGCGGGATTGGCCTTCACGGCATAGAAGATGCGCGCTAGCGGCAGCGCGCGCTGCAACGCGCAGAAATTCGCTTCCACGCGATCGACGTCGAGCACCAGGCACGGCGTTGCCGGCAGTTGCTCTGCGAGAAAACGGGCGATTTTGGGTGTCATCGCACCGGCCCCCCCTTCCTGAAACGCTCACCTATCCAGGCGATGAGCGGAGTTGACGAAACGGTCGAACGAACCAGCGACCTAAGCGAGTTGCCAGAACGCTTGACGTCGTTGCGTAACCACGAGGGGCCAGAGGCACGTGCGTTGCTGCGTGAGGGGCCACATAGGACCCTTGCCCCCCTGGTGCAATAGGAAATTTCCCTGGAAACTCAAAAATCTGCCCCATACGGCGGCAGTGCCGTCGCATCCCCCTGCTGCGCTACGCGTTACAAATCAGCTTCAAGAGCGAACATGGCAGACCGCGAACCACCCAGCCTGGCGCACCACGCAAACCGGCCCGGTACCCGCCACCGCCGCCGGCGTAAGTTCGCCGCCTGGCGCCGCTGGCGCTCGAGCGTGCTCGGCGCCGTGCGCGACAGCATTACCGACCGCATGTCGCTCGCCGCCGCAGGCTGCGCCTTCTACGCCACGCTCGCCCTTTTCCCCGCGATCAGCCTGCTGATCTCCGTCTATGGCCTGATCTTCAATCCGCAGGAGGTGGAGCAACAATTGCTGGTGCTGCAGCACATCGTGCCAGCCCCGGCTTTCGAACTTATCAACGACCGTGTCCGCCACCTGGTCACCGCACCACCAGCCAGTCTCAGCCTCGGGCTGGCCGTCAGCTCCATCATCACCTTCTGGAGCTCCGCCACAGGCACGCGTTCCGCATTGTCGGCGCTGAACGTCGCGCACAACCTGAAGGAACAACGCAGTTACCTGAAATTCCAACTCGTCGGGCTGGCGATGACGATGGCAATCACTCTTGTGACGTCTTTGGCCATCGCGTTGCTCGTGTTCATTCCCGCCGTGCTGAGCTTCCTCGGCCTCTCGCGCTACAGCGGCGGCCTGTTGCACGTGGCCGCCATGTTGCTCTTGGTGGGCTTGTTCGGCGCCTCGCTGGCGGTGTTCTACCGGCTTGGCCCGACGCGCCACCCGCCGCCAACGGAGCCGACACTGCCCGGCGTCGTCCTCGCTACCGTCCTGTGGCTGATCGCCTCGCTGCTGCTGTCCTGGTATGTGGGCCATATCAGCACCTTCGGCGTGACCTACGGGCCGTTGGGGACCGTGGTTGGCGTCATGCTGTGGTTCTATGTCTCGGCCTATGCCGCTCTGCTGGGCGCGGAGCTGAACGTGGGGTTGGGCAAGGGCGACCATGAATGAGTCATTGGCCAGAAGGCATGTCTTACAAACGCCTCCACGCTGAAGCAGGTGCTTGCAGCCTGCTCAAGCAACAAGGCCTCCCTCTCCCCTTGCAGGCTTGGGCCGCGCAGCGGACCAAGGTAGGGCAAGGGATCAAAACGTACGATCCTTGCGTCGTCGCGCGCAGTTTCATCCAGTCGCGAGTCGCCCGAACTGGCCGGTGGTCAACTCGCAAAACGGACGGGCGCAGGTAAACGCTGATCGTTGCTACCGTGGCCGAACCACGATGGTTCATGCAATGGCACCGGGCGCTTTCGGCACGGTGTTCCAAAAGGTGGGATCGTGGCCGAAGAAGACGCGTGCTCCCGCTTGCTCCAGTGCTTCAAGCCGATCGAGCGATGCGAGCATTGCCTCACGGTCATGCACGTGGCGCGGCAATCGGCGCTCTCGCAGGGTCTGGCAGAAATAGCAGGCATCAGCCGCCAACACGACATCGCCGCCCTCCAGCTGCACCCGCAATGATTGATGCCCCACGGTGTGACCGGGCGTTGGCAAGCACACCACCGAACCGTCGCCGAACACATCGTGCTCGCCGTCGAGAAGACGCACTTTGTGACCAAGGTCGAAGTCGCGCCGATTGTAGCCATGGCCCGACGCGAGATCGCCATTCATACCGGCTTCCCATTCGTCGCGTTGAACCAGCATCGTCGCGTTGGGAATCAAAGCGTTGCCGCCGACGTGATCGAAGTGAAAATGCGAGTTGATGACAAGGTCGATCTTCTCCGCGTCTCGGCCGACCTTTTCGAGCTGCGCACTCACCTCTTCGCCGGGTTGAAAGCCGATCCGGAACAGACCCGCCAGTCGCGCACCAAGCCGTGCCTCTGGATCACGCTGGCAATCAGGGTGCATGCCGGTGTCGAACAAGGCCAGCCCCTTCGAATGCTCGATCAGGAGCACCGGAATGGGAACGGTAATGTCACCCTCGCCGCCTTCCATCAGCCGCCCAAAGTCGCCGGTCACCGTGCCGCACGTAAAGGCGTAGAGCTTGATGGCCGCCACCGGTTGGCTCCTGGTCTGGCTGATCGTCTCAGTTTCGTTGGGCGGCCGCGAACATCGCGCCTCTATCAGGTATGCGCAACAGGCCGGCCCCCGGAGCACGCCAGCCCTCGGTCGCTACGCTTGTGCAGCTTCAACTGAACTCTGCACCGGCCAGGTCGTTCTGTCTGGCAAGGCTCGCTCCCACCCGCCCCATGTCATTGCGAGGCGCGCAGCCACGGAGCAACCTCGTTCGTGGAAGGCTCCGAACCGTCCGCGCCCAACAACCAGGACACGCTGTCGCACGATCCCTCGGCGGTCCGGGCGGTGCTGTCGCGCCCGGACGGAAGGCTGGAGCTAGTCTCGACGCCTCGGCTGATCCGTGCCGAGGGTGCGCACAGCACGATCCGCGCTACCTTCGACCTCGCGTTCGAGGGCAACACATTCAACCAGCAGTACGCGCCCGGCGATTTGCATGCGGATGCAGAGCCTGCGGAAAGCGATTCCATATTTTCTTTTCAGAACACGGATTCATGGCCATGTCCCCGCTGGACGGCGACCTTTTCCGGCTCATCGCCAGCCATCTGCTCAGCCGCCCCGAAAATGGCGACGCACCGTCGGATGCACGCTGGTCGTAGATCTTCTGTAGCTCTGGCAACCCAACCTCGTCAGGATTGATCTGCAGGCCTGCACAGGCCGGCCGCAAACAATCCGCGCCTTAATCTGTGTCATCTACGAAATCTGTGGTGACCTGGCTTATTTTGCTGCATGCCGCACCTGCGCGACACCGGTTACCCTTGATCGTCAGGTTCATCGGCCTCAAGGCCCGAGGCAAATGCCGCCCGGGCTCTCTCACGTTCCCTTCCCGCTGGACCGCCGCCCCCCGCCGGGCTAGTGGGACCCCCATCATGGCCCGCACCGCGACTCTAAGCCGCCGGACCTCGGAAACCGACATCACCCTCACCCTCGACATCGACGGCGCGGGAGCGGCTGACATCGCCACCGGCATCGGATTCCTCGACCACATGCTGACCGCCTTCGCCCGCCACGGCCTGTTCGACCTGACCGTCCGCGCCAAGGGCGACCTGCATATCGACTTCCATCACACCACCGAGGATGTCGGCATCGTGCTGGGCCGCGCCTTCGCCCAGGCGCTGGACGATAAGCGCGGCATCACCCGCTTCGGCCACGCGCTGGTGCCGATGGACGAAGCGCTGGCGGAATCGGTGGTGGATATCTCCGGCCGCCCGTTCCTGGTCTGGAATGTGACCTTCGAACGCCCCAAAATAGGGGAGATGGACACCGAACTGTTCGAGGAATTCTTCCGCGCGCTCGCCACCAATGCGGCAGTGACGCTACATCTTAACCAAAGGGCGGGCCGCAACGCCCACCACGTCGCCGAGGCCTGCTTCAAGGCGGCGGCACGGGCGCTGCGCATGGCGGCGGCGATCGATCCGCGCGCGGCGGACGCGATCCCCTCGACCAAAGGCGCGCTGTGAAATTCTGGACCGGCTTTGTGCGCGACGGCGCCGCGCCAGTGCTGGTGCGGGAAGGGTTCTCCTGGGGCGCCCTGGTCTTCGGCCCGTTATGGCTGGCCGTGCACAACGCCTGGGTCCCGGCCGCCCTGGTCCTGGCCACTGCCATCCTGATCGTCTCGCTGACGTCCGATCCTACCCAATCCGCGCTGCTGCTGGCGCTTGGCCTGTGGCTCGGCTTCTCCGGCAACGACCTGCGCCGCTGGTCACTCCGGCTCCGCGGCTTCGTCCTGCAGGAGGTCGTCAGCGCGCGCGATGCAACCGAGGCGCTCGGCATGGTGTTGGAACGGCGCCCCGAACTGGCCGCGCGGTTCCTGCCGCCGGGAGCCCTGCGATGAAGGTCGCAGTGGTCGATTATGGCAGCGGCAACCTCGCCTCGGCATCGCGCGGCCTGATGCTGGCCGCCGAGCGCTGCGCTCTGGCCGCCGAGATCACCGTAACCGCCGACCCCGATTACGTCGCCCGCGCCGACCGTGTGGTGTTGCCCGGCCAGGGCGCCTTCGCCGACTGCATGCACGGCCTGCAAGCAGTCTCCGGCATGCGCGAGGCGATCGAAACGGTAACCGGCCGCGGCAATCCGTTCCTGGGCATCTGCGTCGGCATGCAACTGATGGCAGAGCGTGGCCTGGAGCATTTCGTCACCCCAGGCTTCGGCTGGATCCCGGGCGACATCGCGGAAATGCCCGCCCCGGGCCTACGCCTGCCGCAGATGGGCTGGAACGTGCTGGATTTCGCGCCCGGCGCGCACCCCCTGCTGGACGGGCTGCTACCCGGCGACCACGCCTACTTCGTGCACAGCTACGCCCTCATGGGTGGCGACCCGCGCCAGGTCATCGCCACCACAGACTACGGCGGCCCGGTTGTCGCCATGGTCGCGGCGGGCAACCGCGCTGGCACGCAGTTCCACGTCGAGAAAAGCCAGGAGGTCGGCCTGCACATCCTGGCCAATTTCCTGCGCTGGGCGCCCTGACCCGATGTCCGGCATCCCGGAACCACAACCCGTCGCCGAACCGCAGCTTTTTGTGGAGCGGATCGTCGAGTTCACCGACGATGACCTGCACGCGCTCTGCGAAGCGACCCACGCCGCCATCATCGACGGCGGCGGCTTCGGCTGGGTGAACCCGCCCGGCCGCCGTGCCCTGGAAAGCTATTTCCGCGGCGTCCTGCTGGTCCCGGAACGCGAACTGTTCGTTGCGAGACTGGACGGAACAGTGGTCGGGTCCGCGCATTTGGTGCGGCCGCCGCGCAACAATGAAGCGCAGTCCTTCGCCGCGCAGCTCATGCACTCCTACGTCGCGCCCTATGCCCGCGGCCACGGCCTCGCCCGCATGCTGACGCTGGGCGTCGAGGAGCGGGCACGCGAACTCGGCTACCACATCCTGAACCTGGACGTGCGCGAAACGCAGGAAGCAGCGATCCGGCTGTATGAGTCGCTGGGCTACATCAGATGGGGCGTACACCCCGAATACGCCCTGGTGCGCGGGCAGATCGTTCGGGGTTTTTATTACTACAAGCGCCTGCGCGCGCGGCGCGGACGCACCCCATGATGTCATTGCGAGGAGCGAAGACGGGCCTGATGTCATTGCGAGGAGCGCAGCGACAAAGCACTCTCGTTCGTGCAGACGCGACGAAGCAACCTCATTCGTGCAAACGCACAGCCAGCCCCAACGGCCAGGACTGCTTCGTCACGTCGCTCGGAATGACATTGGCGCAGGCCCACGCCCCATGCCTCTGACCCTCTACCCCGCCATCGACCTGAAGGACGGCAAGTGCGTCCGCCTCCGGCGCGGCGAAATGGACCAGGCCACGGTTTACGCCGACGATCCCGCCGCACAGGCTCGCGCCTGGCAGGACGCCGGCTTTACCTGGCTTCATGTCGTGGACCTGAACGGAGCCTTTGCCGGCCGCCCAGTCAACGATGAAGCCGTCCGTGCGATCCTCGCCGCTATCCGCATCCCGGTGCAGCTCGGCGGCGGCATCCGCGACATGGCCGGAATCGAGACATGGCTCACCGCCGGCATCAGCCGCGTTATCCTGGGCAGCGCCGCAGCCAAAAATCCAGCGCTGGTCCACGACGCCTGCCGCGCCTTCCCCGGCCGCGTCGCCGTCGGCATAGACGCGCGCGACGGACGCGTTGCCACCGAGGGATGGGCCGAAACATCAACGCTCACCGCCCGCGACCTTGCGCTCCGCTTCGAAGATGCAGGCGTGGCGGCCATCATTTACACCGACATCAGCCGCGACGGCATGCTGAGCGGCGTGAACGCCGCGCAAACTGTGGCGCTTGCCCGGCACGTGACCACACCGGTGATCGCGTCGGGCGGGGTCGGCGGGCTGGACGATCTTGTTTCTCTGAAACAAGCAGCCGCCGGAACTGGCGTTGCGGGTGTGGTGGTAGGCCGCGCGCTGTACGACGGACGGATCGATCCAGCCGTCGCGCTGGCCGTGCTGTCCTCGTGACCACCGGCAATATCCGGACAACTTTACCGGATCATCCATCCCGCAGGAAAACGTCTCAAAACTTTCCGCGATAAAAGCTTGCCATCGACACGATGGCACCGTCTATGTGAACGACCGATGTTGAAGCTCCGAGTCATCCCCTGCCTGGACGTGAAGGACGGCCGCGTTGTCAAAGGCGTGAATTTCGTCTCATTGCGCGATGCCGGCGATCCGGTCGAGCAAGCGGCGGTCTACGACGCAGCGGGTGCAGACGAGCTGTGTTTCCTGGACATCACCGCCAGCCATGAGAACCGCGACACGATCCTGGACGTGGTCTCCCGCACCGCAGCACGGGTCTTTTTACCGTTGACCGTGGGCGGCGGCATCCGCTC
>DATKPQ010000115.1:0-5471 GCA_035523995.1 Acetobacteraceae bacterium | reverse complement strand
ATTCGACCCGGCATCCCACCCTCCGAACTCGTCGTCGCCACCGCGCTGCGCCACAGCCTGCCAGAATTTCTCTTGAATGCCGCCCAAAGCTCCAGCTTCGCAAAATTCGTCACCGAACGACAGGGCACCAACAGAATGCCGGCCCTACGCCTCGCCGCATGAACCCCGAATTCTCCGCAAACCCCGGACTCGCGAGATGCGATAGCAGCGGTTGGATATTGGAACTACAGATGGGCGCTGATAACGCAGATAGAACGCGTGGCCCATGGAGTGACTTATGCGCGCTCATCAGCATCCATCTGCGGCTCCAAGTCTTTAGTTCTTACATTACATCGCCAATTTTCCAAAACAGAGCACTAAGCGACACCGACCGCTTCGCCCAGCACATCCCCGATGGCGCGGTTCAGCACCAGGTCGGCGATGCCATCCAACCCGGTGGGGTCGCGGTTCACGATGATCAGCCTCGCGCCGGCCCGCTTCGCCAGTTCGGGGAAGCCGGCAGCCGGATACACCACCAGCGACGAGCCGAGCACGACAAACAGGTCGCAGGCCAAGGTCTCGGATTCGGCGCGCTGCATTGCCAGCACCGGCATCGACTGGCCGAACGAGATCGTCGCGCTCTTCACGTAGCCGCCGCAAGCACATTCCGGCACCAGGCCGTCGCGTTCGAAATCGATGCGCAGATCCTCGAGTTCGTAGCGCTGGCTGCAGCTCAGGCAGGTGGCGTAGGTGGTGTTGCCGTGCAGCTCGATCACCTGGGCCGCGGGGACGCCCGAATCCTGGTGCAGGTTGTCGATGTTCTGAGTGATGACCGATGACGCCTTGCCGTCCGCAATCAGCTGCGCCACGGCGCGATGGCCGCGGTTGGGACGAGCTGCGCGCAGGATCGGGTCCAGTTCGAAGCGGCGCTTCCATGTCTCGCGGCGCGCCTCCTTGGAGCGTATGAAGTCGGAGAAGTCGATCGGCGCCATCCGGGTCCACACGCCGCCGGGGCTACGGAAATCTGGGATGCCGGACTCGGTGCTGATGCCGGCTCCGGAAAACAATACGATGCGCCGCGCGTTGCCGAGTATGCGGGCGAGAGCGACGATGTCGGGATCCTGGGCCATGGCGGGAGGGTGGCAAAACCACCCGCCCCCGCCAAGCCCCTGCCCTGCCCTTGAGGGGTGGGCGAAACGGATTGGCCGGCGGCTAAACCTTCACCAGCAAGTCTTCACCCTCCGCCTTCACCTCGAACACGGCCAGATCGACGTCCGCGGGGGCGCACAGCGCCTTTCCCGTGCGGATGTCGAAGCGGGCGGCGTGCAGCGGGCATTCGATGCAGCCGTCCTCCAGCCAGCCTTCGTGCAACTGCGCATATTCATGGGTGCAAATGTTGTCGGTGGCGCGGAACTCGCCGCCGGGCAGGTGGTACAGCGCAATATCCTTGTCGCCGACCCGCACCGATATTACGGCGTTCTCCGCTACGTCCCTCTTCGCCGCCACGCGCACCCATCCCGACTCCGCCATCGTCAATCTCCTGCATGTTCTCCACCGCCCAGCATGCCGATGCCGCGGCGCCTGTCCAACCCAATGTCAGAACAACGCGGGATGGGCAAGCGGCGCGCCGGATACGATAGTGCCGCCGCCATGCGGACCAATTCAGACAAGCCCGTCGTCCTTCAGGTGCTGCCTTCTCTCGTGACCGGCGGCGTGGAGCGCGGCACCATCGAGATTGCCCAGGCGGTGGCGGAAGCCGACGGCATCGCCCTGGTGGCCAGTGCCGGCGGTTCGCTGGTGAAGGCGGTAGAACGCGTGGGCGGGCGGCACATCGCGCTGCCGCTGGACCGCAAGACGCCGTTTGCCATCTGGCGCAACGCGGCACGCCTGGCGGCGCTGATCCAGGCGGAGAATGTCAGCATCGTGCACGCCCGTTCGCGCGCGCCAGCGTGGTCCGCGTGGCTGGCGGCGCGACGCGCCAGGGTGCATTTCGTTACCACCTACCATGGTGTCTACAACGAGGATCTGCCGTTCAAGCGCGAGTACAACGCCGTCATGGCGCGCGGCGAGATCGTGATTGCCGCGAGCCGCTATGTCGCCGAGCTGATTACGGAGCGGCACCGGCTGTATCCGACGCGAGTCCGCGTGATCCCGCGCGGCGTCGATCCGGCGGCGTTCGATCCGGCGATCGTCGTCCCGGACCGGCTCGCGCGTTTGGCGGCGGCCTGGCGGCTGCCGGACGGCGTGCCGACCGTCGTACTGCCCGGGCGGCTTACGTCTTGGAAGGGACAGTCGGTCTTGCTTTCGGCGATCGCACGCATGCCGCGGCGGGATGTGTTCTGCGTGCTGGTTGGCGCGGACCAGGGGCGGCACCGCTACAGTGCGCGGCTCGTGCGCCAGGCGGAAAGATTGGGGATCGCGGACCGTGTGCGGCTGGCCGGCAACTGCGACGATATGCCGGCGGCATTCATGCTGTCCGATGCGGTGGTACATGCCTCCACCCGGCCGGAGGCGTTTGGCCGGGTGGTGATCGAAGCGCAGGCGATGGGGCGCCCGGTGATCGCCGCGGACCTGGGTGGTCCGGTGGAAACAGTGCGCGACGGCGAAACCGGCTGGCGCGTGCCTCCTGGCGATCCCGCGGCGCTCGCGACAGCGATAGAGCATGTACTGGCGTTGCCCGAGGTGGAGCGTCAGGCGTTGGGAGAGCGTGCGCGGGGGGCGGTGCAGCGCGGCTATACGGTGCGGGCGATGCAGGAGGCGACACTGGACGTGTACGAGGAAGTACTGGTGCGGGACGCGGGTTAGGTCTTGCCGCACGCTCGTGCCCGATGCTGTAATGATTCAGCGCCCAGAGTGAAACGTTGGAAACGTTGCGCATTTCGCACGGTGCCGATCGAGTGGCGGATGGCGGGAAAGGAGGTCCGCACGGCGGTCGCCTGACGAGAGTTTGTTGCCGTGCGCGTTCCACGACGTTTTCGGGTTTCTCGAGCTGGCGAGACGGTCAGGCAATGTCGGGGGGAATCGGCCCTGCAGGTGCCTCTCGTTTCCGGCAAATTTATCGCTGAGCGAAGACAGAGAGCAGAGAGCGCTGAGAAGCATTGCTTGATCCGTGCGTGCGGGCAACATCGATTTGAACGCACGTGGACCTTCCACTGCCATGGACGCCGAATCCGGCGGACGGGTCAGTCATGACGGCCGTTGGTATAACAAGCGGCGACAACGTCGGGCGGTGAGCCTGGCCGTGACCTGTGAAACCCAGCTCGCTTGCCCAACCGCATCGTGTCAATGATACCCCATTCGTGCCCCGGAACGCATTGTCGGATAATGTTTGGTATGCACAACCTTTACGATTGCCAAGACCCACAAATGTGTTCCTGTTTAGTAATCAACCCGGGATTCGAAGTACCAAGCAGCCAAGAGGGAGAGATAGCCGGCGTCAATATTCACGTTTGTTTCACACTTGGCTGGATTGGGTTTCGTCGCGGTGGCCTGTCTTGCTCACTGCCGCGAATGATGTCGCACGCGCCCAGGCACGCGTGATGTCGCACGCGCCCAGGCACGCGCGCCGACTTCGCCGTGTCTGGCGCATTCCCCGAATTCCTCGCCTACGGTCAGGCGACAGATGCCGGGAGACGTCGATATCGCACTCAAGACCTGGCTGGAGAAGGCGAAAGAATTTGTACGGGTGCAGCGCAAATTCGACCTCTGTGCGTGGCAGATGGTGTCATGTCGGCAGTCGGCGAACTCAACGCTGCCAACCTGGGGAGTGACATCCAACAGGCCTTCAGCGGCCCGCTGATCGATAAGAACGGCAATTTCGCATTTTATGAGTCATGATCGAGCCTCATGAAGTTGCCTACCTCTGCGCCCACGAACGGCACAACATCAACAGGTCGCCTTCACCCAGGGCGGCGGCAAGGTGGACATGCCGATCGGCGGTCCGCAGCACCGGCAATGGACCTGAGCGATCTTCGAACAAGCCGATAACCTGGACGTCGATACGGTGGCACACCCCAAGCTGCATCTCTGCGACCCCAACTGCCAGATCTGTGCGGCGAATATGCAGCCGCAGCAGCAGACGCTGCCGAGCAGCAAGACCACCTCCCCGCGGATTCCGATTCCGATGTCCCGCACCATCCCGATCCCCTGGGACAACATTGCGCTGAACGCGGAGGGCGATGCCGCCATGCACCGGGCGAAGCCGATCTGGCAGTGACATCAGCTGATCGACACCCAATCGCCGGCCGACCTGACGGCGGCGTGGAACAGTGGACTGACGCGCGTGGCGGCCAATAAACCGCGCGGCTTTCCGGATCGCTGGGCATGATGATTGCCGATTCGCTTCGCCCGCGGGCATAGTGGCCGGTATGACGATCATTGTTGGTATTCCGGCTTGCGCGCGCATGGTGAACGGCCACCTCCGCCACGACACGCCGGCCCGTTATGCTGCCGCGGTACTGGGCGGCGCCGGCGCGGTGCCGATCATGATTCCGCCGCTCGGCGAGCCGGAACTGGCGTTGCTGGACCGGCTGGACGGGCTGCTGCTGCCTGGCAGCCCGAGCAACGTGCACCCCGACCACTATGCCGGCGGCGAGTCCCACACCCCCGACCTGCACGACATGGAACGCGACGCAACGACGCTGCGCCTGATCCCCGAGGCGGTGCGCCGCGGCATCCCGCTGCTGGCGATCTGCCGCGGCATCCAGGAACTGAACGTCGCGCTTGGCGGGTCGCTGTACCAGACTGTGCACGACCTGCCGGGTCGGTTCGATCACCGCGGCCAGGGCGACGACATCGATGCGCGTTATGCGCCGCGGCACCTGGTGACTCTGTCGGGCGGTCTGGCGCGCATCATCGGCTCGACGAAGATTCTGGTGAACTCGCTGCACCGACAGGCGATCGACCAGGTGGCGCCCGGCCTTGTGGTGGAAGCTGTCGCCCCCGACGGCACCATCGAAGCCGTGCGCGCCCCCGACGCGCCCGGCTGGGTGCTGGGCGTGCAGTGGCATCCGGAATGGCGTTACGCGGACGATTCGGCGAGCCTGGCGATCTTCCGTGGCTTCGGCGAGGCGTGCCGGGCGTATCAGGCGGGATTGCGAAAGGCGGCATGACATGGACCTGGGCTTGCAGGGCAAGACGGCACTGATCACCGGCGGGTCGAAGGGGATCGGCCGCGCCTCGGCCGAGGTGCTGGCCGACGAGGGCTGCAACGTCATCCTGGTGGCGCGCGAGCAAGCGGCGCTGGACGCGGCGGCGGAGGGCATCCGCGCCCGGCGGCAGGTGAATGTGCGGACGATTTCCGCCGACCTGTCGAGCGATGCCGCCGTGCGGCGGGTGGCCGAGGCAGCGGGGCCGCTGGACATCCTGGTGAACAATGCGGGCGCCATTCCACCCGGCGACCTGCTGAGCGTGGATGATGCGCGCTGGCGGACCGCGTGGGATTTGAAGGTGTTCGGCTACATCTCGTTCTGCCGGATCGTCTATGGCGCGAT
>DATKPQ010000114.1:0-35595 GCA_035523995.1 Acetobacteraceae bacterium | reverse complement strand
GTTCACCCCCAGGCGGCGGTTGATCTTGTACTTGCTCTCGACGCGCTTGGTCATGGTTGCGCGCTGCCCTTTTCTGCTGGCGTTGTTGCACCGGTAGGCCATGCGGCGGAGCCGCCTGGCGGGCGCGGGCCGAACCAGATTCCCCTGGAGCCCGTCCACGTTCCCGGCCGTGAAGGGCGCGGTTCTAGGGGCCGGGGTGCCGGCTTGTCAAACCGCAGGCGGGGCCGTAGCAGGCACCGCCATGGTAACCCGTTCCGATCTTGTCGTGCTGGGCGTGGCGTCTTCGGTCATCGGCTGCCTGGTCGGTGGTATGATGCTGGGTATCGGGATCGCGCTGACTTTCGAGGGTTCGCCCATCGGGTGGCTGATCATGCTGCCTGGCGCACCGGTGTCTGCACTCGTCGGCTGGCTGCTGGCGCAGCGGCTGGCGCGGCAGATGTGAAGGAATATGCCCGCGACGTCCGCTTCGTCGGAGGCCCGCCTTGCTCCGCCAACTCCGATACCGCTGCTCGATGCGCGCTACCCGTCATGAAGTGAGGTTGTCCACCAGCCAGTCGAACGCGATCCGACTGTACTCCGCAAAAGTAAGCTCGTCCTCGTGGACTTTCAGATTCAGATACGCCCTCGGCAGATCCTGCTGAAATTGTCAAAAGTGATAGCGCTGCTTTCCGCCATCGGGCCGACCGGTTTGGTTCGATGATGCGTCAAAGAGCGGCCACACGCAAGAGTTGTGTCATCCCCCGGTCACGCTCATATGCCGCGCCACCGCCGGCTTCTCATGCCGCCGGTCGATGATGAAATCGTGCCCCTTGGGCTTGCGGCTGATTGCCTCGCGAATCGCTTCGTCCAGCCCCGAATCCGATGTATCGGACCGCAGCACCGAGCGCAGATCAGCGTCATCGTCCTGCCCCAGGCACATGTACAGCGTGCCGGTGCAGGTCAGCCGCACCCGGTTGCAGCTTTCGCAGAAATTATGGGTCATCGGCGTGATGAAGCCGACGCGCCGCCCGGTTTCCTTCACGTTGAAGTAGCGAGCCGGACCGCCGGTGCGATAGTCGGTATCCTCCAGCGTCCAGCGCCGCCGCAGCCGGCCACGCACAATGGACAACGGCAGGTACTGATCCGTGCGGTCCTCGCTGATCTCGCCCATCGGCATGGTCTCGATCAGACAGAGATCAAAACCATGCTCGCCGCACCAGGCGACCATGGCGTCGAATTCGTCCTCATTGACGCCCTTCAGAGCCACCGCGTTCAGCTTCACGGCCAGCCCGGCGGCCTTTGCCGCGAAGATCCCGTCCAGCGTTTGCTCGATCTTCCCCCAGCGGGTGATGTCGGCGAATTTCACTGGGTCCAGCGTATCCAGCGACACGTTCACCCGCCGCACACCGGCCGCGAAAAGCTCGCTCGCGTGTTTGGCGAGCTGTGTACCGTTGGTGGTGAGCGTCAGCTCGTTCAGCCCGTTACCCAGCCGCGCACCCAGGCTGCGGAACAAGGACATGACGTTGCGACGGACCAGAGGCTCGCCACCGGTCAGGCGCAGCTTGGTGGTGCCCAGGCGAATGAACGCGCCACAGATCCGGTCCAGCTCCTCCAGCGTCAGCAGGTCGCGCTTCGGCAGAAAGTGCATGTCCTCGGCCATGCAATAGACGCAGCGCAGGTCGCAGCGGTCGGTCACCGAGACGCGCAGGTAGGTGATGGCACGGCCGAACGGATCGATCATGACAGGCGGGACTCTCCTTCCGCTTCAGACTTGCCCCCGAAACCCCCGGTATTCAACCCCCGGATGTCCCGGCCGCGCGCCCATACTGGCCAATTGGTCTCATCCTGCTCTGGCGCAAGGGCCTTGCAGCGCAAGGCCAATTCCCGCCCTAATCCGATCCCCGCCGCATCAGGAGAGCGCCCGTGGATACCGAGGAACGCCCCAGCGTCTGCACCCTGGACTGCCCCGACACGTGCAGCCTGACCGTGACCGTGGAAGCGGAGCGAATCGTCAAGGTGCGCGGTTCCGATGCGATGCCGTTCACCGACGGTGTGCTGTGCAACAAGGTGGCGCAACTCACGCCCGCGTTCGTCCACGGCCCGGGCCGTCTGCTGCATCCGCTGCGCCGCACCGGCCCGAAGGGCGCCGGCGCGTTCGAACGCATCTCCTGGGACGAAGCGCTGGACGAAATCCACGCCCGCACCGCCGCGGTGATCGAGCGTTGGGGTCCGCAGGCCGTGGCGCCGCTGAATTATGCCGGCCCGCACGGCATGCTGTCGGGTGACAGTATGTCAGCGCGCTTCTTCCACAAGCTGGGCGCCAGCCTGGTTTACCGACGCTCCCTGTGCGGCGGCGTGCGTAGCGAGGCCTGGGCCGGCACCTATGGCGCCGTACCCGGCTGCCCGCCGGAACTGGCAGAGCATGCGGCGCTGAACGTCGTGTGGGGCAACAACGCGACCGTGGCCAACCTGCATCTGGTGCGCCGCATTCGCCGCGCAAAGCGCAAGGGCGGCCGGCTGGTGGTGATCGACCCGCTGCGCACCAAAATCGCGGAGCAAGCCGATCTGCACATCGCGTTGCTCCCTGGCACCGACGTGCTGCTGGCGTGGTCGCTGGCGACGGAACTGGAACGCGCGGGTGCCTTCAATGCGGTGTTCATCGACAAGCACGTGGCGGGGTTCGACGCGTTCATGGCGCGGGCGCGTCAATGGCCCGCCGCGCGCGCAGCCGAGGCATGCGGTGTGCCGGAAGCGCAGATTCGCACCTTGGTCGGGTGGATGGCAGCAGCAGACCCGCTGATCCTGGCTCCCGGCAACGGCCTGGAACGCGGCCGCAACGGCGGCAGCGGTATCCGCGCAGCCATCACCTTGCCGGCATTGCTCGGCAAATGGGGCAACGGCAGTGGCGTCGTGGTCAGCGCGTCCAATGCGTTTCCCAAGACCGTGGCGCGGCTGCAACGGCCGGATCTCGCGCCGCCAGGCACGCGCACATTGAACCTGCTGGATTTCGGCCGGCATCTGGAGCATGACGACATCGATCCGCCGCTGCGCACTGTCTTCGTCTACAACCACAATCCGATTGTTGTGCATCCGGATCAGAACCGCATGCGCCGCGGCCTCGGGCGGGACGACATATTCACTGTCGGCATCGACGTAACGATGACCGAGAGCATGGCGCATTGCGATATCGTGCTGCCGGCGGCGAGCAGTTTCGAGTGCCACGACTTGTATGCGTCGTACGGGCATCATTGGCTGCAGCGGGCGGAGCCGGTGATCGCGCCGTTGGGTGAATCGTTGCCGAATACGGAGATTTTCCGTCGCCTGGCGGCGCGGTTCGGGTTCGACGATCCATGCTTCAAGACCAGCGATCTGGACCTTATGGACGAGGCGGTGGATGCGGACGATCCGCGCCTCGGCGGCGTGCGGCCAAGCCAGCTTCCTGTCGCAGCGGCGCGGCGCATGGCGGCAGACGGTGCGCCACTGATGTTGTTCGAGAACGTGTTGCCCGGCACGCCGTCGGGCAAGGTGGAGCTGGTGTCGGACTGGCTGGCGACACGGTGGGGAGAGCAAGCACGTGTCGCGGACTGGCGCGGTTCGGAAGCAGCGCTGCCGTTGCGGTTGATTTCGCCCGCTTCGGACAGGCGGATTTCGTCGACGTTCGGCGGGCTGGATGGATCGTTGCAGGCGCCGGTCTTGATGATGCACCCGGCGGACGCAGACATGCGTGGCCTGCGGTCGGGACAGGATGTGCGGCTATGGAACGACCGAGGCGAGGTATTCCTGCCGCTGTCGATTACCGAAGCAGTGCGGCCCGGCGTGGTGGCAAGCGAGAAAGGCGCGTGGCTATGCACCAGCCGCAGCGGCCAGACGATTTCCGCGTTGGTGTCCGCGGACATGCGCGCGGATCTCGCCGAGGGTGCATGTTTCAACGATACACATGTGGAAGTGACACAAGCGGCGTGACTGCGGATGCGGAAGTCCCTTTCGTGACGAGACTGGTAGCGCCGCATCACAGTTATTCCGTCATTGCGGCGAGGGAAGCGACGAAGCAATCTCGTTCGAGGCACGTATCCGGCCTGTCCGTACGCCCACACGACTGAGATTGCTTCGTCGCTCGTGGTGTCTTTGTGCCCGCCTACAACGCCGCCTCTATGGCTGCCGCAAAGCTCGCCCTCAGCCCCTTCGCCGACAGTCCGCGCGTGATCAGCACAATCCGCGTGCCGCCCGCATCCTCGGCCTGACGCGGCAAAAACACCGACGGGTGCAGCACATGATGCACGCCTTGCAGCACCACCAGCCGCTCCACGCCAACCAACCGCACCAGTCCCTTCAACCGCAGCACCGCGTCGCCGTGCAGCGACAGCACCGACTCCAGCCAAAGCCGCAGCCCATCCCACCCAATCGGCTGATCGCACCGCAGCACCACCGACGCGACTTCATCGCCATGCCGGAACGGCAAATGCTGGTGACCATGATGCGGATCGGTCTCGAACGGCCTTAGCCACTCGGCCACCCGCGCATCATCGGCCCCATCGCCCGGCCCTAAACCGAACACGTCCTGCTCCGCACCGTCGCCGTTCACCACGCGCCGCAGCGGCGCACACGCATTCAGCGCGGCAATCCGCGCCCTCACCGCCTCGATCGCGGTAGCATCCGCAAGATCGGTCTTGGTCAGCAGCACGCGATCCGCCATCGCCACCTGGCGCCGCGCCTCCGGCTGCCGATCGAGCTGCATCGCGCCATGCAGCGCATCGACCGTGGTAACAATGCCATCCAGCCGGCACGCATAGCGCCCCTCCGCCTCCGTCAGCAGCGCATGCGCCACCGGCGCCGGATCGGCGAGCCCGGTCGTCTCGATCGCAATCCGCCGGAACGGCGGCAGCAAGCCGCTCTCCCGCCGCTCCCACAGCGTTTCCAACGTATCGGCAATATCGCCGCGCACCGTGCAGCAGATGCAGCCGTTCTTCAGCAGCACGGCATCCTCGATCGCTTGCTCGATCAGCAGATGGTCCAGCCCCACGGCGCCGAATTCGTTGACGATCACCACCGTGTCGTTCAGCGACGGCAGCTTCAGCAGCCGGTTGAGCAAGGTCGTCTTGCCGCTGCCGAGGAAGCCGGTGATGATGGTCACCGGCACAGTGTTCGCTGCATCGCTCATGGTTGCCAAATTACCATTCCCCCTCCCCGCGTGGGAGGGGGCTCGGGGGAGGGGACTACGACTATGGAACTCAACAATTTCCGCCTGATCGCGCACGACAACCTGGCCGGCTTCGGCAATGTCGGCGAGGGCGTCAGCCTTCAGGTGACCGACGGCCGTCGCGTGCTGTGGATGGCGCATGAATGCGCCCCGAAGAACTTTACCGCCGTTGATGTGACCGACCCGCGCAAGCCCCGCGTCATTGCGCAAACCGAATTGCCACACCGCAACGTGCGGTCCAACTCGCTGGAGATCTGCGGCGACCTGATGGCGGTCGCGCACCAGACCGGGACGCACGGTGCCAGCCCCGCCGGCATCGAACTATGGGATATCAGCAAGCCGGAAGAACCGCGCAGCATCACGTTCTTCGACCGCTCCGGTCCGGCGTCGCGCGGCGTGCACCAGCTTTGGTTCGTCGATGGCAAGACCATCCATTGTTCGTCCGGCGCCGCCGATTTCACCCCCCGCAACCTGCGCGACGACCAGTTCTATTGCGCGATCGACGTGAGCGACCCGAGCAAGCCGCGGGAGATCGGCCGTTGGTGGTATCCCGGCACGCGTGAGGGCGACGACGCGCCGCCGGTCCCGCGCCATCCGCAATTCGACACCGGCTGGCGCGCGCACAACACCAACGTATATCCGGACCGGCCGGACCGAGCCTATGTCGGCTACATCGATGGCGGCGCGGTCATCCTCGACATTTCGAACATCAGCGCGCCTGTCATGGTGGGGCATTGGAATCCGCACCCGCCGTTCCCCGGCTTCCTGCACACGCTGATGCCTCTCGCCGGCCGCGACCTGCTGGTGGCGAGCGACGAATGCGTGCGCGAGAAAGGCGCCGACTGGCCGAAATGCGTATGGGTGTTGGACGGCCGGCGCGAGGACAATCTCGTTTGCATCGGCACGCTGCCGGTGCCCCCGGTGGAAGACTACGCCTACAGCGGCGGGCGCTACGGCGCGCACAACATGTGGGAGAACCGCCCCGGTCCCGCGTTCCATTCCAGCACGCTTCTGTTCAGCACCTGGTTCGGCGGCGGACTTCGCGTGCACGACATGACCAATCCGTTCCAGCCGAAGGAAGTCGCCTCCTTCGTGCCCGACACTCCCGAGGGATCACGCGTCGGCGCGGCACAGATCAATGATGTCTACGTTGACGAGAACCGGCTGGTTTATGCGGTCGATCGCTTCGCCGGCGGCGTGTACGTGCTGGAGCTGACGGCATAAGCGCGCTTGGGTGCAGATCCAGGCAACGACGATGAACCGGGACGGAACCTATGGAATGCCCAATGAGCGGACTTTCCGGAGTGGGCTTGAGCTCACAGGAAATTTTGCCATCCAGGACGCTCCGTCCTGCTTCTCATGTCGAATTTTCTAAGTTCACTTTCCGCCTCGGTTTACCTCAGTGTGGCCGGCCTGCGAAGCGACAACACCAACGGTCGACAACACCAACGGTAAAGACACCTGGACTGGCGATTGAACGAAGGCATTTGGTCTTACCGCGAATGGCTCTGGAGCGAGATTTGCCTGTTTGCTTCGCTCATCGCCATGACATGGAGGCGTGACTACACCCCCACCCGCTCCCGCTTGCTCTCCGTCCGCAACTGTCCGCACGCCGCCAGAATGTCCCGCCCGCGCGGCGCCCGCACCGGCGCGGCGAACCCCGCATCGTTCACGATCCGTGCGAACTTCTCTATCGCCGCCCGCGTGCTCGTCTCAAACGCGCTGCCGGGCCAGGGATTGAACGGGATCAGGTTCACCTTCGCCGGCATCCCCGCGATCAGCCGCACCAACTCCCGCGCGTCCGCCTCGCTGTCGTTCACCCCGCGGAGCATCACATATTCGAACGTGATGCGCCGCGCGTTGGAGGCACCGGGGTACCGCCGGCACGCCGCCATCAGCTCCGAAATCGGGTATTTGCGGTTCAGCGGCACCAGCTCGTCGCGCAATTCGTCGCGCACCGCATGCAGCGACACGGCGAGGTTCACGCCGAGCTCTTCCCCTGCCCGGTCCATCATCGGCACCACGCCGGACGTGGACAGCGTGATGCGCCGCCGCGACAGGCCGATCCCTTCGCCATCCATCACGATGACCATCGCCTTGGCGACATTGGCGTAGTTGTACAGCGGCTCGCCCATCCCCATCAGCACGATGGTGGAAAGCAGCCGCGGGGTCTCACCCTTCGGCGACGGCCATTCGCCATAGGCGTCGCGCACGGCCATGAACTGCCCGACGATCTCCGCCGCGCCGAGATTGCGCACCAGGGTCTGCGTGCCGGTGTGGCAGAAGCGGCAGGACAGCGTGCAGCCGACCTGGGAGGACAGGCAGACAGCGCCGCGGTCTTCCTCAGGATCGGGGATGTATACCGTCTCCGCTTCCTGTCTGTCGCGGAAGCGGAAGAGGAACTTGCGCGTGTCGTCATCGCTGGTGCGGGCGATCACGGTGTCCGGCCGGGCGATCACGAACCGTTCCGCCAGTTTCGCCTGCAAAGGGCGGGCGATGGAGCTCATGCGGGCGAAGTCGGTCACGCCCTGGTGATAGATCCAGTGCCAGAGTTGCTTGGTGCGGAACGGCGCCTCACCGATGGCGGCCATTTCTGCGGCAAGTTCCTCGCGCGACAGGCCCACCAGGTCGCGGCGCCCGTCCGGCAGCGCGGCGTCCGGCGGGTCGAACAAGGCGGATTTGGCGAGGATGCGGGCGCGTTCGTCCACGGTCAGGCGATCGCCGGCGTCATCCGGCCGCGGTGTCGGCGTGCCGCCTGAACCGTGGGCGGGTGGGCGTGTCATGGTTGGTGAAGGTGACGTGGTCACTTCTTCTCCGGACACGCTTTCACCACGGCCGCATACGCCGCCGAGAACCCGTTCAGGCTGAACGTATCCGTCACTTGCTCTTTCCGCGGGCCGGGGGAGCGGGCGATGGCGTGGTCGCCGCGCTGGAATGCGAGGGTCGCGGCCTTGGGATCGCGAGCGTACGCGTCACTGCCACGGGTGTAGAAATCCAATCCGGTCTGATCGACCTGCACGGTCACCGCCGCGCCCTTGGCATAGTCGAAGCCCGCCTCGATGGCGACGGTATCGCGCACAGTGGGTCGCTCGGAGACGGTCAGCACGACCTGGCCGCGGCCAGGCAACGTGGGCGTGGAAGTCTTCGCGCGGGTGAGGGCATAGCAGACCATCTGGGCGCCCTCGCCATGGGTGGCGGCGATCCAGTCGCCGTAGGTGGCGAGCTCCTTGGGTGCAGCGGGGGCCGCCTGGTGCGGCGGCGCCTTCTTCTGCTGTGCCGCGGCAGGGACGGCAAGGAGTAAGGCAAGGCAGAGGAGGGGAGCGATTCGGAGGTGCATGGCGGGCGGAGAGATACGGCGGCGGGGGCGGGCGGACAACCTCCTACAGAGGATAAGAATTAACGACAGGGAACGGCGATGGCGGGCCGTCATTCACCAGTAACGGAGCCGGCGAAATACAGCTTCGGGTCCGCCGCCCTGATGCGCGCCTCGGGCAAGCCAAGTTCGCGACGGACGATATTCGTGCCTTGCACGAGCGACACGCATTTGTAATAGGCGATGCGGCGGCTGAGGCCCTCCCGGCCAAAGCCGCAATCGGTGGTGACCACCAGACGCTCGGGCGGGATGAATTCCAGGGCGCGGCGGATCAGGTTGGCCACGTATTCCGGCGGTTCCACCACCGTGTTGCAGTGGTTCACCACGCCGATTCCGATCTTCTTATCGGTCTTATACTTGCCAAACAGATGAAGGTCGCGGCCGTCGCTGCTGGCACATTCAAAGGTGATCACGTCGGCGGTCAGTTGCAGCAGATGCGGCATGGCGCGTTCGTAGCTGGGCGTCTCCCAGTACAGCCGCTGCTGGTTCGGATTGCCCCAGCAGGTATGCACCCAGATCTCCGCATTCACACCGGTGAGCTGGCGATTGAACGCCTCGGTCAGAAATTCGAGATCCGCCTCGGTGGTTTCCGGACGCAGCGAGCGGCCGTGATGCGGCGGTTCCTCCACCTGGATCAGCGGACAGCCGGCAGCAGCGAGCTCCCGCAGCTCAGCGTTCATGATGTCGCACAGATCGAGGATCATCGCCTTGTCGTCGGCGTAGAACTCGTTCCACAACATGCTGGCGAGCGCCGGAGCGCAGATCGCGCCGAACTTTACTGGTTTGTCGGTCAGCCGCTGCGCCACCTGCCACAGCGCGGTGTATTGCCAGGGGCCACGCGTTAGCTTTGATGTCACGACCGGAGGCTGATACGCCTCCTGCACTTCCCACAGAATATGGCCGGGCTTGAAGCTGTAACGGCTCATCCAGCTTTGCGATGTGTCGCGGTGGCCTTCGAGCCCGCCGAGTCGTTCGATCGGATAGAAGAACCAGGATTTTCCCCCGACGGCGAGATCGAACCGGCTATCACCATCGGTGACGATGTCCAGCCCCGCCGCTTCCTGTGCGTTGATCACCGCGGCGACGGCATCGAGGTATTGCTCGCGGAACAGGGATTCGCCCAGGGCGGCTTTGAAGGGGCGGCCGTTCAGGCTGGCATCGAACCATAACGGGCGTGGGTAGGAGCCGGTGATGGCGGTGGGTAGCACCAGGTTCTGCGTGATGGTCTGCATGGTTCGTCCTCCCCTGTGCCTTCTTTGTCATCGCCGGCCCCCTCACCTGTCATTGCGAGGGCGGAGCGCCGAAGCGGTCCCGATCGAACAACGCGCGACCAGTCCTGGCGCAAGTCCGGATGAGATTGCTTCGTCGCTTCGCTCCTCGCAATGACAAGTGAGGGGGCCGGCGGTGACGGGATGAGATCAGTCGAACATCAACACGGTCCGCGCGACTTCTCCTGCCTTCATGGCGCGGAATGCCTCATTCACATCGTCCAGTTTGCCGCGGCGGCTGATCATGGAATCGAGATCGAGCCGCCCCTGGCGATAAAACTCCAGGTAATTGGGAATATCGGTGCGAAACTGGTTCGAGCCCATCCGCGAGGTCTGCACCTTGCATTCAGGACGGATCGCCATCCAGGGGAACTCGATCGTTGCGTCCGGCGGCAGCACGCCGACGATCGTCGCGGTGCCGCGCACGGCAAGACTCTCGATCGCCTGGCGGCACAGCTTGGCCACGCCGACGGCTTCGAACGCATGATCCACGCCCAGCCCGCGCGTCAGTGCGCGCACCGCCTTCACTGCATCATCCTGCGTGGTGTTCACCGTGTGGGTGGCGCCGACTGCTTTTGCCATCTCCAGTTTCGAATCGAACTGATCCACTGCGATGATTTGCCGCGCTCCGCCGATGCGTGCGCCCTGGATGATGGAAAGCCCGACGCCCCCGCAGCCGAATACGGCAACCGTCTGGCCCGCCTGCAATCCGGCGCTGCGCAGCGCTGCCCCCACGCCGGTCAGCACGCCGCAGCCAACCAATGCGGCGCGGTCCAGCGGCAGATCTGGATCGATGCGCACCAGCGAATTCTCGTGCAGCAGCATCTTTTCGGCGAAGCTGCCGATCGCGGCGAAGCTGCGGAACGGTTTTCCACCCTGAGACAGGCGCGGCGTGGCGTCCTCGGCGCGCGCGACGATGTTGCCGGTACAGACATTCGGATGGCCGCTCAGGCATTGCGGGCAGTTGCCGCAAAAGCCCGACAGGCAGGCGACGACATGATCGCCGGGGCGCACGGATGTTACGTCGGCGCCGACGGCCTCGACGATGCCGGCGCCTTCATGGCCAAGCACGAAGGGACGGTCCAAGGGAAAACGACCGTTGCCGTCCACCACGTGCAGGTCGCTGTGACAGACGCCGGTGGCGATGGTGCGCACCAGCACCTCGCGGCCCCAGGGCTTGTCGATGTCGATGGTTTCGACCGTCAGCGGTTCGTGGACCTTGCGGAACACGGCGGCGGCGCTTTGCATGATGGCCGTTCCCTTCCAACCCGATTTCGGGAAAAGCTACTGTCCAGTTCGGCGGCTGGCAACGCTGGTCCAGGGCCGCTTCCTTGTTGAAGAGTCACCACGAAGCCACAAACTCATCGCCTGGCGCACTGTGGAATTCCAGCATATTTGGCACGCCCCATCATCAGGCCAGAGGTTCGAGTGAGTTACACAATCAAGGAACTGTTCCTGACCGTCCAGGGCGAAGGGGCCAACATCGGACGGGTCGCCGTGTTCATCCGTTTCGCCGGCTGCAATCTGTGGTCTGGCCGGGAAGAGGATCGCGCGGACGCAATCTGTCGTTTCTGTGATACCGACTTTGTCGGCGGCGACCGCTACGGATCACCGGAGGCGCTGGCGGATGCCGCAGCAGCCGCATGGCAAGGGGCCGGCGATCATCACCGGATGGCCGTGCTCACCGGGGGCGAGCCGCTGCTGCAAGCCGATGCCGGCCTGGTCTCCGCCCTTAAGCAGCGCGGGTTCTATATTGCGGTTGAGACGAACGGCACGCAAAGGCTGCCGGGACCGCTCGATTGGGTTTGCGTCAGCCCGAAGGCGGGTGCGCCTGTCGTGCTGGACCGGGCCGATGAACTCAAGCTGGTGTATCCCCAGGCGCGCGCGGCGCCCGGGCAATTCGCCAATTTCCCTGCCCGCTATCATTGGCTGTCGCCGATGGACGGACCGGACCGGCAGCGTAATACCGCAGCAGCGGCGGCGTATTGCCTGGCGCATCCGCAGTGGCGGCTCGCGATCCAGGCGCACAAGAGCTGGGGCTTGCCGTGATCCGCGCCCGGTGCATGACCATGCTGTGACAACGCGCTACCCTGCGGCAATGAGCGATCGCCCGCTGCCCCGGCCGTTGCATGTCCTGTCGATCCAGTCCTGGGTCGCTTACGGGCATGTGGGCAATGCGAGTGCGGTGTTCCCGCTGCAACGCCTCGGCGCCGAGGTGTGGACGATCAACACGGTGCAGTTCTCCAACCACACCGGTTACGGACACTGGACGGGCCAGGTCTATACCGGTGCGCAGGTGCGCGACCTGGTGGATGGGATCGCCGCGCGCGACGTGCTGCGCCACTGCGATGCGGTGCTGTCCGGCTATATGGGCGATGCCGCGATCGGCGAGGCGATCCTGCATGCCGTCGCCCGTGTGCGGTCAGAGAACCCTGGCGCTGTTTACTGCTGCGATCCGGTGATCGGTGACGTGGAAGAAGGCGTCTATGTGCGTCCCGGCATCGAGGAGTTCCTGCGCGACCATGCGTTGCCGCAGGCCGATATTGCCACGCCCAACCGCTTCGAGCTGGAACGCCTGACCGGTCTGGGTTGCGCCACTCTTGCCGACGCGAAACGGGCCGTTGCTGCCCTGGCGAATGCGTTACGGCCGGGTGGGTTGCGTTGCGTGTTACTTACCAGCCTCGACAGCAGCGAGACGCCGGGCGATCACCTGGACCTGATGGCTTTCGAAGCTGGCCGCTATCATCTGCTGCGCACGCCGCGCCTGCCGGTCGCCGTCAACGGCGCCGGCGACGCCATCGCGGCCCTGTTCCTGTTTCACCGGCTGCGGAGCGGCAGTGCGGTGGCAGCATTGGAAGCGGCCGGGTCCGCCGTGCACGGACTGCTGAAGCGCACCGCGGAGGCCGGCTCGCGCGAAATCCTGACCGTGGCAGCGCAGGACGAATTCGTTTCCCCGTCCACGTGGTTCAGCGCGTTGCCCTGCTGATGGCGCACGTTACCTCCTGCGGCGTGCTGGTGACCGATGGGCAGCTTCTGCTGCTGGGACACGCAACGCATTCGCCGCGTTGGGACATTCCCAAGGGCATTGCCGAGCCAGGCGAAGATTTTCGCACCGCCGCTACGCGGGAACTGGAGGAAGAGACCGGCCTGGTAGTCGCGCAAGACGTGCTGCGCGATCTCGGCGTGCGCCACTACATGTCCGGGAAGGACCTGGCGTTGTATGCCTGGACGCCGGCGGACATGCCGCGGGTCGAGACACTGAGCTGCCGGTCGATGTTCGCCCTGGCGAGCGGTACGATGGTGCCGGAATTCGACAGGTTTGGCGTGTTTGATTGGGATACGGCGGTTGGCAAGGTGGGCAAGAACATGGCGCGGGTGCTTTCAGAGATTCGCGGACGGGTGGTGGAGCCTCCTTTGCGGAAACCGGCATGACAGCCATCACGCTGACGGCGAATTTTGGGTATCGCCGATTGGACATGGTCCAGGATTTGGACCCGAAGGAAGACGGCGCGATTTTCGGTTTTCTCGACAACGGCATGCTGTACGAGCCGGACGTCGCCCATGTGATGATGCGGGCACTGCATGATGGCGATGTGGCGCTGGATGTCGGGGCGAATATCGGCTTCTTCACGGTGATGATGGCGCTGCTGACCGGCCCGTGCGGCCGTGTCGCCGCCTTCGAGCCGGGGGCCGACAACCTGGTACGCCTGCGTCGCAACATTGCGACATCGGGCGTGCAGAACGTCACCATAGTCGAGCAACCGGCCAGCGATACCGAGGGGCCGGTCTTGTTCTATCTGAACAGTGACGTTAGCGGTGGCCATGCGCTGTGGAATCCAGGGAGATTTCCCGGCAACGCCAAAAGCGAGGCTGACCTGCGCGTTGGCCGCGTTTTGGCCACGACGCTTGATGCGGCGGCATTGGCATTGGGTTTGCCGGCACCGAAGCTGATCAAAATCGATACCGAAGGCGCCGAACATCGCGTGCTGATGGGCGCGGCCGGACTGCTGAGCGGGCGCCGCGTTCCCTACGTCATCGCCGAACTCCATGAGTTCGGACTGGTCGAGCTTGGATCATCCCAGCGTGACATGCGACGCTTCATGGAAGCACAGGGGTACGCGACTTTTGGCCTGTATTTCGATGGCGCAATGCCGAAGCTGATCCCGCCCGACACTGAGCTTCAGCCGCCGCACATCATCAATCTGCTGTTTTCAACGGTGGAAGACGTAGCCCGACTCTGGCAGGTGGAACGGTTCGATCCGCGGGCCACCGTGCCGTCGGGGCGGTAGCGTATCCAGCGCGTGCATTGACGGCTTCCGCGAAGCGGCAGCAAATCTTGGGCAGCCGAGGAGGAAAACGGACAAGTGCGACCCCTGGAAGGCATGCGCGTGATCGCGCTGGAGCATGCGGTAGCGGCACCGATCTGCAGCCGGCATCTGGCCGATCTCGGCGCCGACGTGATCAAGATCGAACGCCCCAAGGACGGCGATTTCGCCCGCCACTACGATGGCTTCGTGCATGGCCTGTCCAGCTATCTGGTCTGGCTGAACAGGGCCAAGCGATCGCTGACACTCGATGTGAAACATGCCGAGGCGCGCGGCGTGCTGGAACGCCTGCTGGGAACGTCGGATGTGTTGTTGCAGAACCTGGCGCCGGGTGCCGCGGCACGACTGGGGCTGTCGTATGATGCGCTGAAGCAACGGTTTCCGAAACTGGTGGTGTGCGACATCTCCGGCTACGGCGAATCCGGGCCGATGGCGCAGAAAAAGGCGTACGATCTGCTGATCCAAGCGGAATCAGGGGTGATGAGCGTTACCGGCACGCCGGAGACGCCGTCTCGCATCGGTATTTCCGCCGCCGATATTGCCACGGGGATGTATGCGCTGACCGGGATTCTGTCGGCGCTGCTGCGGCGCACGCGCACCGGCGAGGGGGCGAATGTGAAGGTCGCCATGCTCGATGCGCTGGGCGAGTGGATGACGGCGCTGATGTATCGCGCGGCTTATGGCGGATCGCCGCAGCCGCGCGATCCGGACGGGCATCCGCTGCTGGCACCCTACGGCAAGCATCGCACCAAGGATGGCGAGGTGATCCTGGGGCTGCAGAATGAGCGCGAGTGGAAAGTGTTCTGCGAGCAAGTGCTGCGGCGGCCGGAAGTGGCGACGGATCCGCGGTTTGCCTCGATGGCGGCGCGGCGGGATAACCGCCATGCATTGAGAAATTTGATCGAGGATTTCTTTGCCACCATGACGTCGGTCGACGTGGTGGCGGTACTGGATGCGGCGGGGATTGCCAACGGGCGGCTGAACCAGTCGATCGACGTGTGGAACCACGAGCAATTCGTCGCGCGCGACAAGTGGCGGGAGGTCGGCTCCGCCGAAGGTCCGGTCCGCGCCCTGCTGCCGCCATTCACGTTTGCCGACCAGGAAGCGGTGATGGGCGACGTGCCGGCTCTGGGGCAGCACACAGACGAGGTGCTGCGCGAACTTGGCTATGACGTCGCGGCGATCGCGGGGCTCCGGGCGGCCGGGGCGGTATGAGCGGATTCGATCCCACCGCGCACCGGATGGTGCGAGAGCAATGGTGGTTTGAGGATTTCCGGATTGGCGAGCGCTTTGTGCTGCCGAGCCGGACGATGACGGACGGACTCTTCGCCGCGTTCCAGGCGACGAGCGGAGACAATCATCCGGTGCATTACGACGCGGAATACTGCCGCCGGCATGGCATGCCGGGAATGCTGGCACATGGGTTCCAGACGCTGATCCAGACGGCGGCGGGCGCAGGGCTGTTTCCGTTTCTGACAGAGGAGTCGCTGGTTGGGTTCATCGAGCAATCCTGCCGCTTTCTGAAGCCGGTGTTCGTGGGGGACACGGTTTACCCGGCGTTGGAAGTGGATGAGCTGACGCCGAATCGGACGACGGGCGTGGTCGGACTGCGGAGCACGGTGCACAACCAACGCCGAGAGTTGGTGCTTGAGGGACGGCAGCGGTACTTGATCCGGAAGAAAACCTCTCCGGAGCTTCGTGCGGGAGACGTCAAGGGGCGCTAGCGCAGCCTGGGTCATGTCATTGCCAAAAGCGCAGCGACCAAGCAATCTCGCCCGGGGAGGTGCACGAGCCGGCCGTGTGCTTTCGTGAATGAGGTTGCATCGTCCCGCCACTCTCCGCTCGCGGTTCTCACAATGACGATGCGGCACGCGACTCACCGCTTTTCTGCGGCCGAACCGATCCGCATGAGAACAATCTGCAAGTGACTCCAGGCCGCTTCCAACAGCGGCATCGCTATTCCCAACTGCCTTCCGCGCCGCACCAGATCGCCGACGATCTGGTCTGCCTCGATCCGCTGCCCCTGCACCAGGTCGCGGTACATCGACGAGGCGAACGAAGACCCTTCGGCTGTCAGCATCGATCGGGTGCGTGCCAGGAACGCCTCGGACATCGGGAATCCTGCTGCCGCTGCCACGCGGGTTACTTCGCGGAGCAATGCCAGCACGAAGTCACGCCCACCATCGACCGCAACGATCTCGCCGACATTGCCTCGCAGCAGGCAGGTCATGCCGCCCAGGGTCGCCAGCGTGACCCATTTCTCCCACATCTCATGTTCGATCACCGCTGAAGCCCGCGCATCGAACCCGGCGTTCCGCATGAAATCGTCCAGCGCGGCAATCCTGCGGCCATTGGGCGCATGCATCTCGCCATAGGACACTTCCTGGAACGGTGCCAATTGAACGATCACACCATCCTCTCGCAGCGAGGTGGCAACTCTGCACACGCAGCCAACTAGATTATCGGGTGTGAAGCGCGTGGCGATGGCATCGACGTGGCGCATGCCGTTGAGCACCGGCAGGATCATGGTGTCCGGACCGACCGCCGGCGCCACGTCGTCCAGCGCTTCCGGCAGCGACCATGCCTTCACCGTTAACAGGACGGCGTCGAACCTGTCCCGCAGTTCCCCGGTGGCGATGACGCTTGGTGTGATCGTTGCGTTGCCGTGAGGACTGACAAGCTGGAGCCCTGATCCGCGCAGTGCGGCGGCTCGGGCCGGTCGCACCAGGAAGCTGACATCCCGCCCATGTTGGGCGAGGCGCCCGCCGAAATAACCGCCGGTCGCACCGGCACCAACAACCAACATTCGCATCGGCTTGCCCCTCGTTGTGTCAGGAAATTCCGGTCGCCCGCGACGTCAGCGCGCAAGGCATAGGCGAGCTGCACTTACGTCGGATAGTGCCCGATTCCATTAATGGCGACCGTCATGATTGACATTGATGGCGAGCGTCACTATAAAAGTCAAGTGGTCGCGCGACGATGTTTCGTTCGGGCGGAACGTTGGGGAAAGGCGTTGAAGGTTTCCAAACAGCAGGCGGCAGCCAATCGGGAACGAATTTTGACTGAGGCAGCGCGGCTGATCCGCGAACGCGGCATCGCGGGCGCGGGCGTGGATGCATTGGCAGGCGCCGCGGGCCTGACCCATGGCAGCCTTTACAGTCAATTTGGTTCCAAGGACCGGTTGGCAGCGGAAGCCCTGGCTTATGCCCTGGCGACGAGCAACGCCAAACTGGGCCGGAATGATACGCTGGCCAAATTCGTGAATGAGTACTTGTCGAAGGCACACCGGGAGCGTCTTGGCGAAGGTTGCCCGCTGGCTGCTCTCGCGGGCGAGATGCCGCGGGAGAGCGTTGCGGCACGGGAATCCTTCACGGCGGGCGTGACGGCGATGGTGGATCGCCTGGAACACCTGCTCGACGACCAGCCCGGCAAGAAAAGCGAGGCGTTGGCGATCGCTGCGACCCTGGTTGGGGCATTGGTTCTGGCGCGGGGCGTCAACGATCCGGCGCTGTCCGATCGGGTTCTGGCCGCGAGCCGCGCCAGCCTGCTGCGGCAGGGAACGCGGGCGCCTGCGCACAACCTCTGCCGTCCTCGGCGAGGGCAGTCTGCGAAGCGACCCAACCGTTAGCACCGGGTGAGGATGATCGGTTCGGCGGGCAGAAACGCTGCGTAGCGACCCGATCACCGTCACCCTCGGTGCTTCGCACCTCGACCTCTCCTGCGCAAAGCGCGGGAAAGGTTATTGTCAGCCCAATCGCCGCCGGTACAATGCGATCAGCCGTTCCCAATGCCGTTCCGCGGCCGGTTTGTCATAGCACCAGCGTTGAGGGAACGCGAAACCATGATGCACGGTGGGGTATAGTTCAACTTGCCCCGGACTGCCGGCACGTTCGAACAATCCGCGCAGCTCTTCCACCATCGGCAGCGGCGCCAGATCGTCATGCTCTGCGCACGCGATATAGAGCTCGCCCTTCACGCGATCGAACGAACGATGCGGGCTTTCCTCCGCCTCGTTGTTCACCAGCCAGGTACCGTAGAACGATGCCGCCGCGGCCACACGGTCCGGATAGCGTGCCGCCGCGGCCAACGCATAAGGGCCGCTCATGCAGTAACCGTGGGCACCGACCGGTCCGGGTTTTGCCGCCGCCTGGCCATCGACGAAGCGCAGCATCGCGCCGATATCCTCCATGACAGGCGGAATCGTCATCTTCGTCCGCACCGCGCGCATCCGTGCATGCTCTGCGCTGCCGTGTTGCAGCACGTCGGGGCCATAGATCGTATCGCGACCGGCGCGGTAATACAGATTCGGGAGCAATACGTAATACCCGACGGTGCCCAGGCGGCGGGCCATGTCGCGCAGCTCCTCGCGGATGCCGGGGGCGTCCATCAGCAGGAACACGACGGGATAAGGGCCGCCACGCTCCGGATGACAGATGAAAGTCTCCATCACGCCGTCCTTGGTGGCGATGTCCAGCGTTTGCTCCTGCACGGTTTCCTCCCCGCGATGCTGCCCCGCATGATGCCGCGCCTTGCCCTGGACGCAAGCACCGGCGCCCCGGAAGATACGCCCAGACATCGCAGGCAGGAGACCATCGCGTGAGGCTCGGCATCGTTTCGGACATCCACAGCAACGCACCGGGGTTGCAGCGGGCGCTGGACCTTATGGGCGATGTCGAGGAGCTGTTGTGCCTGGGCGACGCGATCTTCGAATACCGCTTCTCGAATGAGGTCGCGGCGTTGCTGCGCGACCGCGGCGCGCATGTCATCCAGGGCAACCACGAGGAGGTGTTCTTCTCTCCCGCTGGTGCGCGTGCCCGGGAACGCGACGGGTTGGATCCCGAGTTGCTCCGCTACCTGGCGGAGCAACCGGCCCGGCGGCGCCTGCAGTTCGGCGGCAAGACGGTGCTGCTGGTGCATTCCACGCCATGGGAACCGCGCGGCGCCTATGTCTATCCGCACAGCCCCGCTCTGGCGCGTTTCGCTGAAGCCGATGCGGATGTCGTTCTGTATGGCCACACGCATGTGCAGATGGTGCAGCAGGTCGGCAGTGTGCTGGTGATAAATCCCGGCTCGGCCGGCGATGCGCGCGACCATAACAACGGCCGCTTGCTCAGTTGCGCCGTGTTGGATACGGCGACGGAGGACGTGCAGATGATCGACTATCCGGATCCGCGCTACGACGGAGCAACATGATGGCCGGATCGAGGCCCGCCATGACGATGGCGGATCGGGCTTGCGCCCGAAACCGAACATGATGATGCCGCAACGCATCCCATTCGGCATGGACCGGTTGCCGCGCGGGCTGTCGCCGGACGATCTGCGGTTGCCCGCCGCAGCGGTCGGGGCCGAACCGCTGCGGCTGAACACCGAGCCGCTGCCCGTGGAGGCAATGGCGGCGGCCACCGGCGATCACGCGGCGCGTGTTGCGGCAATGCGATCCCATCTGCACAGCCTCTGCGGCGACTATGCACCGGCACGGCTGCGGTTCATCGATGTGTATTTCGATGCCCTGGCCGCGCACATCAATGCGCATCGCGACGAGCTGGCGCGCGTGCTGCAACGTTATGAGGGCCTGTACGCGCCGCAGGACTGGCTGTGGTCGGCGCTGCGTCCGCTGCCGCGCGCATTGATTCGCTGCGACGCCGGCGTGGTGCCGGTGGATTTCGCTTTCTGGGACGGTGCGCAGGCGATCGCAATCGACCTCGGCGGCAACCGGAACATACCGGGCGTTGCGGTGTGCCCGGTCACGCCGGAGATGCTGGCGGGCAAACCGCTGGCATTGTTGCAAATGCTGCCCGACGCGTTCCGCGAATTCTGGCAGGGCGAAACGTTGCCCCGCAGTCCGTTTCGGCGCGCTATCCCGCTCGGCGTGCTGGCAGCATGAGGTGAGCGGTGGTCGGCTTCAACTGGTGGCGCGGACCGCTCCCCCCAGCGAAGTCGGAACACGCTCACCCAGGGTATGCCGGGTCATCGTCAACGACACCAGGGCGCCGATCAGCGACACTACTCCCGCGAGGACAAACGCAGATGCAAAGCTGCCGGTGGCCTGCACGATGTAGCCAGTGACAATCGGTGCCAGCAGTCCGAACACATTGCCGCCCAGGACCATGAACGCAAACGCACGTCCGCTGTCCGCCTGCGAGCGCAGCAGATCGTTCGCCAGCGCCGCATTGGTCGCCGTGGCGGTACCGCCGAAACTCACCGGGAAGATTGTCAGCACAACAACCAGTGCCAGCGCGTCAACCAACGGAATCGCCATGCCCAGTGCGCATAGCAGCAGGCACGCGACCACCACGACGCGCCGTGCGCCGCTGTGAATCGTCTCATGCGTCAGGATGCGGTCGCTGATCCAGTTGACCACGACGATCACTGCCGCGCCGACGAAGAATGGGACCGACGTGAACAGACCGGATTTTACAATGGACAGGTGTCGCGCCGTTTGCAGGTAGACGGGCAACCAACTCAGGTAAAGATAGACCGAGTAAACCGCACATCCCTGGGAAATCGCCAGTCCCCACATGGAAGGCGAACGCAGCAGGCCGCGATAGCCGATGCCTGGTTCGCCTTCCGTCTCGGCATGGCCGGCGTGACGCTCGGCCAGAATCTTCCGCCGCTCCGGGCCGGGTATCCAACGCGTTTCCTCCGGTGTCGAGACAACGGCGAGCCAAACCACGACCCACACCAGGCCGATCGCGCCGGTCACAACGAACGACACGCGCCATGATGTTGCGGCGATGAGCCACGCAACTCCCGGGGCGGTCAGTGCGGGGCCGAGCAATGTGCCGGCCTGGATCAGTCCGACCGCCAAGCCGCGCTCGCTATAGGGCGCCCAGTCGCGAACGCTGCGATAGCTCACCGGAAACGTCGGGGCCTCGCCTGCACCCATGCCGAGGCGGGCCAGCAGCATGGTTACGAAACCGGTCGCAGCGCCTGTGAGCATCTGTGCGACCGACCAGAACGCAGCGCCAATTGCCGCCACGCGGTGTGCGCCCAGCCGGTCCACCAGCCCGCCGCTGGGCAGCATCATGATGACGTACGCCCAGAGGAACGACGAGAACAGATAGCCCAACGCGATAGGTGACAGGCTGAAATCCTGTGCCACCGCATGCCCGGCCACGGACATGTTGATGCGGTCAAGGTAGCAGATCACGTTGAACAAAAAGAGCAGAAAGTAGATCCAATATCGGCGGTGCGTCATGTGGTTCACCATGGATAAAAACCTCGTCCGCGCCACAATGGGTAAAGAATTGCTCACGCGCAACCATGCGCTGCGTTGCGATACCGGTTACACCAGACGATTCGGCCGATCTTTCTGATCGAAGCCGGGTCGTTCCTCGGGCTTTCGCCAGATCCGATGGCAGCAAACGAAACGAGGCGATCGTGAGACCCGCCGTCACCCCGCCTGGGTCCCCTGCCGCCTAAAACTTGACCCGCGGCGGCCCGCTTCCCCATACTCCGCGCATGGTACACGTGCATCGGATCGCGCGAATTATCGGCCCGGCCGCTCGCCAGTAGCGCCGGGATCCTCCGATCGCACCCATCTCTCCAGTCGCGGCCTATGCCGCACGGATCAGCCATGAACGATGCACCGACCAAAACCGAGGCCGATTACCGCGATACCGTCTTCCTGCCGCAGACCGCCTTCCCCATGAGGGGCGACCTGCCGAAGAAGGAGCCGCAGATCCTCGCAGGCTGGGACGCCCAGAACCTGTGGGGGAAACTGCGGTCCACGTCGCAGGGCCGTCCCCTGTTCATCCTGCACGACGGCCCGCCTTACGCGAACGGGCACATCCACATCGGCACGGCGCTGAACAAGATCCACAAGGACTTCATCAACCGCAGCCGCCAGATGGCAGGCTACGACGCCAACTACATCCCCGGCTGGGACTGCCACGGCCTGCCCATCGAATGGCAGGTAGAGGAGCAATACCGCAAGGCCGGCAAGGACAAGGACGCGGTGCCCGTACTGGCGTTCCGCGCCGAATGCCGCCGCTTCGCCGAGCATTGGCTGCAGGTACAGGCCGAGGAATTTCGCCGCCTGGGCGTAGAGGGCGATTTCCCCAACCGCTACGCCACGATGGACCCCGCCTCCGAGGCAGCCATCGCCCACGAAATCTGCAAGTTCCTGCTGAACGGCGCCCTGTATCGCGGCCTCCGCCCGGTGATGTGGTCGCCGGTGGAAAAGACGGCTCTCGCCGAAGCCGAGATCGAATACCACGACCACACCAGCACCACGATCTGGGTCCGCTTCCCGGTCGTCCACGCCCCATTGCTGGAACTGCAGGACGCAGCGGTGGTGATCTGGACCACCACGCCCTGGACCATGCCCGGCAACCGCGCCCTCGCCGCCGGAGAAGAGATCGACTACGCCTTGCTCCGCGTGGATGCGGTCACCGACGGAGCGCGCGCGCGGGTGGGGGAAAAACTGCTGGTGGCGCTTGAATTGCTGCCCCAGTTCTGCACCGACACCGGCATCGCCACGCACCACGTGCTGCACGTCTTCAAAGGCACCGCCCTGGCGGGCATCGTCTGCGCCCATCCGCTGCGTGGCCGAGGCTACGATCACGACGTCCCGCTCTTGTTCGGCGATTTCGTCACCACCGAAGCCGGCACCGGCTTCGTCCACATCGCCCCCGGCCACGGCGAAGAGGACTTCGACCTCGGCCGCCGCCACGGCCTGGAAGTACCGGAAACCGTCGATGGCGACGGCACCTTCAATCGCCGCGTACCCCTGTTTGCCGGCGTGCACGTCTATAAGGCGTCCGATCCGGTCTGCGCCGCGCTGGACGAAGCCGGCGCACTGCTGGCGCGCGGCAAGCTGGTGCACTCCTATCCGCATTCCTGGCGCTCCAAGGCGCCGCTGATCTTCCGTGCCACGCCGCAATGGTTCATCCGCCTGGACGGACCGGAACGCATCCGCGAAAAGGCACTCGCCGCGATCGATGCGACGCAGTTCGTCCCCGACCAGGGCCGCAACCGCATCGGCTCCATGGTCGCCGGCCGCCCGGACTGGTGCATCAGCCGCCAGCGCGCCTGGGGCGTGCCGATCACCGTGTTTGTGGACAAGCGCACGGGCGAGCCGCTGCGCGATCCTGCCGTCGTGGAACGCATCGTGCACGCGTTCACCACAGAGGGCGCGGATGCCTGGTACGCCTCCCCGCCGTCCCGCTTCCTCGGCAACGACCGCAATCCGGACGACTACGAGCAAGTGATGGATATCGTGGACGTGTGGTTCGAGTCCGGCTCGACCCATGCGTTCGTGCTGGAAGGGCGCGGCCTGCCCTGGCCAGCCGATCTCTATCTGGAAGGCTCCGACCAGCATCGCGGCTGGTTCCAGTCGTCGCTGCTGGAAGCGGTCGGCACGCGCGGCCGCGCACCGTTCAACGCGGTTCTGACCGACGGATTCGTGCTGGACGAGCATGGCCGCAAAATGTCGAAATCCCTGGGCAACGTGGTGGCGCCAGACCAGGTGGCGAAACAGTACGGCATCGACATCCTGCGCCTGTGGGTGATGATGTCGGATACCAGCGAGGACCTGCGCATCGGGTCCGAGATCCTAAAGCAGACCGCGGAGCTGTATCGCCGGCTGCGCAATACACTGCGATGGGTTCTTGGCAGTCTGGCAGGCTTCCAGAATTCCGAACGCGTGCCGCTGGCGGACATGCCGGAGCTGGAACGCTGGGTACTGCACCGGCAGAGCATGCTCGATGCACGCATCCGCGGCGCGGTGGCAAGCTATGACTGGACCGGCGTTTACCCCGACCTGCACAATTTCTGCGCCACGGATCTGAGCGCATTCTATTTTGATGTGCGGAAGGACGCGCTGTATTGCGACCGTCCTGATTCACTGCGACGCCGCGCAGCGCGGACAGTGCTGGACCACCTGCATCGCTGCCTGACGACATGGTTGGCGCCGGTGCTGTGCTTCACTGCCGAGGAATCCTGGACCGCACGATTCGGCGATACCGAGAGCGTGCACCTGCAACTGTTCCCGACGTTACCTGCGGCATGGCAGGACGAGGCGTTGGCGGCAAAATGGGAGCGCATCCGCGAAATCCGTCGCAGCATCACCGGCGAACTCGAAGTGAAGCGCAGGGATGGCGAGATCGGCTCCTCGCTGCAGGCCGCGGTGGCGCTGTCGCTGACACCGGAGGACGCAAAGCTGCTGTCGCCGGCGGATTGGGCAGAAATTTCCATCGCCTCGCTGGTCACCGTCGATACCGCATCGAAAGCGACCGCGGCTCACGTATCGCCAGCCCCCGGCACAAAATGCGTGCGTTGCTGGCGCGTGCTGGAGGAAGTCGGACAACAGCCCGGGCATCCGCTGCTGTGCGCACGGTGTGCCGACGCCGTCCCCCAATAAACCTCTCCCACGCTGCGCTATTCGCGCAGCGTGGGATTAAGCCGCGAAGCGGATCAACGCGAGGTATGAAGCACCGAGGGTGAGGGTGATCGGGTCGCCGGGCTGTCATCTCGTACCGCCCCGATCACCCTCACCCTCGCCGCTTTGCGGCTCGATCTCTCCCGCTGAACGCGGGAGAGGTTACCTCTCCACCGACCGCTCCTCCCCTCAGGGACCGGCGAAATGCCAATGCTGGCCCGCCGCATCGGCGTTCAGCAGCGTCTGCACCGCGGTCAGCCCCAGCAGCAGGTCGGCCGTATCGCCGCAGCTGGTGCGGGCCTCGCTGGTCGGCCCACCCGCCCAGTGGATCAGAAACACCCGGCCGCCGCTCTGCCGCTGCTCCACAACCGCGCTGCCATGCGTCGATGCCATGACTGCGGGCTTCAGTACACATTGTCGATGATCCGACGCACGCCGCGCATCGATCTGCCACCCAGGCGTCCATCCAATGTACGGGCCGAAATGCAGGATCTCGCCGACAGGCGGACCGAACGCCACGCTTTGCAGCAGGCTCACGGCACCCACCGCGCCGGTCAGCAACCCGGCAAGAACCACGGCGAGCGATGCAGTGCCGAGGATTTCGTTCGCGTCACGCAGCAAGCGGGAACGCCGCCGGTTCATGGCGATCCTTGCAGGGCCGTTCGTCCAGCCGGAGCCCGGTATTTGGTCATGCGATGTGCAGCGGGTGCGATTCTTTGCTCAAGCCATCGGCGTCAGCCCGAAGCAAGGCACGTACCACGTGGCATTTCCCAGGAACCTGATGGAAATCCGAGCTTCCGTTTCACCGCGGCTGCCAATTAAACGCCCGGCCTGCTGTGTTTTTGGTCAGAGCAGGCGCCAGGGTCAGCGGCCGTACGCCCGCTCCCGCCCTGGCCCGTTTCTGGCAAAGTCCCGGCCGGCACCATCGACCACAGGGAGGAAACCGATGCCAGCCGAACTCACCACCATCCCGGCTCGCCGCGGCAAGGCGGCCTTCGTGGCGCGGGGCCAGACCATCAAGGTCATCAACACGCACGGCGAGCAAGTGGTTGACACCTGGGCATTCTGCCGCGCCGATCTGACCGAATTCATGTCGATGGAGCATAGCCGCGCCGGCATCCAGCGGCTGATCCCGGCGGTCGGCGACGCAATGCTCACCAACCACCGCCGGCCGATCCTGACCCTGGTGGAGGACACGTCCGGCGGCATCCACGACACGCTCATGGCTGCCTGCGACGTGTATCGCTACCAGCGGCTGGGTTGCGACGGCTATCACGACAACTGCACTGACAATCTGGCGCAGGCCATGCGCGACATCAGCCTTGTGCCGCCGGAAACACCCAGCCCGCTCAACCTGTTCATGAACATCCCGTGGACGTCCGACGGCGTGCTGTCCTTCGAACCGCCGGTATCGACCCCTGGCAGCTACGTATCGCTGCGCGCGGAGGTTGATCTGGTGATCGCGTTCTCCGCTTGCCCGCAGGATGTCTTGCCGATCAACGGCGTTGGGCGGAAACCGACCGAGGCGCATTTCGTGATCGTGTGAGACGCCGATGGCGCGAGACGCGCGCCAACAAGGTGGTGCAGGGCCGCGCCGTGCTATCCTCGCGCAAGCGTGCGGCCGGCAAGCGTGGATTGCCGGATTTCCGCCACTTACGTAGCGTACATAGAAACGCGTGATATTCCGGAAGGATGTGTCCAATGGCCTACGTCGACGAAGCCAAAGGCAAGATGGACGATGCGCACGCACAGATCGCCCGCCTGCGTGAGCAAGTCGAAACGCTGATGAAGGATCGGATCACCCCGGCGGTCGCCGACGCGGCAGGCCGCGCGGAGACCGCCGTGTACGGCGCCGCCGGCGCGGTACGCGACCAGGCGGAAGCGCTGTCCGGCCGCGTCCGTGACCAGCCGCTGGTGGCTGTGCTGATCGCCGCCGGCGTAGGGTTCTTGCTCGGGCGGGTGATGCGCTAAGCGATGCGGACCCTCCGCCTCGCGCGGATCGCAGCCGAAGCGGAGGGTCTGCGCTTACGCAGGCAGGCCCAGCGCATGGTCGTTCGGGCCGTGTTCGGCGTCATCGCGCTGGTGTTCCTGGCGTGGGCACTGGCGTTCGCACACGTCGCGGCATGGTTTGCGTTGCGCGTGAACGGGGATGTTGCGCCCTGGGCGGCGGCGCTGATCATTGCGGGCGGAGATGCGGCCATCACACTCTTGCTGCTGCTGATCGCGGCCCGATCATCGCCTGGGCAGGTGGAGCTGGAAGCACTTGAGGTGCGCCGCCGCGCGCTGGAAAGCGCCACCAGGGGGTTTGCATTGGCGACAGTTTTGGTGCCCCTGACCCGGTTCGCCATGAATCTGGCGCGGCGATCGCAGTAGCAGAACTTTTCGGCCGCCATTACTCAGCAATCGGCACCAGCCATTACTCAACAATCGGCAGGTAAGGCGAAGTGCGGCCCACTCCGCGTCATGGCCGGCGAAGGCCGCGAAGGCCGGCGATCCACGACTTCATCGTGTCGCTCGACTCAAAGGCGCCGATGGCGGCCCTTCGCTCGCCATGACAATGACAATCCGAGACAGCCTTGACGACCGTATCCCTCTATGAGCGAAGCGTGGCGGCCTAACTAAGAACAGACTCGACACCGCACCGTCTCATGCTGTCCGGGGAAGGTCGATGACGAGCCAACCCCGCGTGTCGAGTTCCCCGCTCTCACCGGAGCGCAGCAGCACCGTGGTCGTTTCGGACTCCACGACGGCCGGACCGGCCAGTCTCTGCCCGGCCTTCAGCGCCGAGAATTCGAACACCGGAACCTCGGCCCACCCATCCAACCAGACGCGGCGCCGCCCTTTCATGGCCGCGGCTTCGCTCTTTGCATCTTGAGAACCAGCCGACGCGCCCGGCAACCCGCCGATCACCGATGCCCTGGCGTTTACCAGCACAACGTCCTGGTCCCGCAACGCATAGGTGTACAACGCTTCGTGCGCCTGGTGGAACGCCGCCTCGATCTGCGCACCCAGGTCCGGCGTGGCCCAGTCCAAACCATCCAGGTCCACCGCAATTTCGAACACCTGCTCACCGTAACGCATATCCGCCGAGCGCCGGACAATCACCTCCCCATCGAACCACGCCAGCCGCGCCCGCCCCTCCTGCTCCATGGCGCCGAAGGCGGCACGGAGCGCTTCGACATCGATGCCACCGGTTTGCGGCTGGCTGCGCATCAGCTCGATCCGCAGGTCCGTGTTCAGCATGCCCCAGGCGGACAGCACGGACGCCGTCGCTGGCACCACCACACGGCCAATCCCCAGCTCCGCCGCCACCGCGGTGACATGCAGCCCTGCCGCGCCACCGAACGCGAGCAAGGTGTAGCCGCGCGGATCGACGCCGCGGCGGACGGTCGCGATGCGGACGCCATCCGCCATGCGCGTGTTCACCAGCCGGTGGATGCCGAACGCGGCTTGCTCCACCGGCAGTCCGAGCAAATCGGCGACTGCCTGCACGGAAGCGATCGCCGCCGCGGCGTCCAGCCGCCGCCGGCCGCCCAGGAAATTGGCCGGATCAAGATAGCCCAATACCAGATTGGCATCCGTCACCGTCGCCGCCGTGCCGCCTTGCCCGTAGCAGGCCGGCCCCGGATCGGCGCCGGCGCTCTCCGGCCCGACCGCCAGCAGGCCCGCCCCGTCCACGCGCCCGATCGAGCCACCCCCGGCACCCAACGTCACGATGTCCAGCCCAGGCAGCGCGATCCGTGCATTGGCCACCGTCTTGCCGCCGGCAAGGGTGGGTTCCCCGTTGCGCACCAACGCGATGTCGGTGGACGTGCCGCCCATGTCGAAGGCGATGAGGTCACGTGCCACGCCTTGCCGCGCCAGCGCCACCGCCGCCGCCACGCCCCCCGCTGGGCCGGACAGCGCGGTGCCGGCAGCGAGCCGGATCGCCTCCTCCACCGAGGCAACACCGCCATGTGACAGGATGACCAGCAGCTCGCCGCGGAACCCCGCCTGGCCGAGCTGAGTCTGCAGCCGGCCTAGGTAATGACGGATCACCGGCCCGACCGCGGCGTTGGCAACGGTGGTGGAGAAGCGTTCGAACTCCTTGATCTGCGGCAGCACGTCGGAGGAGGCGGTGACGTAGGCCTGTTGCAGCCGCGCCCTGGCTGCGGCGGCAGCTGCTTGCTCATGCGCGGGATTGCGCCAGGCGTGCAGGAAGCACACGGCGACGGCCTGCACGCCCTCAGCCGCCAGCTGCGCGATAGCCGCATCCAGCGACGCCCGGTCCAGCGGTGTTTCGATGCCGCCGTCGGCGCGGGTGCGCTCGCGCACCGGCAGGCGGAGGCGCCGCGACACCAACGGCGCGGGCGGCGCCATGCGGAGATTGTAGCGATCGGGCTTCAGGCCCTCGCGCATTTCAATGATGTCGCGGTGGCCCTCGGTCGTGAGCATGCCGACGCGCGCCGCCTTGCCCTCCAGCAGCGCGTTGGTGGCCACCGTGGTGCCGTGGACGATGCGGCCAGTGCCGGCGAGCAAGGTCTCGGTGGTGAGGCCGAGGGTTTCCGCGGCGAGAGCGAGGCCGGCGAGCACGCCCTCCGACTGGTCGCGCGGCGTGGAGGCAGCTTTGGCGGTGATAGTGCGGCCATCCGGGGTGGAGACGACGATGTCGGTGAATGTGCCGCCAACGTCGATGCCGATCGTGTAGGTCATTGCGGCAAGGTGACGTGGGCTGTGGGGTGAGGCAAGCGGACGCGCGCAAGGGACGCGGTGTTGGGCGCCAGCGCGGCACGCAAGCGGATGTTTCTTAACAGAATAGGGGATGTTTTATTAACGTAGCGTTGTCGATTGAGTGCAATTGATTCCCCGCCCACGCCAACGCTTTGCGATACAATCAATCCGATACGATGGGAGCGTCGCATGAAAAACAACCCCCGTGGCCGGCTTGGCAGAACTATTTCTCGCGCATCCATGAAGTTGCGGCGGCGACCCCAGTATAACCTCTTTCCAGGAGCGGGCCGGAGTGAGCAGGCGCGCGGCCGACATGTAACGGTAAAATGGTTACTTGGTGTCTCGCTGGCGCCGCTCGTGGCGTGCACTGCTTCCGCAGTGTCGCCAGTCGCGACGATTCCGCCGGCACAACAGGCTACGGCAAATGTGTCGCTTGAACAGGTGTATCAAGCGAGCATGCCGCTGGCCGCAGTACGCAACCCTGGTTATTCAGTAACCCTGCGAACCATTGGACCGGGGCAATCGCATGTGACGGTGGGCACATTTACCACCTGGGGAGTTCCTGCCTCCCCAACCCAGCATCCGATCTGGATATCACTGCCGGACCAACTTTGGGCACTTTGCCATGGCAAGCCAGACGCGGTGTTGGCCATTGAACAAGTGCTCGGGATGCCACCCGTTCCTGCCGATGCTGCCCACCAGTGGCAGATGATCCTGTTTTCGGTCCGAAGAGAAGCGTTGTTTCGTCCCTGCCCCGGGGGAACAGATATTGCCGCCCCTCGCTGCGGTAACGACCTCTCCCGCACACTTGATGCAAGGACGACCCACTTTCTCCTCGATCAAATGTTCAGTTCGTACCGTGTCAACTTTCAAACGCCTGGAGGCCAGGAGGATTGGGGATACCCATTCACCGGGATGGGGTGGACCTACAACTGGGACCCGCACGCACCCTCGCCAGTAGGAGTATCAGAATTTATCATCCGCCCTGGCAGCCAGATTCAAAAACCAACTTCACTGACGCCGCAACAATTTTGTGGCGCTCCTGCGGCTCCCTGACGGTCAAGACCGGTCAGAATTTTGCCGCCGCAGAAGGCGCGGTTTTGGCACGTTCCCGGCACACATCGACGCGGTCACACGCAACCGCCCGCCTCAAGCTGGCTGCGAGGCAAACGCGGAGGTTTGCAGCGTGCCCGGCGCGTGCCATATCGGGTATGCTGCATCGCAACATCCGAGGACGCCTTATGCCACTTACCCCGCCCGCGGCGCGTGAGCCGCTGCACACGCGCGACATCCGTATCTGTGGCTATCGCCGCGCCGACGGGCTGTTCGACATCGAGGCCCAGCTTGCCGACACCAAGAGCTACGGGTTCGCCAATCACGACCGCGGCTACATTGCAGCCGGCGAGAACCTGCATGGCATGGCGCTGCGCCTGACGGTGGACGGCACCATGACAATCGTTGCCAGCGAGGCGACCACCGATCACGCCCCGTACGCTGTGTGCCCCACCGCGGCCCCGGCATTTTCGGCGCTTGCGGGGTTGCAGATCAGGCCGGGCTTCATCCGGGAAGCGAATCATCGCGTGGGCGGCGCGGCCGGCTGCACGCATCTGCGCGAGTTGCTGCAGCAGATGGCCACGGTCGCGTATCAGACGATCAATCCCTACCGAGCCTGGCGCGAAGCGCAGCAGCGTGGCGAAACAGCGGAACCCGGCAGCGACAAGCTGGACGCACGCATCAGCCAGCGCATGATCGCCGGACGGGTGTCGATCGTGAACTCGTGCCGCGCCTATGCCTCGGATGGCGAGATCGTGCGGCGCCGCTGGCCCGAATTGTATACCGGCACGGATGCGGCAGACCCGGCAGCTTCATAGTGACGGCGCATCGCCAGTTCCATGTCATGCCCCCGTTCCCCATTCCATGTCATTGCGAGGAGCGACGTGACGAAGCAACCTCCCTCGTGAGGAGACGATCATGATCGCGATCGCTCCGTCGCTCCGCCCTACGTAATGATCCAAGACACAGGCGCCCTCCACCTTACTGTTGCTAACGAGTGCCCCGTTTGCATATAGCGATCCTGGCAAGCTGTCCTTGCCGGCCGCCAAAAAAACCCACCAAAGGAGGCGTCGCGATGCTGTTCGGCTATTTCACCCTCAGCGACAACGGCTATCGCGACAACCAGCGGTCGCCAAACCAGCTCGTCGCCGACATCATCGACGAAGCCGAATACGCGGAGCACCTCGGGTTCCATTCAGCCTGGATCGGCGAGCACCATTTCAGCACACTGGGCGTGCTGTCCTGCCCCGATCTCGCGCTCAGCTACATCGCAGCCCGCACGCACCGCATCCGGCTGGCACCGGCCGTGACGGTACTGCCGCTGCATCACCCGATCCGCGTTGCCGAGCAATGGGCGACGCTCGATCTGCTCTCCGGCGGACGTGTCGATTTCGCCGCCGGCCGCGGCTACGACCGGCGGGAATACCTGCCGCTGGGCGTGTCGTTCGAAAACAACCAATCGATCTTTGAAGAAGGCATGGAGGTGGTGCGCCGCCTTTGGTCAGCCGACGCGCCGATCTCTCATCACGGACGCCATTACGCGTTCGACGACATCTTGATTACGCCGGGGCCGGTGCAGCGGCCGATTCCGGCCTATGTCGCATCGTTCTCACAGCCTTCCATCGAACTGGCGGCACGCCTGGGCTGCGGCCTGATCGTCGCACCCTTTGCCGCGGCGCTCAGCTATGGCGGCCTGCGCCAGGTGGCGGAGCTGTATCACGAAACCTGTGCGCGGCACGGCACCGCGCCCGGGCGGCTGATGTGCAGCTACTTCATCCATTTCGCCGATCAACCCGAAGATGAAGCGGCTGCGCGTGCGCGGCAGATCCGCTATTATCGAGAATGCGTCATTCCTGCCTTCCCCGGCGATCCTGCCACCGCGCCACCCAGCTACCGGTATTTCATTGGCATGGTGGAGCGGCTGCAGACCGTGCGTCCTGAGGACCTGACGGAAAACTCCGTGCTGATCGGCACGTCGTCGCATATCACCGATGTGCTGAAGCGCGTGGCGGCAGCCCGCTTCGACGAGGTGATCCTGTACTTCAACGTCGGGCTGAAGCCGCACGCTCAGGTGAAGGACGAAATGGCACGATTCGCGGCCGACGTGGCGCCGGCGTTCCGCTAACGCAAATCTGCGGGAGGAAAGAACAATGAAGCTCGCCATATGGTCCACCACGACGCCGCGCGAGAACTCGACCCACGCCGAGATGTTTCGTCGCCAGCTCGAGGAAGTGGAGCTGGCCGAACGCATCGGCATCGACCAGATCTGGTTCTTCGAGCACCACCTGATTCCCACCGCTCCGGTGCCCTCGCCCAATCTGCTGATCGCCGCCGCGGCAAGAAGCACCAGCCGCATCCGCTTCGCGAGCATGGTCAACATCCTGCCATTCCGCCATCCGCTGCTGGTGGCCGAGGAGGCGGCGATGCTCGACAATCTGACCAATGGCCGCTTCGACATGGGGCTTGGCCGCGGCCTGCGCCCGCCGGAATTCGCCGCATTTGGCGTGGACCAGCAGCAGTCGCGCGAGATGTTCCTGGAATCCTTCGACATCATCCGCCGCATCTGGGCAGACGAGGTATTCAGTTATCGCGGACAGTACTGGACGGTGGACAAGAACGGCCCGCTATCGCCGCCGCTGGTCCAACGCCCGCATCCGCCATTCCTGGTCAGTGCGCAGAGCGAAGAGTCGCTGCGCTGGGCGGCGCAACATGACATTCCATTCGCGCAGATCGACTCGCTGGCAGCGCAGGCGCGGCGCGATGCGGCCCTGTATCGTGACGTTCAGACGGCGCACGGCCACGCGCCGGTGCCACGGCTGTATCTGATGCGCGAAATCTATGTGTCGGACAGTGACGCTCGCGCCCGCGCCGAGGCGAAGCCGTATCTGCTGCAATATTGGGAGTTGTGGAACCGCTACACACAGTTCACGCATGGCGGCCGGCTGCCGGACAGTTATGATTTCTGGCGCCGCCAGGCACCGATGCTGCACGCGATGAGCTTCGATGAGATCGTAGCGAACGACATGGTGATTGTGGGTGGGCCCGAAACCGTGGCGGAGACCGTGTTGCGCCTTGCTGCGCAACTGGACCCGATGGGGCTGACACTGATTTTCAAGCTCGGGGCGATGCCGTACGACATGGTGGAACAATCCATGCGTGGGTTCGGAGAAGCGGTGATTCCGAGGATTCGGGAGGTGCTCGGTTCAAGCGCCGCTGCGATTCAGGCACAGGCGGCCTGAACGATCCGAAGCTTCACTGAACGCAATCCCTGCGCTACGCTCGAACGCCAATACGGGAGAAATGCACCATGAAGAGCAGTACACGGGAGATTTTGACGACCCATGCGGGAAGCTTGCCGCGGCCGGACGATTTGATCGAACTGAACCGCGCGCGCCAGGACGGCGAAACAAAGGACGAGGCCGGCTATCAGCAACGCCTGGCCGCCGCCGAGCAAGATGTGGTGCAGCGGCAGAAGAACAGTGGCATCACCGTGCCCGGCGATGGCGAATACGGCAAGGAGATGGGCCAGAAAATCAATTATGGTGCATGGTGGAGCTATTCGTTCCAGCGCCTTGGCGGATTGCGCGTAGGCGAGTTCATGTACCGCATGCCCTCGCAACGGCGGAAAGAGGGCGAGGTGGTGCTGACCGCCTTCCCCGATCGGCGCGACCGCAACTTGTTTCCTGCCGCCTATGCCGATCCGGAGTCGGGCGTGTCGTCCAACCGCGGCGGTCCCGGCATGCGGCTGCCGGTCTGCATCGGCAAGTTGACCTATACTGGCCAGGACGCGATCGCCGCCGACATCGCGCATTTCAAAGCGGGCCTCGCCGCGTCCGGCTACAACGAAGGCTTCATGACGTCGATCGGCCCCGGCGCATGCTCGCGCATCGGCAACGAATATTACCAGTCCGAGGAGGAATTCATCTACGCCTGCGCCGACGCGATGCGCGAGGAATACCGGGCGATCATCGACGCTGGGCTGGTCTTGCAGATCGACGATCCCGGCATCGCCGAGAACTGGGACATGATCAATCCGGCGCCGACGGTCGAGGACTATCGCAAATTCACCATGATTCGCGTGGAGGCGCTGAACTACGCGATCAAGGGCCTGCCGCAGGACCGCATCCGCTTCCATCTGTGCTGGGGAAGCTGGCATGGCCCGCACGTCACTGACATTCCGATGCAGGACATTGTCGATGTCATGCTGGCGATCAACGCGCAGGGCTATTCGTTTGAGGCTGGGAACGTGCGGCACGAACATGAATGGCGCGTCTGGGAGAATGTGAAGCTGCCGGACGGAAAGATGTTGATCCCCGGCGTCGTCAGCCACGCGACCAACGTGGTGGAACATCCGGAGCTGGTGGCGGACCGGATCGAGCGGTTCGCGAAGCTGGTGGGACGGGAGAACGTGCTCGCAGGCACGGATTGCGGGCTTGGCGGCCGCGTGCATCCGGAGATCGCGTGGGCGAAGCTGAGGACGCTAGCGGAGGGCGCGGCGCTGGCGACGAAACGGCTTTACTAAAGGCTTGAGGCAAAGTGCTCCAATTGGCGCAGCGGTCGTGCGTACCGTGTCATGGCCGGCGCAGGCCCATGCGCGCTAACTTAGCGAGTCGAGCCTGGCATCGGTCGGAAAAAAATCCATGCATGTGGCCTTGTTTCCTGGATTGGCCTTTCCAATCGTTGCCCGATCTGCACAGGATGAAGATCATCTCCACGTCCTCTCCTGCCTCCGCTTCCTCTCCTGATAATAAGCCAGCCGCCCGCAGACTGTGTCGCTGCGGCGTTCGCTCGACCGTGCTTGATCCCGTAGCGCTTGTGAGGCTGGCTGCTGGCTTTTATGCGAGGAGGAAGCGGAGACAGGAGAGGAAGCGGAGGTAGCATAGATGCTGCCCTGCAGACCTGCCCGCTTAAGTTAGCGCCTATGGGCGCAGGCCGGCCATCAACGACATCTGTACTGTTCTCCGCCCTAGCCAGAAGCGGAATGGAAGAAGCTGCACCAACCGTTTGGGCTGACCTCTCCGCGCACCAGTTTACAGGCCACCGGCGCGATGTAGTACTCGCATAATGCACAGTGTTGCGCACCATTCGGATGTTCCTGATAGCGCGCATCCAATTTCGCTAACTTCTGCTCGGCACCAGCACGCTGCGACTGAAGCGCGGCAAGTCCTGTTCCCGAGGCCACGACCTTGATGGCCTGGCGCCGGGACAATGCGATCTGGCCAAACATGCAGTCTCCTACACAAGCAATGACGGGATGGACGTAAGCAAGGTCCGGGAAATTCCGCCTCGTCGCAAAAAAATGCAGAATT
>DATKPQ010000113.1:0-19712 GCA_035523995.1 Acetobacteraceae bacterium | reverse complement strand
GTCATATCGGTCACGGTTATCGGTCGTCCACACACGGCACCTCGCGAATCGGTGCCGGCAATAGAATCGCGCCGATTCAATGGGTTCAAGCCCCCGACCCTAAGTGACTCTAAAGACTCGCGAACCTCCCGGACGGACACTTAGACAGCGGGCGCAGCAGGCGCCATGCGTGGCCGATGCGGCGGAGACGATGCCGACCGCCGCGGCCATTCCGCCGCCGGCAAAGACCGATGCCGGATCAGCGACCTACGCCGCATGGGCAAAATTCGGCGCAGGCTCAGCACTGCGATCCAGGCGTATCCGACCGCGCCCGGCGATGCGGCGCTGAGCAAGGCCGACGATCGCATCCCGCAGACCCGGACCTTCGCGGCCACGCTGGATGCGGCGGCCGACGTGATGGATCATGCGGTGACGACGCATGCGGCGAGGCGCTTGAAGCAGAGCCCGCCGCCGAACCCGGCCGGGCAAGCGGAGACCGACGGAGATCAACGGGCGGCCGAGTCGGCTCGCCGACACGATGCACGGCGCCGCGTGACCGGGCGTCTCAATACCGGCCACAACCCTGCTGTCGGCTACAAGCCGCGGCGCAGCCGTATCTCGGAAACGCCGTCGGCGCGCGTTTCCACCGAAAGCACCGCATGACCTTGCTCGGCTGCGGTGCGCGGCACGTTACGCAATGGCTCCTCGCCCTTGAGCCGCACCAGCAGCACCTGGCCACGCGCCATCCGGTCCAGCGCCAGACGGGTCCGCACGAAGGTCATCGGGCAGACCTCGCCGGTGATGTCCAATACATGGTCGGCATCTTGCGCTATTGTCATGATACTGTCGGCTTTCCGATCATGCCAAATAACCGTTGCGAATTGGCTGTTTCCAACCGTATATGATGGCAGTCTTCCGCCAAGGAAAGGGAGCCCAATGGCCGAAAACGCGGCAGACACTAGTGTGCTTGGATTGACCGCCCAGATCGTCGCTGCTCATGTCGCGCACAATGCAGTGCCGGCCGATGGCCTGCCGGTGTTGATTCAGCAAGTCTATAAGACACTTGCCGGTGTTGGAAAAGAAGCGGCCGCGCCGGATCGCCCGCAGCCGGCCGTTCCGCCACGGAAATCGGTGTTCGAGGACCATATTGTCTGCCTGGAGGACGGGAAGAAATTGAAGATGCTCAAGCGGCATCTGAAAACCGCCTATAGCATGACACCAGAGCAATATCGGGAACGCTGGGGCCTGCCGCCGGACTATCCAATGGTGGCGCCGAACTACGCCAAGCACCGCTCCTCGCTGGCCAAGCAGAGCGGGTTGGGAACCAAGCGGCGGGCCTGAACCCGGCTCCGCGGCAGCGCGTACGCACGCGGCGCAAAAGGTCGCAGGGAGCTGGTCCGGCAGATTGCCTGCAGGCGCGGCGGCCGAGTGACACGATACTGTCATCCTCGCTCCATTGGACGGGCGGCCGGAATCGGCAGGCGAAGCGGCGGCGGCTGCGCCGCACAGGTTGGCCCTTGCGTCGCGCCCCCTTGTGGCACAGGGTGATTGCGCCGGATCGGCTGACGGGCACGAAATCGCAAGGGACCGGATGGAATCGCGTATCGAGCGCCTGTGCATCGAGCGGGGTCTGAAGATGACCGGCCAGCGGCGGGTGATCGCGCGTGTCCTGTCCGAAGCGGCCGATCATCCGGATGTCGAGGAGTTGTATCGCCGCGCCTCAGCGCTCGATTCGCACATCTCGATTGCGACCGTGTACCGCACGGTGCGGTTGCTGGAGGAGAAGGGCATTCTCGAGCGGCGGGATTTCGGTGGCGGCCGCGCCCGTTACGAACCGACGGAGCATGGCCACCATTACCATCTGATCGACGTGGATACCGGCAAAGTCATCGAGTTCCAGGATGCCGAGCATGAGCAATTGATGCACGCCGTCGCTGCCCGTCTGGGATTCGACCTGGTCTCCCTGCGGCTGGAATTGTTTGGCCGGCGAACGGCGAACCAGGCACGGGCGCAGGCAGCGGTGGCGCCGGCGGCACCGAAGCCGAAGCGGGCCACGCCACGGGTGACTGCCAGCATCGGCGAGACGGCCGAGCGCGGGGTGACACGGTGACGATCGAGCAACGACTCGGCCGGGCGGAATCGAGCTTGCCGTTCCCGGAATTACGGGCTGGCAATCTGGGGGTGCGCATCGCCGCCACGCCCGCCGAACGTGACGCCGTGCAGTCGCTCCGCTACCGCGTGTTCTATCGCGAGCTGGGCGCCACCGCCGACGACGAGACCGCGCGCACCGGCCGCGACCGCGATCGCTTCGATGCCGTGGCCGACCATCTGATCGTGGTGGATCATGCGATCGATTCCGGCGCCGACGGCGTCGTCGGCACCTACCGGCTGATCAAGCAGGACGCTGCCGCGCAACTCGGGCGGTTCTATTCGGCGGACGAATACGACATCGCGCCGATCCTGGACTTTCCCGGGCGAATCCTGGAACTCGGGCGTTCGTGTGTCGATTTGGCCTACCGCAACCGGGTCGCGATGCAGCTTCTGTGGCGCGGTATCGCGGCCTACGTGTTCCATTACCAGATCGACCTGATGTTCGGCTGCGCCAGCCTGCCGGGCACCGATCCCGACGCTCTGGCGACGGAACTCACCTATCTTTATCAGAATCACCTGGCGCCGCCCGCGTTGCGCCCGCGTGCCTTGCCGCACCGGTTCGTGGAGATGCGGCGGTTGCGGCCTGAAGCAGTCGACACGAGGCGGGCGCTGGTGCAAATGCCGCCGCTGATCAAAGGCTATCTGCGTCTGGGCGGCTTCGTCGGCGATGGCGCGGTGATCGACCGGCAGTTCAACACGACCGACGTCGCGGTGGTGGTAAAAACGGACCTGGTCACCGATAAATACTATCGCCACTACGAGCGCCAGTTGCGCGACGCGCTGGAATGATGCGGCTGGTCCTGAGAAAGACCACGAGCGGGAGATGAGGCAGGCATGACGGAAGGGACTCCCCCTCCCTCTGTGGGAGGGGGTTGGGGGGAAGCAGCGCCTCGCGAACCGGTTGGTAGCGATGGGCCCCTGCCCCCATCCCCCTCTCACAAGGGAAGGGGGGGTTGTCTCCGTCCCTCCCGCTTGTTGGCTTGCCTCGCTGCGCTGCGCGGCTTTCGTGCCGACCTCGCGGCCCTCGGCCTGGGCCTGCTTGCCGCGCTGGCATTGCCGCCGTTGTACGTCCTGCCTGTTCTCCTGGTTTCCTTCCCGGGTCTGCTGACCTTGCTGGACGCTGCGCCGCGTCCCGCGGTGGCGGCCCGGCGCGGCTGGTGGTTCGGATTCGGCTTGAACCTGATCGGCCTCTACTGGATCACCGAGGCCATTCTGATCGAGGCGGCTCGCTTTTGGTGGTTCGTCCCCATTGCCGTCCCTGCCCTCTCCGCCACCCTTGCCTTGTTCATTGCGGCCGCGGCCTGGGTGGCGCGGTTCGCTCGTCCCGGTTGGCCGCGCGCCTTCGCCCTGGCCGGCGCCTGGGTACTGGGCGACCTTGCCCGACAGTTCGTGGCCACCGGCTTCCCCTGGAACTTGCTCGGTAGCGTCTGGGAGTTTCCCGACCGGCTCGGCGGCATGTTCATCCAGCCCGCTGCCTGGGTCAGCATCCACGGACTGACCCTGGTCACGGTATTGCTCGCACTGACGCCCGCCCTGGGCCGCCGCTGGATCATCGCCGGCGGCATCACGATGGCCGCCTGGGCAGGGGCAGGCATCGTTCGTTTAAACCAGCCGATGCCGCCGGCACCGGGCGTGAAGGTCGTGTTGGTGCAAGGCAACGTCGCCGAGGGCCAGAAATTCGATTTCCGCCTGGCGGTCACGATCTTCGAACGCTACCTGGCCCTGACTCGCGAGGGCATGGCGCGCGCGGGCCCGGGTCCCGCCGTGGTGGTCTGGCCGGAAACCGCCTTCCCGGGACTGCTGGGCCAGGACGAGCGGGCACGCCAACTGATCATGCAGGCAACCGGTGGTGTGCCGGCCCTGATCGGTACGGTCCGCTACGACCGCGAAAATCGTCCACGCAACAGCCTACTCGCCCTCACCGATTCCGGTACGGTCGCCGCAATCTACGACAAGTGGCACCTGGTGCCCTTCGGCGAATATCAGCCGGATTGGTTCCCGCTCGGCATCCAGGTCGTCCCCGGCGGCGGATTCGCGCGCGGCCCCGGGCCCCGTACCCTGCATGTCCCCGGCTTGCCCTCCGTGGGTCCGCTGATCTGCTACGAGGCGATTTTTCCGGGCGAGGTTGTCGATCCGAATGATCGCCCGGCCTGGCTCGTCAACATCAGCAACGATGCCTGGTTCGGCAATTCCTCTGGCCCGCGGCAGGCTCTCCAGGCGGCACGGATGCGGGCCGTGGAAGAAGGCCTGCCGCTGCTGCGCGCTACGAATACGGGCATCACGGCGGCATTCGATGCGCGCGGGCACGAACTGGGGCGGATTCCGCGTGCGATTCCCGACTTCCTGGTCGTCGCTCTGCCGCCTGCACTGCCACCCACCCTGTTTGCGCGGTTTGGGCTTTGGATTCCGTTTTTGTTCTCGGCGGTGGTTTTGGCGCTCGGGTTGTTGGCGCCCGGCAGGTGGCGCGGGACACGCGTTGAACGCCGCGGTATGTAGAAATAATCAGACTATCATCGTGAATATGTCCTGAGCGCAGAAATTTATCCGAATGCTTGACAATTCGCGGTTGTCCGGTTAGAAACAGCCTTGAAGTCCGCGGGAAATCCCGCACGGTTGCAGGTGCAGGACCATGAGTGTACCGATGTGGGAAGAACCGAAAGGGGATGCGCGGATGTCACGCGCCGAGCAAATCGCAGGAACAGATCGTGAAGGCCGGCCGAGTCCAATTGATGTGCATGTGGGGTCGCGTATCCGCCTGCGCCGCACCTTGTTGGGCATGTCGCAGGAGCGCTTGGGCGAAGCGCTGGGGCTCACCTTCCAGCAGGTGCAGAAATATGAACGCGGCGTGAACCGTGTCGGCGCCTCGCGGCTGTTCGATCTGTCGCGTGTGCTGGACGTGCCGATCAGCTTCTTTTTCGATGACTTGCCGGACAGCCTGGCCAATTCGCTTGAGCCGCCGATGAGCAGGCGGGTGGGTGGATTTACCGAACGGTCCGAGGGCTTCGGCGACGATACGCTGAGTCGGCGGGAGACGCTGGAGTTGGTCCGCGCCTACTATCGGATCACCGACCCGGCGGTGCGCAAGCGGGTGTTCGAGCTGATCAAGTCGATGGGCCCGGCCGATTCGCCAAGCTAATCTCGTAGTTGTGAATTCTCAAAGACCGGGTTGCGGGCGCTGTAGAGGGCAGCACTGAGCGCGGCGGCGAGGTCACGCTTGGGCGCCTCGCCGAGGACGGTGCCGATCTCTTCACGGATATTGCGGGCGGCCAGGATCACGCGGGGGACGCGGCCTGGGGTTTCTTCCACCACCACGTTCAGCCAGGCGGTGCTGAGGTGGCGTTCCTGTCGCCGGCCTTTCGGGTCGGTGCGGATGATGCGGATGCCATCTTCCGACAGCAAAACCAGTTCGCTGGCGCGCGCACTGCGCGTGTTGAGCCAGATCAGCCAGATCGCGAGACCGACTTCCACGACAGAGAAGGCGGCGACCGGCCAGGCGCCGATCAGCCAGAACCTGAGGGCTGTCAGGCCGACCATGCCGGTAATGGCGCAGAGCAATATGGCCAGGCCACGTGGGGTCAGGCTGCGGTGGGGAACGATCACCGCCTCGAACAAGAGCTCGCCGTCGGAGGAGTGGGGGGCTGGCATTATGAGGATGTAGCGTGAGGTGGTGCCGCCGCAAGACAGGAATGTGCGAGGTCGGATGGCGTCTGGCACATCCGGCGGTACCGCTTGCCAAGGCATGCGCCCGGCTCTGCCGGCCACGCAGTTCAGGAGGCTGGCCACACGCGCATTCCCCGGCGCAGCCGCCGATATTCGGCCGCGGGCAAATATATAGATTTGATCCCTGGATGTGATCGATGCGCTGCGGCACGTTCCGCGTCACTCAATGACTTCACTGCCACTCGTTGCGCGGGGAGCCTCCCTTATGCCGTAAGGCTTGGTAGGACATCAGCGCTCCGGTTTGATGGCGCGGTCATGCGGAATTTGTCATGGCAGCGGAAGCACCCACCGGCGAAGGCCGGTGGCCTGCCATCCACAGGTTCGTCTGCAGAGCTTATTCGTCCGCAGAGCTCAAGTACCGCAAGGGCCGGCATGATACCGATCGCGCGACACGGGTCATGCACGACGGAAATGCCGGGCCTGGCAATGATGCCAAATCTTCTAATTTTGAAGGTGGTCAAGAATCTTATTAAACTGTGATTTGGCTCACAGATACTTTGTGGAGCGATCTTTAAAAATCGACTCGCGATCATTCCTTGCCACCAGGCTCAAATCACCGCCTTGGCCGCAAACCTTTGCGTTTGAGGCGATTGGGAGGAGATTCGAACATGCTCGACTCAAATTCGATTCAGGCGGCATCCGCACGCCTTTCGGCGCAATCCGATGCCGTGGCGCGGCTGGCCAGGGATGCCGGCGCGTTCGCCGCAGTGGTTGCGGCCTTCGAGGCCGAGGACGGCGAGGCCGTTCGCTGGGTGCTCGATCGCCTGGAGCTTTATCCCTATTGCGAACTGATCTGCGAGTGGCTGCGCATCAAGTTGTGCGCGCTGCGCTGTGTCGAGGTTTGCGGCCCTCCCAGACCCGACGTCGAGCTTCCCGCGTTGCCCGCCTTCGCCGGCGCGCTGGTCACACTCGGACGGCATGAAAGCGTCGTCCGCCGGTTGGTCGACGCCGTCGCTTGTGGCGATTCCGACACCTACCATCGCATTCTGGCGGAGAACGAGCTGGAAGCCTTCTGCCACCTCATCTGCCGCTGGATCTGCTCGATCCGTTACGAGCGGATCTGCGAGATCGTGTGCGGGCCGCGAGGCCAGGTGCCGACCGATCCGGCAGCCGACGTCGCCAAGGCCGCCCGCGCGCTTGAGTCTTTTACCAATCGCGCCGGGCTCGAACAGTTGGGCAACGCCGCCATCGAACTTCTCTGCGAGGAAGCCCAGCAGGCGCTCGGCCAGGGTTTCCAGGGCCAGTGCGAGATCATCTGCCGTCTCATCTGCGTCTGGCGCACGACGTGGGTCTGCCGCGAATTGTGTCAACGCCCGGTGCCGGTGCTGGCCGGCGCCTATGCAGTCGCCGAGGCGCGCGAGTTTGCGCTGGCCGCCAAGGCACTGGCCGCCCAGCCGCGGATTGCGGCGTCGCTGGTCCAGGCGGTTGCCGCGCATGATGCCAAGGCCTATGGCGCTTTGGTCGCCCGGCTGGGTTTCGAACCGTATTGCTTCCAGGTCTGCGGCTGGGTCGGCTCGCTGGTCTGCTTCGAATTCTGCCTCTGCGTCTGCCCGAACCCGGCCATCCAGGCACCGGAATGGACCAACATCGGCTACATCCTCGTGACCTCGGACATCGACGCCACCGGACGCACCACAGTCGCACGCAGCGGCGCCGGCGGCGTCGGATATGCCTTCTACGACAACCTTCAGTTGACCGGCTTCTGTGCCGCGACATCATCGATCACGCCGGGCGCTGCGATGATGTATCGCTTCCAATACGCGGCGAACGGCGGCGCTGCGACGCCGGTCGTCGATGGCATGCTGAATTCGAACCCGTTCCAGGTCGCAGGCTTGCCAGCCCAGATGTGGCCGGACAAGGACGCATCCGGAAACGCAACGTCGACCAGCGTCCTTACCAGCGGCGGCGCGGTGTTCGTCTGCAACAGCGGCGACGTGCCGTTCCCGATCACCACCTCTCCTGCCGTCCGTCCGGCACCCGGCGTCGGCGATCCATGGTATCCGCCCCAGGTCTATGTGTGGCCCGATGCAACCACCGGCTGGATCCAGGTCTATCAGAATACCTACGCGGGTTTCTTCAGCGGTTTCATGGACTTCAACAGCGAGACGATCCAGCTCGGGCAGAACCCCAACACGGGCTTCGCGCTCACCGATATCGGCGCCCCGATCCCTGCAAGCGCTACGCTCAACGGCGTGAATGTGACGTTCACCTTCGAGGCAACCCGCACCACCAGCGCATCCCCGCCCGATTATCAGCAAACCCCGGTCCTGATCCGGCTCAATAACAATGCCGAGGTCAATGAGCTTTACTTCCAGCAATTCCTCAGTGGCTCGGCGGGCTGCTGCACGCCCATCACCTCGGACGTCACCATCCTGTTCTCGGTGGACCATGAGGAGATGAGCCCGTTCTCGCTCGAGATCACAAGCTGCGCGCTGGCCACGCCCATCAGCCTGTTGCCAACTGCGACGCCGCCCGCCACGGTCACCATCGACGCGCGCGGCGGCTACGGATCGATCGACCAGACGATCACCAGCGGCCCGTGCTCTTACACCGTGACGCTCACCACGACACCGCTTCTGACGACCGGCGTTATCAACCACCCGTCGGATCCGAATCGGCTGACCTTCTGCATTTGCGGGCCTTGAGGCCAGGCGGTTCCGACGAGGGCCGTAACGTGTTGCCAGCCGATCTTATCGCCCGGTTCGCTCTGGCGGTGCTGGCAACCTGGCGCGTGACCCACCTGCTGGCCGCGGAGGACGGACCAGGCGAGATTGTGGTTCGCCTCCGCCGCGCGCTCGGGACCGGGTGGCTCGGCAACCTGGCGGACTGCTTCAACTGCCTGAGCTTATTCGTCGCCGCCCCCGCCACCTTGTTCGTTGTTCAAAGCCCGATTCCATCTGTGATGGCCTGGCTGGCGCTCTCGGGCGGCGCCTGCCTGCTTGAGCGGCTCGGCGGAACCGCGCCGCTCGTCGACCCCTTCGCCCAATTCCCGAAAGGAGACGAAGATGTGCTGCGGCAGTCGACGCCTGGCGCTCCGTCCGCCCCCTCCACCCCGGACGCATAGGCCGGCTCCCAGTGCGGCGACCTTGGCTCCCAGCACGCAGCCGCCGCCGGCTGCAACAAGCCCCGGCGGCCTCACGGCGCTGCACTATCAGCAAGCAGCCCCGATTCGGGTCATCGGTCCGACGACGGGCCGGGTCTACGCCTTCTCTGGGTCGCACCCGGTGCAGATGGTCGACATCCGCGACGCCCTGGTGCTCGGCAGGTCTGCTCTCTTCCGCCCGCACGCAAGGGACGCGGAACGCGAAGCGCTCCCAGAATTCCGCAACCGCGGTCGACTATGATTTTCGTGCTGGTATTTGGGCGCATCAGCCGCCATCCGGCTTGATGGGCTTGGGAATTGCCTCCAGCGCTGCCCCAGACGATATGCTGCGAAACTGTTCGCCCACAGCCGCCATTTGCTGACCAACCCGCTTGCCTTCGACTCGGCGTCCGCGCCAGTCTCGTTCCCATGCCGACAGGACCGCGCCCTGCCAAGAAGACACCGCGCCACTATCGCACCATGTCGCTCGACGACGTGCGTCAGTTCCTGGCGGCGCTCGCCACGGCCAACCCCAATCCGCGCAGCGAACTGGACTACGTCGATCCCTACACCCTGCTGGTCGCCGTCGTCCTGTCCGCCCAGGCCACGGATGCGTCCGTGAACCGTGCCACGGCCGCCCTGTACGCCGAGGCCAACACCGCCGAAGCGATGGTCCAGCTCGGTGTGGAGGGCGTCGCACGACACATCCGTTCGATCGGCCTGTGGCAGGGTAAGGCGCGCAACGTGGTGGAGCTGTCGCGTATCCTGGTGGAGCAATTCGAAGGGAAAGTGCCGCGCGACCGCGAGGCGCTGGAGAAATTGCCCGGCGTCGGCCGCAAGACCGCCAACGTGGTCCTGAACGTCGCGTTCGGCGAAAGCACGATGGCAGTCGATACCCATATCTTCCGCCTCGGCAATCGCACCGGCATTGCTCCCGGCAAGACGCCGCGGGAGGTGGAGGACGCGCTGATCCGCCGCGTCCCGGCGGACATGCTGCGCGACGCGCATCACTGGCTGATCCTGCACGGCCGCTACGTCTGCAAGGCTCGGCTGCCGGAATGCTGGCATTGCGTCGCTGCCCCCTGGTGCGGCTACCGGCAGAAGAGTCCGCCGCCGGCGGCCAAGCCGCCAAAGCGATCCGCCCAGGTTCCTGCCGCGTGATGGGCGTTGCGAACGTTCCTTGATCGCGGCGCAGCCAGCCCGGCAATGCTTGCCGTTTACCGCACCACGGCTTCATGCCGCCGCACATGGAGGCCTTACGTCGGCGCGCGTAACGGCCCGCCTCCCTGGCACGGGCCCCTCTGGCACGGGCCCCTCTGGCACGGGCCCCTCTGGATAGCTTTTGCCCAGTCATCCGAGCGGCGTTGGGCGGCTTCCGCGTAATGGCTCGGCATTGCCCGCTCACGCATGGATCACGCGGACAGCACTACACCAGCGCAATAACTCGGCACGACTTGCGGCGATTCAGTCATTGCAAGTCGTGCGAGCCTCACATGTTCGACAACAGCAGTAACGCTTCGCAATGTCGGCGTGGTTGACCCTGGCTGCCATCGGGGGCCATAGAGATCGCCGCAGTGCAACACCTGGGGGCTTAACCTCGCATGACCGCCGCTGTTGCCGTCGTTCCAGGCAGGTCCGATCTGGACGTTGCACGCACGGTCCTTGCCACCGAAGCGTCTGCGCTCCGTGCACTCGCAGCCGCGCTGAATGACGATTTTGCCCGCGCGGTCGAGTCGCTGGGCGGAATTTCCGGCCGAGTGGTGGTCTCCGGCATGGGCAAGTCGGGCCACGTTGCCCGCAAGATCGCCGCCACGCTGGCCTCCACCGGCACCCCGGCGTTGTTCGTTCATCCGGCGGAGGCGTCCCACGGCGACCTCGGCATGATCGTCGCCGGCGATGGCGTGCTGGCGCTGTCCAATTCGGGGGAAACGGCGGAACTCGCGGATCTCGTCGCCCATACCCGCCGATTCGCCCTGCCGCTGGTGGCGATCACCGCCCGCGCATGCTCTGCCCTCGCGACCGCGGCCGATGTGGCGCTGCTGCTGCCCACCGCGCCCGAGGCCTGCCCCATGGGGCTGGCGCCGACCACGTCCACCACCATGCAGATGGCCCTGGGCGACGCTCTGGCGGTCGCCTTGTTCACCCGCCGCGGCTTCACCGCCGCCGATTTCGGCCGTTTCCATCCGGGCGGCAAGCTCGGCGCCCGGCTGCGCCGCGTGCGCGAACTGATGCACACCGGCGCCGCCATGCCGCTCGGCGCGCGCGACATGCCCATGGACCGCGCCCTGCTGCTGATGACCGAGAAGCGGTTCGGCTGCCTCGGGGTACAGGGTCCGGACGGCAAGCTGGTCGGCATCGTCACCGACGGCGACCTGCGCCGCGCGATGGGACCGGATTTGCTCTTGCGCCAGCTGGGCGAGATCATGACCGTGTCCCCCCGGACCATCGGCCCGGAAGCGCTCGCTGCCGAGGCCCTGCACGTCATGAACGCCCGCGAACGCCCGATCACCGCCTTGTTCGTTGTCGACCCGGCCAACCGCCCGCTCGGCATCCTGCACATCCACGACCTGCTGCGGGCGGGCCTGGCATGAGCACGACCGTCACCGACCGGCGCCCCGGCGCCAAACTGATCGCCGCAACCGCCGCCCGGATGCGCCGCCCGCCGACGCGGCGCCACCTCGCGCGCCGGCATTTCGCGATCACCGCCACCAAATTCCTGCTGCCGGCGCTCGCTCTGGGGCTGCTTTCCACCATCGCGCTGTGGCCCGAGTTCAACCGTGCCGCGGAGGAAGCCCGCGCGGCATTCAAGCAGATGAGTGCTGAAGTACAGGGCGGCGAGTTGATCGACGCGCGCTATCACGGGATCGACGACAAGGGCCGGCCCTACACGCTCACCGCGTCGACGGCGCAGCAGGACGGGCCGGAGCGCGTCAACCTCACCAAACCGGCGGGCGACATCACGTTGCAGGACGGCACCTGGCTGATGCTGCACTCCAAGGATGGCGTGTTCATGCGGCATCTGAACGAGCTGGACCTGTCGCACGACGTGACGCTGTACCGCGATGACGGCACAACGATGGTCACCGCCAGCGCCGCGATCGACCTGAAGGACGGCGCGGCTGCCGGTGGCCAGCCGGTGCATGCGGAGGGCCCCTTCGGGAAGCTGGACTCGAAGGGCTTCACCATCGTGGACAAGGGAGCAAATATCCAGTTCGGCGGCCCGGCGCACCTGGTGCTGAACGGCGCAACAGTTGGTACTGCTGCCCTCGCCGCACCGCCAACCGGTGCGGCGCCCCCACCGCCGCGCATTGCACAACTGCCAGACGAGGCGTCGCGGTGAGGCGATGGCTTCGCCAAGGCCGCGCCTGGACGGGTGGGGCATGGCTGATGATGGCCGGAATGCTCGTTGGCACCGGGCAAGCGGCGGCGCAGCAGATCGACCTGGCGCATGGCGGCCCAATCGACATCACGGCCAAAGGCGGCATCGAGTGGCTGCAGCAACAGCAGGAGGTGGTCGCCACCGGCAACGCCACGGCGGTCCGGGGCAACGTCACGGTTGTCGCCGACCGGCTGATCGCCTGGTACCGCAAGAAGGCTGGCGCCACGTCCGATGGCAGCCATCCCGCCGTGGCGCAGGGGCAACCGGCACCTCCCGGGCCGCAGTCCTCGCAATCGGGCGTCGACGACACGGATACCGGCGGCAACGAGGTCTATCGTGTTCAGGCCGATGGCCATGTCCACATCTTCACCCAGACCGACCAGGTCTGGGGAGACCAGGCAACCTATGACCTGGACCAGGCGGTCCTTGTGGTCACCGGCAAGAACCTCCGCCTGACCACCCCGAACGACGTGCTCACGGCCCGCGACGACCTGGAATACTGGTCGCAGCGCCACATGGCGGTGGCGCGCGGCGATGCGGTCGTGATAACCAATGACGGTCGCCGGCTGCAGGGGGATGTGCTGGTGGCCTACACCACGGCTGGCCAGCCCGCACCTGGACCAGGAGCGCCACCGGCAACGCCGGTGGCCGATCATCCTGGCGCACCCGCCAACGCGCCGAACGATCCGTTGCTGAGTTCCGGCAAGCTGCAGAAAGTCGACGTATTCGGTCACGTGCTGGTGCGTACCGTCACCGACACGGTCACCGGGGATCGGGCGGTCTATGTGCCGGATAGCGGCATCGCGCGGGTGGCAGGCAACGTTCGTATCACGCGGGGCCAGAACCAACTCAATGGATCGGAGGCAATCGTCAACATGAAGACCGGCATCTCACGCTTGCTCGCAGCCAACGACCGGCGCGTGCAGGGCCTGCTGGTGCCGAACGACCAGTCCAACCAGGGGCTGGCGCCGCCCTCGACGACGGCTGGCGCCGGTACGCCGCCGCGGCACACCGGCAAACCGCCGGCAGCAACCGGGAAGCAGCCATGAGCACCGCCGCGGCGCCGCACCGCAGCGCTGAACGCTCCGGCCCCGAACTGCGAGTCTTGCTCGGCACGGGCGGTTTGGCGGCGCGCGGCGTGGGCAAGACCTACAAGAAGCGGCCGGTGGTCCGGAACGTCTCGATCGACGTGAAGCGCGGCGAGGTGGTCGGCCTGTTGGGGCCGAATGGCGCAGGAAAGACCACCACCTTCTACATGATTACCGGGCTGGTGAAGCCCGACACCGGATCGATCAGTCTCGATAACGCCGACATCACCTCGCTGCCGATGTATCGCCGCGCCCGCCTGGGGATCGGCTACCTGCCGCAGGAAGCCAGCGTGTTCCGCGGCCTGAACGTGGAGCAGAATATCAAGGCCGCACTAGAGGTGGTGGAATCGGATTCGGATGTGCGCGACACGATGTGCGACGAGCTGCTGGTGGAGTTCGGCATTGCCCATTTGCGCCGCACACCCGCTCTGGCGCTGTCCGGCGGCGAGCGGCGCCGCGTCGAGATCGCCCGCGCGCTGGCCACCCAGCCGTCCTACATCTTGCTCGACGAGCCGCTGGCGGGCATCGACCCGATCGCGGTGAACGAGATCCGCGAGCTGGTGGGACATTTGAAGGACCGCGGCATCGGCGTGCTGATCACCGATCATAATGTACGCGAAACTCTGGAGATCATCGATCGGGCCTACATCATGCACGACGGCCAGGTGCTGATGGAGGGCCGGCCGCACGAGGTAGTGGCGCACAAGGACGTGCGGCGCGTGTACCTGGGCGAAAGGTTCAGCCTGTAGGTGGCGGTAGACACCTGGGAACCGTCAGCACCGGGTCTGGCCACGCAAGCCTGTAGTGATGTCGCGCCGCGCCGAGCATACGCAAGACCAAAGCCGGCTGCCTGAATGACCTGCGTTGACCATGACGCCTTGGTGAAGCTGATCCTTGCGGGTCAAACGCCGCCTACATCCTGGGTACCGGACGTGACGGAACTGCGGCTGGAGCGTGCCCGCATCGGCGATCTGCGGCCACTTGCCGTCTTCACTGCACTTCGACGGCTGGTGCTCAGCCATACGCTGGTCAGCGACATCGCACCGCTGGCGGCGTTGCGCGACCTGCGGCGGCTGGAACTGACGCGTTCGCGGGTGATGGATGTGACGCCGGTCGCCGAGATGCTTCGTTTGCAAAGCTTACATCTGTCGTTCACGCCGGTTGCCGATCTCGCGCCCCTGGCCGGGCTGGTCGATCTGGAAGGCTGTTTTTTGACCGGAACCCTGGTGCGCGACGCGGCGCCCTTGGCGGATCTGGTGCGGTTGGAGCGTCTCGATCTTGGCGACACGGCGGTGAGCGATCTGACGCCGCTGGCGGCGATGCTGCGGTTGCGCAGCCTTGATCTTTCCGGGACGCGAGTCACCGACCTGAGGCCGCTCGCCGGGCTGACAGGGCTGCAGTACCTCGATCTGACCGGCACGCCGGTGGAGGATTTGTCGCCACTGGCGGGCCTCAGCGATTTGCGCCGCCTGGACCTGCGCAGCACGCGGGCCGATCCGTCCGTGCTGGCGGGATTGCCGCGATGCCGGATCATCACAGTGCCGGTGCGGCGAACACGCTCATAGCGGGACATCGGGCGGGGTTGCTTCGTCGTTACGTTTCTCGCAATGACATGGTCCTGCGGGCGGTATCGCGCTTCGCCAATTTTTGGCGCCTGGCGCTCGCACGGCGTTCCGACCTCGCACAACGCATGACGCGGGCAACTGCCGCCCTGAGCTGGCTTGCACGCGTGGCCGCCCTTGCTACGCGCGGCGCAACGAGAATGCAGGCTCCGCTTCTCCACGTTGCTGCCGCCACACCAGCAGCCCAATCACAACCAGGTTGCCAAGATTGAACACCACGCCCGAGCCGAACGCCGGCGCGTAGTAACCGAAATGGTCGTACACCGCCCCGCCGAACCAGCTGCCGAATGCCATGCCGCTCATCCCGGTGAACAACAGCGTCGGCACACGCCAGGCAGCCTGCGAGGACGGAAACAGCTCCCGTACGGCCAACACGTAGGACGGAATGATACCGGAGAAACCCAGGCCGTACGCGGCCGCCACGGCAAACAGACCGGCTTCGTTCTGCGTCAGCAGGAAGCACGCGATGGCAGCCGCCTGGCACGCGGAGCCGGCGAGGACGGCGCGCAAACCGCCGAACCGATCGCCGAACCAGCCCCAGAACTGCCGGGACACGAACGCGCAGCCCAGCATCACCGAGAGCATCGCCGCGCCCTGTGTCGCGGGAATGCCCAGGTCGCTGCAAAACGCGACCAGGTGCGCCGCCGGCAGCGCCATCGGCACGCAACACAGAAAGCTGGCGACGCATAACAGCACCTGGACGACGTTGAGCGGCAGGCCAAGCGCACTTGCCGCCTCCCGCCTTGGCCCCTGCGGCAATGATATCGCCACAGGCTCCGGCGCTGGGCTCAGCCCAACGAGCACGATGGGCAATATTAACACAACGGTTACGACGGCGAATCCCGCCATGGTCGCCTGCCAGCCAAACCGCTGGATGCCGCGTTCGAAGATCGAAGGCCAGACGATGCCGGCGATGTACTGCCCCGACGAGATCAGCGCCAAGGCGGTGCCCCGGCGGCGATCGAACCAGCGGCTGACGTAGATCAGCAGCGGCGCATAGAACGCGGCATTGCCGAGCAAACCGATCAGCAGGAAGTGCCCGACATACAGCGCCCAGATGCTGCCGGTGGACGACAGGATAAGCCCGGACGCCGACATGACCGCACCGAACGCGATGGTCGCGCGAATGCCGATGCGGTCGGCGAGCCAGCCCATGCCGATGCCGCCCAGTCCGGTGCCCACCCAGATCAGCGCGCCCGCCAGCGCCACGACCGAGCGGTCTGCACCCAGCGTCTCCTGGATCGGCTTCAGCCCGACCACGACAGGCAGCGGGGCGCCGTAGCTTACCGACAACAAGGCCAGTGCCAGGCCGGCGGCGATCCAGGAACGGCGGCTTTCGATGCTGTCGCCGTGGCGCAGCGCTGGTGCGGAGTCCGGCATTGCCGGCGGTTTCCTCCCGTTCGGTTTGCCGGCCCCCCGGTTTTGCCGTGGCGGGTGCGCGACCTATAAGCAACAATCTGTATGGACCGGGATGATTGCACCCGGCAAGCGGAGACAATTGCATGAGCAAACCAACCGGCCCGCTGGCGGGCCTGCGCGTATTTGACCTCACCCGCGTGCTGGCCGGACCGACCTGCGTGCAGATGCTGGCCGATCTCGGTGCCGATGTGATCAAGATCGAACGCCCGGGTGCCGGGGACGACACGCGCGGTTTCGCTCCGCCCTATGTGCCGAACACCAAGGAGAGCGCTTATTTCGTCGGCGTGAATCGCAACAAGCAGTCCGTGACGATGGATATCGCGCAACCGGAAGGGCAGGACCTGGCGCTGCGCCTGATCGCGGACTGCGATATCCTGGTCGAGAATTTCAAGGTCGGTGCGCTGACGAAATACGGGCTGGGCTACGAGCAATTGCATGCGAAGTTTCCGCGGCTGATCTATTGCTCCATTACCGGGTTTGGTCAGACCGGGCCGTATGCGCCTCGGCCGGGTTATGATTCGCTGATCCAGGCGATGGGCGGCGTGATGAGCCTGACCGGCGAGCCGGATGGTTTGCCGCAGAAGGTCGGCGTGCCGGTGGCGGATCTGTTTGCCGGGCTGTATGGCTGCATCGGCATCCTTGCAGCGCTGCGGCATCGCGATGCGACAGGTATCGGCCAGCAGGTCGATATCGGTATGCTGGATACGCACGTGGCGTGGCTGGCGAACCAGGGAATGAACTATCTGGCGACAGGCGAGAACCCGGCGCGACTTGGCAACCAGCATCCGAATATCGTGCCGTACCAGGTGTTCCCGACCGAGGACGGGCACATCGTGCTGTCGATCGGCAACGACCCGACGTTCAAGCGGTTCTGCGAGGCATTTGCACTGACACATCTGCTGGAGGACGAACGTTTCGCCACCAATGCTGCGCGAGTCAGTCACCGGCAGTTGGTGACGGATACGCTGACGCCGGTCATGCAGCAGCACACCACGAGCTGGTGGGTGGATCGGCTGGAGGCTCTGAAGATCGGCTGTGGGCCAATCAACAAGTTGTCCGACGTGTTTGCCGATCCACAGGTGATCGCACGTGGCGCGGTGGTGGAGATGCGGCATGGCTCCGGCGAGACGATGAAGATGATCGCCAATCCGGTGAAGTTGTCGGAGACGCCAGCAGATTATCGCCTGCCGCCGCCGTTGCTGGGGGAGCATACGGAGCAAGTGTTGCGCGAGCGGCTTGGGCTGGATGTGGCGGCGGTCAAAGCGTTGCGGGACAAGGGAATCGTCTAGCGCAAGTCGCCAGGACCCAACCATGGCAATGACCGGGATTCCTTCCGGCGGCAGGATGAGCCAGGCTAACCGATTTTATGTGCCGCGCTCGCGGGGCGCCAAGGGATCCCCAATGTAGCGGGGTGTCAACGTTGGCAAACATCCTGGCGGCCGCCGCCGGCCGGCGGAAAGGGCCCCTTGGGACCTCTCCCGGCACCAACCTGACGGCAGCCGCCAATTCCGATCACGACATCAGGCCAATGCCGGGATGCCTTCCGATACCGTTTCGAGTTGACCGACCGTTTCACGACCGAACGCCACGGGGATAAAGGCACCAATGCACACGACGACCAGGATCGTCCCGAAGAATATCGTCGCCGAGCCAGTGTGTGGTTCCATCAGATAGGGAGCCAGGACCCCGGCAAAGAGCCGCCCAAACGACTCACCGAAGATGTGCCCTCGGCCTCGAAGTGCCGTTGGGAATTGCTCGGAAAGATAAACACGGGTCGCCGTGAACGCAGAAAGGACGGTGAAGCCCGTGATCAGTGATCCCGCGACCATCACGAGAGTGGCGTATTCGCCTGCGCGATGCGCCATCAGCATCAAGCAAAGGCCGGGAATTGAACCGGCCAGCGCATAAGCAATTGTCCAGCGCCGGCCAATTATCTCCATCAGGAATCCGGTAAAGGCTTTGCCTGGAATGCTTGCGAAAAAGATCAGCGAACTCAGGCCAAAACTTAGACTCACGGCGGCCCCTTGATCGGACAATGCCTTCGGGAGCAATACTGCAATGAGGAAATACGCCGTCCCGGCGCAAACACCGGCCAGAATGCCGATCAACGTCCAACGCAGTTGGTCATGAGCGAACAACGACCAATAGGGCGGCAGCTGGTTGTCGCCATGCTCTGGCTCTCCGAGTTCCTCAACGGTCAAGGGTGGGACCCGGTTACCAGATCGACTGATGATCCGGTTCACAACATCCACGGCGGCTTCAGCATTGCCTCTGCGAAGGTACCAGCGTGGGCTTTCCGGTATGCCTAAATGGACGAGGATTGGGACCACTGTGACCGCCAAACCGCCCGGCAGAGCGAGAAGCCGAAAAGCTTCCGAATTATCGGCAAGCAGGAAGGCCAGGAAAGGCACCAAAGTGAAGGAGCTCGCCAACGCCATTTCATAGACGGCACCATATGTACGTCTGTGCTGCGCCGGCATCAACTCAGCGGCGATCGGGAATGCTGCCGACACCGCACCGCCTGCTCCGAATCCGGTCAATAGACGCAGTACAATAAGCTGCTCGGCGTTCTGTACCAAAGGTACCATGAGGGTCAGAAATGTCGTGGCGATGACGCCAATCAACATGACCGTCTTTCGGCTCCAGTGGTCGGATATTGCCGAGGATACAAACCCACCAATGCACAGCATCAAGGTCGGACCAACCGCAAGCCACCGGATGTCGGATCCGCTGAGATGGAGGGGCTGCTTCGCAAGCAGCAGCAACGAGCCGGTCATGACCAGATCGTAGCCTTCCACGAAGCCAACCAGGGCCAGTATGGCGATGATCACCACGTGGTAGCCACCGAACGGAATGCTGTCGAGCTTGGTTCCGAGGGTCACGCTCCCAGCTTTAGCCGAAGAGGCGCTTGAGACAGCTTGTGCCATTTGTAACCTCCCAGATGTGTCGCATCCGGGGAGACCACTCTGGGCCGAGAGTGCGAGGCCGGCGTGTCTATCCTCTGCTCGCTTTTACTCGATTTTCATTGGAGGTCTTGTTTCGACGCCTCGCAGCATCTGGCGGCCCGATGGTGCCGCCGGATAGGCGTATTGCTCCCTGTCTGCGGCGGTTATCCCGCCGCAGTTCTTTTATTCAGCCTCGTCAAAAGAATCTGTGGGCGACATCCGGTTCCGGCAGTTTGCCAAGTGCATGGTACAACGCGGTTTCCGTCACGTGGAACGTGCGGAAGCCGTAGGATTTTCGCATGGTCAGTTTCGCCTTGTTGTTCAGTC